>NZ_JBIVXF010000003.1:0-584593 GCF_044769045.1 Streptomyces sp. NPDC090741 | reverse complement strand
CCAGTGGCTGCACACCTACAATCACCACCGCGGACACACCGCGCTCGCAGGCAAACCACCCGCCAGCCGCGTCCCCAACCTCACTGGGCAATACAGCTAGGTCGCCTACGGACGGACTCCGCCCCCTGCCGGGGGCACACAAGTGCCCGATGCCAGCGCCAACACGTGGTGGGCCCTGATCGCGTCGGTCTCGACGCGATCACCTCCAGCACCGACCCCTCTATGCCGTATCTACCTTCTGCTGCTTGACCCAGGCCTGGATCTCGGACACCTTGAACTGGATCTTGGCGTTCCGGCCGGCGCCGAACCGGTAGACGGCGAGCCCCGCCCGAGGGGCTTCCCTGTACACCCACTGCACCGACATGTTCAGGTACTGAGCGGTCTCTCTCACATCCATGAACTGCGGCACCATCGGAACTCCCTGGAGCTTGAGGACCGGAATGCAAATCCCGGCACTGGTCTTGCTCCATGACTCTCACGACGGAACAGGCTTGGCCCTGCCGTGACTCGACGCTATGATCCGGCCGCCTCGCGACTTCCGCAGGTTGTAAGTGAGTTCTGGGAATAACGGTGGCTGCCGAGTGATTCTCGGTTCCCTAGATCTGAGTCAGGAGAACAGGGGCATGCCGGTGAGTGATCTCAGAGCTTTTCGTGTTCACGACGGGACGGCTACGGAGATGCAGGGGTCGGCCGTTGCCCTGGAAAGGGAGCTGCAGGCTCTAATCGAAGCCAACATGGAGACGATGCTGGGCATCCGGTTCCTAGCCAGCGAGTACCCCACCGGACGTCACCAAGGCCGTATCGACTCCCTTGGCCTGGACAAGAACGGGACGCCCGTGATCATCGAGTACAAGCGGACCCGGGACAAGGAGCTGCTCCCGCAGGCCCTGTCGTACCTGGCGTGGCTGGAGGACAATCACCACGAGTTCGAGCGCCTCGTCGCAGACCGGCTCGGCTACGAGGCCGCTGGGGCAGTCGACTGGAGCAACCCCCGGGTCGTCTGCATCGCAGGGGACTTCACGCCTCACAGCGCCGTCGCGCTGGAGGTCATCGGCCGAAGGATCGACCTCGTCGCCTACCGCGCGTTCGAGGACGTACTCAGTCTCCGGCTGGTCGCCTCAGTAGCTGGGACAGCAGCTCTTGCCCAGCGGCGGCCTTCTCTCGCCACCGCCTCGGTCAGCCCGCGTACGAGCGTGAAGCCGGTGCAGGTACATGGCGCCGGAGGAGTTCGTACGAGGCTCGGTCATCGACGTCCGGACGACCGTGTTCAACCTCGGCAGAGCTCTGCGGCTCCTCCTTGACGCTGGCGACGAGGAGACTCAATGGCGCGGCACTCGCAGCCAACTGGGCGTGATCCAGCAAGCCACAGCAACAGATCCACAGACGCGGTTCGCCTCAGTGAGCTCGCTCGTCGAAGCCTGGTCCACAACAACCTGACAGCCAGCGGGCGCGTGCCGGGCCTTCAACCGGCCCAAGGCCAGGCAAACGCCCGCATCTGGCAGCAAGAGCCTGCGGGCTCCGCACCTGCATCGATCTCAGCCGCCAGGCGCGCGGCCTCCTTCCGCGCCGGCGCCAGCAGCAGGTCCTCCTCGTCGGCGTGGGGGTCGACGATCTTCGACAGGAAGAACAGCGACGTCAGCTTGCCGTCCCGGCTCGCCAAGTCCGCGCGCCTCTCGTGGCGGACGCGGTCCGCGAGCGCCGCGGCAGCAAGCGCGTTCCCCCCACAACATCACGGCAGGGCTGCAGACGGTACCCCAGAGAGGAACGAGAACAAGGTGATCACCAAGCGAAACGCACGGGCCATCCTGTTGGACGGCGCCGAGCTCGTACTGATCAAGCGGACCAAGCCCGGCCGGGACCCCTACTGGGTGACGGTCGGCGGCGGTGTCGAGGCCGACGACGTGACCATCGAGGACGCCCTGCACCGAGAGGTATTCGAGGAGCTCGGCGGCAAGCTCAGCCGTGCCGAGCTCGTGCACCTGATCACCGACTCGCTGGAGAACGGCCTCGGTGTCCAGCACATCTTCGCCGCGCGCCTGGACCAAATGGATATCAAGGTACGTACCGGCACCGAGTTCGACAAGCCCGAGCGGGGCGGATATGAGGTCGTACGCGTGCCGTTCACGGCGAAAGCGATCCGGCAACTCAACCTGATGCCGCCGGAGCTGGCCCACTTCGCGGCCAGCAACGTCGAGGCCATCAAGTCCGTCCTAGACATGCCGATCCGCGCATCCTGAGCGCCGCCATGGTCATCAGCCTCAACGCCCCAGACAACGTCGGCAAGACCACCACTTACGCCTGCTGGCCGCTCGTTTCCCCAACGTCCAGCCGCTCGGCTCCGTGCACGAACACCACTCCGCTGCCCGGAGACGAGGGGCACGCCACGTGGTGTTCGAGCAGTCCACTCCTGCCGAGCTGCCTGGGCTGCTCCTCCACAGCTACGACGAGCGGTCCGGAGCCTTCGAGCACGGCCGCGCAAGAAGGTGCGTCGGTCGCGGCCAAAGCTCCAAGGGGCGAGGTGCCCTTCGGGCCACGCGGCGGAGCGTCACCGTCACGCCGCTCCGCCGCGACGGTACCCGGCCCACAACCGCCCGCCGGCCTGAACGAGTACCTCGTCCACCACACCGATCAAGGCCTCGCTGTGCCCATCCAAGGCCGCACGGACCGCACTGTGCAGACGCGCACTGAGTCCAGGCACAGCCGTCTCAAGGCGACGGGCCAGCCACTTCCCCCCTCCGCTCCAGGCCCCGTCGAGGGCCAGGGCCAGCTCCCCGGTCCGCCTCGCCAGTTCCGTCACGATGAACAGCCGCTCGCCCCCGTCGACGCTCCCCGCAAGATCGTCCAGGAGATCGGACATCGCATAGCGGTAGTCCTCAATCTCCTCGACCGGCACAGCGGGAAGACCCACGGCAACCATCTGCTTGGCTTCAGCGGCAAGCCGTTCACCAAGTCCGTCCTCATCGAAGAGCAGCACCCCGTCTGCACACATCCACAGCAGCGGTGACCGGCGCTTGCGCATCTCCCGCTCAACGAATTCGTGCCAGGTCTTCTCCGTATGCACGAACATCTCAACCGGCCAGTCGCCATGCTGGAAGCTCTCGCGATACGGGGCCGGAGCTCCATGCAGCAACACCACGATGTCAAGGTCAGACATCGAGGTGCGGCGCTCTGTCACGACGCTGCCACCCAGAAACGCTGCCCGAGCAGCAGGATGACGTTCCTCAACAACGATGCGTGCCACGACAACCGGGTCCATGCAGCCACTATCGGTATCCAGGCCAGGATGTGCACGCGGATTCCAGTTCCCTGAGTACCCGCGGATGCGACGCCTTACCAACGGTGAGCCCATCGACGGGGCGTGTACGGAGGCTTATCGTGTCGCCGAAAGTGTCGGCCAACCTCCGCGGGTATTGCCTCGAGTCTGCTGAACTCAGAGACAGCCGCGGAGGGGGGTCGGTCATGGGAGCCACCTGGCGGTCCTGACCGGCCCATCCGCCCCTCCACACCCGGTGGCCTGCTTGCCGCAGGTCCCAGTAATCGGCGAGCATCTCCGCCAGCCAGGTCGGCTCCGGAACGCTGCCTCCGTAGACCGAAGCGTCGCCCCATCGTTCCGCCTCAGCATGCCGAATGACCATCAGAGCCGGCACCGCGGTTGCGATGGGGATTGAGTTGCCCGCTACCGTTCGGACGGTACCGCGTGACCCGCCTCCGTGCTCAATCGTTGGGGATCTGCCTTGAGCTCTGTGATCAGCCCGCTCCTTCCCGGCGACCCGGTGCAGATCGCCTCGTACAGGCTCATCGGCCGTCTCGGCTCAGGCGGCATGGGCACGGTGTACGCAGCATTGGATGACCAGGCCCGCAGGGTTGCGCTCAAGGCGGTGCACCCTCAGTTCGCCGCTGATCCTCAGTTCCGCGCCCGGTTCCACCGCGAGGCGGCGGTGCTCCGTCGAGTCTCCGGGCCGTGCTTGGTCCCCTTCATCGACGCAGATCCGACCGCCGACATCCCGTGGCTGGTTACCGAGTACGTACCGGGTCCCACCCTGCACGAGCACCTGGTTGCGCAGGGCCCATTGTCCGGCGTCCAGCTGAACCTGTTCGCGGCCGGGACAGCGGCCGCGCTGGCCGCAGTGCATGCCGCCAAGGTCGTGCACCGCGACCTCAAGCCAGCCAACGTGATCCTCTCCCCACACGGCCCCCGCGTTCTCGACTTCGGCATCGCCCACGTGACAGACGGAACCGCAGTCACCCGCACTGGCGTCACGACCGGCACTCCGGGCTGGATCAGTCCAGAGCAGTACCGAGAGGGCACTACGGACAGCCTGGGAGACGTGTTCGCCTGGGGCGCGCTCGTCGCCTACGCCGCCACCGGCCGCCCTGTGTTCGGGACGGGAGCCCCAGACGTGGTCGCGTACCGAGTGCTGGGTGAGGAACCCGACCTCGAAGGCGTACCTCAAGAGCTCCGGGGAGTGCTCGCGGCCTGTCTGGCCAAGAAGCCCTCCCAGCGCCCGCCCGCCAAGGACCTCGCCGGGGTCACTTCCGACCTACTCGGCAGCGCGGCAACTCAGATCATCCCCGCCCCAGAGCAGCAGACAGCGGTCCACGAGCTGATCGCCACACAGTGGCGCATTCCCACCGTCGAAGACCCGGCCTGGAGCACAGACACCAAGCGCCGGCCGACCAGACGCGGAATCTGGGTGCGCCGCGGGGCCTTCATCGCGAGCGCGGCATCCGTCGGTGCTCTCGGCGCTGTGCTCCTCAGTCTCCTCCCGCATGATGCTTCACCGACGGAGCCGTCTGCCGGCGCCACCACATCCGCCCCTTTGGCCAGGGACGACGACCGGCCGCCTGCTCCAGAGCCGTCGAACAGCGTCACCGCACCCACCGCTGTCGCGGACAAGCCGAGCCCGACTCCAGCCCCCTCCATTCCGCGGCTGACCCGAACCGAAGTCCACTCCATCGCTCCATGGGCCGTCGGCGGCAGCGCCCCCGCCAAGGGAATCACGGTCACCGAGGACCTGGTCGGGGCGTGCTGGAGCAGCTCAACCAAGACCCAGCGCACAGACGCCTGGCGCTGTTCAGCCGACAGCACCATCCTCGACCCTTGCTTCGCTCCGGACGTGGGTCCGGAGCATCCGGTGCTTCTGTGCATGGGAGCCGACCCGAACCTCATGCGGCGCCTGACCCTCACCGAAACACTCCCCGGCAACAACTTCCACATCCCGGGCGGCCCCGTCCCCACCCCCTTGATCATCGAGCTCGCCAACGGCAAGACGTGCGCATTCGCCGGGGGTGCCACCGACTCGCTCGCCGGCCAGCGCCTCAACTACTTCTGCGACGGCGGCGGAAGCGTGTACGGAGACCCCGACCAAGACCGCCCTCTCTGGAGCGCCGCCTACCGGGCAGAGCAGGCAAACACCACCATCAACACTCCCATCAAGGCCGCCTACCAGTAGGCCACCGCTTGACCAGGCAGCCGTTTCGACGTTGTCCCCATCTTCGGAACCCGAGCTGGCGCTGCGATGCCTCGCACGCCTGTCGCACGCAGGCGGTGTCACCGCGGACCGGGGTGGGCACGCCCCCACGCCCGGAGTGGCTTTGTACGCGAGTAGCGGTACTGGCTCAGGTCGGTTCTGGCTCAACTTCTGGATACTGTTGGTGATCTTCGGCGCGAGCCCCCATCGAGTTCTGGCGGTCGCTGGTCACGCAACAGCTACCAAGCCAGGCTGCCGGCCGAGGGAAGTACGAGAGCACGCCCATCGGCTACGACTCCGCCATCCCGCACAGGCGTAACGGCACGACGTCCATGGACCCCTGCGAGATCACCAACAGCATCCGGCGGTCGGAACCCTTCACTTGGCGGACGTGAGCGGTGTTGGGACGGTGCTTCGCATGGCGGCCCTGTCGACCGGGAGGAGTCCGGTCGGAGCTCGGCTGTTACGTAGGTGCAAGATCCAGATGCGAGTCCCATCTCGTCGTGTTGTTGTTGAACAGGGCCATATTCCGAGGACAGCAAAGAGGAATCAATTATTCGGCGCAATCGGGTGGCGGCGCCTGCATACCTTCCGAATATCCGCAGGAGTAAGCTGTGGTCCGCAAGTACATCAAGCGGAGAAAGGCGCGAGAGCTCAACTCGCTCGCGGATGAGGCATATCGCGCGGGCCTGGCCAGCGGCAAGCTGGCCACAAGTCGTGCACGCGATCTCCTTTCCGGTGAGCCAACCTCCACTGAACGGAATCTGGCTCACGCCTACTTTAGAGACCGTGTGCCGAGCAGCCTGAGGCCCCATCTCATCCCTTTCGCACGCCAGTTCGCTGTCTCCGAAACCCGGAGTCGACAACTGAACCTCATGCTCCAGAGTCACCACATCGCAGCCCGCCAGAAATTCGGAGTTGAAATAGGAAGACTCGCACACCTGGTCTACTCACTCAACGACGTAGCGGACGCCGGAGTGACCTCGGAGCCGGACCACAGCTTCCTTGTGCGCTACTCCGACCGCCTCTATCAGTTCGTCGAATTCTTCGCGATGCTCACGTTCAATGACTTCTTCCGTGCTGACGATCTCGCTGCCCTCCAAAATCAGGGTATAAGCGCGTCCCCGGACGACATCAGAGCTGCCTTGGTCCGCTATGCGCTCATACAGGAGAACCTCACCGACGGTGGCGCCTACCTAGTTGCCAAGGAGGCCACAAGGCTGAGGTACCTCTACACGCCTGGCGCGATGCAGGGGTATGCGGCTCACAGTTTCATCCTTGCCCACGAGCTTGCACATCGATTGATCGACGAACTCGACACCACGCCACAACTCCGCGGTTGGCTCGCCGACAACGCTCTGACAGATCCTCGTTCAGAAACAACGGCCGATGCGATAGCAGTCGCGCTGATGGCGTCCAGCCAACCTGACAAGTGGCTTGAGGCTGAGGGTTCTCGCTTGGCGCTCAGCGCACTCAGTGCTCTTGAGGTCGGATCACATGCAAGGTTGCCACGCCTCGGAGTGGAGATCACAGAACGCCTTAAGATGGTCACGCCACTTTGCCGAGTTGCGAGTAGCCCTCGGATCAATCCGGCACGCATCGACTTTCTCCGGGAGGTCGCCTCCTATAAGGGTCCCGTCTCGTCTCAAGGCTGGGATGCGCTCCACTACCTGGTCAAGCGCGGACGCATCGCAGCAATTGGTCCCGTGCACCAAGCAATCGATCTCGCCCGCTTCGGTGATCTTCCGTTTGCCATTGGCAAGGGAGACATCGGGCTGAGCCTTCTGCGGCAGCAGATCAATTCCGCACCGACCGTCTTCCCATCACTGGTGGAGTCCATCGATACGCTGAGGCTCCGCTCCTCCGATGGAATCGGTTCATACACGTCGCGCTTCTGCGACATTCTAGGGATCGGAGAGGACGGAAGGGAGGCTATGGAAGATGTCTCTTCCCCGGTTCGGATCTACGACCTCATTGCGTGGCTATTTGAAAGTTCGGCGCTCGCTCCGCTCATCAAAACAAATCGCCAAGAGGGATACGCTACCGCAATCTATCTCTCGGGTGTCTACGCAGGTAGTTGTTCTGAAACTTGTGAAAGGCGATCATGATGACCGACTGGGAGAACGCGACCGAGGAAGAATTGCTGGTAGAGTTGGACTCCATTTTGTACGGGTCCAAAGAACACCTATCCGGCAGGGAGTTGCGTGCCGCGCTCGAACGGAGTCGTCGTTGGGTGCGGGAGTGGACAGAGCGTCATCGTGACGAACTGTGTGCGGAAGTTGGTCGCCACCCCCTGCAGACCAATGACGGGCTCGTGGAACTTGCGACCGTCGTCGACATCATCATGCAGATCGGTCTCGGGCACGCGAGCGCCACAGTACTGGCAGCGATCCTGATCAAGCGCGGGATTGGTGCCCTGTGCAGAGACTCCGCAGCGACCGGGACGGAGTGAGCCCTATCTGCGGCCGACGGCGCAACCCACCCTGTAGCCCCAGGGTACGGCTGCCCGTAGGACAGCACATTCAATTGGTCAACTCGAACGCTAACTCCAGAAGGGTTTGACCGCGCTTCCGGATGCTGTGCCAGAACCACATCCCATCCAACATGCCGCTGGGAGCCAATGGAGCATTCACCACTCTTCCGTACAGGTGTACATGCGACGTTCCCTGCCTCCAAGGCCGGCGGCTTCGCGGGATGGCCACCCCATCACGCCTTGGCGCCGTAGCTTTGAGACAGCCAGGATGGTGCCGCATGGCGGTTCGTGGCAGGGTCGTCCTCATGCGGATTCTCGTGATGGGCGGCACCTGGTTCCTCGGCCGAGCAATCGTGGACGACGCGCTACGACGCGGGTGGGAGGTGACGGCGTTCAACCGCGGCCGCTCCGGTGCGGTCGAGGGCGCCGACACTGTCCGGGGAGACCGGACCAGCCCCGAGGACTTGAAGCGGCTCGCCACACATGGGCCTTGGGATGCCGTGATCGACACCTCCAGCAGCGAGTTCCCGCCCCGTGATGTGCTCCTCGCCGCCGATGTCCTGCGACCTGTCGCTGCCCGGTGGGTTCATCTCTCCACGGTGTCCGTCTATCAGGGCTGGCCCCACCAGCCGCTCACCGAGGACTCCCCGCTGCTGGAGTGCCCACCGGACGCCGATGAATCATTCGGGCACACCGGCCCCGAAGGCAGCCCGACGAAGTACGGGTTCCAGAAGGCGGGCGGAGAGGCCGCGGTGCGGGCCGCCTTCGGAGATGACGTCGTGTTCTTGCGGCCTGGGGTGATCCTGGGCCCCGGCGAGTACGTCGGCCGCCTCCCCTGGTGGCTTGCCCGTGCACAACGCGGCGGCCCGATCGTCGTCCCGGCGCCGGCCTCACAGACGATCCAGCCCGTGGACGTGCGCGATGTCGCCGCCTTCGCCGTTGACCAAGCCGCCGCAGACATCCCCGGCCGGGCGTTCAACGTCGCCCATCCGGAAGGCGTCAGCTGGGCTGATTTTATCTCCACGTGCCTCGCGGTCACCGGCGGCGCCGGCCGCCCGGTGTGGGCCGACGCTTCGACGCTCACCGCTCACGGCGTCAAGCAGTGGACGGAGCTCCCTCTGTGGCGTACCCATGCCGGGGTGTGGTCCGTCGACGCCTCCCTAGCCGTTTCATCTGGCCTTCGCTGTCGTCCGCTCGCTGAAACCATCGCCGACACCTGGGCGTGGATGCAGGCGGACGGGCGACCGGTCGAACACCCGAGGTGGTCGGAGCACGGCGTGGAGGCGGGCAAAGAGGCCAAGATCCTCGCCTCCCTCGGCCACCGGTAGGAGCTGGGGTGGCACCGGGGTCAGGGTTCGATGGCGAGGAGCCGGCCCCCGGTGCCCCACTGCCTCGGTGCCGACAGTCGCCCGAACTCCTCGATCTGCTCGCCGAGCGTGATGGCCTTTTGCGCCCCCTGGAACACGGGGCCAGTCAACGCCCGCCGCAGGGTCCCGGTTCGTTCCAGCAGGCCCGCCACACGCTGTTCCGCCGGGATCGCCCACACCGTCTCCAGTGTCACAGCCGCGGCGTCCAGATCACCCCGGAGAACCTGCGCGGCGGCAAGGTCGGCCGACGCCTTCCCGCGTACCGATGCTGACTGCCGAGCTGGCGGCCGCGACGCGACGAGACCCAACGCGCGCTGCGCCGTCGTCTCCGCCCCCGCCCCGTCACCGACGAGGAGGGCCGTGGTGCCGTTGGACATGAGCAGCCTTTCCTCGTTGAAGGCGAACTCACCGCCCACGTCGTCGTGCAGCTCGTCCCGCTCACCGCTGTCCTGCCGCGTCGACGCGACGAGAGCCCGGGTTGCCCGCTCCCGGTCTCCGAGGTGCCCGTGAGCACGGGCCTCAATGGAGAGCAGCCGTCGCCGGGCCGTGTCGCCCAGCCCTGCGTATGACAGCGCCGTCCGCGCCTGCCGTACGGCCTCCGAGGGCCGACCCGTGAAGTAGGCGCAGATCGCCAAGGACCCAGTCGCGTAAGCCCGCAGCGGATCGAACCGAGCCATCTCCCCGTACAGAGCCGCTGACCGGGCGAGGCGGGCTGCGTCATCCAAGGCACCGAGGTCAAACGCGGCGGTCGAAAGCAACGCGCACGCCTGCCCCGCCACAATCAGCAAGTCCTGTTGCTGAGCGGGCACCTGTGTGAGCCCCCGCTGGTGCTCCGCCTCCGAACGCAGAACCTTCGCTCGCCGGAACACGTCGAACGCGCTCACGGCGCCATACGAGCGGGCAAGCGACAGGGCGTCGTCGCGGAGCTGGTCAACGGTGGTATCGGATACAGACTGCGCGGCGGCAGCCCCCGCTTCATCAGCGGCGTCACGTGCGGTCATAGCAATGTCACCTTCGAGGTTGTACGCAATGGGAGCGCCCGAAACCGGGGCTGACAGCGCAGGCGGAGGCCCGAATAACGCTGCAGCGTCCACGTCGAATAACTGCTCCAGCGCCCGGCACATGTCCGGCCCGGGCAGCGTCTTGACCCGGCCTGATGTCCACCGCCGGAACTGAGCCTCCGACACCGTCAGACCCAGCACGCCAGCCTGTGTGGCTGCCCGCTCGAAGGCCGTGACGAAGTCCCTGTACCGCCACTGCCGCTGCTGGACTAACAGCCACAGCAACGTCGCCGGCTCGTGCATCGGTCGCTCCCTCACTGTCCGGAGACGGGCCACACCGCCCCGCTCCTCTTCGTTGCCTACCCGTCAACGCCCACACCGCGCAATGGAATCCGCACAGATGACATGACAGCGCCATCCCCATGACACCCCGCTCACCCTGGCGAGCACCAGATGACACCCGCCGCGTCGTGGTCGTGACACCCCCACCAGGGGGACTCTTACGCCACCCCGAAGAGCCCAGTGAAAGGGAGCGGACCGTGAGCAGCCCCCGGCTTCCCCGCCGAACCCCCGGCGAGACCAGTACGCAATACGCGGCAGCCGTGGCCCCGTACACCGAGACGGACGCGAGCTCCCCGTCGGTACTCCGCAGTCTGCCCCGGGCCGCCGAGGCGTTCCGCACCGCGCAGGGCGATCCCGTCAGGTGGAGCTCCGCTCAGTTCGACGCCTTCCTCGACCTCGGAGGCGCCCAGTGATCACGAGCACGGATGCGAACCTCTGGGTCACGGAGGACCTCGGTCACCAGCTCCTCGGCCGCGAAGTCGCGCAACCGTCCAGCGGGCGGCGCGGAACTGTGGGCACCGTCCTGATCTACGCCTCGAAGATCAGCAACAGGGTGGTCAAAAGGGTGGCGCACATGCGCCCGCTGGACGACTCAGGACGGGAGTGGACTGCCGATCCGGGCACCCTCCAGTCCCTACAGCCGATCGCCTCCAAGTTGCCCACAGGCAAGGGCTGAACAAGCTTCCCTCCCATAGCCGACCACGTAGTCGGCCAATGGGAGGGGAACGGCGCCCCCAAGGCGCCGGGTGTGAATCCGCAATGTCCTACAGCACCAAGCCGGCTGCTGCCGGAGCGAATCAGAGCTGCCCAACCCGGGCAGTTTTACCCTCCCATCAAGGAGATCAGTCATGCCGAAGCCCAGGCGAGAGAAGCAGAACCACCTGATCTACGCGGACGTCGTGGACTCCAAGTCCAAGGCGGGCGTGTGGATGGGGGAGCGCGCTTCCTTCCGCGACAAGCAGGGCCGCATCCTCGAGGCGCTGAAGGACCGCACCGACTGGGTCAACCTGGAGGGCGCCGTCATGGTCATCAGCACCGAGCCGGCCGGTCTCACGGTCATCGCGCCGAACCCGACGCTCCCCGGTGTGATCGTCCTCTCCGACGGCGGCTCCCCCGCGGCCTCCGCCCGGCTCCAGGCCAACGCCGAGGACAAGGTCCGCGCCGTCATGGCCGAGCTGGGCATCGCCGAAGAGGAAACGGCGGCCTGACCCAGTGGCCACTCCCCAGGTGCTGTGGGGGAAATACTTCCAGTACGACCGCGACGGCGAGGCTGTCCTCCTCGACCCGGTCACGCTGGAGAGTGTGCTTCTCGACCCCGGCGAGGTCTCTGACCTCGCCGGGGTCCCCCCGACCGCGACGCACTTAGCCCTCGCCGGGCTCGGCTTCACCCAGGACGGCCCCGCGGCCGACCGCCGTGAAGCACTCCATCACCGCCTCCACACCCTGGGCATCGACCCGACACCGCGCAGGATCAGCGGCCTCCGAGTGGTGCTCACCGACCGCTGCAACATGGCCTGCACCTACTGCTTCGTCGAAACCAACAGCGGCAAGCCGGACATGACGGAGCAGGAGCTCGCCGCCGGCCTTGAGTTCCTGTTCGAGCAGAATGCGGGGCAGGAGGAGGTCTCGATCCAGTGGTTCGGCGGCGAGCCGACCATCCGCTTCGACCTCATGCAGTACGGCGACGGACTCGCCGACACCCTCGCGGCCCGCCACGGCGTAGCGCGGGTCCGGCGCACGGTCGTCACCAACGGCGCCCGCCTGACGGATGAGGCCCTCGACCACTTCGTGCAGCGCGAGTACGGGGTGGGCATCTCCATCGACGGCCCTCCGGGGATCAACTCGGCGAACCGGCTGCTCCTCGGCGGCCAGCCCGCGGACGACCGGATCCGCCGCAACGTCCGGCGCTTGGTCGAGGCGAAGGGCCTGCACGTCGGCTGCAACCTCACCCCCACGGCGTCGAACATCGGGCGCCTGGCCGAGAGCGTGCAGTGGATCATCGACGACCTCGGCCTCAAGTTCATCTACGTCAACACGCCGATCCCCACCGGGGGCGAGTGGCGGGTGAACGGCGCCGACCTGGCCCGCGAGCTCTACGAGGCCCGCCTGACCGCGCTCGGGAAGGGCGGGATGCTGTTCTCCGTCCTCGACCGAGCCTTCCAGGCCCTCGACACCCGCCGGCCGATGCTGTTCGACCACATGCAGGGCGACCGCAGCCTCAACGCTGCCTTGCTGCCTGGCAACCGGATCAGCGTGTGCGACATCAACTTCACCGAGCCCTCGTTCCTCCACACGCTCGACGACCTGCGGTCGGACCCCAGCCTCCTCACAAGGGCGACGAAGAAGGTCGCGCCGCTTCCCGAGTGCGGTGACTGCCCGGCGCTGGCCATCTGCGGCGGTCCGTCCCGCAACGAGCAGGCGCTCATCGGCGGCAGCACCCCAGACCCGCAGATGTGCGCCTTCTACACCAGCACCGTGGCCATCGCGGTGTGGGACAACACGGGGGTGCAATGAGCGCCCCCGCCCGTACGGCGCTGGTCTCGACGGCCGGCCACTGCGAGGTCGCGTGCAGCTTCTGCTTCCGGGCCGACCGCGCCCGCGGCTTCCTCACCACCGCGACGTACACGCGTGCCCTGTCTCGGCTGAAGGAGGCCGGGGTGGAGGGCGTGTGTCTGACCGGTGGTGAGCCCACCCACCACCCGGACCTCAGGCAGCTCGTGCGCCTGGCCCTCCAGTTCGGCATGACGGTGTCCATGGTGACCTCAGCCCGCTCGGAGGCTGAAGTCACCGCCCTCGCGGAGATTGGTCACCTGTTGACCAACGTGACCGTCTCTGCGGACTCGCAGGGCGCGATGACGCTCGGCCGCACTACCCGGAGCGCGGCCTCGGCTGTCGCGACACTGGATGCCGTGGACACCCCGTCGAAAGTCCTGCACCTGACCTACTGGGATGTGGACGACGAGGAAGTCGCGCAGCTCGCCGGCCTCGTGGCGGGAACGGGCATCGACGTCCAGCTGAGCCCGGTTCTCCTCTCGGAAGACGCCCTGAGCCGGGAGAGCCGATCGGTCCAGGATTCCCTGAGGCAGAGGGCGCGCGATACTGCGGCACTCGGTCAGTACTTCCTCCTGTCCAACGGATACCGGTCCTACCTCGACGATCTTCGGCGGATGCAGCTGTCCGAGGAGGAGAGCCACCCGTGCCGGTCGGCAACCCTCTATGTGTCCGCCAAGGGTGAGGTGCGGCGCTGCCCCTATGGCGCATCCGAGATCAGTGTTCATGCCCCACGTACTGAGATCAGAGCCTTCCTCGACGCGCAGGCCACGGACCGCGTCGTACCCGACTGCGCCGCCATCTGCCGCCCTACGTCCCGCGACTGCGCGGCGGCCTGACCCTGGGGGTTCACGTGCAACCGTCGGTCTCCGTCACCGACCCTCACGACTTCAGCACCCACTGGAGGCAGCCACCGAACTTCCGCATGCAGGTCCCGTTCGACTACCTGTTCCTGCCCGCGATCACCATCCTCGACCACATCCGCCGGGATGACGAGGTGCGATTCACGGTCCTCGGAGAGGACGACTGGGCTGTGCGCATGGAGCGCACAGCCGCGTTCCGCACGGCCCCGGTCGAGGAGATCGCCACGTGGCCATTCCGCCTGGTGCACTTCAACCTTGCCCGGTTCTATGGCGAACTGCTGGCCGGCTTCCAGGAAGAGGTCATGGCGCCCTGGCGCACCTACCTCTCGGCGCAGGGATTCACGTGGCAGCGGTGCGCACCGATCCTGTTCCTGTCCACCGAAGGCGCGGCCTCGACCTACCACAACGACAACTCACACGGCTTGGTCTGGCAGGTCCAAGGGGTCAAGACCTTCCACAGCTACCACAACCCCGACAAGCACCTGGCGCCCGAAGCCGCGGTCCTCGGAGAAACCACGGCCGAGGATCCCCCGCCGCACGCCGAGACGGACCGGCAGTCGGTGGCGATGCAGCCGGGCGACCAGCTGTGGAGCCACGCCCTGACGCCGCACTGGGTCACCACCGAGTCGCCGCTCGCGCTCAGCGTCACCCTCTCCCACGGCGGCCTGTGCCGCCGTGGCCGGTACACCGAACGCGAATTGGCCCTGCGCGACCACTGGGACAAGAACCCCGCCGAGGCGTGGACCCTCGACCTGGGCCACACCCGGTACTGAGCGAACCCTTGCTGCCCCACCGCCAGGCTGGCGGTGGGGCAGAGGCGTGTCTACCCCTGACTCAGGGGGTGAGGCGGTTCGGTCCCCGGAACAGGAACGCGGCCTCGCGGATCGAGTCGAGGCCGAGCATGACCATCAGGATCCGGCCGAGGCCGGCGCCGAGGCCGCCGTGCGGCGGGCACCCGAACCGGAAGATGTTCATGTAGTCCTGCATCGGCTCGGTGTCCAAGCCCTTCTCCGCCGCCTGCTTGAGCAGCGCGTCGGAGCGGTGCTCTCGCTGGGCCCCGGTGGTGATCTCCAGGCCCTTCCAGAGCAGGTCGAAGCTGAGCGTCAGGTCCGGCCGGTCCGCCGGACGCATGTGGTAGAAGGGCCGGATGCTGGCCGGGTAGTGCGTGATGAACACGAACTCGTGGCCCGTGAGCTCCTTCATGTGGGCGGCGATGGTGCGCTCACCTTCCGGGTCCAGGTCCTCCTTGACGCCTTCGGGGTCCCAGCCGCCGGCCCGCAGGATCTCCTGTGCCTCGGCCATCGCGATCCTGGGGAACGGAGTCTCCGGTACCACGACCTCGATACCGAAGAGCTCCCGGATCGCCTCACCGTGGACCTCTGCGACCTTCGCGATGGAGTGAGCGAGCATCCGCTCCTCGAACGCCATCACGTCCTCGACGTCGTCGATCCACGACAGCTCGACGTCCACGCCGGTGAACTCGGTCGCGTGCCGGGAGGTGTACGACGGCTCTGCACGGAACACGGGCCCGATCTCGAAGACCCGGTCGATGCCCGCAGCCACGGCCATCTGCTTGTAGAACTGCGGCGACTGCGCGAGGTAGGCCGACCGGTCGAAGTACCCGAGCTTGAACACCTCAGCTCCGGACTCCGACGCGGTGCCCATCAGCTTCGGCGTGTGCATCTCCGTGCAGCCGTTCTGCATGGCGTACTCGCGCAGCCCCTGCTCCAGCGTCGTCTGCGCGGCGAACACCATCTGCGCAGTGGCCCGCTTGCGTACGTCGAGGAACCGCCAGTCGAGCCGGTGCTCGGGGCCGGTGTGCTCGTCGATCGGCAGCGGCGTCTCCGCCCGGTTCAGCACCTCCACCGTCTCGGGGACGATCTCCAGGCCACCCAGGTTGACCTGGGCCGCCTCTACGACACGACCGGTGATTCGGACGGCGGACTCGGGGGTGAGCGATTCGATGACGGCTTCGAGGGGGCCGCCGTCGCGCTTGTGGGTCACCTGGGCCATGCCGGAGTGGTCCCGCAGGATGACGAACTGCATCTTGCGCTGCAGCCGGAGTGCGTTCACCCAGCCGGAGACGGTGACGGTCTGGTCGAGGTGTGCGCGTAGGTCAGAAGCCAGTACGCGGCTAGTCGTGTGGATCATCGCAGCCCTCCAGGGGCGTCGTCATGATCCCTTGGAAGCGTGGGCGAGAAGGGTACTCGCGGTGCCACCACGCCTTTGCCACCGCCAGAAAGCGGCGGCCTCATTCAGCCCGATGACGGGGGCAAACCGGCGGGGCATTGGGCCTGGGGGCCTTTCCTCCCCGCGCTCGGGAGGGTCTTCACCACGGGTGCGAGTCCGCCTTCACAGCTGCCGGCGGCTCTCTCTGCTCGCATAGTCCGTGGTTACTCGTCTCCGTCGACGCGTTGCCCACGAGGATAGGGACCCCATCAGACTCCTGCAACGCAATCACGGGGATGGCGCAAGACTTGACTGGATCGCGTGCATGATCACGGACAGGTCCGCATAGGCGCACTGACGGCCGGCAACGGCTTCCGGGTACTGGCCCGCCTTACCCTTTCAGCCGTCTTGCTGAAGGGCGTCATCACAGTGCCCCGCCTGCACCACGCATCAAATGTGATCGGTATCTATGAAGTAACGGGACGAGTCGCGACATCTCGGCGATCAAGCTCGACTGGAACAGGTACGCAACCAGGCAGTCGCGGCTAGGCTCTCCCTGGTCAGGGCGCTCGTCGTGGGGGCAGGTCGCCGAACGTAGTGGCCTGACGTTCGAACGGCGCTTGGGGGGAACGTGGCAGTCGCATTACCCGAGAAGGGTCGACAGGTGCGCGTGGACGGCGCACTGGTCACCGTTCGCGATGCTGACCATGCCGGTGACGGCACTGTTGAGCTCTTCGTGGTAGACGCAATTGGGGCTCCCCAACGCGTCCTGCTGACTGCCTCCCAGCTAGAGGCCGGCCTGATCCCGGTCAATGATCGAGGCGGCGATCCAGACAGGGCCCTGACTGGCTTATGGGGCCGCTGGATGCAGCACGCAGTACCTCGTATTCGGTCCGCAGTGCTGGCAACTCGCCCCCTTAAGCCGTTCGCCCACCAGGACGAAGCCGTCCACGGGCACATGCTCACTCAGCCGCGTCTTCGGTTTCTGCTCGGTGACGAGCCCGGCACCGGCAAGACGATCATGGCTGGCATGTACTTAACCGAGGGGCGTCGCGTCGGCCTTATACAAGGCCGTGCCGTGATCATCGTGCCTGCGCACTTGGTCACGAAGTGGGAGCGAGACCTCCAGCGCCTCTTCGGGGTAACCGCCAAGCGCATCACTGCATCCGTCGCAGCAGACCCGGCCGATCTGGATCCTCGCTATGACACCTGGCTCGTCTCGCTGGACCTCTTCACCCATAACGGTGAGGTGCGCCGGAAGGTAGCCGGCTCACACAGCTCCTGGTCCCTCGCGATCTTTGACGAGGCCCACCGACTCACTCCGACCAGTCAGTTCCTCGCCGCGGCGCGCCAGGTCGGCGACTGCTCCCACCACTTACTACTCATGACGGCAACGCCGCATCGCGGCAAAGAGCACTACTTCCGCGCCTTGATGAACCTGCTCGACCCCACGCTGTACCCGTGGGAGCCGCGCAAGACTGACTACGAAACGTCGCTCATTCCTTCGAAGCTGTCGTTCCTGCGCCGCATGAAGGAAGACCTGGTCGGACACGACGGGTCGAAGCTGTTCAAGCAACGGTTCTCCGAAACCATTTCGGTGGATCTGAACCCGTATGAATCAGCCGTGTACGACGCGGTCATGGACTACGTAGAGACCTTCTACGCGGACTCCGCGACGTTGGCACGCTCGATCTACGGCAAGCGAGCTGCGTCGTCTCTGTCCGCCATTGCTGCGACGCTGCGCCGCCGTCAGGCAGCTCTGCTGGGCGCTGCCCACGAACGCTCCCAGCCAGTCCCCCCGGAGGGACTCATTACCGCGGACGGTCTCGGTGCTGCGGCAGATGACGACGAAGCATGGGCGCGAGCAGAGACGGCGCTCGTGTCCGCGCGAACCAAGGACAAGCCTCGTGAGCTCTCAGAAGTCGCTGCCATCCTCGAAACGTTGAGCCGTGCTGAAGCCGCGCAAGCGCCAGCGAAGTGGTCGCACTTGATGCAGCTAATGGAACGTCACGGACTTCGTCAAGGCGAGGGCCAGCTACTCGTCTTCAGCGAGTTCTCCGACACTGCGCGATGGCTCCAGGCGCGCTTCGAGGAAGCGGGCTTCAGCTCGAGAATCCTTGAAGGATCCGTCGACCACACAGCCCGCGACGTACTGCAGGAAGACTTCCTGGCAGGGGACTTCCAAGTCCTGGTATCCACTGATGCCGGTGGTGAGGGGATCGATCTCCAGTCCGCTCACGTCATGGTCGACTGGGACCTACCTTGGTCGATGGTCCGTCTTGAGCAGCGAATGGGCCGACTCCATCGAATCGGACAAGAGAATCTCGTTTACGTCTATCACCTGGTGGCTCCGCACACGAGGGAGGGGCGCGTCCAGCAGGTGATGCTGACCAACCTTGAGATTGCGGGAAAGTCTCTGGAAGGCAAGGTCTACGACCTTCTGGATGCTACGGCCGATCGCGCTGGCTTCGACTGGGGCAAAGCCATGCTGGATGCTCAGGCTGGCCGAGAGGTTGTCGTTCCTGACACGCAGACACTGATCGCTTCGGCCCAGGCGCTCGTCGCCGAGGAGCGGAGTCTGGCCACACCAGCCAACGTCTCCGAAGCCTTGGAGCGGTTTGCAGCAGACCGGCTGGAGGCCATTAACCCGATCATCGTCGAGGCGATGGTGGAGCAGGTTGCTCGCACCGAGAGTTGGCGGGTAGGGCCGGGACCAGCCAAGGGTATTCGGGAAGTGGCCGCAACCATCGCACCATTACCCCAAGCGTTGGGCGGTATGTGGCAGGCATATGTGGCTGCGGCTGGTGACTCGGTGCGGCAGGCGATCAACGACGGCGCCGCAGGCCTAGACGATGTGATCGTGCTCGGTCCTACAGAGGAGCCTTTTCAGGAGCTTGTGGCACACGCGCTCTCCCTCGGCGAAGCGGATCTGGTCCGCGGGTCGACGCTGGTTGACAGCGGTTCGCTGACTTCGTACGTGCTGACCTTGTTTGATGCTGACATCCAGGTTCACGACGGCCGTACCAGGATCATCCGCAAGGCTCCGTTGCTCATCCGGTGCTCTCTTGGTCAGGCGATACCTGTTGCCTGGGACTCGCTCATGAAGCTGCGCGCACCAGCCGCCGAGGACCCGGCTCCAGGAGGCCCCGATTCTCTGCCGCCCGCAGTTCGCCACGATGCCCATGAGGCTGCCCGGGAAACCCTGCGCGGCCAGGTTGAAGCCCTGATCCAGGAGCGCAGAGCCTGGATTGCTGCTGCCCGTTCTCAACTGGACGCCACGCAATACCGATTCGAGGAGTCGATCGCAGACCGCCCTCTCGACGAGCGCCGCTCTCTGCTCGAGCAGTTCGCCGTGGCGAAGTCGTCGCGGGAGGCTGTGCTCGAAGACATCGCCGGCGTGAGTGCAAGCTCCGTACGGCTGGTCGGCTGGGTGAGCGTCACTGGTGGAGCGCGGGTCGAGACGTTGGGGTACGACCCGGACGCAGAACAAGTTGCCATCACCACCGTTGTCACCGAGCTCGAACGTCTGGGTTACGACGTCGATGACCGGCAAAGCTCCGGATTGGGCTACGACCTGTATGCCCGCCACCGAGTAACCCGAGAACAACGGCTCATCGAGGTGAAGGGGCAGAGCGGTCCCCTAAGGGCCATCTGGCTCGAACAGAACGAGTGGGCGCAGGCCCAGCAGCGCACGGATGCCTACTGGCTCTACGTCGTCATTACCTGCGCGGCTCGCCCATCCGTCGTCCTGCGGCAGCAGGACCCCGCCGCCGCCCTGAGTAGGCACCGGCGCGTCGAACGCTTTCAGATTCCGCTCTCTGAGCTCAACAGACTGATTGGAGACCAGTAGTGACTACTGGCTCTGTCGTGAACGCGACGACGGGTACCGATCGTGCCGCCGCCAAGGCGCCTGCAGGTTCGGTACCAGACTCGACGGCACGCATGATTGACACATGGTTCCCCTGCGCCGAGGTTGATGCAGCCGTCACAACGCCGGCAGGCTCTGGCCGGAGCGAGAAGGCTCTATTCACCTGGTTCGCTTCGCGACCAATCGCACAAGCTCGAGCTGCAGTCGTCTGCGCGTTGTTGGCAGATACGCCCGAAAACCGAACCGATATCAGACTCGCTGTACAGGTCGGCGACGGCGGTGCGATGGCGCGATTGCGGGAGCGGATCGGGGTCCAGTACCCAGGCAAGGCTCCAGTGGTGTTGGACATGTTTTCAGGGCGAGGGATCATCCCGCTTGAGGCTGCTCGATTGGGTGCCACGGCTGTCGGGACCGATCTCTCTCCCGTGGCCACTCTTGCAGGCCGACTCCTAGCTGAGTTTCCGCTCAAGGATTGGTCCGATGAGCCGCCACTTCCTTTCGCCGCCTCATCGGGTGGAGAGTCACTCGCCCCTGAGGGGGCTGGGGGCTCTCATGATCCCGACGATTCGCCGTTGCCGATTGATGGCCTTGCGCTGCCTGATGATGAGCCTCGCTTGCTGGTAGACGTACGTGCGGTTCTGGCCGAGGTGGGGAAGAGGGTTCAAAGCCGGGTCGCGCAGTACTACCCGCGGAATCCCAGTTTGGGCAAGGCGTTGCCATGGGCCTATCTGTGGGCGGTGACCATTCCTTGTGATGGGTGCCGGCGCCGCTTCCCACTTCTTGGCACAATGACGCTACGTCACCCTTACACGCGCACAGGAGACGAGGGTCAAGCCGTTCGCCTTCTGGCCGACGGCGATATGTGGAGGGTTGAGATCCACTCTGGGCGAGCCGAACAAAATCCTCCCTTCAGTTCACCTGAAGGTAAGCGCGGAAAGTCTGCGCGTTGCCCATTCCAGTCCTGTGGGCACATTCATACTCTCGATGTCGTCAAGGCGAAGGGATTCGCCGGTCAGTATGTAGACGTCATGGTGGCCGTTGGTGAAGTGGATGAAGACAGCAAGCAGAAGATCTTTCGCGTGCCGAGGCATGACGAAATAGAGGCGGTGCGGCTGGCCGACACTGCTACTTTTGAGAACATTTTCAATTTGAGCGCCGTTCCTGATGAGCGCATCCCCGCGGGGAACAGGGACAATGTGCGAGGTAGCGGCTACGGGTACTTGACCTATGGCTCCCTCATGAACAGTCGTCAATCCTTGCTATTCGCCACCACCGCACGGGTCATCTCGGAACTCCATGCTGAACTCTCTGAGATTGTTTCGGCCGAATATGCGGCTGCTCTTGCAGGGTATGCGGCAAGCAACATCATGCGCCAAGTGAAACATAGCACCAGAGGTGCAAGTTCTAGGGCGCATGGGAGGCCTAATGGATCTGAGCAGAACCGCGTTCAGATCGATCACATTTTCTCTTCCCAATCTGTCATTAAGCATCAATTCGACTACATTGAAGCGGGGCCTGGGGAGGGCCCTGGTACATGGTCTTCAGTGTCGATGAGTTTGATTAACGCACTGAAGAAAATCCTCGATGAGACGGACGCGGCTGGCCGTCCGGGGAGGTTTAGGCGGGCATCCGCTGTGGCACTCCCGTACCGAGATGGAACTGTGGACGCCCTAGTGTGCGACCCTCCCTATTACGACATGATCGCCTACGCAGATTCGTCGGATCTCTTCTACGTGTGGTTTAAGCGCGCCTTGGGGAAGGCAATGCCGGAGCTCTTTGACGGCAATGCAGACGGGCCTGACGGACTGCAAGACAAAGCCGAAGAGATCATCGTGAAGGGGCGGGGAGCCAAGGGGGCCGGTGACCATCGGTCGAGCGAAGTTCGCTACGAGTCTATGCTGGCCAGATCGTTCACAGAGGCGCGACGCGTTCTCAAGTCTGATGGACACCTGACGGTGATCTTTGGACACGCGGACCCCGAAGCTTGGAAGAGGTTGCTCACTGCGCTGACAGATGCCGGGTTCGTTGTAACGTCGTCGTGGCCTTCGAGGACTGAGACCGCGGTCACGGGCGTGGCCACGATCTCAGTCACCGTGTCGATCGGTGCCCGTGTCGCACCAAGCCGCCGGCCTATCGGAATCGCGGCACAAGTCGACGCGGACGTGGTCGCTGACGTCAAGGCCCGCTGCCGAGGTTGGGACATCGACGGCCTTGCGCTAGAGGACCAACTCATGGCCTCATACGGGGCGGCGCTCGCAATTGTGGGTCGCTATGAGCGGGTTATCACCCCAAGTGGCGAGCAGGTCCCGCTTGAGCACTACATGACTCTGGCGCGTCGCGCGGTGCGGGACGCAGTCGCTTTGAGGCTTGATGAACTGCCTTTGGAGACATTCGACCCACACACACGCCTCGCAGTCTTCTGGCATGAGCTTTATGGGCGCGCAGACGTACCGAAGGGGGAAGCTCGGTTCTTTGCCCAGTCAGACGACCTGCGTCTTGAGGATCTGCGTGGCCCGATTCTCCTGGAGACCAAGGCGGGGTACCGACTGCGTCACGACGCTCCTGAGAAGGTCACACCTTCATCGAGCGTGTACGAGGTGATCCGGGCGATGGCGGCCCGGTGGTCGTCAGGCACTGAGGCTGTTGCAGCGGTTGTTGCTGACGCGGAATTGTCACCGACGGACGCACATCTGTGGGCGGTTGTCGACTGGGTAGCTGCCAAACTTCCCGGTTCGGACCCCGTTGCGGTCGCCCTCGCCGCCATCAAACGGAATCGCGGCACGGTGCAGGCGTCCGCCGCGATCACGCCGACAGCACCAGCCGCTGTGCCGCACAGCCGCAACCAGACCAGCCTCTTCTAGGAGACGACGTGACCGCTTCTACCTCTCCCGTCGCTCACTGGGCTGATGTGCTGACGCTGCGCGACGAGGTTCGCCAGACTGAAGGGTCGGTAGGCGAGCTGCAGATGAGCCTGGCCAAGGCTGTCTACCAGACCGTTCCTGTGCCGTACGCAGACTGCACTTACTACACGGACATCACCCAGCCAACTCCAAAGCTTGTAGGGTTTCTTGGCCGCGTAGCTCGCAGGCTCGGCGTGAGCCATCTCGAAGCACAGGCGTGCTTTCATCTCGATCAGGGGATGGGTGGCGGAAAGAGCCACGCGCTCGTCGGGATCTGGCACATGATTAGTCGCCCTGGCGCTTTCTTCTCATCTGAGCTAGGGCAGGCAGTGAGTGTGGAGGCTAGTGCAGGTCAGAACCCGGTCGACCTGTCCCGAGTACTTCCGGTCATCTTGACCTGCGATGGGATGTCGCCCGGAAAGACCGACCCTCGCTTTGGCCCTGCTACGGATCTATTTGGTCGCTTTCTTTGGCTGTTGTTCGCAGAAAACCCGGACAGGATGACCCGCTACCAGCATTACAGCAATCTGGGGGCGAACAAGGCGACCTTGCAGGCGGCGTTTGCCGAGGTTGATCGCCCGGTTTTGGTTCTCATTGATGAACTCATGGACTACACCATGGCGCTCACCGATGAGAGCGCCATCGGCGGGATGCCCGGCGAGCAGGCGTTCCTGAATGCCCTGACTGACGCTGTGGATGATCAACCTAGCGTGGCTCTTGTGATCGTCATGATCAAGAGCGAGGAGGACCAGAGCGGCTACCATCCGGCAGCCGTAGCCTTTCGTGACTACCTGAGTCCGCGATTGCAGCGGAACGGGGAGACGGTAACGGTAACTGAGCCGTCCGACTTCGCGCAGATCATTCGTCGGCGTCTTTTTGCTCAGGCCAAGACTGATGATGTCGAGAATTCCACAGCTGCTGCTTTCACTGCGGCCGGCCAACGGGGGGCATGGAAAGATCAGGTATACACGCCTCTTGGAAGTAAGCGCACACTGGCCGGACTATCGGAACGGGTTGCTGAAACCTACCCGTTCCATCCGGATCTTTTCGCTCTGGTAAGTAAGGAGTGGACCGTAGTTCAGGCCTTCCAGCGAGTGCGTTCGACCGTGTCGATCTTTGCCCGTACCGCCCTCTTCTGGAGTAACGAGCACAAATCGGGACGCTGGGCTCCCGCCCTCATTGGCGTGGGCGACATACCGCTCCACACCAGCGCACTGGAGGCACTTCTCTCAAGCGGTGTGCTTGCAGGCAACGACCGAGCGATTCAGGGCTACCGCGCTGTGGCGACCACTGACATCGTCAACACTGGTGCAGGTGGTGGTACAGCGTTTGTCCTTGATGCCGCCTTGAAGGCCAATGGGGTTGATGCCGGACAGCCAGTGCCGGCATTGCGGATGGGTACCGCATGCCTGGCCTACAGTCTGGTACCCCGCCCTCGCGCGGTCCGGGGAGCAACCAAGGCTGAGCTGCTGGCCGCGGTTGCGGGTCCTGGCGTTGACTATTCAGCGGCCGAAGAAGTGTTCAACGCCCTCGTGGCGAGCCCGGCCGAGGGAGGACTTGGTGCCCTTGAGCGGAGCCGACCAAGCAGGGGGGCTGAGCGTTTCTATCTGTCCATCAAACAGACGCTGAATATGTACCACGCAAATGCTCTGTCGATGGTCAGTGGTGAAGAGTCAGTCGACATGGTGTGGGTGCGTGCACAAGCACTGGCGGAGAAGCACAGCTTTACCGCTCTCCACAAGCTGGCGCGTCCTGACCATGAAGCCTCTGCGTCCGCCGCCTTTTCTGGACTGGATTCTCAGCAGACGAGGCTCGTTGTCCTCGACCCTCGCCGCTGGACTCTGCTCAACGGCCGGGACCAGGCAACTCGTGCTGACATCGACGTCGCGTACGGAATATCTCCAGGATTGCCCAGTACTTTTGCAGCTTCGATGGTGATGGCTGTGGCCACCACCCAGCGACGGGACCGGGCGAAGGCTTTCGCACGCGACTATCTAGCCTGGAATCAGGTTGTCGCTCAACTGGCTGAGGACAGTGAAGAACTTGCCGAAGCACGCGCGCGCCGTGACCAAGCCACCCAGAAGCTTGATGAGGCTGTCGTTTGGGCGTACCAGCACTATGCGTTTGTGTTGAGGACTGACAGCGGCCTCGCAGTGCAGTACAAGACGCTACCAGAGCCGCAGACATCGCTCTCTGGTCGTCATGTATGGACTGCCCTGGTAGCGGATGGCCGGGCCGTCCAGATGAACCAGCTCTCCGCCGAGTATGTGGCGCAGCTCATCACGTCGGGTCAGTACGGGCGGGACCTGACACCTAAGGAGCTGTTCGCGCACCCCTACAGCGATCCGACCTGGCCGCTAATTCAAACGGACGAGGAAATGCGTCTGGCGCTGTTCAAGCTGGCCACGTCCGATGAATGGATGCTGACCGACAGCGACGGCGTAGAGATTCGCCCGGCGAGCGCGACGCAGATCCAGTCAGCAACTCTGCAACAGCAGCTCCGGCCGCGACTGCTCCTAACACCGCCGGGGCAACGGAACGGAGAGGAGGCCGACGCCACCAACAGCAGTGACGCTGCCGGGGTGGCATCCGAGCGAATCAGTGAGTGCGGCTCGCCCGCTCCTGGCCACACTGCGGTCACTATTCCGGTTCAAGCCGGCAGGGCGCCCGAGCCGTCGTTTGAAACCACAGTCATCAGCATCCCTCTCTCTTCGGTTACCGACCCTGTGAAGCGGGAGCAGGTCTGGCACATGCTGCGCGAGGTAGCGTCGCTCGTCGACCCAGCAAAGTCGAGCCAGAACCATCTCCAGATGGTTGGCTTGCAGATCACTATCTCGGCCGCCACTGGAGAGACGAAGAGCATGCTTGGAAAGGCATCACAGGTACCCGGTTCCAGCTCACGAGTAGAGCAGGACGACCTCTAGAGGTTGGCATGCCAGCCAGACTCGTGCACCTGATGGGTAGTGAAAGTCGCCTGTGAACACTCGGTGGCGTCCCCATCTCTTTGTAGGGAGATAGGGACGCCACCGGAGTAGATGTTGGTCAGGCGGGCCAGGAAACACTGTTGGGCATGCATGAGCGTTCAGTGAGTCGCCTTCAGCAGACACCCTTGCCACACAAATGTACACAGGCGACCAAGGGGAAGGGATCGCCGGACGAGAGCGCCCGCTCACCGAACGTACAGCTGCTTGCGTACCCGCTTCCTGCGAAGGGTGAGCCAGACCGCACAGGTCGATCCGCCCCGGGAGGAACGGGGACGACCATGGGCGATTTCCGGTCAACAATGTCCGAACGCAGTGAGACACAGCTGGACTCAGGCGGACACGGGCGGACTCTGGCGGACGGGTTCTGCGGGGTTTTGCCTGGCCGGTCTGCATCCGCCCCTCGTTTGGCCGGGAGCGCGCTGCGCAACACTTCTCGTCATGCCGAGCTTTCAGCAGAGGAAGGCCGTGGGGGACGCCCACGAGCAGCGCATCGCCGAGGAACTGACCGCGCGCGGATGGGCGGTCAACCTGTGGGGCCAGGGAGTCCTCACCCACCCTGTTCAAGCCGCACTCCGAAAGACCGACAGCTCCCTTCGATGGACTCCCGACCTCCTTGCCGCCAAGGAGGGCCACGTCGCAATGATCGACTGCAAGTGCAGCATGACCAGTCGGGCGACGCACCGCCACGCGATCGAGAGCGCCGCGGTCCGCGCGCACCTCCAGCTCGTCGCGTGGACCGTGCTACCCCTCTACTACGAGTTCGACAGCCTCGACGTCCTCACCCCGTACGAGGCCCTCGCGGCGGGGCAGACCGGCCCCCACTCGGTCGCGGGTTCAGGGGCGCCGTATCTGCTCGTGCCTACGACGCACTGCCGTCCCTTCGACTCCGCTTTCGGCTCGCGGAGGCGACCTTCCGTCGCAAGCGACGCCGCCTGACCCAGCGCCGCGCCAGACCCGCTGCTCGGTACAACGCGTTGTACCGAGCAGCGCCGGGCTTCGAACGCCACCGAGAACCTCATGACGGAACATCAGCGGACCTGACGAACTATCACCAAAGTCAGCATTGGGTCAGCATTGGTCCTGGCAAAGCTGACCCCAGCTGGTCACACCTGGGAAACGTCGAGGGCCCGGAGAGGGCCTTCCGGAGCCCCCGTTGCTTGCCCCGCCGGAAAGGATCTCCGCACGGGATGCGGCCGCTCCTCGGCTGATCTCGACTGGTCACCAACTTTGGAAAACCGCAGGTCAGCGCACCCGCCCACGTGCCTTCAGCGGCCCCGGCGGGAGCTGCGGCGCAGGGATCGGGGGGCCGTCGTAGCCCTTCACTTCGCCGAAGCGGGTGCCCTCCATCCAGTCCTTGCGAGCCTGTACGATCTCCTCGTTGCTGCACCCGATCCAGTTCCAGAACATCACGATCTCCTCCTCGAACGGCTCGCCGCCCAGGAGCATCAGGCCGGCGTCCGAGGATGCCCGCAGGGGGAGTTCCGTGCGGCCGCAGCCGAGGTAGAGCATCGAGCCCGGGAGGACCGGGACGCCGTCCACGTGCGCCTCCCCCGACATCGACAGCACCGCGTACTCGAAGTCCGGGTCGAGCGGGAGCCGGGTCTCCGTGCCCGCCGCGAGCGCCAGGTCCGCGCCGACGATCGGGCTGTACGCCGTGCCCGGCGAGGTCGCGGTGTCCAGGGTGCCCAGGATGACCGTCGCCGTCAGGCCCGGGGAGGTCACCTGCGGGAGCTCCGCGTGGTGCTGGAAATGGGGCTCCACATTGCGGTGGTCCTCCGGGAGGGCCACCCACAGCTGGGCCCCGTGCAGGATGCGGCCGTGCGAGCGCGGGCTCTCCTCCGAGTGGCTGATCCCGCGGCCGGACGTCATCAGGCCGAGCTCGCGCGGGCGGATCGTCTCGAGGCTGCCCACGCTGTCCCGGTGCAGCACCTCGCCGTCGTGCAGCCAGCTCACGGTCTGGAGCCCGGAGTGGGGGTGCGGGGCGACCTGCATGCCGGGCTCGCCCGCGATGTCGTCCGGGCCGTAGTGGTCGACGAAGCACCAGGCGCCCACCATGCGGCGGCCCAGGTTCGGCAGGAGTCGGCGGACCTCGGTGGATTCCCCGAGCTTGACCGTACGCGGGCTGAGGAGCTCGCGGACGGGTTCGGCCACGACGAAGCCGCGGCCGCCGCAGGCGGAGAGAGCGGGCTGGCGATCGAGATTGCTCATACTGCACAACTTAGTACCGACACCGGCGCCGCGTTCGGTGGAATGTCCGGCCGCCCCCACGTGTTGGGGCAGGCGGACACATCACCTGAACGGCGGAAGGGATCTCGATGAACGCGCCGACGACGTACTTCGAGCACGGCACGGCGGCCGAGCGCTGGGAGCGCGCCCGGCTCTTCTTCGACGCGAAGGAGTACACGACGGCCGCGAACATCCTGGAGGCGCTGGCCGGCGAGGCCCCCGAGCAGCTCGCGCCCCGGCTGCTGCTGGCCCGCGCCTACTACCACTGCGCCCGGCTCTCCCGCGCCGAGCACGAGCTCCGCGCCATCCTCGAGCGCTGGCCGGTGGAGGACTACGCACAGCTGATGCTCGGCCGGACGCTGGAGCGCCAGGGCCGGGCCGACGAAGCCCGCCCCCACCTGCGGATCGCCGCCGCGATGGCGGGCGAGTTCCCCGAGTAGCGCCCCAGGTGGTGCGCCGAGTGGCGCACCACCCGGCCCCGTGCGTGCGGGGCCGGGCCGCAGCCTCGGTTAGCCTGGGGTCACGATGAACCGTCTGACCACGCCTTTCGGCTCCCACGAGCTCACCCGCTTCCCCGAAGACCCGCGCGACCAGCTCCGCGCCTGGGACGCCGCCGACGAGTACCTGCTGCGCCACCTCGACTCCGGTACGGGGGAACACGGCCCGGTGGACCTGGCCGGCGCCGGGCAGATCACCATCCTCGGAGACCGCTGGGGGGCGCTCACGACGGCACTGGCCGCGTACCACCCCACGCAGATCACCGACTCCTACCTCGCCCGGGCCGGCACCGCCGCGAACCTGGACCGTGCCGGGATCGGCACCGCCAAGTCCACGGTGCGGCTGCTGACCACGCAGGACCCGCCGCCCGAGCGGATCGACGTGCTCCTCGTACGAGTGCCGAAGAGCCTGGCGCTGCTGGAGGACCAGCTGTACCGGCTGGCGCCGCACGTGCACGCCGGCACGGTCGTCGTGGGCACGGGCATGGTCAAGGAGATCCACACCTCCACGCTGAAGCTCTTCGAGCGGATCCTCGGCCCGACCAGGACCTCGCTCGCCGAGAAGAAGGCCCGGCTGATCTTCTGCACGCCGAGCGCCACCTCGACGCGGGCCGTCGACCCGTGGCCGGTGACGTACACGCTGGACGAGGACGCGGGCTCGGGCTCCGGCCTCACCGCCGTCAACCACGCCGGGATCTTCTGCGCCGACCGGCTCGACGTCGGCACCCGCTTCTTCCTCCAGAGCATCCCGAACAACACGAACGGCGCCCGGGTCGTGGACCTGGGCTGCGGCAACGGCATCGTCGGCACGGCGGTCGCGGTCGCGGACCCGCGCGCCGAGATCGTGTTCACCGACGAGTCGTACCAGGCCGTCGCCTCGGCGAAGGCCACGTTCCGCACCAACGTCCAGCACGAGCGCGAGCGGGCCGACTTCCTCGTGGGCGACGGCGTGGCCATGCTGGACCCGGGCTCGGTCGACCTGGTGCTGTGCAACCCGCCGTTCCACTCCCACCAGGCGACGACGGACGCGACGGCGCTGCGCATGTTCGCGCAGTCGCGCAAGGTGCTGCGCCCGGGCGGTGAGCTGTGGGTGGTCGCCAACCGCCACATGGGCTACCACACCCACCTGCGCCGCCTCTTCGGCAACAGCGAAGTCGCCGCGAGCGAACCGAAGTTCGTGGTGCTGCGGGCGGTCAAGCAGGAAGAGCGGCCGCGCCCCATGTGACCTGCCGGTACACCCGCCGGTAGCTCCCCCGGTTCGCCCTACACTCGGCCGCGTGAGCAGGCAGGTGCGAGAAGAAGACGGTACGGACGGCAGCGCGGACACCAGCGCCGGCGGCGAGCGCTACCGCCGCGAGGACCTGGCCCGCGCGGCCGGCGTCAAGGTGCGCAACCTGCGCTACTACCAGGAGCGCGGGCTGCTCCCGCCGCCGCGCCGCGAGGGCCGCATCGCCTGGTACTCCGCGGACCACCTGACCCGGCTGCGCCTCATCAGCGATCTCCTCGGGCGCGGATACACCGTCAACGGGATCGCCGAGCTGCTGCACGCCTGGGAGGCTGGCGGCGGGCTGTCCCAACTCCTGGGCCTGGAGCGGGCGATGACCCGCGACTGGGTCCACGAGGAGCCGGTCATCATGACCCTGGCCGAGCTGCGCGGGCTGTTCGGCCCCGCGGGGACGGCCGCGGACACCCGGCGGGCCGCGGAGCTGGGGTACGTACGGATCGAGGGCGACCGGGTCACGCACCAGAGCCGGCGCCTGCTGGAGGCCACGCTCACGCTCGTGCGGCAGGGCGTGCCGCTCGCGGAGATCCTCGACGCGGGGGACTTCGTACAGACGCAGGCGGCCGCACTCGCCGACCGTTTCGTGGGACTGTTCCGGCGGCATGTGATCGGACCGGACGGGTTGGAGCGACTTTCGGCCACCCAACTGGATCACATCTCGGACGCGGTGGCGGCGCTGCGTCCGGTGGCGGGCGAGGTCGTGGCTTCGGAGTTCGCCCGGGCGATGGCCCTGCGGGTGGAGGCGGAGGTCGCCGAACTGCTCCGCAAGGACGCGTAAACCCGCGTAAGACCGCGCTGGAAGCAGTAACCGATCGGTAGGAGTCGGCCGAAAAGGCGCGGTCGAACAACCTTGCCAACCCCCATTGGCACTCTTACATTCAACTCGTCGGTAACAACGGTGCACAGCCGAAATAAGGGACGATCTCATGGCAGATTCCCCCAACTTATCGGGTTCCTCCGCCCCGCCCGGCAGAGACGACGAGGGAGGCGGCCGCGTCCGCTGGCGCCGCTTCGCCGTCCTGACCCTCCCCGCCATCGCCGTGACCGCGGGCCTCGGCATCGCCCTCGCGCAAGGCGCGCTCGCCGCCTCCTTCGCCGTGTCGGGCCAGCAGTTCAAGGTGTCGGCGACGAGCCTGGAGGGCGAGGGCTTCGCCCAGTACGGCAGCATCGACGTCAACGCCCGCGAGGAGCTCATCCCGGTGGCGGTCACCGCCATCAAGGAGGCCAAGCTCCACAGCCTCTGCCAGTCGGTCGTGACCACGCTCCCGGTCGTCGGCGACATCTCGCTCAACCTCACCGCGGGCAAGAAGACGCCGGTCGAGGCCAGCAACCTGTTCGTCGACGCCACCCAGCTCGCCGGCGACGCCGTGTTCAGCAACATCGAGATCGGCCGCGACGCCTCCACCCTCGACAAGGGGCCGACGGAGGCCGTGGGCATGCAGGACCTGTTCGCCCAGCAGGCGGACACCGTCAGCATCACGGATCTGCAGCAGACGGCCTGGGCCACGAACGCGGGCACCTTCAAGCTCTCCGGGCTCAGCATGAACATCAGCAAGGGCAAGAAGGAATGCTTCTGAGCCTCTGGCGGCGGTGGCGGCAGTGGCGTCGGGGCCGCCCGTTCTGGGGAGGGCTCTTCGCCGTCCTCGCCGGGGCGGAGATCTGCGCCCTGCCGCTCGCACCGCTGAAGGTGATGCTCCAGCAGGGCATCGCGGGCATCCCCTCCGTCCTGATGGGCATCGTCATGATCGTGCTCGGCCTCACCGCCTGGTTCTCGCCCGCACAGCGCAGCCTCGCCGGTGTCCTCACCACGCTCATCGCCACGGCCGCACTGGTCATGTCGAACCTCGGCGGGTTCCTGATCGGCACCCTGCTCGGGATCCTCGGCGGCGGGCTGATGTTCGCCTGGCAGCCGAACCCTCCCGCGCCGAACTCCGCCGCCCCGCGTCCCTCTCCCGGGCCGCCGGACCCCGTACCACCGCATCCCCCCACCCCAACCGGCACCACCGCGCACCCCGATCCCCAAGGAGCACAGCCATGAGCCGCACGCGTACCGCGCTCGCCCTCGGGTTGGCCGCCGCCGGAGCGCTGTCGGTGGCCTCGGTCACCGCCACCGCCGCGCCCTCGCCGCTGGCCGGATCGACCACCGTCACCCCGGCCGGGCACTCGTTCAAAGCCGCCCTCAGCGGCAAGGCCACCCTCAAGGCCGGTTCGGTGACGGTGACTTGTACGGTCTCCGTCTCCACCGGCACGGTCCCGGCCGCCCCCGGGAACCAGAACCCCGCAGGTCCCGTCTCGTCGCCGATCACCGCGCCGACGTACAGCTCGTGCACCTCCAGCATCCCGGGCGTGACCCCGACGGTCACCACCAGCGGTTCCTGGTCGGTGTCGATGCAGAACGGCACCCCGATCACCGCCACCATGACCGTCCCCGTCGGCGGGCTCGTCGTGCACACGACCGGCCTGGCCACCTGTACGGTCACCGCCGCCCCCACCGCCCCGGCGAACGTCGGCGGGTCCTGGGTGAACGGCGCCCCGCCGAGCCTGACCTTCACCAACGCCTCCGTGCCGGTCACGGTCACCGGCGGGTTCGGCTGCCCGACCAGCGCGACCTCGTCCGTCTTCAACGCCGTGTACAAGGTCACCGACACGACCGACCCGGCGCAGCAGATCACCGTCGGCCCCTGACGGGCGGCGGCAACCCGTACGAGGAGGCCCGCCGGCCCCGGAGCGATCCGGGGCCGGCGGGCCTCCTCGGCGGTACGGGCGGGTCAGCGGTACGGGCGGGGCCTCAGCGGTGTGCCGGGAACTCCACCACCTGCTGGTACGTCGGCCGGTTCTGCCAGTTGATCTGCGGGTGGCTCAGCCCGCCGACCGGACGCTGCACGATCGAGTCCGCGCACCACTGGTTGCCGGCCGCGCAGGTCCCGTCGGCCGGGTACACCGCCGCCGGGGCGGCTGCGGCGGCCTGCTTGAGCGTGGCCGCCATCGCGTCGCGGCACGCGGACAGCGAGCCGCCGCCGCAGTACGCCTTGGCCAGCGGGCCGGCGACCGGCCGTCCGAGCACCGAGCGCAGGTCCTTGTCCGCGTAGCTCCACCAGCCGTACTGGAACGCCGACCCGGCATGGGAACCGGTGGGCCCGTGGCCCGCGTTGGGCGCCTCGTCGACGGTCAGGGAGGCCCGCAGAGCGTCGTAGAGCGGCGCCCCGAGCCCCGGTTCGAACTCGGCCTCGATCAGCAGCGGCCACCAGGCGTCCATGATCCGGATGGCGTCGGCGTGCGCGTACGCCTTCGAGCCCTGAGCGGTCTCCTTTCGCTCGGTCCCCGCCGCCTGCCACGCCGCCAGCTTGTCGACGGCGGCGGCCACCGCCGGATCGGTGACCGGTCGGCTGCGCAGCACCGCGAGCAGCTCGGGCAGCAGGTTCTCGGCCCGCAGGTCGGTGACGGCCGCGTCCGCCATGGCCTGGGTGAGCTTGGCGCGGGTGACCCCGCCCGCGGCGACGAGCGGTTTCACGCGCTGGTCGAGGAGGTCGCCGCGGTGCACGGAGCCCATGCCGAAGCCGGCCGCGCCGTACTCCTTGGCCTGCTTGTTGTTCCAACTGATGTAGTAGTCCTGCCCGATGGACTGCGGGTGCTCGGCGGGCGGGGTGTACGCGGCGGTGTTGGCCGCCGGGTCGAAGCCCTGCCACTCGTACTCCTGCTTCGCCGCGATCGGCAGCGCGGCGTCGACGCCGGCCGGCCGGACCGGGTTCGACCCGCTGTTGTAGTACGCCGCTTCGCGCGCGTCGGCGTAGAACCAGTTGAACGCGTAGCCGATGTGCTGGGCGGCCTGCTGGAACGTACGGGCGTCCGTCACGTACGAGGGGTCGTTGAGCATCTGGAAGCCGATGATCGAGTCGGCCTCGTGGCGGTACGTGGAGCGCAGCGCGGTGTAGGCAACGGGCTTGCCCGCGACGGTGGCGCGGTGGGTCACCATGCCGTAGTTCGTCCGCCAGACCTGCATCCGGTACGAGCCGTTCGGCGTCGGGTCGGCCACCGAGGACTTCCAGGTGTTGGTGCGCTCCAGCTTCTCCATGGGGGTGCAGGTGCCGCGGTAGAGGTACGAGGCGCTCGCGGTGGTCGGGACCCCGCCGCCCGGCTCGCACAGCTCGACGGCGAAGGTGTCGGTGATGTCCTGCCCGGCGGAGGTGGCGCTCCAGGCGTAGTCCTGGCCGCGGCCGAGCTGGACGTACATGCTCACCCCGGCGAAGGAGGCGCCACGGGCGCTGATACCGGGGCCCTGGAGCTCCTGGAGCATGAGGAGTTGGGGCGCGAGGTAGCCGGTCTGCGGACCGAAGACGGCGACGGGGTGGCCGCTCGCGGTCTTCGCCCCCGAGACGAGCAGGGCGTTGGACATGCTCTGCTTGACCGGCTTCGGCGGATCGGCGGCGGCCGCGGTGGCCGCCGCGCCCGTGCGGTCGTAGACCAGCTGCTCGGCGGTGACCGAGCCGGGATCCGGGAGCGCGGTGCCCTGCGGGTTCGCGGGCTTCCGTGCGTACGGGAAGCTCGTGCCGTCGTGGACGGTGAGCACGGCCTCGGGGTCGTCGCGCTCGCGGAAGGACTCCCAGACCCGGGTGCCCTCCTCCAGACCGTACTTCTGCTGCGCGGCGAGCAGGGAGAGCGCGGCCTGCACCTCGCCGCCGCCACCGCCGCCGAACAGCCCGCCGACGACGGAGGCGAGGGCGATCAGGTCGGTGGTCTTGAACGGCTGGATCTCGCCGGCGTTGGTGATCGAGTCGATGTGGCCGGTGAGGACGTACTCGCCGGGGAAGTAACGGCCGTCCTTGGACTGCACGCGGTAGGCGTTGATGCCGTCGACGTACGCCTGCGCGTCCTCCATCGCGAGGCGGCCGCGGTCGCCCTCTGTGGTGCGGATCCGGTCCACCTGCGCCTGGAGGTCGGCCTCGGTGTACGGGGCCTGCGGCCAGAACTGCTGCTCCAGGCCCTGGTTGGCGAGGGCTCCGCCGGCGAACGGGGTCAGGTCGCCGCGGCCGACGTGGCGGAAGAGGTCCATCTGCCAGAGCCGGTCCTGGGCGGCGGCGAAGCCCGCTCCGAAGGAAGTCCCGTAGCGGGTGGTGCCCTTGATGTGGGGGACGCCGGTCTTCTTGTCGCGGGTGATGGTGACGTCGGAGCGCGGGCTGGTGGTCGACTCGATCTGGTCGGCGGGGACCCCGAAGGACGCGTCGTTGAAGAAGTCGTTGACCTTGGCGTCGGTGAGCCCGGGATATCCGGCCACCAGCGAGTCGTAGCGGGCCAGTTGGTCGGAGGCGTGGGCGGGCATCGTGCCGAACGCCTTGTGCAGGAGGATCTGGGCGAGGGTTGCGTTGCCGTTCTGGCCGGGCGGCAGGATGTCCGCGCACTGGCCGCCGCAGTGGTCGGCGACGGGAAGCGGCACGGGATCGGCGGGCGGCGCCGCGGCCGCGGTCGCGGCCGCGAGCGGGGAGAGCAGGGCGGCGCCGAGGGCGATCACCCCGGCGGCTACGGCAGTTCTCAGGCGGGCGGTGGGACGTCGCATACGTGCTCCTCCGTGGGGCAGGAAGCGGTCACGGGGGAGGGTACTGGCGGGGCCTACCGCTCAGTAAGATGAACGACCGTCACTTTTCAGGGGAGTTGGCGTCGCCGACAGTGCGTCGGGCATAAATCCGTTGCCGGACATGCGGGGTGTCGGACAGGCTCGCTGCCATGTCACAGAAAGAGCGCCATGTCGCCGACCTCTTCTCCGGCGGCCGGCTCGTCGCCATCCCGCGCAAGGCCGCCCGCCGCGAGCAGCTGCTCGCCCACCTCGCCGAGACCCTCTTCGAGGAGGGCCGGACGTACACCGAGCCCGAGGTGAACGACGCGCTGCGCACCGTGCACGAGGACTGCTCGGCGCTGCGGCGCTACCTGATCACCTCGGGCCTGCTGACCCGCACCCGCGACGGCAGCAGCTACCGGCGGGCCGACGTCGTGGACCCGGCTATCCCCGGTACGCCTCCAGCAGCCTGAGCCAGATCTCGCTGATCGTCGGGAACGCCGGGACGGCATGCCACAGCCGGTCGATCGGGACCTCCGCCGCGACCGCGATCGTGGCCGCGTGCAGCAGCTCGGCCGCGCCCGGGCCGACGAAGGTGGCCCCGAGGAGCACCTCCCGGTCCAGGTCGACGACCATCCGGGCCCGGCCCCGGTACCCGTCGGCGTACAGGCCGGCGCCCGAGACCTTGCCGAGGTCGTAGTCGACGGCGCGGACCCGGTGGCCCGCCCGCTCGGCCTCCGCGAGGGTGAGGCCCACGGCCGCCGCCTCCGGGTCGGTGAACACCGCCTGCGGCAGGGCCTGCGTATCGGCGGTCGCCGCGTGCGCGCCCCAGCGGCCGGTGTCGAGCGGGGGGCTGCCCGCCGCGCGGGCGGCGATGGCGGCCCCGGCGATCCGGGCCTGGTACTTGCCCTGGTGGGTCAGCAGCGCGCGGTGGTTGACATCGCCGACGGCGTACAGCCAGTCGTGGCCCTGGACGCGGCAGCTTTCGTCGACCGGGATCCAGTCCCCCGGGGTCAGCCCGACGGTCTCCAGCCCGATGTCCTCGGTGTGCGGCGAGCGGCCGGTCGCCATCAGCAGCTCGTCGCCCTCCAGGATCTCGCCGCCCTCCAGTACCACCTGGACGGGCCCGGTCGAGCCGTCCCGTACGACCGCCTCGACGGCAACGTCCGTACGGACCACCGCACCGGCCTCGCGCAGCGCCTCGACGACCAGCTCGCCGGCGAAGGGCTCCATCCGCGGCAGCAGCCCGGAGCCGCGTACGAGGACCGTCACCCGGGATCCGAGGGCCTGCCAGGCCGTGGCCATCTCGGCGGCCACCACCGAGCCGCCCACGATCAGCAGCCGGCCCGGCGCCTGCTGGGCGGACGTGGCCTCCCGGCTGGTCCACGGCCGCGCCCCGGCGAGCCCGGGCACGTCCGGGATCACGGCGCGGGTGCCGGTGGCGACGACCACGGCGTGCCGGGCCGCGAGCACGTGGTGCTCGCCCTCGGGGCTGGTGACGGCGACCTTGCGGACCCCGTACAGGCGACCGTGGCCCCGGTAGAGGTGGGCGCCGATCGACTCGATCCAGTCGACCTGGCCGTCGTCCTTCCAGCTGGAGGTCCAGTAGTCGCGGTGCGCGAACACGGCCGCCGCGTCCAGCGGCCCCTCCACGGAGCCCGCGAGCCCGGGCACCCGGCGGGCGTCCGCCCTGGCCAGCGCCGGGCGCAGCAGTGCCTTGCTGGGGACACAGGCCCAGTACGAGCATTCACCGCCGATGAGTTCGGCCTCCACCAGGGCGGTCGTCAGCCCGGCGGCGCGGGTCCGGTCCACGACGTTCTCGCCCGCCGGTCCCCCGCCGAGCACCACGACGTCGTACTCCACCGCTTCCGACACAGTCACCATCCGTGGTTCCAGGGGCTCTTGTTCCCTGTCACCTTACGTGGGGACCGTGGGGCGCGCGGGAGACGCGCGGTGGCCGCGTCCAGACCCGCGGGCGCTCGCGCGGCAGATGCTCGACGGCGCGGTCCCGCGGCCGGTCGGCGGGTGGGAGCTCAGGCCTCCGCCGTGCCGGGCTGCCCGTCCTGCTGCGACGCGGCGATCTTCGCGCGCACCTCCTCCATGTCCAGCGCCCGCGCCTGCCCGATCAGGTCCGTCAGCGCGGCCTCCGGCAGCGCGCCGGGCTGCGCGAAGATCGCCACCTGGTCCCGGACGATCATCAGCGTCGGGATCGAGGTGATCTGGAAGGCGGCCGCCAGCTCCTGCTGCGCCTCCGTGTCCACCTTGGCGAAGACCAGGTCCGAGTGGGCCTCCGAGGCCTTCTCGTAGACCGGGGCGAACTGGAGGCAGGGCCGGCACCAGCCCGCCCAGAAATCGATCAGCACGAACGGGTTCTCGCTGACCGTCTGGTCGAAGTTCTCCTTGGTGAGCTCGACAGTAGCCACGGTTCCAGACCTCCTGATTGCCTTGTATGCACCTTGAACGATCGGCTCGCCCCGCGCATTCCGCCGCGGTGCACGTGCGGGCCGCCGCACGGCGTCGGCGGCCCGCACGTACGTGCCGTCTCAGAAAGGGTGCCCCGCCGGAGCCGAGCGGACCGTCGTCCAGCGCAGTTCCGTGAAGGCGTCCAGGTTCGCCTCGCCGCCGAAGCGGGCCCCGGTGCCCGAGGCGCCGACCCCGCCGAACGGGGCCACCGCCTCGTCGTTCACCGTCTGGTCGTTGACGTGCGCGATCCCGGTCGGGATCCGCCCCGCCAGCTCCATCCCGCGCGCCGCGTCGCGGGTCACGATCCCGAGCGAGAGGCCGTACGGGCCGGCCGAAGCCAGGGCCACCGCCTCCTCCTCCGTCACGAAGGACCGTACGGGCGCCACCGGGCCGAAGACCTCCTCCGCGTAGGCGGGGGTGTCGTCGGCGACGCCCGCCAGCACGGTCGGCCGGTAGAAGAGCCCCTCGTACGTGCCGCCGGCGACGAGCTTGGCGCCCTGCTCCGTGCTCGCCTCGACCAGGGCGTGGACCCGCTCCAGCTGGCCGCGGTCGATCAGCGGCCCAAGGTGCACCCGCTCGCGGTACGGGTCCCCCACCGCCAGCGCCTCGGCCCGCGCGGCGAGCCGCTCTACGTACTCGTCGTACAGCGAGGCGTGGACGAGGTGCCGGCCGGCCGTCATGCAGATCTGGCCCTGGTGGAAGAACGAGCCCCAGGAGGCCTGCGCCACGGCGGCCTCGACATCGGCGTCCTTGAGCACGACGAGGGCCGAGTTCCCGCCCAACTCCAAGTGCGCCCGCTTGAGATGACGGCCCGCCAGCTCCCCGACGAGCCGTCCGGCGGCCGTCGACCCGGTGAACGACACCACCCGGACCAGCGGATCGGCGACCACCGCCGCCCCGGTCTCCGCGCCCCCGGGCAGCACGTGCAGCAGCCCGTCCGGCAGCCCGGCGGCCGCGAAGACGGCGGCGAGCGCGAGCCCGCCGCACACGGCGGTCCGCCGGTCCGGCTTGAGCAGCACGGCGTTGCCGAGGGCGAGGGCCGGGGCGACCGAGCGGATCGCCAGGATCAGCGGCGCGTTGAACGGGGCCACCACGCCCACCACCCCGGCCGGGACCCGGCGGGTGAAGGAGAGCCGCGGCGCCTCGCTCGGCAGCACCTGCCCGGCCGGGCGGGAGGCCAGTGCGGCGGCCTCGTAGCACTCCTGGGCGGCGACGTGCAGCTCGAAGTCGGCCTTGCCGGGTATGGAGCCGGACTCCCGCACCAGCCAGTCCCGCAGCTCCTGCGCGTGGGCGGCGAACAGGTCTCCGGCGCGGCGCAGGACCGCGGCCCGCTCCATGTGGGAGGCCCGCGCCCAGTCCTCCTGGGCGGCCCGGGCCCGTAGGGCGGACTCGGCGACATCGGCGGGCGCGGCCAGGGCGAGGGTGGCCAGGGTGCGGCCGGTGGCGGGTTCGACGACCGGGGCGGCGCCCCCGGTCAGGGTCGGTCCGTCCTGCCAGAGCGTCGGTTCGAGGAGCGGCATGGCGCGGGGCCTCCGGTGGGGATGGGCGGGGCGGGGGGCGGCAGCACGCGCCATCGTGCCAGACCGGAGGCACCACATCTGTTCAGTTATTGGGCAGTTGACGGGCCGCCGTGACCGGAAATGATCGACGGCCCGGCGGCGTGGGTGCGTTGCGTTCAGCGCTCCAGGACGAGCGCGATGCCCTGCCCGACCCCGATGCACAGCGTCGCCATGCCCGTACCCGAGCCGGCCGCGGCCAGCTGGTGCGCTACCGAACCGGCCAGCCGGGCCCCGGAGGCGCCGAGCGGATGCCCGATCGCGATGGCACCGCCGCGCGGGTTCAGCACCGCCGGGTCCAGCTCCGGCCAGGCCGCGAGGCAGCCCAACGCCTGCGCCGCGAAGGCCTCGTTGAGCTCCAGCGTGGTCAGCTCGGCCAGGCTCCGGCCCGCCTTGGCGAGCGCGCGCTGCACGGCGTCGACCGGACCCAGGCCGAAGAGCTGCGGCTCGATGCCCGTGACCGCGGAGGCGCTGATCCGGGCCAGCGGCTCCCGGCCGGTGGCGGCCAGCCCCTCCTCGTCGGTCAGCAGCAGCGCCGCGGCGCCGTCGTTGAGCGGGGAGGCGTTCGCGGCCGTGACCGTACCCGTGCCGTCCGTCCGGAAGGCGGGCTTCAGGCGGGCCAGCGATTCGGGCGTGGAGCCCTCCCGGATGCATTCGTCGCGTACGAGGTCCACTCCGGGGTACGCGACGACCTCGTCCCCGTACTGTCCCGCGGCCCAGGCCGCCGCCGCCTTGCGGTGGCTCTCCAGGGCGAAGAGGTCCTGGGCCTCGCGGGTGATGCCGTGCTTCTCCGCGATGAGTTCGGCGCCCTCGCCGAGCGAGCCCGTCCACTCCGCGGGCATGCGCGGGTTGGTCATCCGCCAGCCCAGGGTGGTGGACCACATCTGCTGGTGGCCGGCCGGGAAGGGTCGCTCGGGCTTCTGCACCACCCAGGGGGCGCGGCTCATCGACTCCACGCCGCCCGCGATGGCGACGGAGGCGTCACCCAGCGCGATCGCGCGGGCGGCCTGGATCACCGCTTCGAGGCCCGACCCGCAGAGCCGGTTGACGGTGACCCCGGGGACGGACACCGGGAGCCCGGCGAGCAGGACGGCCATCCGGGCCACGTCCCGGTTGTCCTCGCCCGCGCCGTTGGCATCGCCGAAGACCACGTCGTCGATGCGGGCCGGGTCGAGGTCGGGCGTACGGTCCACCAGCGCGCGTACGACGTGCGCGGCGAGGTCGTCGGGGCGGACCCCGGCGTAGGCTCCGCCGAACTTGCCGATCGGGGTGCGGACGGCGTCGACGACGTAGACGTCGCGGACGCTGCGTCCGTCGCGGGCGGTGCGGATGCTCATGGGGGCTCTCCTGGGCGGATCCGTACGGGCGGCGCCGGGGCGGTGCCGGGATCGGCACCCGGTGCGGTGCCGGGCGCGCCCGGTGGGGCGCGCCCGCAGTCTCCGTCCGCAGGTCACCGGCTGTCAACGGCCCTCTGCCGGCCAACGGCCGACCGCCGGAGGGGGCTGCCGGCACGAGCCGGTCGTGAGGGGCCGGTCCCTCGTGGACTGATCGTCACGGGCGACCTCACGGGCCGGTCGTCACGGGCCGGTCCTCACGGGGCCGGACCTCACGGGGCCGGTCCTCACGGGCCGGTCCTCACGGGCCGGTCGTCAGGTCGACTCCCGCCGGATGGCCACGGCGGAGATCAGGTCGTGCCGCTGCGTGATCTCGCCCGGCTCGCGCACCGCCCGGTCCACCAGCTCGGCCAGGTGGTCCCCGGTCGGCAGCTCGATCTGCACCGTGCTCAGCCGGGGCCGCAGCAGTCTGCCGATGAGCAGGTCGTCGGCGCCGATGACCGCGACGTCCTCGGGGACCCGCAACCCCTCGTCCAGCAGGGCGCGCATCAGCAGCATCGCGTACTCGTCGTTGTACGCGAACACCGCGTCCAGGCCGAGCGAGCGCCAGCGGGCGGCGAGGGCGGCGGCCGACTCCTCCGAGTAGGCCATCGCCAGCGGCTCGACCTCGGCGCCCGCCACCGAGCGGGCGCCCTCCAGCCGGGGGGCGGAGAAGAGCTCCATCCCCTCCTCCTCCGGGACGACCACGCCGATCCGCCGGTGGCCCCGCTCGACGAGGTGGGCGGCGGCCCGGGCGCCGACCTCGCTCTGGTCCATGACCAGGGCGTGGGCCCCGGGGACACCGACCGGGCCCATCGTTATCACCGCGCGGGCGCCGGCCCGTTTGAGCGTGGCCACGTTGTGCGCGGAGAGGGTGATCTCGCCGAGCGAGATCACCGCGACCGGGCGCAGCTCGGCCCAGGCACGGGCGGCCTCGTCGCCGCTGAGGCCGAGGCTGCCGTACTGGACCACGGTGTAGTCGAGGCGGCGCAGCGACCACTGGAGCTCGTTGAGGAAGGCGCTGTAGAGCGGTCCGATCGGCACGTGCGAGCTGGGCAGCAGCACGATGCGGGTGCGGCCGGCGCGCAGGCTGCGGGCAGCGGCGTGCGGCACGTACCCGAGCTCCTCGGCGGCCCGGCGGACCTTGCGGCGGGTCGGCTCGCTGATGCGTACGGCTTCCGCGTTGTTGAGGACGTAACTGACGGTCGCGCGCGACACGCCGGCGAGACGGGCCACGTCGGCGCTGGTCGGCACGGGGGCCGGCTGCGGCGGTTTCGATGACTGTGACATTGCCGTGGCATCTTTCCAGACCGATTGCGCCCGGGGGCTAGCGGATGGCCGGAAACGAATGCTACACAGTGGTTACACGATTCATTGACACGTGTAACTCGGGCGTCACATCCCGTTCCCCGGGGGCACCGCAGCACGTGTCCGACCGTGTCCCGCCGTGCCGCCGCCCTGTCGTGTTCCGACGCACCCCCGCCGCCGCGACAGGGCGGCGCGCACCCTCCCCGTACCCCTCCCGCGCCCCTCCCTGCACTGCTTCCCCACACCTCCCGACGCCCCCTCCCGTACCCCTCACCTCACCTCTACCCCACCCTCATCCGCACGAAGAACCCGCCCAGGAGGGCACCGTGGCCCTTTCCTCCTCCGGCACCGGCACCGCCGGAGCCACCCCCGACGGCGCGTCCGCCGCACCCGCCGCACCCGCCGCCACCAGCGGCCCGCGCGCTCCCGGACGCGGCCTGTTCCCGTTGCTGCTCGTCGGGAACAGCGCGATGTACGCGCTCTACATCGGCGTCGGCGGCGTCCTGCTCGCCCTCCAGGTCGAGGACATCGACCCGGCGAACAAGGTCTCCAACTTCGGCCTGATCGCGGGGGTCTCGGCGATCTTCGCCACGATCTTCAACCCGGTCGCCGGCGCCCTGTCCGACCGCAGCAGACGGCGCAATCCCTGGATCCTGGGCGGCGGACTCGCCGCCGTACCGGCGATGTTCCTGCTCGGCGCCGCCGACACGATCCTGCTGATCACGATCGCCTGGTGCCTCGGCCAGGCCGTCATGAACGCCTACCAGGCCGCCATCACCTCCGTGGTCCCCGACCGGGTCCCGAAGTCCGCCCGCGGCAAGGCCTCCGCGGCCGTCGGGCTCGGCCTGCCGTTCGGCTCCACCCTCGGGGCGCTGATCGGCGCCGCGTTCTCGGAGAACTACCGCACCGGGTACCTCGTCTTCGGCGCGGTCGTGGCGGGCGCCGCGGTGCTGTTCACCGCCTGCACCCGCGAGGAACGGCTCCCGGCGCGCGCCCCGCTGCCGGTCAAGGAGCAGCTCGCCGCGTTCACCGGCGCCCTGCGCGACCACGACTTCCGCTGGGCCTTCATCGGGCGGGCGCTGCTCGTGCTCGGGTACTTCGCGGTCAGTGGGTACCAGCTGTACATCCTCCAGGACCACACCGTGCTGCCCGACGGCATGAAGCCGGAGGCGGCGGTGGCGGTGCTGATGCCGCTGACGAGCATCGCGATGGTGCTCTCCACGGTCCTCGGCGGGTACCTCTCCGACCGGCTCGACCGCCGCAAGCTGTTCGTCGGCGCCTCCGCCCTGCTGTCGGCCGTCGCGCTCGTGATCCCGGCCGTGTCGAACAGCTGGACGGCCATGCTGGCCTTCGCGGCCGTCAACGGGCTCGCCTTCGGCTCGTACATGGCCGTGGACACGGCGCTCGTGACGATGGTGCTCCCGAAGGCGGAGGACGCGGCCCGCGACATGGGCGTGCTCAACATCGCGAACGCGGGGCCGCAGATCATCGCGCCGTTCATCGCCTCGGTGATCGTCTCGCTGAGCGGCGGCTACACCGCGCTGTTCATCGTCGCGGCGGTCCTGTCGGTGGCGGGCGCGCTGGCGGTGAAGCCGATCCGCAGCGTGCGCTGAACTGCCGAGAACTGACGAGAACTTCCGAGAAATTCCGACACTCCGAGACTTCCGAGAAGGGCATCACCGTGCAGCTGCACACCCACACCTGGGGCGAGGGCGACCGTGTCGCGCTCCTGATCCACGGCATGATGGCCGACCACCGGACCTGGCGCCGGGTGGGTCCCGCACTCGCCGAGCGCGGCTACCGCGTCATCGCCGTGGACCTGCGGGGCCACGGCGCCAGCGGGCGCGGCGAGTACGCCCCGGAGCTCTTCGCGCAGGACGTCGTCGAGACCCTGCCGGCCGGCGCCGACCTCGCCATCGGCCACTCGCTGGGCGGGCTGACCCTCTCGCTGGCCGCGGACCGGCTGAAGCCGAAGCGGGCGGTGTTCTCCGACCCGGCCTGGCACCTGGCCACCCCGGCCGAGGGGATGGGCCCGGAGGTGTTCGCACAGTTCAAGTCCGCGCCCAAGGAGCAGATCCGGGCGATGAACCCGCGCTGGGACGAGGCGGACATCGACGTCGAGCTGGAGACCCTGACCCTGTGGGACGAGGGAACGGCGCTCAGTCTGGCCCCGCTGTTCGGTACGGACCTGATGCCGGCGGCGCCGGTGGTCCCCTCACTCGTCCAGCTCGCGGACCCGAGCTTCCTCATCTCCCCGGAGCGGGCCGCGCTGCTGGAGGAGCGCGGTTTCGAGGTGCGGTCCGTGGCCCGCGCCGGACACACCATCCACCGGGACGACTTCGACGGGTTCATGGCCTCGCTGGAGGGCTGGATCCAGCCGCTCTAGCCACCCTCGGGCCCTCCCCGTTACCTTCGGTCCTACCGAGCGGTAACGGGGAGGTCCGATGTCGGTGACGTCGTCAGGTACGAAGGCTTCGACTGTGTCTTCCGGGCTGGTGGAAACGGCTCGGGCACTGGCCGAAGGAGGCGTCTCCGCACGCCGGTTGACGGAGGAGGCGCTGGAGCGGATCGCCGCCGCGCAGCCCGTCCTCAACGCCTTCCGGATCGTACGCACCGAGGCCGCGCTCGCCGAGGCGGACGCGGCCGACCGGCGCCTGGCCGCAGGTGAGCGGCTCCCGCTGCTCGGCGTACCGGTCGCCGTCAAGGACGACATGGACGTGGCCGGTGAGCCGACCGCGTTCGGCTGCGCCGGGGAGTTCCCGCCGAAGACCGCCGACAGCGAGGCCGTACGCAGGCTGCGCGCGGCCGGCGCGGTCGTCGTCGGCAAGACCCAGACGCCGGAGCTGGGGCAGTGGCCGTTCACCGAGGGTCCGGCGTTCGGCGAGACCCGCAATCCGTGGAACCCGGCCTACACGCCCGGTGGTTCCTCCGGCGGCTCGGCGGCCGCCGTGGCCGCGGGGCTGGTCCCGGCGGCGCTGGGGTCCGACGGGGCGGGTTCCGTACGGATCCCCGCGGCCTGGACCCATCTGGTGGGCGTCAAGCCGCAGCGCGGACGCATCTCCACCTGGCCGGAGCCGGAGTCGTTCCACGGGCTGACCGTCAACGGCGTGCTGGCCCGCAGCGTCGGCGACGCGGCGCTCCTGCTCGACGCCGCGAGCGGCCCGCACGCCGGGGACCGGCACCACCCGGCCCCCGTCTCGGCGGTCGAGTCGGCCCGTCGCACGCCGCGCCGGCTGCGCATCGCCCTGTCGTTCGGGATGGCCTTCACGGCGACGCCGAAGTCCCTTGATCCGGAGGTCCGTTCGGCGGTGGAGCGACTGGCGGGGCGGCTGGAGTCGCTGGGCCACGAGGTGGTCCCGGAGGACCCGCGCTACGGGCAGATCGGCCTGACCTTCGTCCCCCGCGCGACCGGGGGCGTACGGGACTGGGCGTCCCGGGTACCGGATCCCGGGCTGCTGGACCCGCGCACGCACGAGGCGATGCGCACGGGCCGGATCCTGGGCGGCCTGCCCCTACGGGCGTCCCGCCGGGCGGAGACCCTGCTGCGGCGGCGGGTCGGGGAGATCTTCGGCCGGTTCGACGTGGTCCTGACCCCGACGACGGCCACTCCCCCGCTGCGGATCGGAGCCCTGGCGGGACTCGGGGCGATGGCCACGGACCGGGCGATGATCGCGGCGTGCCCGTACGCCTGGACGTGGAACGTCCTGGGCTGGCCGGGGGTGAACATCCCGGCGGGCTTCACCGCCGAGGGCCTCCCCCTGGGAGCCCAGCTCCTGGGCCCGGCCGATTCGGAACCCCTCCTCCTCTCCCTGGCGGCCCAGGCGGAAGCAGCCGAAGCCTGGCCGAACCACTGGCCGACCGGGGGCTGAGCAGGTGCTGTGCGGGATCTGAGCGGGGGCCTGAGTGGGATGGTCGCCCTCAGAGGTTCTGTCCGCCGGAGACCTCGATGTTCTGGGCGGTGATCCAGCGGCCTTCCTCGGATACCAGGGTGGCGATCACCATGCCGATGTCGTCGGGTTCGCCGATCCGCCCGAGCGCGAAGGCACGCGCCATCTCCGGGATGATCTCCGGGTGCCGTTCGAAGGCGTTGTCGGCGAAACGGGTGCGGGTGGCACCGGGCGCGACGGAATTGACGCGGATGCCCCGCGGGCCGAACTCCTTGGCCATGTAGCGGGTCAGTACGGTCACCGCCCCCTTCAGCGACGCGTAGACGGAGTACCCGGGTGCCGTCACGTGCGGCAGTGCGGAGTTGCTGGTGGTGTTGACGATCGCCCCGCCGTCGGCCATCAGCGGCAGCAGCGCCCGGGTGAGGAAGAACGGGCCTTTGAACAGGCCGCGGGTGAGCCTGTCGAAGGACTCCTCGGTGGTGTCCTCGATCATCGACTCGCCCGCGAATCCGGCGTTGTTGACGAGGTGGTCGAAGGTGTCGCGCTGCCAGGTGGTGCGCAGCGTGTCGGCCACGGCCTCGCGGAACGCGGGGAAGCCGGCCGTGTCGCTGATGTCCAGGGGCAGTGCCACGGCGGTGCCGCCCCGCTTCTCGATCTCGGCGACGGCGGCTTCGCCGCCCTGCCGGTTGGAGCTGTACGTGAGGACGACTCCGACGCCCCGTGCGGCGATCTGGAGCGCCGCGCTCCGTCCGATGCCGGAGCTGGCGCCCGTGACCACGGCTACCTGCATGATGTGCCTCCCTCTCGTGCGGTGGAGTACGTGCGCTCCACCCGGAATGTGACACTTCCAGGCAACCAGCCGGCGTCGCGGCGCCGAAAGAAAGATCCTCCCGCGTCCTTGCCCATTCCTGCTGCGGTGGTACGTGAGGGCCGGACTCAGGGCCCGGCTCAGGACCGGATTCACGGCAGGGCATCCGCACGGGCGCGTTCAGAGCGGCTCAGGTGGGCGGCGTCCTGGCTGGGCGACGCGCCGAACTGCCTGCGGTACTCGCGGCTGAACTGCGACGGGCTCTCGTAGCCGACGCGGACGCTGACACCGGTGACGTCTCCCGAGCGTGTGGCCAGCATCAGCCGCGCTTCCTGGAGGCGGATCTGCTTCTGGAAGCGGATGGGGCTCATCGCCGTCACCGTCTGGAAATTGCGGTGGAAGGCGGAGACGCTCAGGCCGGTGAGCCGTGCCAGGTCCTCGACGCGGAACGGCTCGGCGTAGTGCTCCCGGATCCAGCGCACGGCCCGCGCGATGTGGCTGAGGCTGCTGTCGGCGAGACCGAGCTGGCGTACGATCTCGCCCTGCTCGCCCGTGATCAGCCGCCACAGGATCTCGCGTTTGACCAGCGGGGCGAGCACGGCCCGGTCGCGGGGCCGGTCCAGCAGGCGCAGCAACCGGACCACCGCGTCGAGCAGCTCCGGCGGGGCGTCGCTGACCGCGATGGCCGGGTGCGGTCCGCCCGGTGCGCGCCCGGCGTCACCCGGGTCGGCCAGCAGCAGCTCGGCGACGGCGGACGGCTCCAGGGTCAGCCCGAAGCCGAGGGCGGGTTCCTCGGGGCTGGCCTCGGTGAAGTTGCCGGTGATCGGCAGGTCCACCGAGGCGACGAGGTACTGCCCGGCCCCGTACTCGTACACCTGCTCGCCCAGCGCCAGCCGCTTGGTCCCCTGGGCGATGACGGCCAGCACCGTGCCGGACGCAGCCGGTGTGGGCGGGTGGGGGCTCTCGACCTTCGATACGCGGACCCCCTCGATGTCGGTGCTCCAGTCCGGCCGCGCGTGCCGGGCCAGCAGGTCACGGAGTTCGTCCAGTTGCATACGACGATTGCAGCACGTGCGCCGGCACCGTCACCTCCCAGCGCCCCGGCCGGCGCCCCGTCTACGCACTCCGGCCCGCTCCCCTGCGGGATCTGGCGGCCGCGTTCAACCGGCTCACCGACACCGCGGACCGGGCCGGCGGCCCGCAGCCGACGTACGACCGCTACGGGCTCAGCCTGCACGCCGAGCGACCCGCCGCCGAGGCGAAGCCGAGCCAGGTGTGGCGGTTGCCCCACCAGCACCAGCCGACCTTCGGGGCGTTGCGCCGCTCGCGGCCGTCGCGCCCCGTGCCGTTGCTGATCCAGATCGCCGGGGTACGGGCGTCCAGGGCTCCGTTCGCCTTGCGCAGCCGGGAGCCGATGGTCATGAAGCAGCGGTTGCGTTCCAGGGCGGCCGGCTGCTGGAGCACCCAGTGGATGCCCTCGGTGAGCAGCAGCGGAGTGCGCTCCTCCTTCGTGAGGGCCGGCAGTGCCTCCTCCGGGCTCCAGTTGGCCATGTGGTCGCCGCGATCGAGGCCGGTGACGACGTAGAGAGGGGTGTCGGGCAGCCCGATGACGTCGAGCGGGGCGAAGCCGTCGACGTCGGGCATGTCGGTGACGACGAAGCCGGGCTTGCCGTCGCGGCGGAGCAGTGGCGCGAGGGCGGAGGCGGGGGCGCGGTCCGGACGGACGGCGAGCAGGGCGTCGTCGCCGTGGCCGCCGCCGGTGTCCTCCGCGGAGGCGAACGCACGCAGCGCATCGGCGGGGATCCCGGCGAGCTCGTGCACCCCGAGCTCGATCAGGCGCTCGGCCTGGGCGGCGAGCGGCGGGAGAGAGGGCGCGGCGGGGCTGGAGGAGGTTTCGGGCACGGGCACGGTACTCCTGCGGTTCGCGATTCAGAGCAGCGGACCCCAGAGCAACGAGGCGGCCCGCCGGAGTGTTCCCACCGCGGCCTCTCGCGCAGCCCTACGCCGCCGAGCGGCGGACAAAAAGAAAGGCAAGGAGGTTACTCACTCCTTGCCACTCTCAACATATAGCGCACTGGGGGGCTTGCGGCAAGGCCCCCGTCGTACCGCACAATCAACGGCCGAGGCCGGAAGCTGCCGAAATCAGGGATTCGCGCAGTACACCCGCCTTTGTCAACGTACCTGGGGGTTTTCATGATGGACGTGATCGTGGTCGGCGGCGGACCGACCGGACTGATGCTGGCCGGCGAGCTGCGGCTGCACGGTGTGCGGGTGCTCGTGCTGGAGAAGGAGACGGAGCCGACCCGTCAGTCCCGCGCCCAAGGTCTGCACGTACGCAGCATCGAGGCGATGGACCAGCGCGGCCTGCTGGAGCGGTTCCTGCCGCTCGGCCGGCAGTTCAGGGTGGGCGGCTTCTTCGCCGGCCTCGGCACCTCCTGGCCGGAGCGGATGGACACGGCGCATTCGTACGTCCTCCACATCCCGCAGGAGATCACCGAGCGGCTGCTGGCCGAGCACGCCATCGAGGCCGGCGTCGAGATCCGGCGCGGCTGTGAGCTGGTCGGGCTGAGCCAGGACGACGACGGGGTGACCGTCGAGCTGGCCGACAGCACGCGGCTGCGCGCCCGTTACGTCGTCGGCTGCGACGGCGGTCGCAGTACGGTGCGCAAGCTGCTCGGCGTCGGCTTCCCCGGCGAGCCTTCCCGGGTCGAGACGCTGCTGGGCGTGATGGAGCTGGCCGAACCGGCGGAGACGGTGGCCGCCGTGGTGGCCGAAGTCCGCAAGACCCAGCTGCGGTTCGGCGCCATGCCCATGGGGGACGGGGTCTACCGCGTCATCACGCCCGCCGAGGGAGTGGCCGAGGACCGTGCCACGGCCCCGACCCTCGACGAGTTCAAGCAGCAGCTGCACGCCTTCGCCGGCACCGACTTCGGCGCGCACTCGCCGCGCTGGCTCTCCCGCTTCGGCGATGCCACCCGGCTGGCCGAGCGCTACCGGGTCGACCGCGTGCTGCTGGCCGGCGACGCGGCGCACATCCACCCGCCGACCGGCGGACAGGGGCTCAACCTCGGCGTCCAGGACGCGTTCAACCTCGGCTGGAAACTGGCCGCCGAGGTCGCCGGCTGGGCACCCGAGGGGCTGCTGGACAGCTACCAAGCCGAACGGCACCCGGTGGCGGCCGCCGTACTGGACAACACCCGCGCGCAGATCCAGCTGATGTCCGCCGAGCCGGGTCCCCAGTCGGTGCGCCGACTGCTGGCGGAACTGATGGACTTCGAGGAGGTGAACCGGTACCTCATCGAGAAGATCACCGCTATCTCCGTCCGCTACGACTTCGACGGGGGCCGAGAGAGCCATGAACTGCTCGGCCGGCGGATGCGGGACGTGGCGCTGAAGCGCGGCCGTCTCTACGAGCTGATGCGCGGCGGCCGCGGCCTGCTCCTCGACCAGAGCGGCCGGCTCTCGGTGGCGGGCTGGTCGGACCGGGTCGACCACGTCGTCGACGTCAGTGACGAACTGGACGTGCCGGCGGTACTGCTGCGGCCGGACGGCCATGTGGCGTGGGTCGGTGAGGACCAGCAGGATCTGCTCGACCACCTGCCCAAGTGGTTCGGCGCCGCCGCCGGCTGAGCCCACCGCCCACCCCCGCGATCACCCCGCGATCACCCCGCGATCACCCGGCGACCACCCCCGCGCGCTCCCCCGCCGGGGTGGTTCCCGGGGCCCAGTGGGCGCAGTGCGGCACGGCTCGCGGGGCGCGGGCGGGCTCCCGTACGAAGCTGTGCGCTGCTCCCTGCACCCCGCGAGGCCGGAGGTTCGTACGCCCATGACCCACGCACACCTGAGACCCGCGCGGCGGCGGCGCGGACCCGGCGGGACGACCGGGGTACTGGCCGCCGCGCTCGGCCTGGCGCTCGTACTCGCGCTGCCTGGCTCCGCGCTGGCCGCGCCCGGCGATCTGGATCCGTCGTTCGGGCCCGACGGCCGGGTGGTCACCCCGTTCCCCGGGTACGCGGAAGGCCACGACATCGCGCAGCAGGCCGACGGCAAGCTGGTCGTGGTGGGCCTGAGCCAGGGCGGCTTCGCGCTCACCCGGTACAACGCCAACGGCGGCCTCGACTCCGGCTTCGCCGGAGACGGCACGGTGACCAGCGACTTCGGCGGCGGCGCCCATTCGGCCAACGCGGTGGCGATCCAGCCCTCGGACGGGAAGATCGTCGTGGCGGGCACCACCGAGGTCGTCGCGGAGGAGGGTGGCGGCTGCTGCTTCTTCTCGGTGGCCCGCTACAACACCGACGGCAGTCTGGACGCGGGCTTCGGCGACGGCGGCCTGGTACGGGTCGAGGAGTTCGGCGGATCCGCGGACGGCGCCGACGTGGCGGTGCAGCCCGACGGCAAGATCATCGCCGCGGGCAAGGGCGGCGGCGGAGGCTTCGCGCTGGTCCGCCTCGACGCCGGCGGACACCTGGACCCGAGCCTGGGCGGCGACGGCGCGGTCGTCGCCGGTTTCACGCCCGCCTCGCCCCAGGACGCCGGCGGCATCGCCCGCCGCATGGCCCTCCAGCCGGACGGCAAGATCGTCTCGATCGGGTACCTGGGCAACACCGGCTTCGACATCGGCGTGGCCCGCTACCTGCCCGACGGCAGCCTCGACCCCTCCTTCAGCGGTGACGGCATGGTGACCGCGGACTTCGGCGGCACCGAGTTCGGCAACGCCGTGGCGGTGCAGCCGGACGGCAAGATCGTCGCCGCGGGATCCGGCGGTGTCGGCGTCGCCCTGCTGCGCTACAACGCCGACGGCAGCCCCGACGCCGGCTTCGGCACCGGCGGGCGCACCTCGGTCCACTTCCCCGGGGACGGCGGAGGCGCGAACGCCATGGCGCTCCAGCCGAACGGCAAGATCGTCACCGCGGGGCAGGCCGACGACCCCAACAGCCAAGAGGCCAACGACTTCGGCCTGGCCCGCTTCAACACCAACGGCACGGTGGACACCGGCTTCGGCGGCGACGGCTTCGCGGTCACGGGCTTCCTGGACTGGGACGACGCCCGCGGGGTGCTCGTACAGCCGGACGGCAAGGTCGTCGCGGCGGGCGTCGGCGCGGGCTTCGCCTTCGCCCTCGCCCGCTACCAGGGCGGCGACGGCACGCCGCCGCCCCCGCCGCCGAGCGCGGACCTGTCGGTGACGCAGAGCGGTACGGCCACCGTGAGCATCGGCGACCGGGCCTCGTACACGGTGACGGTCTCCAACTCCGCGGCCTCCACCGCGACCGCGACCGGCGTCACACTGTCGGACACGCTCTCCGGAGCCGGCGTGGGCCTCACCTCGGCCGCCGCCTCGCAGGGTACGTGTACGACCACGGCGACGGGGGCCACCTGCGCCCTCGGCTCCCTGGCCCCGGGCGCGAGCGCCTCGGTCACGGTGACGGGCGAGCCCCGGACCACCGGTACGGTCACGAACAGGGCCGTAGCGAGCGCGACGCAGCAGGACCCGTCGACCTCCAACAACACGGCGACGACCACCACCGCGGCGAACAACGCCCACGGCTGCACGATCATCGGCACCGTCGGCGCGGACACGCTGACCGGCGGCTACTTCACCGACGTGATCTGCGGCCTCGGCGGCAACGACACCGTCCGCGCGAACTACGGGAACGACACCGTGTACGGCGGCTACGGCAACGACAACCTCGACGGCGGCTTCGGCGACGACACCGTGAACGGTGGCCCGGGCAACGACACCCTGACGGGCGACTACGGCAACGACCGCCTGACCACCACCGACGGAGTCTCCGCCAACGACACCGCCAACGGCGGCCCCGGCACGGACACCTGCACCACGGACCCGGGCGACACCCGCACCAGCTGCCCCTGACCGCTCCCTCCCCGCAGAGCCGTCGCCGCGAAACCCGGCGACGGCTCTCCCCCGCCCGACACGTGCGCCGACGAAGCGGCGCCTTCGTGATTCCCGCTGGTCAGAACGTCCAGCGGGTGTGGGTGTAGACCCCGTCGTTGCGGCCGTAGCCGTAGGCCGTGGACGGGGGGACCGCGAACACGACCACGTCGCCCTTGCGGAACGCGTCGCCGATGCCGTGGAAGGTGCCCTCGGGGGAGGTGATGTGGGCGCCGTACTTCCCCTCGTACGCCGTGATCACCTCCTCCAGCAGCGCCGGATCGGCGACCTGCTCCGCCGTGCCCTCGACCACGAGGTCGAGCCCTTCGGTGAGGGAGTTGCCCCCGGTGGTCAGCGCGCAGTGACCGTCGTGGGCGAGGTTCTTCGCCTTCTGCTCGCTCGGGCCGGTCGAGAAGTACAGCACCCCGCCGTGCCAGGCGGCGATCACGGGAGTGACGTGCTGCCGGCCGTCGGCTCGCGCCGTGGACAGCCAGAAGATCTCGGCGGACTCCAACTGCCGCTGGGCCTCGGCCCAGTCGGTGGCGGTCGCGTCCTCTGCGCCCGGGCGGGGGTTGAGGGCGGAGCTGTAGCGGGCGTCGAGCTCGGTCGTGGGTTGCTTGGCGGGTCCGTGTGCGGGCATGGCGGACCTCCTTCCTCCGCTCCCGTAACGACCGGCTGCCCGTACGGAAACCCTCGCCACGCCCGTTTTCGCCCGTCTGCTTTCGGAGCGGGATCAGTCCGTGTGCCGGTACGCCGGGTAGGTCAGGTATCCCGCGTCGCCGCCCTGGTAGAACGTGGCCTCGTCCACCGGGGCGACGGGCAGTCCGAGGCGCAGCCGCTCGACCAGGTCGGGGTTGGCGATGTAGGCGCGGCCGAAGCTGATGAGATCGGCGCCGAGCCCGAGCCAGTGGTCCGCTTCGGCGCGGCCGGTCTGCTTCGGTCCCATCGGGAGGGTCGGGTTCACCATGAGGGTGCCCGGCCAGGCCCGGCGCAGGCCGAGGAGCACGTCCTCGTCGGCGGTCGCTTCGAGGTGGACGTAGGCCACTTCGAGGCGGGCGAGTTCGGTGAGCAACGCGGTGTAGAGCTCGGGGACGTCGGTTTCCGCGACGCCCCAGAACGTCCCGCCCGGGGAGAGGCGGATGCCGGTCCTGGCCGCGCCGACGGCGTCGACGGTGGCGGCCGTCGCCTCGACGGCGAACCGGATCCGGTCGGCCGTCGAGCCTCCGTAGCGGTCCGTGCGCAGGTTGGCGTTCGAAGAGAGGAACTGCGAGATCAGGTAGCCGTTGGCGCCGTGCAGCTCCACCCCGTCGAAGCCGGCGTCGACGGCGCGACGGGCGGCCTCGGCATACGACCGGGTGTGCTCGGGCACCTCGGCGGTGTCCAGGGCGCGCGGCACGGGCGCGGGCCGGAGCCCGGCCGGGGTGAACACCTCGCCTTCGGCGGGGACGGCCGAGGGACCGACCGGCCGCATACCCGTGGTGTCGGGGTGCGAGACGCGGCCGCCGTGCACGATCTGGGCGAAGATCCGTCCGCCGTTGGCGTGTACCGCGGCGGTCACCGGGCGCCACGCGTCGACCTGCTCATCGGTGTGCAGTCCCGGGGTGCCCGGATTGGACTGCCCTATCAGGCTCGGCTGCACCCCCTCGGTCACGATCAGCCCGGCAGTCGCCCGCTGGGCGTAGTACGTCGCCATCGACGGGGTCGCCAGACCGTCGGCGGTGGCTCGGACCCGCGTCATCGGGGCCATCACCACCCGGTTCGGCAGGGTCAGGTCACCGAGTCGACGGCTGTCGAAAAGCGTCGTCACCGTAGGGCTCCTTCGTATCCGCAGCGCCCGGATGTCGGGCACTGCGGTTACGCTAAAACCTGACATTGACGTCAGAGGCAAGCTGTGTGCCGCGGATCACAGCCGATCGGGGGGTAGGCCGTGCCTTTTGGATCAGGTCGAATCAGCCCGCGACGCCAGACGCCGCGGGCCCGGCATGATCCGAAAGGCACGGCCTAGATGCGTATCGGCGAGCTCGCGACGCGGGCCGGAGTCAGTGTGCGGTCGGTGCGCTACTACGAGGAGCAGGGGCTGCTCACCAGCACGCGCAGCACCAGCGGACAGCGGCACTACACGGACAACGAGGTGGAGCGGGTCACGTTCGTCCAGCGGCTGTATGCCGCAGGGTTGTCCAGCCGCACCATCGCCGAACTGCTGCCGTGCGTCGATTCGCCCAGCGAGGAGGGCTCCGACATCGCGCTGACGCGGATGGCGCAGGAGCGCGACCGGCTCTCCGAGCACATCGCCGACCTCATCCGCACCCGGGACGCGCTCGACGGGCTGATGACCACGACTCGGACGCACCGGGAGGCCCTGCGCGCGGCTGCGGCCGCGGCCGCAGCCGCACCCACCTCAGCCTCCCCCTCCGCCACAACCTGTTGAAAGGTGCCGGATCTCGTGTAGGTTCCCTTTGGGAACTCACCTGCGGCGAAGGGGATCGGGAGTACTCATGGGGCAGCAGACGTGGACGGCCGTTGACGATTACTTCGACGGGCTGCTCGTCGAGGAGGACGAGGCGCTCGTCGCCGCCAATGCGGATGCCGAGGCCGCCGGACTGCCTGCGCATCAGGTGGCTCCGAACCAGGGGAAGCTGCTGCATCTCCTCGCCCGGATCCGCGGTGCGCGGACCATCCTCGAAATCGGCACCCTCGGCGGCTACAGCACCATCTGGCTCGCCCGGGCCCTGCCGGCCGGCGGGCGGCTGGTCACGCTGGAGGTCGACCCGCGGTGCGCCGACGTCGCCGCCGCGAACGTCGCCCGGGCCGGCCTGGCGGACGTCGTCGACATCCGGCGCGGCCGGGCCGTCGACCTGCTGCCGGAGCTGACGGACCTCGCCCCGTTCGACCTTGTCTTCATCGACGCCGACAAGCCGTCCAACCCGGACTACCTGAAGTGGGCCCTCGAACTGACCCGGCCCGGCAGCGTCATCATCGGCGACAACGTCGTCCGCGACGGCGCCGTCGTCGACCCCGACAGCGCCGACCCCCGCGTCCAGGGCGTCCGCCGGTTCACCGAACTCATCGCCGAGCACCCGAGGTTGACCGCCACCGCCCTCCAGACCGTCGGCAGCAAGGGGTACGACGGCCTCGTCATGGCCCTGGTCACCGGCTGAACCACACCGCTACGGCCGCCCGAACCACTAACCTCAGCCGCATGACGGCACTTTCCCACCACAGTTCCGACCCCATCGAACAGCCCGGGCGCGGCGGGGCCACGGCCACCACCGAGGCCGATCCGCACGCCATCGGGCCCGTGCGCACCGAGTACGCACCCGACAAGGACGGCGATCCGGACCCGGGCGAGATCGTGTGGACCTGGGTCCCGTACGAGGAGAACGACGGCCGCGGCAAGGACCGCCCGGTGCTGGTCGTCGCCCGGGAGGCGGGCGGGCGGACGCTGCTCGCCGTACAGCTGTCCAGCAAGCGGCACGACAACGACCGGGAGTGGGTGCCGATCGGGACCGGGCCGTGGGACGGTGCCGGGCGGGAGTCCTGGGTGGACGTGGACCGGGTGCTGCGGGTGCACGAGGACGGCATGCGGCGCGAGGCGTGCGCCCTGGACCGGGGCCGGTTCCAGCTGGTCGTGAACCGGCTCCGCGAGCTCTACGGCTGGCGCTAGGAGGCGTAGGGCGGACCGCACCGGGCCGGGCCCGGCCGGGCCGCCCTACTCCCCGAATCCCGCGAAAGCCCGTTCGAATGCCTGCCGCGGTCCCGGATCGCGGTCCAGCACCCCGAACACCACCCGCTCGAAGACCCCCGCGAAACGCCCGGCCAGCAGGGCCCGGAAGGCCTCCGCGACCTGCGCCGGATCGTTCCGGAACACCCCGCACCCCCACGCCCCCAGCACCAGCCGCGGATACCCGTGCAGCGCCGCCGTCTCCAGGACGCGCTCCGCGCGCCGCGCCAGAGCCGCCGGGATCTCGGCGGCGCGCTCCGGCTCCTGGCGGCGGATGGTGCCCGCGTTCGGAGCCGGGGAGGTCAGGAAACCAGCCCGGAAGGGGGCGTCCAGCAGCTCGCCCCGGTCGTCGCGGAAGACGGGCACCCCGGGCGAGTGAATCACCCGGTCGGTGTAGAAGGTGCTGCGTCCCGCGCGGTGGACCTCGTAGTACTCCGGGGCCTCCAGCAGGGTCTCGTACAGGGCCGAGGCGCGGCACAGCGCCTCCTCCTGGGCCTTGGCCCCGCGGACGTATCCACCCCCGGGATTACGGGCCGAAGCGAAGTTCAGGACGGCCACCGAGGCACCTGAGACCGGCCCCGGACCGCCTTCGGCGAGCCTACGGGCTGCGACCGTACTGCTCTCCCCCGTGACCTCGACGGCCGTCTCACACCGCCCGGCGGGAAGTTTCTCGTCTGGAATGACCTGGTTTGGCCCATATATTCTGGTTCCGGCCCTGGATTCCGCCAGGGCGGCGGCGAGGGTGACCTGCCGCCCCGACCGCGTCCGGTACCAACCGGCCGCCACTATGGTCGCGTTCCCCCGCGCGATCTCGCGCAATCTGCTGCTCATGTCGCCATCATCGGCAGCACGAACCACCCGCGGCCAGAGATTTTCCGCACGGTGGCCGCTCCCCCCTTTTCAGGCCGACAAGGACGGGTAGGTAGGCATGGTCAAGTCACACTCGTGGACAGGAGACCCTGCCATGCCACAGGACTCGTACGCACCACCAGACCCGCAGGCCCAGGGCGACTCACCCGCTCTCAGCGAAACCGCCGCCGAGGACCTGGTCCACGGCATCTGTTTCAAGACGGGCCCGCCCCACACCCTCGGCGCCGAGCTCGAATGGCTCGTACTGGACGCCGAGCGGCCCGGCGAGATACTGCCGCCCGACCGGCTGACCGCCGCGCACGAAGCGGCCCGCGCCCTGCCCCTGCACTCCCGGTTCACCGTCGAGCCCGGCGGCCAGCTGGAGCTCAGCTCCGCGCCCGCCCCCTCCCTCTCCGGCTGCGTGGACGGCCTGCAGGCCGACCTCACCGCCGTACGGGCCGCTCTGCGGTCCCAGGGCCTGGCCCTGCGCGGCACCGGCCGCGATCCGCGTCGGCCGCTGCGCCGCCTGCTGTGCAGCCCGCGCTACGACGCGATGGAGAGCTACTTCGACCGCACCGGCCCGGCCGGGCGCGCCATGATGTGCTCCTCCGCCTCCGTGCAGGTCTGCGTGGACGCCGGGCACGAGGAACCGGGTGCGCTCGGGTACGGCCGGCGCTGGCGGCTGGCACATCTGCTGGGCGCCATGTTCGTGGCGGCCTTCGCCAACTCCCCCGCGCACGAGGGCCCGTACGCCGGCTGGCGGTGCTCCCGCCAGGGGATCTGGAACGATCTCGACGCCCGGCGCTCGCTCGCCCCGCCGCTGGACACCGAACCCCGCAGCGGCTGGACCCGGCACGCGCTCGACACCGAGGTGATGTGCGTACGGTCGGCCGGCGACGGGCCGTGGCCGGTCCCGTACGGCATGACCTTCCGCGACTGGCTGCGCGCAAGCGAGGCCGGGGCCGCCGGCAACGGCACCCCGGGCCCGGACGGCCTGCGGCCGCCCACCGCAGAGGACCTGGAGTACCACCTGACCACGCTGTTCCCGCCGGTGCGCCCGCGCGGGCACCTGGAGTTCCGGATGATCGACGCCCAACCCGGTGACGACGGCTGGCTGGTGCCGGTGGCCGTCGTGCACGCGCTGTTCGACGACCCGGAGGCCGCCGAGAGCGCGTACCGGGTGGCGAAGGCGCTGGCCGACACCCACGGGCCGCGGCCCGCGCCGCGCAATCCCCTGTGGCAGTCCGCCGCCCGGCACGGCCTGGCCGATCCGGAACTGCGGACGGCAGCCACCACCTGCTTCCGGGCCGCCGCCGAGGCGCTGCCGCGGCTCGGCGCGAGCCGGCACGTCCAAGACGTGGTCGGCACGTTCACCGAACGCTTCGCACTGCGCGGCCGCTGCCCGGCCGACGACGGATACCTGCAGCTCACCGGGACGGGGGCCCGCTCATGACCGCATCGCCTTCAGCCGACCGCACACCGACGGACCTCGCGCCCACCCGCTGGACACCCGCCGACCTGCGCGAGCGGGCCTTCGCCGCCCTGAGCGCGGCCCGCACCCGTACCGTCCTGCTCACCGATGCCGTGAACGATCGCGATCTGACCGCCCAGCACTCCCCGTTGATGTCCCCGCTCGTCTGGGACCTGGCCCACATCGGGAACCAGGAGGAGCTCTGGCTGCTGCGCAACCTGGCCGGACACGACTCCCTGCACCCCGAGATCGACCCGCTCTACGACGCGTTCCAACACCCCCGCTCCGAGCGGCCGAAGCTGCCCCTGCTGGGGCCGGCGGAGGCCCGGCGCTACACGGCCGAGGTGCGCGGCCGGGTCTTCGACCTGCTGGAGCGCACCGCGCTGGAGGGTTCCGCGCTGCTGGACGACGGTTTCGCGTTCGGGATGATCGCCCAGCACGAACAGCAGCACGACGAGACCATGCTGATCACCCATCAGCTGCGCCGGGGCGAGCCGGTGCTCACCGCGCCCGATCCGGATCCCCCGCAGGGCCCGCCCCCCGCGGCCGCCGAAGTCCTGGTCCCCGGCGGCCCGTTCACGATGGGCACCTCCGCCGAGCCGTGGTCGCTGGACAACGAACGGCCCGCGCACACCCGGGACACCGGGGCGTTCTGGATCGACACGGCGCCGGTGACCAACTCCGCGTACCAGGCCTTCATCGCCGACGGCGGCTACCGGGACGACCGCTGGTGGGCCCCCGAGGGCTGGGACCAGATACACCGGCACGGGATCGAGGCGCCGCTGTTCTGGCGCCGGGAGGCCGGCCAGTGGCTGCGCCGCCGCTTCGGCGTGACCGAGCCGGTGCCAGCCGACGAGCCCGTACTGCACGTCAGCTGGTACGAGGCGGACGCGTACGCCCGCTGGGCCGGACGCCGGCTGCCCACGGAGGCGGAGTGGGAGAAGGCCGCCCGGCACGACCCGGTCACCGGCCGCTCCACCCGCTACCCCTGGGGCGACGAGGACCCGACCCCGGCGCACGCCAACCTCGGCCAGCGCCATCTGCGTCCGGCCCCGGCGGGCAGCTACCCGGCCGGGGCGTCCCCGCTCGGGGTGCGCCAGCTGATCGGCGACGTGTGGGAGTGGACCGCCTCCGATTTCCTGCCGTACCCGGGGTTCCGGGCCTTCCCGTACCGCGAGTACTCGGAGGTGTTCTTCGGGCCGGAGCACAAGGTGCTGCGCGGCGGCTCGTTCGCCGTGGACCAGGTGGCCTGCCGGGGCACCTTCCGCAACTGGGACCTGCCCGTGCGCCGGCAGATCTTCTCCGGGTTCCGGACCGCGAGGGATGCCTGATGTGCCGTCATATCGCTTTCGTCGGGCCCGAGATACCCCTGGCCCGACTGCTGACCGAGCCCGAGCACTCCCTCGTGCGGCAGTCCTGGGAGCCGCGCCGGCAGGGCCACGGCACGGTCAACGCCGACGGCTTCGGCGTCGGCTGGTACGCGGAGGGCGACCCGGCCCCCGCGCGCTACCGGCGGGCCGGGCCGATCTGGGGGGACCCCAACTTCGCCGATCTGGCCCGGGTCGTCCGTACGCGGGCCGCGCTGGCCGCCGTACGGGACGCCACCGTGTTCGGGGCGGACGGGGAGGCCGCGGCAGCGCCCTTCGCCGCCGGGCCGTGGCTGTTCAGCCACAACGGCGCGGTACGGGACTGGCCGGACGCGGCGGCGCCGCTCGCGGCCGCCCTGCCACCCGCGGAGCTGCTGTCCCTGGCCGCGAGCACGGACTCGGCGCTGGTCTGGGCGCTGGTGCTGCACCGGCTGCAGCGGGGGGACGACCTCGGCTCGGCACTCGCCGAGCCCGTGCGGGAGCTCGCGGCGACCGCGCCCGGCTCCCGGCTGAACCTGCTGCTGACCGACGGCACCGGCATCGCCGCGACGGCCTGGGGCGATTCGCTCTGGTACCTGGCCGACGCCGCGGCCGAGCGCACGGTGGTGGCGTCCGAGCCGTACGACGACGATTCCCGCTGGTGCGAAGTACCCGACCGGACCCTGCTGACCGCCCGTGGCACACGGGTCGACCTGACCCCGCTGAAGGAGACCTCCCAGTGAGCGACTTCCAGTTGACCCGCACCCTCGACGAGCACTCCGCCGACACCGCGCTGCGCGCGGACGTCCTGCACGGACTGACGGTGTCCCCCAAGGTGCTGCCGCCCAAGTGGTTCTACGACGCGCGGGGCAGCGAACTCTTCGAGGAGATCACCCGGTTGCCCGAGTACTACCCGACGCGCGCCGAACGGGAGATCCTGCTGGCGCGGGCCGGGGAGATCGCCTCGGCGAGCGGGGCGCGCACGCTGGTGGAGCTGGGCTCCGGCTCCTCCGAGAAGACCCGGCACCTGATCGAGGCGATGCCCGCGCTGGACACGTACATCCCGGTGGACGTGAGCGGGAGCGCCCTGGAGGGGGCGGCGCAGACGCTGCTGGCGGAGCACCCGGGGCTGCGGGTGCACGCCCTGGTGGCCGACTTCACGAAGCCGCTGCGGCTGCCGGACGCGCCCGGGCCCCGGCTGGTGGTGTTCCTCGGCGGCACGGTCGGCAATCTGCTGCCGCCGGAGCGCGCCGTGTTCCTGGCCTCCGTACGGGCGATGCTGTCGCCCGGGGACGCCCTGCTGATGGGGACGGACCTGGTGAAGGACGAGGCCGTGCTGGTGGCCGCGTACGACGACGCGCAGGGGGTGACGGCCGAGTTCAACAAGAACGTACTGGCCGTCGTCGACCGGGAGTTGGGCGCGGATTTCCACACCGAGGACTTCGAGCACGTCGCGGTGTGGAACCGGGAGCAGGAATGGATCGAGATGCGGCTGCGGGCCCGGTCGGAGGTGGTGGTGAAGGTCAGGGCGCTGGATCTGGTGGTGCCGTTCGCGGCGGGCGAGGAGATCCTGACGGAGGTCTCCGCGAAGTTCCGCCAGGAGGGCGTACGGAAGGAACTCGCTGCGGCAGGACTGGAGTTGACTCAGTGGTGGACGGATGCGGAGGGCCGCTTCGCCCTGTCCCTGTCGGTGGCCGACGGCGAGTTCGGCTGGGCCGGCACGCCCGCGAGCAGTGAGGAAGGGGTGGGGGCGGAGGAAGCGGTGACGGGGACGACAGGGACGACCGAGACGGATTCGACGGCGACGGCCGCCTGAGCCGCGGCCGCGAGCTCCCGCCGGTCCGCGTACCGGCCCGGCGGGATCCGCGGCAGCAGCCGGACCTCGGCCCGCACCCCGCGGGCCCGTGCGATCCGCCACAGGGAGGCGGTCAGCGGATCGTCCCCGACGAAGGCGGGCGCCCCGGCGAGGCTCCCGTCCGGCAGCCGGTACTCGAGCTGCACGGGCTGTACGGGCACCCGGGCGTCCAGGGCGGACTGGAAGGCGGCCCGCCGGAAGGGCCCCCGGGCGCGCCCGCACCAGGTGCTGCCCTCGGGGAAGACGGTGACGCGGTCGCCGGCCAGCAGGGCGCGGGTGATGGTCTCGACGGTGCCGGGGAGGGCGCGGATCCGGTCCCGTTCGATGAACAGGGTTCCGTTCTGCCGGGAGAGCGGGCCGAGCACCGGCCAGTGGCCGATGTCGCTCTTGGCCAGCATCCGGCAGGGCATGGCGGCGGCGACGAGCGGGATGTCCAGCCAGGAGATGTGGTTGGCGACGATCAGGCGGCCGCCGCCCGGCCCGGGGTTTCCGTGCACGGTGATCCGTATGCCGAAGGCCCGGACGAGGGCGGTCGCCCAGGCCCGTACCAGCGCCTGGCGGGGGCGGGCGGGGAACAGCCGGACCGGCTGGAAGCCCAGGATCCCGAGCAGGATCAGGGCGACGGCGGTGGTGAGCCGGAGCACCGCGCGGGCGAGGCTCGCCCGCTCCCCCGCGTGGCCGGCGCAGGCCTCGGGGGTGCAGGGCGAGGTGGGCAGCCAGACGCTCATGCGGCCGGGACGAGCGAGAGGAAGTGCTTGAGGTAGCGCGGGTTGGTGCGCCGCAGGGAGAGCAGGACGTACAGGTCGGCGCAGCCGAACTCGGCGTCGAGGGCGGGCTCGCCGCAGACCCAGGCGCCCAGGCGCAGGTAGCCGCGGAGCAGCGGGGGCAGCTCCATGCGGCCGGGGAAGGTGATGCCCTCGGGGTTCCAGGGCAGGTGCGGGGTGACCCGGTACTCCTCGGGGGCGAGGTTGCGGGTGAGGACGCTCTCGCGGGTGGCGGCGGCCAGGACCCCGCCGTCGGCGAGCGGTATCGAGCAGCAGCCGGCGAGCCAGTTGTGGCCGGAGCGGTCCATGTAGCGGGCGAGGCCGGCCCAGATCAGGGCGATGACGGCGCCGTTGCGGTGGTCGGGGTGGACGCAGGAGCGGCCGACCTCGACGAGGTCCGGGCGGATCGGGGCGAGGGCCGAGAGGTCGAACTCGCCCTCGGAGTAGAGGCGACCGGCGACGGCGGCGCGCTCCGGGGGCAGCAGCCGGTAGGTGCCGACGACCTGCTCGGTCTCCTCCTCGACGACGAGGAGGTGGTCGCAGTAGGCGTCGAAGGCGTCGGAGTCGAGCCCCGGCTCGGGTCCGTCGAGGCGGGCGCCGAGCTCGCCGGCGAAGACCAGGTGGCGCAGGCGCTGGGCGGCGCGCACCTCGTCCTCGTCACGGGCGAGGCGGACGGTGTAGTGGGGGGTGGCGGGGAGGGCCGCGGGTACCGCGACGGGTGCGACCGCGGGTACGGCTGCGGGGGTGAGGAGAGGAGTGACGGCCGAGGTCACGGTGGGGGGAAGGGTGGACGGGGACAGGGGGGCGATGGTCATGGCGGCTCCTGATCCGGGCACGGGAGCCAGGCCGGCAGGTGGTGCGGCCTGGCTCCTTTACTTCTTCCGTGACTGGCTGGATTCGACATGACTGCTCAGCGGCACTTGGATGTGCGAACGCTGAACTCGGCGGGCGCGCCGGAACTCGGCACATGCTCGAAGGGGGCTCGACACCCGCTCGAAAGGCGCTGGGCAGGTGCCTGGGCGGCGCTCGACGGGGGCTCGCGGGGTGCTCGACGGGCGCTCAGGAGCGCCCCTCGGCCAGGCTCAGCGGTCGGAGCTGAGGACCTTGCTGATCATGTCAGAGGCCTCCTTGGCGGCCTGCTTCGGGTCCTGTCCGGTGAGTACGGCCGTCATGTAGGGCTTGATCGGGTTCTTGCCCTCGACCTCGGCCCAGCGGGCGGACTTCGGGGTGGCGCGCCCCTGGGCGGCTCCGGGAGCCATGCTCGCGGCGCCCTCGTTGCCGTCGACGACGTGCGCGAGGGTGGCCTTGTTCGGTACGTAGCTCATCGTGCGGGCGAGTTCGGTCTGCCAGGTCTCGCTGACGAGCGCGGTGATCACGTCGACGGCCTGGCGCCGGTGCTTCGTCCGCTCGGGGATGATCAGGTCCGAGCCGCCGGTGAAGACGGCGCCGGGCTTGTCGGAGGTCTTGCCGGGGACCGGGAAGAAGCCGATCTTGCCCTTGAGGGCCGGGTTGGCGGCCTCGATGGCGGCGGCCTGGCCGGGCGGGGCGACGATCTGGGCGACCTCGCCGCCGGCGAAGACCTCGGACTGCGGGGGCGTCTCCTCGTCGGCGTTCTTGGGGCCGTCGCCGAGGGCCTGGAGCTGCTTGTAGAACTCCATGCCGGCCAGGGCCTTGTCGTCGTCGAGGGTGCCGACCCACTCTCCGCCGGTCTCGACGGCGAGCTCGCCGCCCTCGTCCCAGATGAACCCGGAGAGGACGTACCAGTTCTGGCCGGGCAGGTAGATGCCCTGCCGGTCGCCCTTGTCGAGCTTCTGGGTGGCCTGGATCCACTCCTGCCGGTTCCTGGGCGGGGTCTTGATGCCGGCGTTCGCGAAGAGGTCCTTGTTGTAGATCACCACGCGGTTGGCGGCGTACCACGGGACGCCGTACTGGGCGCCGTCGATGCTTCCCGGGTCGGAGAGGCCCTTGAGCCAGTCCTTGCTGCCCCACTCGCGCAGGCCCTCCAGGGTGAGTTCGGACAGGCCGCCGGTCTCGATGTACTGGGCGACCTGGGTGTTGCCGACCTCGATGACGTCGGCGCTCTCGCCGCCCTTGCCCGCGAGCACGGCGTTGACCTTCTCGCCGATGCCCGTCCACTCCTGGATCTTGACGTCCAGGTCGACGCCGGGGTGCTCCTTCTCGAAAGAGGAGGTGAACTTCGCGATGAAGTCCTCCGAGGCGCTGCCCTTCATCAGCCAGAGGGTCACCTTCTGCGCCCCTCCGGCCGATCCCGCCAGCTGACTGCAGCCCGTGAGGGCGGTCGCGGCCGCGAGGGCCGTGCACACGGCGAGGAAGCGCATCTTCACGAAGGTCACCTTCTGGAGTCCGGTCTCGGAGATGGCTTGAAATTGGCATAGACCAATGGGTGGGTCAAGGCCCTGCCGCTCGGGACTGTTCACACAAAGTTCGCGAAGACGCACTTACTGGGGCACCGTGGAACGAGGCAAAAGCCACCCACCGTCGGGAGAACCCATGTCGAACCACACCTACCGGGTGACCGAGATCGTCGGCACCTCCCCCGAGAGCATCGATCAGGCCATCCGCAACGGCATCACCCGGGCCGGCCAGACGCTGCACAACCTGGACTGGTTCGAGGTCACGCAGGTGCGCGGGCACATCGAGAACGGCGCGGTGGCGCATTACCAGGTGGGGCTCAAGGTCGGGTTCCGCCTCGACGGCGAGGACTGAGCCCGGTTCCGCCACGGATCAGGTGCGGCCCTCCCCCTCCTGTGCCGACTTGAGCTCCGGCGCGTCCGCCGCCCAGTCCGCCAGGACCGCCTTGAAGCCCGCGGCGCGCGCCGCCTGGCAGACGAGCTCGTCGTCGTCCACGAGCATCCGCACCTCCCGGCCACGGGCGATCCGCCGCAGCACCTCCAGCTTGGTGGTCCGGGCCGGCCTGCGGTCCTGGTTCCCGCGCATCCACAGCCGGCCCTCGGGCAGCCCGTGCCGGGTCAGCCACTCCTGCGTATCGGCGCGGCACCGCTCCGGGCGCCCGGTCAGGTACACGACCTCGCAGTCGGCCGCCTGTTCCACCGCCAGCGCCACCCCGCGCGCCAGCGGCGGGTCGGCCGGGGCCGCGCCGAAGAAGCCGTCCCAGTCCCGGGGCCGGCTCTCCAGGAAGTGCTGGCGGTGGTCGGTGTCGGCCAGGGTGTTGTCGATGTCGAACACGGCCAGCGGCCGACGGTCGTTGCTGTCACTCATACGGGTCAGATTAGGCAGGGAATCCTGGCGGGGAATCCTTTCGGCGCGTGTGCGTTACAGCCTTGTGTGATCCGCAGACTCTCCGTCCTCGACCGGTCCCGCACCCGCGAGGGGCACCCGGCCCCGCAGGCCCTGCGCGACACCGTGGAGCTCGCCCGCGCGGCGGAGCGGCTCGGCTACCACCGGTTCTGGGTCTCCGAGCACCACAGCGTCCCCGGAGTCGCGGGCTCCGCGCCCGCCGTACTGGCCGCGGCCGTCGCCGGGGCCACCCGGCGGATCCGGGTCGGCACGGGCGGGGTGATGCTGCCCAACCACCAACCGCTGGTGATCGCGGAGCAGTTCGGGGTCCTGGAGTCGCTGTTCCCCGGCCGGATCGACATGGGGCTCGGCCGCTCGGTCGGCTTCACCGGCGGGATCCGGCGGGCGCTGGGCCGGGACACCGGGGACGCCGACCGCTTCGAGGAGCAGCTGGCGGAGCTGCTGGGCTGGCTGGACGGCAGCCAGCAGGCGCACCCCGAGGTGCACGCCCGCCCGGCGGAGGGGCTGCGGATACCGGCCTACGTGCTGGCCACCGGCGAGGGCGCCGGGATCGCGGCCCGGGCCGGGCTGCCGCTGGTGGTAGGCGACCTGCGGGCCCGGGGCCGGGTCACGGAGGTCATCGAGCGCTACCGCGCGGAGTTCCGCCCCTCGGCCACCGTCCCGGAGCCGTACGTCGTGGTCTCCGGGACGGTGGCCGTGGCGCGGACCCCGGAGGCCGCCCGGCGCATCCTCATCCCGGAGGCCTGGTCCCTCGCCTACTCCCGCACCCGGGGCAGCTTCCCGCCGCTGCGCCCGGCGCAGGAGGTGGAGGCGCTGGCCATGACCCCGAAGGAGCGGGAGTTGTACGAGGGCGGGCTCGCCGGGCACATCCACGGCACCGAGGAGCAGGTCGCGGCGCAGCTGGCCGAAGTGGCCGACCTGACGGGCGCGGACGAGCTGCTGGTCACCACCTCCACGTACGACCGCACGGCGCTGCTGGACTCCTTCGAGCGGCTGGCCCGGGTGGCCGGGCTGGCGGGGGCGGCCGGGCCGGCCCGGCTCTGACTGCGGGCAGCCCTGGGAAGCGGCCCGTAAACTGGTGCGAATGCACCACTCCACCGCGCCCGAGAACCACCACGACCCCTTCGTACGGGTAAGGGGTGCCCGGGAACACAATCTGCGCGGCGTCGACGTGGACATCCCGCGCGACGCCCTGACCGTGTTCACCGGGGTCTCCGGCTCCGGGAAGAGCTCCCTGGCCTTCGGCACGCTCTACGCCGAGGCCCAGCGCCGGTACTTCGAGTCGGTGGCCCCGTACGCCCGCCGTCTCATCCACCAGATCGGCGCCCCGAAGGTGGACTCCGTCACCGGGCTGCCGCCCGCGGTCTCCCTGGAGCAGCGGCGCTCCTCCCCCGGCTCGCGGTCCTCGGTCGGGACGGTGACCCTGCTGTCCAACTCCCTGCGGATGCTTTACTCGCGCGCCGGGACCTACCCGCCGGGCGCCGAGCGGCTCGACTCGGACGCCTTCTCCCCCAACACGGCCGCCGGGGCCTGCCCTTCCTGTCACGGACTCGGCAGCATCCACCGCACCAGCGAGGAACTCCTGGTGCCGGACCCGGGGCTGTCGATCCGTCAGGGCGCCATCGCCGCCTGGCCCGGGGCCTGGCAGGGCAAGAACCTCCGGGACATCCTGGAGGTGCTCGGGTACGACGTGGACGCGCCCTGGCGGGAGTTGCCCGCGAAGGACCGCGAGTGGATCCTGTTCACCGAGGAGCAGCCGGTGGTCACGGTGCATCCGGTGCGGGATGCGGACCGGATCCAACGGCCGTACCAGGGCACCTACATGAGCGCCCACCGCTACGTGATGCGGACGTTCTCCGACAGCAAGAGCGCCACGCTGCGGGCCCGTGCGGAGCGGTTCCTGACCGATTCACCGTGCCCGGTGTGCGCGGGCCGGCGGCTGGGACCCGCGGCGCTGGCCGTGACGTTCGCGGGCCGTACGATCGCGGAGCTGGCGGCGCTGCCGCTGACCGCCCTGGACGCCGTACTGGCCCGCGTACCGGATCCCGTACGGGAGAACGCGCCCGCGGGCGGGGAGGCGGCCCGGGTGCTCGCCGAGGACCTGCGGTCCCGGATCGGGCCGGTCGTGGAGCTCGGGCTCGGCTATCTGAGCCTGGACCGCACGGCGCCGACCCTGTCGGCGGGCGAGCTGCAGCGGCTGAGGCTGGCGACGCAGCTGCGGTCCGGGCTGTTCGGGGTGGTGTACGTGCTGGACGAGCCGTCGGCGGGTCTGCATCCGGCCGACACCGAGGCGCTGCTCGGCGTACTGGACCGGCTCAAGGCGGCGGGGAACACGGTGTTCGTGGTCGAGCACCACCTCGACGTGGTGCGGCATGCGGACTGGCTGGTGGACGTGGGTCCGCTGGCCGGGGAGCACGGCGGGCGGGTGCTGTACAGCGGGCCGCCGCGGGAGCTCGCGGGAGTGGCGGAGTCGGCGACGGCGCGGCACCTGTTCGGGACGGGCGGGGCGGAGGCGAAGGCTGAGGCGGAGGCTGAGGCGGGACTGCGGCGGCCGGTGCGGACGGCGAGCGGTTCGGTCCGGCTCACCGCCGTCGAGCGGCACAACCTGCGGGGCGTGGACGCCGAGTTCCCGCTCGGGGTGTTCACGGCGGTCACCGGCGTGTCGGGGTCGGGCAAGTCCACGCTGGTGGGCCAGGTGCTCGCCCGGGAGGTCGGGGAGCGGATCGCGGATCCGGGGTTCCCGGTGCGGCGGCTGGTGGAGGTGGACCAGAAGCCGATCGGCCGGACCCCGCGGTCCAACCTGGCCACGTACACGGGACTGTTCGACGTGGTGCGCAAGCTGTTCACGCAGGCTCCGCAGGCGCGGGCGCGCGGCTGGAAGGCGGGCCGGTTCTCCTTCAACGTGCCGGGCGGCCGGTGCGAGACCTGCCAGGGCGAGGGGTTCGTCTCGGTGGAGCTGCTGTTCCTGCCGAGTACGTACGCCCCGTGCCCCCAGTGCGCCGGGGCCCGGTACAACACCGAGACCCTGGACGTGCGGTACGAGGGGTTGAACATCGCGGAGGTGCTGGGCCTGACGGTGGAGTCCGCGGCGGCCTTCTTCGCACAGGTCCCGGCGGCGGCGCGCAGTCTGCGGGCGCTGGAGGACATCGGGCTCGGCTATCTGCGGCTGGGGCAGCCGGCCACGGAACTGTCGGGCGGCGAGGCGCAGCGGATCAAGCTGGCGACGGAGCTCCAGCGCCTGCGCCGCGACCACACCCTGTACGTGCTGGACGAGCCGACGACCGGGCTGCATCCGGCGGATGTGCGGGTGCTGCTGCGGCAGTTGCACGGGCTGGTGGACGCCGGGCACTCGGTGGTGGTCGTGGAGCACGACATGGAGGTGGTGGCGGGCGCGGACTGGGTGATCGACCTGGGTCCGGGCGGCGGCACGGACGGCGGCCGGATCGTCGCGGCGGGCACGCCGGCGGAGGTCGCCGCCGCGGGCGCGGGCCGTACGGCGGGCTACCTCGCGCGGGCGCTGCGCGAGGTGTAGGGGCTACGCGTCGCCCGGGAGCAGGTGCTGCGCGAGTTCGCGGAAGCTCCACCGGCCCTGCCGGCGGGTGAACGTCCACACCAGGTCGTAGCGGTCGGGCCAGGCGGCGGGGACGCCGAGGACCTGGTGGGCGCCGAGGGCGTGGATCAGGCGGGGGACTCCGGTGTGTTCCCAGCAGACGAGTACGGGCATCGGGGCGGCCAGCGCGGCGCGCGCCAGGGCCTCCTCGGCGCCGACGGCGAACTCGGCGCGCAGGGGCGCGCGGAGGGCGGCGGTCAGCGGCTCGACCGTCTGGCGGCAGCGGGCCGGGGGGCGGCCTCCGGGACCGGACGGGCCGCCTGCCGCGAAGACGACGGCCGGGCGCGGCAGCGCCGAACCACCGGCCGGCGGGAACAGGCGGTGCAGTTCCTCGGCGCGGCGGCGGCCGCGCCCGGCGAGTGATCCGGGGTCCTCGTTGCCGTCCTCGTCCTCGCCCAGGTCCCCCGCATACGGCTTCTCCGCGTGCCGGATCACCATGACCAGGGCATCCTTCGGCGCGGCCTTCGGGCCGTGGGAGGCGGTGGACGGATCCTCCGCGGAGCAGCCGGCCATCGCGAGCGGGGCGAGGGCGGCGGCCGCCAGGAGGGTGCGGCGGCGCGGTCCGGACCCGGCGGGGGCTTCTGGCATGGGGCCCACTGTCCCCCACCGGCCGGACGCCTCCGTGGCGCGGCGCGGCGTAGTGCCGGCACGAGCGCCCGGTCGGCCGATCGGATCAGCCGATCGGCCGAGGCGTCCCGTACGGCCCGCACCTCTCGTAGGGCGAGGGCACCGGGAAGTACGCCTCCAGGAAGGCGGCGACCGCGCGCTGCTGCTCCTGGGGCGAGAGCCCGGGGCCGGTGTCGTCGTCGGCGAGGCAGAACGCGTCGGCCCAGCGGGCGGCCGCCAGGCCGGGCAGCCGGTCGATTTCCTCGGCCCGCCCGGTGCTGACGTACGCGTGGTGCAGTTCGCCCTCCACGGCACGGCCGTCGGCGAGGGCCAGGTGGGAGGCGAGGGTGACGGGGGCGAGGTCGTCGGCGCTGCGGAAGACCGAGCGGCTGGTGGTGGTCAGCCGGCCGGGCAGCCGCTCCTCGACGTGGGCGAAGAGGGAGCGGCTGAGGGGGTACGGGGTGTGGGCCAGGATATGCGGGTAGGTGCGGCCGGCTGCCTGTTCCACCGCGTGGCGGGTGGCCTTCTGGGAGGCGGTGAAGACGTCGTCGTCGGCGCCGGGGGCGCTGGGGGCCACGGCCCGCTGGTCGTGGAAGACCTTGGGCAGACCGGAGGAGAGGAAGTAGTTCTGGGGGCGCTGCGGGCGGCCGAGGAAGATGTCGTCGTTGAAGTAGAGGAAGTGCTCGGCGAGGCCGGGGACGCGGTGGAGCTGGCTCTCGATGGCGTGGGAGTTGAAGACGGGGAGGCCGGCGGGGTCGGCGAACAGCTCGCGGTGGTCGACGACGGTGACCTGGGGGTGGTCGGTGGCCAGCCAGGGCGGGGTCTGGTCGTCGGTGACGATGAAGACGCGGCGGATCCAGGGCGCGTGGGCGGCGATGGAGCGCAGGCAGTAGCGGAGCTCCCCGCGGTCGCGGTAGCGGTTCTCGGCGTGGTCGACAGAGGCGTGTTCTGCGGCGGTGGCCCCGGCGGCGGCGCGGTCCCGGCGGCGGCGCCAGGCGGGGTCGGCGGCGTCGACCCAGGTGATCACGGCGTCGACCGGGAAGTCGATGTCGTCGGGGAAGCAGCCCGCGAAGGCGTCGACGACGGGGTGGTCGCGGTCGCCGACGCGGGTGGTGGACGTGGCTTCGAGGGTGGGCACCCACCAGCCGTACGGGGTCTCGCGCAGCCCGGCGATCGCTCCGATGCCGGACTCGGCGGCCTCCCAGAACTCCAGGTCACAGCCGGTTTCGGGGCCGTAGGCCACGGTCCGGCCGGAGGTGACGACCGGCTGGAAGAGCCGGATGCCCTTGATCTTCGGGGGGTGGGTGCCGGCGGGCGGGCCCTCCTGGGCCGCGACGGCTTCGGGGAGTGTTTCGGCGAGGACCTCCCCGGCTTCGCCGCCGTCGCCGTCGCCGTCGCCGTCGCCGAGGAGCCGGGCGTACACCGGGAGCCCGGCGAAGGCCGCGGCGCATGCCTTCAGGGCGCTCGCGCGGTCGCCCGGGGCGATGGCCACCCGGTGCCGGAGCTCCCCGTCGGGGACCAGCCCGTACGGGACGCCGGCCGTTTCGAGTCCCTCGGCGACCGCCCTCAGGTTGGCGTCCCGGGCGCCGGCGGGCAGCAGGTCGTCGCGGACCCGGGAGAGCCGGCCGCGGTGGCGGACCAGGCCGGGCAGTTTTCCCAGCAGCTCGTCCTCACGGGCCCGGCCGGGCGGGGGCGGCGCCGGGCTCCCGCTCCCGGTGCTCTCCCGCAGGGCGGCGTCCGGCTGTTTCGGTACGCCGCCGGGCCTGCGCAGCGTCCGTACGATCCGGCGCAGGCCGAGGGGAAGGGGGAGACGGGAACGGCCCTGCATATACGACCTCGCGAGACGGCGCCGGTGTGCGGCACCCGAGGATGCGGACGGCACCCGGCGTGAGGGGGTGCGGTGCCGTCCGGCAGGCAGGGGCGGATGCCTCGTTCACCTCCACCTTTCCCTTCGTTCATTTTTCACGCAAGTGCCTGGAGTCCCTTGTTCCCGTCTCACAGGGACTTCTCAGATTCCTCACGCTCCGTGTTTGCGGACCGCCCGCAGCCATTCGCGGTTCATGGCGGCGATGGACGGCAGCGGGATGCCCTTGGGGCAGGCCGTGGCGCACTCGCCGGTGAGGGTGCAGCCGCCGAAGCCCTCGTCGTCCATCCGGGCCACCATGTCGAGGACGCGGGTCTCGCGCTCCGGCGAGCCCTGCGGCAGCACGTTCAGGTGGTTGACCTTGGCGGAGGTGAAGAGCATCGCGGAACCGTTGGGGCAGGCCGCCACGCAGGCCCCGCAGCCGATGCATTCGGCGTGCTCGAAGGCGGAGTCGGCGTCGGCCTTGGGCACGGCCGTGGCGTGCGCCTCGGGGGCGGATCCGGTCGGGGCGGTGATGTAGCCGCCGGCCTGGATGATCCGGTCGAAGGCGCCGCGGTCCACGACGAGGTCCTTGACGACCGGGAAGGCGGCGGCGCGCCAGGGCTCGACGTCGATGGTGTCGCCGTCGTCGAAGGAGCGCATGTGCAGCTGGCAGGTGGTGGTGCGCTCGGGGCCGTGGGCGTCGCCGTTGATCACGAGGCTGCACGCGCCGCATATCCCCTCGCGGCAGTCGTGGTCGAAGGCGACCGGGTCCTCGCCGCGCAGGATGAGGTCCTCGTTGAGGGTGTCGAGCATCTCCAGGAACGACATGTCGCGGGAGATGCCGTCGACCTCATACGTGACCATGGCGCCGGGGGTGTCGGGGTTCTGCTGGCGCCAGACGCGCAGGTTGAGCCTCATGCGTAGCTCCGCTGGGTGGGGTGGACGTACTCGAAGACGAGGTCTTCCTTGTGCAGGACGGGGGCCGCGCCGGTGCCCTGGTACTCCCAGGCGGCGGCGTAGCCGAACTCCTCGTCGCGGCGGGCGGCCTCGCCGTCCGGGGTCTGGGACTCCTCGCGGAAGTGGCCGCCGCAGGACTCGGCGCGGTGGAGGGCGTCGAGGCACATCAGCTCGGCGAGTTCGAGGTAGTCGACGATGCGGTTGGCCTTCTCCAGCGACTGGTTGAACTCTTCGCCCCTGCCGGGGACCTTGATGCGCTGCCAGAACTCCTCGCGGATCTCCGGGATCCGGGCGAGGGCCTTGCGCAGTCCTTCCTCGGTGCGGGACATGCCGCAGTACTCCCACATGAGCTCGCCGATCTCGCGGTGGAAGGAGTCCGGGGTGCGGTCGCCGTCCACGGCGAGCAGCTTGGCGAGGCAGTCGCGGACCTCCCGTACGGCGGCCGCGGCCTCGGGGTGGCCGTCGTCGACGGCGTCCTGGTGCGGGTGGCGGGCCAGGTAGTCGTTGATGGTGGAGGGCAGGACGAAGTAGCCGTCGCCGAGGCCCTGCATCAGGGCGGAGGCGCCGAGGCGGTTGGCCCCGTGGTCGGAGAAGTTGGCCTCGCCGATCGCGAAGAGGCCGGGGACGGTGGTCTGGAGGTCGTAGTCGACCCAGAGCCCGCCCATCGTGTAGTGCACGGCGGGGTAGATCCGCATGGGGACCTCGTACGGGTTCTCGGCGGTGATCCGCTCGTACATGTCGAAGAGGTTGCCGTACTTCTCGGCGACCTTGTCCCGGCCCATGCGGCTGATGGCGTCGGCGAAGTCGAGGTAGACGCCCTGGCCGCCGGGGCCGACGCCGCGGCCCTCGTCGCAGACGTTCTTGGCGGCGCGGGAGGCGATGTCGCGGGGCACGAGGTTGCCGAAGGAGGGGTAGATCCGCTCCAGGTAGTAGTCGCGCTCCGCCTCGGGGATCTGTGCGGCGGGGCGGGTGTCGCCCTGGGCCTTGGGGACCCAGATGCGGCCGTCGTTGCGCAGGGACTCGCTCATCAGGGTGAGCTTGGACTGGTGGTCGCCGGTGCGCGGGATGCAGGTGGGGTGGATCTGGGTGAAGCAGGGGTTGGCGAAGTACGCGCCGCGCCGGTGCGCCCGCCAGACGGCGGTCGCGTTGGAGTTCATGGCGTTGGTGGAGAGGTAGAAGACGTTGCCGTAGCCGCCGGAGGCCAGGACGACGGCGTCGGCGTAGTGGGTGGAGATCCTGCCGGTGATCAGGTCGCGGGCGACGATGCCGCGGGCCACGCCGTCGACGGTGATCAGGTCGAGCATCTCGGTGCGGGCGTGCATCTCCACGTTGCCTGCGGCGATCTGCCGGGACAGCGCCTGGTAGGCGCCGAGGAGGAGCTGCTGGCCCGTCTGGCCGCGGGCGTAGAAGGTGCGGGAGACCTGGACGCCGCCGAAGGAGCGGGTGTCGAGGAGGCCGCCGTACTCGCGGGCGAAGGGGACGCCCTGGGCCACGCACTGGTCGATGATCTCGACGGAGATCTGGGCGAGGCGGTGGACGTTGGACTCGCGGGCGCGGAAGTCGCCGCCCTTGACGGTGTCGTAGAAGAGGCGGTGCACCGAGTCGCCGTCGTTGCGGTAGTTCTTGGCGGCGTTGATGCCGCCCTGCGCGGCGATGGAGTGGGCCCGGCGCGGGGAGTCGGAGAAGCAGAACTGGACCACGTGGTAGCCCTGTTCGGCCAAGGTGGCGCCGGCCGCCCCGCCGGCCAGGCCGGTGCCGACGACGATGACGGTGTGCTTGCGGCGGTTGGCCGGGTTGACGAGCTTGGCCTCGAAGCGGCGGCGGTCCCAGCGTTCGGCGATGGGGCCTTCGGGAGCCTTGGTGTCGGCGATCGGCTCGCCGGTGGCGTAGTGGGCGTAGTCGGTGCTCATGTCAGCTCACCACTCCGGTCATGACGGCGACGGGGACGGAAACGAAGCCCGCGAACAGGACGAGGGCGAGGGCGTTGGCGAGGAACTTCAGCGCCCTGTCGCGGCGGGCGCTGCCCGCGCCGAGGGTCTGGGCGGCGCTCCAGAAGCCGTGCCGGACGTGCAGGCCGAGGGCGGACATCGCAACGATGTAGATCGTGTTGCCGTACCAGGTGGAGAAGGTGGCGAGGACGTTCTCGTAGGGGTGGCCGGCCCATGCGCGCTCGTTCACGGTGAGCGTGGTCAGGTCGAGCAGGTGCCAGACGATGAACAGGGCGAGGATGACGCCGCCCCAGCGCATGGTGCGGGTGGCGTAGCTCGCGCGGCGGCGCTTGTGGGCGTACTTGACCGGGCGGGCCTTGATGTCCCTGCGGCTGAGCTGGTACGCGGACACGGCGTGGCCGACGACCGCGGCGAGGAGCACGACGCGCACGATCCACAGGGCCCACTCGTGGTGGAGGAAGGGCGAGCCGAGGGTGCGCAGCCAGTGCGCGTAGCCGTTGAACTCTTCCGCCCCGAAGAAGATCTTGAGGTTGCCGAGCATGTGGACGACCAGGTATCCGAGCATGATCAGCCCGGACACCGCCATCACGGACTTCTTGCCGACGGTGGAGTCCCAGAGCGTGCGCGTGGTGGACGGCCGTCGGCCCGTCCGCGTTGCCAGAGCCATGCCACCGACGGTAAGGACCAAAGTCCCGAGAGGTCCAAGACATGATGGCGCTCATGTCGATAGGGGTTGCCTATGTACGGCGTATGCTGGGGCGATGCAGTTCCAGCAGCTCCTGTACTTCGTGGCCGTCGCCGAAACCCGTCACTTCACCCGGGCCGCGGAGCGGGTGCACGTCGCCCAGCCGTCGCTCTCGCAGCAGATCAAGGCGCTCGAACGGGAGTTGGGGGCGGAGCTGTTCAGCCGGGCGCGGGGGAACATCGCGCTGACCGACGCGGGCGAGGCACTGCTGCCGCTGGCCCGGCGGATCCTGGCGGACGCGGACACGGCACGGCTGGAGGTGCAGGAGCTGGCGCAGCTGCGGCGGGGGCGGGTCCGGCTGGGCGCGACGCCGAGCGTGTGCACGGGGCTGCTGCCCGGTGTGCTGCGCGCCTTCCACGCCGCCCATCCGGGGATCGAGCTGCTGATCGAGGAGAGCGGTTCGCTGGACCTCGTACGGGAACTCGCCCGCGGGGCCCTGGACCTGGCGCTCATCGCGCTGCCGCTGCCGCCCTCGGCTCCGGCGCTGACCACCGTGGAACTGCTGACGGAGGACCTGGTGGTGGTCTCCTCGGCGGAGCTGCCGCCGCCGGCGGGCGGCGGACCGCTCACGGTGTCCGCGCTGCGCGACGAGCCGATGGTGATGTTCCGCCACGGCTACGACCTGCGGGACCTGACGGTGGCCGCCTGCCGGGCGGAGGGCTTCGAGCCGGTGTTCACCGTGGAGGGCGGGGAGATGGATGCGGTGCTGGGCTTCGTACGCGCGGGACTCGGCGTGGCGGTGGTCCCGGCGATGGTCGTCGACCACGGCGGCCCGGGGCTGCGCGCCACCCCGCTGGCGGGCTCCCCGCTGCGCCGCACCATCGCCCTGGCGCACCGCACGGACGTCGCTCCCCCGCGCGCGGCGCGCGAGCTGAAGCGCATGCTCCTGGGCTGAGCGCGCCGCGCTTCCCCCAGGGCGGCGGGTCCGTCAGGCCCGCTCCCGGGGTCGGCCGGTCCGTCAGGCCCGCATCCGGGGTCGGCCGGTCCGTCAGGCCGCGGCTATGGGAAGGGCCTTGTCGAGCCCGTCGGCCAGCATCGCGAAGGCCTGGTCGGCGTCGGCAACGGCGGCCGGGTGGGCCTCCTCGGCGCTCTGACCGGCGGCCATGCGGAGATAGTTCTCCCGGCCCAGCTCATGGCGGACCGCCACCAGGTGCATCGCGGCCAGTCGGGCGGCGAGCGGCCGGACCGACTCCGATTCGAGCACGGCGGCGAGCAGCTCCACCTCGCGGTCGGCGTAGTGGGCCATCCGGCTCTCCAGGCTGGCGGTGGAGTAGAGCAGCCGTTGGAACGCGATCACCCCGGGGTGATCGCAGAGCCCGGTGATCGGGTCCCGTTCGGCGAGGGCCGCCAGGAAGTGCGCGCGCACCGCGGCGACCGGCGTGCGGCCGGCGGGCCGGTCGCGCACGATGCGCGCCGCCTCGTCCTGGTGGTCGGCGAACCGGTCGAGCACCAGATCCTCCTTGCTCGGGAAGTACCGGAACAGGGTGGGTTTGGAGACCTCGGCCGCGGCGGCGACATCGGCCACCGACACGGCATCGAAGCCCCGCTCCAGGAAGAGTTCCAGCGCCGTGGCCGCCAGCTGGCGACGCGTACGGAGCTTCTTGTTCTCGCGCAGACCCGTCGTCTTCTCCATACCGCGAGCGTAGCACAGAATTATGACTCAGTTAATTTCTTGACCGGGTTGCTTTTTCTGGCGCGAGCAGCTTTCCTTGAGACATCGACGAGACAGGGATCGATCTGAGAGGACATCCGATGACTGACGTACTGATCGCCGGCTCCGGCCCCACGGGGCTGACGCTGGCCTGCACCCTCGCCCTGCGCGGAGCCGCCGTCCGCGTCATCGACGCGCGCTCGGAGCCCCACCACGAGTCCCGCGGCAAGGGGCTCCGCCCCAGCAGTGTGGAGATCTTCGAGGAGCTCGGCGTGGCCGGGTCCCTGACCGCCATCGGCAAGGAGGAAGTGGTCCTGCGCAAGTACTTCGACGGAGCACACGTCAACGACACCCTCGTATCCGGCACAGGGCTGCTGATAGGGCAGTGGCAGATCGAGGAGGCGCTGCGCGAGCGGCTCGCCGGACTGGGGGTGACGGTCGAGTACGGGGCCCGGCTGGCCGGAGTCGGCCAGGACGCGGCCGGGGTCCGCGCGGAGCTGGCGGACGGCACCGTGATCGGGGCCCGTTATCTCGCCGGGTGCGACGGCGGGCGCAGCACCACCCGCAAGCTCCTCGGCATCCCCTTCGAAGGGAGCACGGAGGAGGAGCCCGCGATGGTCATCGGGGACGTCAGGGCCCCCGGGCTCAGCCGGGACTTCTGGCACCAGTGGTTCAGCTCGGACGGCAGCGGGATCATGCTCTGCCCGATACCGGGGACGGACACCTTCCAGCTGCAGGCTTCACCCGAGCAGAACGAGCACGGCGAACCGGTGCCGCCCTCGCTGGAGACCTTCCAGCGCCTGTTCGACCGGCACGCCCGGATACCCGGGATCCGGCTCACGGATCCCACCTGGCTCTCCACCTGGCGGGTCAGCGTCCGCGTGGTCACCCGGATGCGCGAGGGCCGGGTCTTCCTCGCCGGGGACGCCGCGCACGTCCACCCCATAGCCGGCGGACTGGGTATGAACACCGGCATCGACGACGCGGCCGCCCTGGGCCGGACCCTGGCCGCCGCCCTCACCGGGCCGGGCGGGGAGGAGGTGCTCGACGTGTACGAGGCTGAGCGGCTGCCGGTGGCCACCGAGGTCGTGGCCGACACGGCGCGGCGGTACGAGCGGGTCGTGGCGGCCGTCCGGACCCCCGGCGTGGGGACGGAGGCCGGCCTGGACTGACCGGGTCCGCCGGGCCAGTGTCGGGCCGGGCGTCAGGAGGGCGTGGGCACGGCGTCCAACAGCGAGAGGGTGTGGATGCGGTCGGGGGCGCCGGGGCGGGCGTAGTACCAGCCCTGGGCGGTGTCGCAGCCGAGGTCGCGGAGCTGGGCGGCCTGGGCTCCGGTCTCCACGCCCTCGACCGTGACGGCGAGTTCGAGGCTGTGGGCCAGGGCCACGATGCCTTCCACGATCTTGACGTCGACCGGGTTGGCGGGCTGCTGCTGCATCCCCTTGGTGAAGGAGCGGTCCAGCTTCAGGACGCTGACCGGGAGGCGGCGCAGGTTCGCCAGGTTCGAGTAGCCCGTGCCGAAGTCGTCGAGCGCGATGTCCACGCCGAGGGCGGCGAGCCGTCGCAGGGGTTCCAGGAGTTCGTCGTCGGCACCGATCAGGGCCGATTCGGTGACCTCCAGGCACAGGGCGCCCGGGGCGAGGCCGGAGTTCTCCAGCACCGCGACGGTGTCGGCGACCAGGCCGGGGTGGTGCAGCTGGGTCGGCGAGAGGTTGACGTTGATCCGCAGGGCCGAGCCGCCGTGCTGGCGCTGCCAGTTGCGGGCCTGGCGAACGGCCTCCTCCAGGACCCAGCGGCCGAGCGGCACGATCAGCCCGGTCCGTTCGGCGAGCGGGATGAAGCGGTCCGGGCCGAGCACCCCGTACTGCGGGTGGGACCAGCGGACGAGGGCCTCGGCGCCGTGGACGCTGCCGTCGTGCAGGTGGACCAGCGGCTGGTACTCGATGAAGAACTCGCCGCGTTCCAGTGCCGCGGGGAGGGCGTTGGTCAGGCCGTGCCGGGTGATGGCGCGGGCGTCGGCCTCGGCGTCGGCGAACTCGAAGCGGTTGCCGCCGGCCGCCTTGGCCCGGTACATGGTGATGTCGGCGCTGCGCAGCACCTCCGCCGCGGTGCGCTCGCGGGCCGGGCCCTCCACGATGCCGATGCTGCCGCGGACCGACAGCTCACGGCCCTCGATCCGGATGGGCACCGACAGGGCGGACAGGATCCGGACGGCGAGTTCGGTCACCTTCTCCTCGGTGTCCGAACCGGTGGTCAGCGCCACGAACTCGTCGCCGCCAAGGCGTGCGACGACCTCGCCGGGGCCCGTCGCGCAGCTCTGCAGCCGGTCGGCGACCTCCACCAGGAGCCGGTCGCCCGCAGAGTGGCCGAGGCTGTCGTTGACCGCCTTGAACCCGTCGAGGTCCAGGTAGCAGAGGCCGAAACGGCTGCCGCCGGCCCCGCTCAGAGCCTTCTCCAGGCGTTCGAAGAAGAGCGTCCGGTTCGGCAGCCCGGTCAGCGCGTCGTGGGTGGCCTCGTAGCGGAGGCGCAGGTTCAGCAGTCGGCGCTCGGTGGTGTCCTCCATCAGCGCCAGCTGGTACTGGGGAACGCCCTCGGCGTCGCGCAGCAGCGACACCGTCAGATTGGTCCACAGCACGGTCCCGTCGTGCCGGTAGTACGGCTTCTCCACGCGGTAGCTCTCGCGTTCGCCGCGTACGAGTTCGCCGTACATCCGCCAGACGTGCGGGGCGTCGTCGGGGTGGCCCCACTCGCTGACGTTGCGGCCCCGCATGTGCCCGTTCATCCCGCCGAACATCTGCAGCAGCGCGTCGTTGACCTCGAGGATGTTCCCTTCGAGATCGGCGATGCCGATGCCGACGGCCGCGCCCTCGAAGACCGCCTTGAAGCGCTCCTCGCTGGCGTGCAGGGCCTGCTGGGCGTCGATGCGGGCGGTCAGTGCGGAGCGGGCGATGGCCTCCTGCTCCTTGAGGGTGCGCTCGCGCAGGGCCCGGGCGAATCCGGCCGCGATGCCGTGCTGGAGCCGGGCGCAGCGCGAGCGGTACTCCTCGGTGCCCTCGACGCCGACCCCGTCGGGGCCGCAGTAGAGCACGAGGTACGACTCGACCACACCGAGCGTGCCGGCCAGCGCCTCCGGGTCGGTGCAGTGCACGGCGACGAGTTCGGCCCCCACCCGCTGGGCGACGCCCGCGTCGAAGGGCCGGGCGTGCAGGGCTTCGGCGAGGGTCCGGGCGAGCGGTATGAGGTGCTGTTCGAACTCGACGCGGGTCAGCGAGGTCGCGGTGACGGGGAAGATCGCCCGTCCCCAGATGGTCGCGAAGCGCCCGATCCGGTCCTCCAGCCCGCTCCGCAGCGCGGCCGGGCCCGCGCCCGCCGACAGGCCCGCCGGAGCCGGCGGGCCTGTGGGCGGGGCGGTGGGCTCCGCTGCCTGCGCGGGCCCCTCGTCCTTCGGGGTCGGTGTGCCGGAGGGCACCGCGGCCGTGGATCTCACGCCTTGCGTCCCACTCCGCCGAAGCCCGAGAACGCGTACGGGTCCTCGGGCGTCTCGCCGTCCTCCGGGTCCGCGGTGCCCTCGGGCTGCCACAGCGGCATGGACACGACGCCGGGTTCGACGAGCTCGAAGCCGTCGAAGAAGCGGCCGATCTGCTCGCCGCTGCGCATCACGAGCGGGTTGCGGATGTCCCGGTAGACGCCGACCGTCCCGGCCGCGACCTCCGGGGAGAGCGGGATCCCCTCGTAGGAGGCGTGCGTGAGCACCAGGAGGCTGCCGGGGGCCAGGGCGTCGCGCAGCTCGGAGACGGCGGCGTACGGGTCGTCCGAGTCCTCCAGGAAGTGCAGGACGGCGACGAGCAGCAGGGCGACCGGGCGTTCGAGGTCGAGCAGCTGCGAGACCTCGGGGGCGGCGAGGATGTCCTGCGGCTTGCGCAGGTCGGCGGCGACGATGCCGGTGCGCTCGTCGCCGGCGAGGACGGCCCGGCTGTGCGCGACGGCCACCGGGTCGTGGTCCACGTAGACCACGCGGGCCTCGGGGCTGGCGGCCTGGGCGATCTCGTGGACGTTGCCGAAGGTGGGGATGCCGGAGCCGATGTCGAGGAACTGGGTGATGCCCTGGGCCGCGGCGTAGCGGACGGCGCGGCGCATGAAGGCCCGGTTGGCCTGCATGATTTTGGGCAGGCCCGGCAGGAACTCCATGGCGCGGCGGGCGGCCTGGCGGTCGACCTCGAAGTTGTGGGAGCCGCCCAGGTAGTAGTCGTAGATGCGGGACACGCTCGGCACCGATATGTCGATACCTGGCGGGGCCCAGGCGGGGCGCTCCATCGGGGTCTCCAAGCCGTAGTCCTGCGCGGTCGTCCGGGATCGGACGCCTGTCCGAGCCGAATGTACTGATCATTGCCCAACGGAGCGAGCAAAAGCGGAAATTGGTGATCCGTTCTTCATCACACACCAAAGGCCTCCACGACCCCTCCCGCAGCGAATGACCGAAACCGACAAGTCGCTTTTGGGAATACGCAGGTAGGTGATCGGAATTCTTCATTCCGTGGCTCAAACCTCTACGGTCTTCACGCCACCCGTTCAGGCGAACCACGGTCGAGCTCCGCGTGCGCGAGCGCACGTGAGCCCATGCTCCCCGGGTGAACAGAGCCTCTACCAGACGCCTGCTGGTGGTCCCGGTCCTGCTGTGGGCGGCGCTGTCCGCCACGCCGGCCATGGCTGATAGCTGCGCCTACGCGACGATCGACGCCGGGGACGGCGCGAGCGCCGTCGGGCTGGTCGCGACCGCCGGAAGCGGCGCGGCCGCGAGCGGCCGGGGTGGCGGACATCACGGCGAAGGCCCTTCCGGCGGCCGGGGCGACGGCCACGGAAACGGTCACGGCTCGGGGCACGGGAGCGGCCACGGAGGCCACCACGGACACGGTGGACATCACTGCCCGCCGCCTCCCCCGCCGTGCCCGCCGAAGCCGACCCCCACCCCGACCCCCACCCCGACGCCGACCCCGCCGCCGCCCCCGACGCCGACGCCCAAGCCGCCCCCGAAGCCGACTCCCCCACCCGCGCCGCCGCCCCCGCACGCTCCACAGGCGAAGCCCCGGCCGAAGCCACGCGCGCCGACCCCGCCGAAGCCGGTGCCGGCGCCTCCGCTCCGGGCGAAGGCGCCCGACCCCGTGGTGACGCCGCCGCCGCCCCCGCCCCCGAAGAAGCCGGTGGCCAGGCCTGCCTACCGCACGGCGGCCGCCAAACGGCCCGAGCACCACATCTCACCGGTGACCTTCACCCTGATGACCGCGGCCCCCGCGGTGCTCGCGATCGTCGCGCTGCGGCCTCGCTAGGCCCGCAGACCCGCCGCCCCGCACACCACCTTTCGTGACCGATTGGGAGTCATCTTGTCGGAATGGCTCGTCCTGACCCTCGCGATGGCCGCGGCCTGCGCCGTGGTGCTGTCCATCGCCTTCTTCAACCAACGGCGGATCGGCGACGACGACGATCCCAACGAGACCCCGGACGTCATCGAGTACATGACGATGATGATCGGGGTGATCTACGCGATCGTGCTGGGTCTGGCGATCGCCGGCGTCTGGGAGGGCCGCGGGGCCGCCCAGGAGTACGTGCGCCAGGAGGCGCAGGCCCTGCACGAGATCAGCGTCCGCTCGGAGGTCTATCCGGCCGACGTGCGCAAGAAGATCCGGTCCGACGTCGACGCGTACGTGACGTACGTGGTGGACACCGAGTGGAAGGAGATGGCCGACCACGGCGATCTCACCGACCGCAGCGCGGAACTGCTGGAGCGCATCCGCCGGGATGTAACGGACTACGAACCGCAGACCGACCACGAGGGGCAGGCGTACCAGCCGCTGGTGGACCAGGTCGCGCTGGTGGACGACGCCCGCAGCGCCCGCGGCCAGGGCGCCGGGGCGACGATGCCGGGGGTGGTGTGGTTCGGGCTGATCGCCGGGGCGCTGGTGACCGTGGGCCTGGTCTTCACCCTGCAGATCCGCCGCTCGTTCCGGGAACTGCTGCTGGCGGGACTGTTCAGCGCGCTGATCGCCTTCCTGCTGTTCCTGATCTGGGACTTCGACGCGCCGTTCGGCCGGGGCATCGCGGCGACCGCCGAACCCTTCCTGGCGCAGTTCCCGCATCTGACGCTCGGCGACTGAGGCGCGGGGGCCGGATATCGGGGGCCGGGGGCCGGGAACCGGGGCACTCCGACGCGCCGCAAACCGGGGACGGGCCCGCCGTCCCCGGTTCGGCCCACCCCTGTGCCCCATTCGCCCGTTCCTGATCGCGGGTCACCGCGACCGGACCTAGCGTGTCGGACATCGAGGCGCACGACCCCCCACGTGCGGAAACCGTTCCGCGGCTGCTCCTCGGAGATCCGGAGATCAACCATGGGTGCGATACGCAGCAACGCCACCGCCCTGCTGAGCGCCGGCGCCACGGGCGCCGTATTCGCGCTCGGCGCCCTCGGCGTGTCCTCCGCGACCGCGGCCGAGGCCCAGCCCATCACCTCGTTCGGCTTCGCCATCACCCCGTCGACGGTCGCCCCCGGCGGCCAGACGGTGCTCTCCGTCACCGGCTGCAACGCCGCCTACGCCACCGTCTCCTCCGGGGTCTTCGACACCGTGAGCATCGCGCGCGGCCAGACCGCCCGGGTGACCGTGGACCGCGACGCCCGGCGCGGAGCCGTGTATTCCGTCACCTTCACCTGCAACGGCGAGAACGGTTCGGCGGACCTCACCATCACCGGCGGCACCACCAAGCCCACCACCAGCTCCACCTCCACGTCGAGGGCCAACTCCACGGCCACCCGGGGTGCCTCCCTCGGCGTCCGCGGCGGTCTGGGCGGCAGCGTGGCCGGCATGGATCCCCGGGAGCTCTGCGCGGGCGCCGCGCTCTTCCTCGCGGCCGCCGGCGGTACGACGTACGTACTGCGCCGCCGCGCCTCCACCCGCGGCCACTAGGGGGTGCCTGACGGGTCAGGCCGGGCTCGCGGCGTCCGGCACCGCTCCCTGATCCGGCCCGATCTGTAAGACACCCACTGGCCCGTCCACGGCAACGCGCCCCACACACCCCCATAGCACCGACCGCCGGTCGCCCCGAGTCCTGGCCAGGATTCGGGGCGACCGGCGGTTCCCGGGCTACTGCGGGCTGCGCAGGGCCCGACCGGGGAGGGCCCGGCCGTCAGGCCCGCCCGCGCAGCGGACGACGCCGGCGCAGCACGTGCGCGCCCGCGCCCAGGGCAGCGGCGCCCACCAGGCCCGACCCGATGGCGGTCTCGGCGGTGGACGGGCCGAACGAGCCGCCGATACCGCCCTGTGCACCGTTGCCCCGGAGGATGGTGAACCGGTGCGTGGCGACCAGGCTGTTGTCGTGGCACTTGACCGACAGCGTGTGGTTGCCCGGCGAGGCGTGGTTGAAGATCCGGACGGTTGCGAACCCGATGGAGCCGGCCGACAGGTTCGTCTGGGGAAAGTTGCCGGCCGACCAGACCGTGCCGCCGTGACGGCACCCGGCCGCGCTGACCTGCATCGTCGAGCCCTGGTGCACGGAGTACGGGTTGACGGTGACATTGCTCGGACCGTTGCCGTTGTTGCCCCCGATGCCGCCGTTGCCGCCCTGACCCGACGGAGATCCGCCCAGTGGGTCCGACGGGTTCGCGGCGGCGAACGGGGTACTGAGCCCGACGGCGACGACAGCCGCCGCGGCCACGGTGAGGGCGCGAAGAACACGCATGGTGGAACCTCCAGCGGGAAGCGCCCCGGAGCGGTCGCCCGGGAAGATCGACGAGAACGCCTCCCACGACGAACCCTCAGGGCGGCTCGCAACCAGCGCATTTCCGTCTTTGGGCCGCAAGGTTGAGCGACACGCCGAGGCACGCGCGGCTCGCCTGACGGATCCGCAGGTCACGACCCGTCAGGCATTTATGTGACGAATACCTGGATGGGCGCACCCCTTCCGGCCGCGCCGCCACCCGTTCGCCCTTCACCGATCGCCGTCTTGCGCACGCAGCCTTAGCGTGCGTGAGGAAGGGCGTACAGGGGTGGGACAAGAACGCGGGTCGGGACCCCCGCGTCGGGAAGGGAGAGCCATGACCGAGGACGAGAGCGAGCAGCCACCGAGAAGACGATCCCCCTGGGGCGTGCTCGCACTGGTCATGCTCAGCGGCCTCGCCATGATGCGCAACGGAGCGGACATCGGCGACGGGCCGCCGCAGCCGACCGCCGCGGCGGCGGTCGGGGTGCCGGCCGAGCAGTTGCCGGCGGCTCCGCCGATGCAGGGTGAGCAGCCGATGCAGCAGCAGGCCGAGCCGCGCCCGGAGGTGCAGCCGCTGGAGCACTCGTCGGTCCAGCGCATCCGCATCCCCAACATCAAGGTGGACGCGCCGGTGATGACGGTCGGGCTGGACGCGCAGGGCTGGATCGAGGCCCCGCCGCCGCAGGACCCGAATCTGGCCGGCTGGTACCTCAACGGGATCTCGCCGGGCCAGCGCGGCTCGGCGGTGGTCGTGGGCCATGTCGACAACGCGAACGGCCCGGCGGTCTTCTACGGCCTGGGTTCGCTGCGCAAGGGCAACCACATCGAGGTGGAGCGGTACGACGGACGCACGGCGGTGTTCGAGGTGTACGGGGTGGAGGTCTTCTCGAAGGAGACGTTCCCCGGAGCCCGGGTGTACGGGGACAACGGGCACGCGGAGCTCCGGGTGATCACCTGCGGCGGCGGCTACTCCAAGGCCCGGGGCTACGACGGCAACGTCGTCGTCTTCGCCCGGCTGGTGGAAACCCGCTGAGCGGCGGCGGACCGCCGCCGCACCGCGCGAGGACACCCCGTACCCGCCCCGCCGAGGAGTACGGTCCTCAGCGGGGCGGCAGCGTGGGCAGCGTCATCCGGTAGCCCCGGGCCAGGAGTTGGGGCAGGTACGTGCTCACCGCCGTGACGCTCTGCGAGCGGTCGCCGCCCGCGTCGTGGTTGAGCACGATCACGCCGGGCGCCGCGCCCTTGAGGACGTTCGAGACGATCGTGGTGGTGCCCGGCTCCTTCCAGTCCAGCGTGTCCACCGTCCAGGCGAGCGGCTCCATGCCCAGCTCGGCCCCGATCTCGAACGCCGCCCGGTTCCACGCCCCGTACGGTGCCCGGAACCACTGCGGCGCCTCCCCCACGGCCTGCTGTACGACCTCGCTCGTCCGGGCGATCTCAGAGGCGAGGGCGGGCCGGCTCAGCGTGGGGATGAGCGGGTGGGTCCAGGTGTGGTTGCCGATGACGTGGCCCTCGGCGGCCATCCGGCGCAGCAGGTCCCGGTTGTCGGTGGCCATCTCCCCGCACACGAAGAACATGGCGCGGACGCCGTACCGGGCGAGGGTGTCGAGGATGGCGGGCGTGTAGCGCGGGTCGGGCCCGTCGTCGAAGGTGAGCACCATGGCGCTCGCCGTGCTCGCGTCGGGCGGCAGTTCCAGGATGGGCCGGGTCCGGACGGCGGGCCGCGCGGCGGGCGGGCGCAGTGGGGTCTCGGCGGTCATGGGGCTCAGCCGGTACGCGCCCTGGCCGGGCGCCTGCGGCCGCAGGGCGCGGACTCCGCCCGGTCCGGCGGCTCCGCCGGGTCCGGGCTGTCCGGCCGCCGGGCCGCGGCCGGGGGCGGCGCCGAGGCCGGCGCCGGGTGCGGCGCCCGCCGTGTTCTGGCCGGGCGCGCCGGTCTCGCCGCCGGTGAGCAGTCCGGAGGCCGCGGCGACTCCGAGGAAGACGGCGGTACGCAGGAGCACGCGTCGCCCTACTGTCGGCTCGTCATTTTTCATTATTACTACGTATCAACGACATCCCCGCAGATGTCGAGAGGCACGAACGCGCGGCCTCCCCCTCACCCGATCAGCCGCGCCGCACCAGCGGGAACGGCAGCGTCTCGCGGATCGTGAGGCCTGTGAGGAACATGACGAGCCGGTCGACGCCGATGCCCAGGCCGCCCGTAGGCGGCATCGCGTACTCCAGCGCGTCCAGGAAGTCGTTGTCGAGCTCCATCGCCTCCGGGTCTCCGCCCGCCGCGAGCAGCGACTGGGCGGTGAGCCTGCGCCGCTGCTCCACCGGGTCCGTCAGCTCCGAGTAGGCGGTGCCCAGTTCGGTCCCGAAGGCGACGAGGTCCCAGCGTTCGGCGAGCCGCGGGTCCCCCCGGTGCTGCCGGGTCAGCGGGGAGACGTCGGTGGGGAAGTCCTTGTAGAAGGTGGGCAGCTTGGTCTTCTCCTCCACCAGCCGCTCGTACATCTCCAGCACCACGTCGCCGCGGGTGTTCTCGGGCGTGTGCGGGACGGCCGCCCGGTCGCAGAGCCGCCGCAGCACGTGCTCCTCGGTGTCGGCGTCGACCTCCTCCCCGAGCGCCTCGCTGATCGCCCCGTACATCGTCTTGACCGGCCAGGGCCCGGAGATGTCGTGGACGACGAGCTTGCCGTCCGGGCCCGCCTTGTGGGCGACCGGCGAGCCGAAGGCGGCGGTCGCGGCGCCCTGGATCAGCTCGCGCGTGAGGTCGAGCATGACGTCGTAGTCGGCGAAGGCCTGGTAGGCCTCCAGCATCGTGAACTCGGGATTGTGCTTGTAGGAGACGCCCTCGTTGCGGAACGTGCGGCCCATCTCGAAGACCTTCTCCAGGCCGCCCACGCACAGCCGCTTCAGGTACAGCTCGGGCGCGATGCGCAGGTACAGGTCGAGGTCGTAGGCGTTGATGTGGGTCCGGAAGGGCCGGGCGTTGGCCCCGCCGTGGATCTGCTGGAGCATCGGGGTCTCGACCTCCAGGTAGCCGCGGTCCAGCAGCCCCTGGCGCAGTGCCTGGACGGCCGCGGACCGGGCCCGTAGGACGTCCCGCGCCTCGGGGCTCGCGACCAGGTCGAGGTAGCGGCGCCGCACGCGCGCCTCGGGGTCGGCGAGTCCCTTGCGCTTGTCCGGCAGCGGGCGCAGGCATTTGCCGGTGAGCTGCCAGGAGGAGACCACGAGGGAGGGCTCGCCGCTGCGGCTGGCGCCGATCTCGCCGCTCGCGACCACGTGGTCGCCGAAGTCGACCTGGGAGGTGAAGGAGTCGAGTACGCCGGCTCCGCTCTCGTCGCGGGTGAACATCAGCTGCATGTCCCCGGACCAGTCGCGCAGGACGGCGAAGACCACGCCGCCGAGGTCGCGTACGAGCATCACCCGGCCGGCGAGCGTGGCCTGTTCTCCGGAGCGGGCGCCGGGCGCGTGCTCAAGGAGGGTGCCCGGCGCGTGCCCGGGGAGGGCCGCCCTCAGCTCGGCCACCGTGTGGGTGCGCTGCCGGATGCCCACGGGGTACGGGTCGGTACCGGCCGCCCGGATCCGCTCCATCTTGTCGTGGCGGACGCGGACCTGTTCGGGCAGCCGCTCGGCCCGCGCCGCCGTTTCGGCCTCCAGGTCCACGAGGTCGAGGGCGAGGGAGTCGATGGGCGGCAGCCCCTCGGTGCTGGCCGGCGCGGTGAGCCCCTTGGCGTGCCCCTTGCCCCACAGTTTGCGCAGGCTCGGTACGGAGACGAAGCCCTCGGCGATGCCGGAGGCGAGGCTGACCCGGGCGAGCGAGCCGGCGTCCTGGTAGCAGAGGAACCGCGGGTACCACTCGGGCCCGTACTTGACGTTCGAGCGGTACAGGGCCTCCAGCTGCCACCAGCGGGAGAAGAACAGCAGCAGCTTGCGCCACAGCTTGAGCACCGGCCCGGCGCCGATCCGGCCGCCCTCCTCGAAGGCGGAGCGGAAGACGGCGAAGTTCAGGGAGATCCGGCGCACGCCCAGGCCCGGCGCGGCGGCGCACAGCTCGGCGACCATGAACTCCATGACCCCGTTGGGGGCGGTGCGGTCGCGTCGCATCAGGTCCAGGGAGATGCCGTCCTTGCCCCACGGGACGAAGGACAGCAGGGCGATCAGCTCGCCCTGCGCGTCGAAGGCCTCGACGAGCAGGCAGTCCCCGTCGGCGGGGTCGCCGAGCCGGTCCAGGGCCATGGAGAACCCGCGCTCGGTCTCGGTGTCGCGCCAGGTGTCGGCGCGCTCGATGATCCGCTGCATCTCCTCGTCGCTGAGGGCGGAGTGGCGGCGGATGAGGCTGGTGGCCCCGGTGCGTTTGACGCGGTTGACGGCCTGGCGGGTGACGCGCATGTCGCGGCCGTCGAGGTCGAAGTGGGCGATGTGCAGGATCGCCTCGTCGCCGAGCTGGAGGGCGCTGAGCCCGGAGCGGGCGTACGCGGTCGCCCCCTCCTCGGAGGCGCCCATGACGGCGGGCTGCCAGCCGTGGCGGCGGGCGACGGTGAGCCAGGCGTCGACGGCGGCGGTCCAGGCGGCGGGGTCGCCGACCGGGTCGCCGCTGGCGAGGCAGACGCCGGCCTCGACGCGGTAGGTGACGCCGGCCCTGCCGTTGGGGGCGAACACGACGGCCTTGTCTCGGCGGGTGGCGAAGTAGCCGAGGGAGTCGCTCCGGCCGTAGGCGCCGAGCAGGGCCCGGATCCGGGGCTCCTCGTCCCCGTGCAGGGCGGCGGTCAGCCGCTGGGAGCGGAACAGGGTCGAGGCGGCGTTCAGCAGGGCGAGGGCGCCGAAGAGGCCGAGGAAGAAGTACAGCGGGCGGGGCGGGTGGCCGTCGAACTGGCGGGGCGAGACGAGACCGCCGAAGACCTGCCGGGCGGCCCAGTCCAGCCACTGCCCCTTGGGCAGGGTGCCGGGGAACAGGGCGACCAGCCCCCAGCCGGCGAGCACGGCGACGAGCAGGCCGAGGCCCAGGACGAGCATCGCGCGCCAGAAGGCGCCGGGCCGGGAGGCGGCGTAGAACTCCGTGCGGGCGGCGATCAGGACCACGAGGGCGGCGACGGCGATGCCCATCGAGGGGCCGCCGATCCAGTAGTACTCGTCGGCGATGATCAGGATGTCGACCAGGAGGAGCAGGGCCAGATAGGTGACGACGATCCACCAGGCGACCTTCTTGCGGGTGCCGAGGGCGGCGGCGAGCAGGAAGAGGAAGACGGCGTAGGCCAGGTTGGCGCTGACCGGCACCACGATCTCGTCGAGGAAGCGCACGATGTGCCGCAGCAGGTGCCGCAGCGTCGGGGAGAGTGCCAGTACGGCGCACAGGAGTCCGAGCGTTCCGAAGAACGCGGCGAACGCGTCGGGCACCCGGTTGAGGAAGCGGTTCCGGGTGCCCCGGGTCTCCTCCACGGTGGCACTCATGATTGGCACTTTAGGGAGGCCCGCGCCGCCGCGCGCGGCGAAGCGCATAACCTCGGGAGGGTGACTGAGCACGTGAATACGGGATTCGAACGCGGTACGGACGGTCCGAAGGTGATCCTCGCCGGGGTGGACGGGTCGGAGTCCTCCCTGCGGGCGGCGGCGTATGCGGCGGGGCTGGCCCGGCGGCAGCACGCGCTGCTGGCGCTGGTGTACGTCCAGCCGGTGATGCCGGCCGGGGCCTCGCTGGGCGCGCCGGTGGCCGACACCACCGGGGAGATCGCGGAGGGGCTGGTGGCCGAGATCCGGGACGCGGCGGAGCGGCTCAAGGGCATCTACGAGGTGCGCTGGCAGTTCCACACCTTCCGCGGCGACCCGTACGCGGGCCTGGTGAGCGCGGCCGACGAGCTCAAGGCGGACGCGGTGGTGGTCGGTGCCTCGGAGCAGGCCGGGCACCGGATCATCGGATCGGTGGCGGTCCGCCTGGTCAAGGCGGGCCGATGGCCGGTCACCGTGGTTCCGTGACCGGCGCTCCCCGGCAAAGGGCACAGGCTACTTCGCCATCGTCAGGCCGTCCTTGGCCGCGCCGCGGCTGAGGACGGCCTCGCTGACGGCGTCCTGTGCGCGCTCGTACTCGTCGTCGCCGGGGTCCTGTGCGAGGGCGGCGGGCAGGTTGACGACCTTCCCTGCGGACAGGTCCATCATCTGCGGGATGAACTCGGCCTTGGTGACCTGCCAGCGCAGGCCCGCGGCGGCCGGCGGGGCGAAGGTGAAGCGGCCGATGGAGCCGTAGTTGCCGCGCATGTCCCGCGCGCCGGAGTAGTTGAACATTTCACCGGCGACCTGGTCGCCCATGCCGTAGATGATCCACGTCCCGTTGACCTTCTCGTAGGCCTGCGGGATGTGCGCGTGCGTGCCCAGGATCATGTCGATGTCGGGGCGCCCGCCGCTCTGCGAGGCCGTCAGCTCCTTGCCGAGCGACAGCTGCTTCTCATCCGGCTCGGTCTGCCATTCGGTGCCCCAGTGCACGCTGACCAGGACCACGTCCGCGCCCGCCTTCCGGGCGGCCCGCGCATCCGCGATGATCTTGTCCTTCTCCATCAGGTTGACGGCCCACGGCTGGCCGTCGGGCAGCGGGTAGCCGTTCGTGTCGTACGTGTACGCGAGGTGCGCGACCTTCGCGGAGCCCGCCGTGTACATGGTGGGCGTGGCCGCCTCGGCGGCCGTCCGGGCCGAACCGGCGTGCTTCAGCCCGGCCTTGTCGAACTTGTCGAGGGTGCGCTTCAACCCCTCGGACCCGGCGTCCAGGGTGTGGTTCGAGGCCGTGGAACAGCCGTCGTACCCGGCGTCCTTCAGTCCGTCGGCCACTTCCGGCGGGGACTGGAAGGCCGGATAGCCGGTGAACGGCCCGCCGTCCTCCCCGTACACGGTCTCCATGTGGCAGAGAGCCAGATCGGCCGCCGAGACCACCGGCTTGACCAGGGAGAACATCGGCCTGAAGTCGTGGCCGTCGCCGTCCGCGTCCGCCGCCGCCCGCTTGATGACCGAATCGTGCGGCAGTACGTCGCCGGTCGCGACCAGGGTGAAGCCCTTCGCGGCGCCTTCGGCCGGGGCCGAGTTCGCCCCGGAGCCGGTGGACGGCTCCGGGGCGCGGGAGTTGCCGAGGCGGGCCGGCGCGGGGTCCTTGGCGGAGGAGCAGCCGGCGGCGGCCGCGGCCAGCAAGGCAGCCGACAGGAGCGCGAGGGCCTGCCGGGTGTGCTTGGTCATCTGAGCCAGCTCTCATTAGTAGGACTATCTGACCATCTGTAATCCATGGAGGTGGGTGTCACCAGTCGGGCGGCGGATCCAAGGGGTCCGCGCGGCACCCGCCCTCACCCGGGTGGCCGTTCGCCGCGCCGTTCGACCGTTCACCGCCGGTCTCGGCCGCCCACCGGATGACCTGGGCGCTTGGGCGCAACGGCGGGGCCGGACGGTTCCCGGGGCGCTCCGTGCAGGTGAGGGTGGGTGCGTCGGAGCCGAACGGACCCAGGAAGGAGGCCCTCGTGCCCCTCTCCCCCACCCTCCTGCGCACGGACCCCGAGGCGCTGGCCGAGCTCCAGCGCGACCACGGGCGGGCCCTGTTCGGCTTCCTGCTCGGGCTCACGGCCGGGGACTCCCAGCGCGCCGAGGACCTCGTACAGGAGACGCTGGTCCGTGCCTGGCAGCACCCCGAAGTACTTGAGAGCGCTCACGACTCCATGCGGCCCTGGCTGTTCACGGTGGCGCGGCGGCTCGCGATCGACGCCCGGCGGGCGCGGCTGTCCCGCCCGCAGGAGGTGGACCCGGAGGGGCTGGAGCAGGCGCCCGCGCCCGTGGACGCGGTGGCCGGCTCGGTCACTGCGATCGACGTCCGGCGGGCCGTGGGCTCGCTCGGGCCGGAGCACCGCGACGTGCTGATGCAGGTCTACTTCCAGGACCGCTCGGTGGCCGAGGCGGCGGCGGAGCTCGGGATTCCGACCGGAACGGTCAAGTCCCGTACGTACTACGCCCTGCGCGCACTGAAGAAGGACCTCCAGGGGTACGGGTACGGCCTCGGGGCCTGAACGAACCGAATGCATGCGCATCGGACACAAAACGCATCGAAATCGGCCTCAGAGCGTTCAAGTTGGGTAAACATGCCCCGTTCCGCGAGTCGCTCGGTGAAGGCTCATGGCTGACGACGGGAAGCTCGACGCGCGGGAGAAGGTGGAACGGTGCAGCCCGAGGGTACGAACGGCACCAGTGACGGCGGGCTCGCGGTGCCCATGGCATGGCTCTACGCGGAGTACATCGCCGACGAACTGCTGCGCACGGGCCGGCTGATCCCGGTCAGTACCCTGGAGTTCCGCGCCGGGCGGGACACGCTCGCGCTGACGATCTACCTCTCCGACGCGGCCGGCGAGCTCTCCGGGATCCGGGTGGTCTCGCAGCTCGACGAGTGGATGTCGCTGACGGCGTACGGGCACCCCTGGCGCGACTGGGTGGACACCCGGTTCCTCGCGCTGGGCGAGGAGGCCAGGGAGCGCGGCAGCGGCGAGGACCCGGACCTGGAACTGGCCCGGGCGGCCTGGTGCTGGCTGGACCGCACCGAGCTGTTCGCCACCAACCTCGACCCGGGACGGCACGGCCACGCCGACACCCCGCCCGGGCTGGACGAGAACGCGCGGGTGTGGACCCCGGCGTGGCAGCTCGGCCTGCCGCTGGGCCACTTGGCGATGCACCTGTTCTGAGGGAGCCCGTCGTTTCGCGGGCTCCGAAGACCGAGGACGGGGTCAGCCGGGCCGTTGGTACGGGCCCGGCGCCTCGGCCGGGTCCATCACCAGGCCGGTGAAATCGGCCTCGTTGCGCTCGGCCCGGGTGACGTACCACCGGGCGATCAGCCACATCACCGGGTACGCCACCAGGCCGAGCGCCACCCAGACCAGCGGACCCGACGCCGAGCGCGACAGCGCGAACAGCACCGGCAGCGTCCCGACGAGCAGCGCGAGGACGCCCAGCGCGCCGAGCCCGGCCCGGAGCTGGCTGCGCATCAGGGCCCGGACGTACGTGGCGCCCAGGGTGGTCTGCTCGGAGATCTCCGAACGGGCGGGGGTGTGCGCGGGCGGGCGGCGGCGGCTGGCGCGGGGCACACCCGTGACGATCTCGCGCCGGGGCGGCGGCTGCTGCTGCGGGCGCGCATGCGGCTGCTGCTGGTCGGCCATGGGGCCGGAGTCTACGCAGGCGGACGTCATTTGAGGAGACGGGAGAGCCTGCGGTCGGCGAGCGGCTTGCCACCGGTCTGGCAGGTCGGGCAGTACTGGAGCGAGGAGTCGGCGAACGACACCGAGCGCACGGTGTCCCCGCACACCGGGCAGGGCTCCCCGTCCCGGCCGTGCACCCGCAGCCCGCTCTTCTTCTCGGCCTTGAGGCTCCCGGCGGCCACGCCGCGCGCGCGTTCGACGGCCTCGCGCAGGGTCCGGCGGACGGCCCCGTACAGGTGGGTGACCTGCTCGTCGTCGAAGGAGGCCGCCAGTTTGAAGGGCGAGACCTTCGCGGCGTGCAGGATCTCGTCGCTGTACGCGTTCCCGATCCCGGCGATGACGCTCTGGTCGCGCAGCACGCCCTTGATCTGCCGCCGCTCCCCCGCCAGGAGCGCGGCGAACGCGTCCCGGTCGAACCCGTCGGCGAGCGGGTCGGGGCCGAGGCGCGCGATGCCGGGCACCTCCTCGGGGTCGCGGACGACGTACACCGCGAGTCGCTTCTGCGTCCCGGCCTCGGTGAGGTCGAAGCCGCCGCCGCCCTCCAGGGCGACGCGGAGGGCGAGCGGCCCCTTGCCGGGGCGCGGCGGCCGGTCGGGCAGGGTGTCCTGCCAGCGGAGCCAGCCGGCCCGGGCCAGGTGGGTGACGAGATGGAGCTCGCCGATCCGGATCGCCAGGAACTTCCCGTGGCGGGCGGTGGCCCCGGCCGGCTGCCCTTCGAGGGCGCTGAGCGGCGGTTCGTACGTCTTGAGCACGCTGACGGCGAGCGGGAGGACACGCTCCACCACCCGCCCGGCGAGGTGCTCGTCGAGGAACTCCCGCAGGGCCTCGACCTCGGGCAGCTCGGGCATACCCCCACCCTCCCCCGCAACCCCCGCCCCGGCTACCCGAACCGGGAGCTGCGCACCGGACCGGGCGAGCGGACGCGGTCGCGCGGACCTCGGAGCCATCCGGCGGCCACGGCCGCGGTGAAGGTCCGCAGCGCCTCGTCCGGGTCGGCGGGGGTCTGCCCGTCGCCCTCGTCCGGGGCCGGGTCGGCGGTGACGATGTCGCGGGCGAGCTCCTCGGCGGGCCGGGTGTCGGCGGGCTGCTGGCCCTGCTCCGCCCACGGTGCGACGGTGTGCTGGGCCAGCAGGCCGCTGACGTCGGCGGTCACGGGCGGCGGGTCGGTCCAGCAGGTGGTGTGCTCGTACAGGACCTGGCCGTCGGTGCGCCCGTGCAGGCCGGACAGGATCTCGGTGTCGTGGGCGTTCAGGTCGTACGCCACCACGACGGTGTCCGTGCGTGCCGGGTCGTACGGTACGGCGGGCAGCCCGAACAGCTCGGCGGCCGCCAGCCCGATGGCCTGGCAGGACCGGCCGGGCAGCAGGGACACGGTGCCCGGGCGGCGGCCGGCGGCGGCCAGGACCAGGCCGAGCCGGTCCAGGCCGCGGCGGCACAGCTCGGGCTGGTCGCCGAGGTAGGCGTAGCGGCCGGTCATGCCCGCGTCGAAGCCGTACGGGGAGAGGGTGGCCAACAGGCCGCCGGTGAGGGCGAAGTGCCAGCCGCGCAGGTCCTGGCCGCCGAGTGCGCCCGCGGCCTCGGCGAGCGCGGCCCGGGACAGGATCCCCTGCTGCCGGTCCCGGGCGCCGAGCCAGCGGGTGTCCTCGGGGTCCGGAAGGGCGGCGGCCGTCCGGCGGGCGGTGTCGAGGTCGCCCGCGAAGAGGGCGTTGTGGACGAGCAGGTACCGCTCGGGCCAGGGCGCCAGAGCGGCTCCCCGCCCCGAGAGCAGTGCGGCGGCCTCGCCGTGCCGGTGCTCGTCCTCCAGGGCGGAGACCAGTTCCTGCACCAGCCGCCGCGAGTCGGGCAGCAGCGCGAGCGCCTGGCGCAGCGGCGCCACGGCGAGGAAGGCGATCCCGTGCTCGACGCAGCCGTAGCCGAGGTCGTAGAGCGCCTGGGGGTCGCGGGGCCCCCGGGCGGCGGCCTTCGCGGCCCGGGCGAGGTCGTCGAAGCCGGCCGCTTCGGCCAGGTGCCTCGTCGCCTTCGCGAGGTCGGCCAGGGGGGCGGTCTCGGCGTGCGGCCGCAGGCTGCGTACGGCCCCGGGAAGATCTCCGGCCTTGATCAGCCGGCGGACGTCGTCTGTCATCTGGGTCATCGCGTTGATCGTCCGGCACGGCTGCGAGCGGCCGCAACGGAATTTGTGGCCGGCCGGGACCTGACGGTGCGGGTCAGGGCATCACGAACTCGCACCAGACGCATTTGCCGCTGCCCCGGGGCTCCACTCCCCAGACGTCCGCCAGGCGGTCCACCAGCATCAGGCCGCGGCCCGAGACGCCGGAGTCGCCCGCTTCGCGGCGGCGCGGGAGGGCGCTGGAGCGGTCCTCGACCTCGACGCGGAGGCGGCGTTCGTGGCCCCTCAGGACCCGGAGGGTCACGATGGCCGGGCCGTCCGTGTGCATCAGGGCGTTCACGATGAGCTCGTCCGCGACGAGCTCGATCTCGTCGGCCCGTTCCCGCGCGCCCCACGCCCGCACCGCCGCGCCGATCATGTGCCGGGCCGCGACCAGGGCTTCCGGGTCTCCCGGGGCCACGTGCTGCTGGAGGCGGCCGCCGCCCTGCGGGGTGTCCTCCACCTGGCGGCGCAGCAGGAGCAGCGCCATGTCGTCGTCGCCGCCGCGCTCGTCGATCACCCCGCACAGCCGGTCCGCCAGCCGCGCGAGGTCCGCCGGCCCGCTCCGGATCAGCGCGGTGAGCAGCTGGATCCCGTCGTCGAGGTCCGCGCCGGGGTGTTCCACGAGGCCGTCCGTGCACAGGAGGAGCGTTTCCCCCGGGTCCAGTTCCACGGTGGTCACCGGGTACTCCAGGCGGCCGAACTCCGCCGACAGGCCCAGCGGCATCCCGCCCTCCACCGACAGCCGCAGGCAGTCCCCGTCCCGGGTGCGCAGCAGCGGGTCGATGTGCCCGGCGCGGACCACTTGCAGGACGCCCGTCGAGAGGTCGGCCTCGACGTACGTGCAGGTCGCGAACCGGTCGGTGTCCAGCTCGTGCAGGAAGACGGAGGCCCGGGCCATGACCGTGCCCGGCGCGTGCCCTTCGGCGGCGTACGCGCGCAGCACGATCCGCAGCTGGCCCATGACCGCCGCCGCGTGCGTGTCGTGGCCCTGGACGTCGCCGATGACGGCCCCGACCCGGCCGCCGGGCAGCGGGATGACGTCGTACCAGTCGCCGCCGATGTCCTGGCCCATCCGGGCGGATCGGTACCGTACGGCGATCTCCGCGCCCGGCACCGACGGGATCCGGCGCGGGAGCATCGCCTGCTGGAGGCCTTCCGCCAGATCGTGCTCCTGCTCCAGCAGCATCGCCCGCTGGAGGCTCTGCGCGATGCTGCTGCCCAGTGCGATCAGCAGGTTCCGCTCGTCCTGGGTGAAGCCGTCCTTGTCCTGGTAGAGCAGTCCGATCGCGCCGATCGGGCGGGCCTGGGCGATCAGCGGCAGGTAGGCGGCCGCCGAGATGTCCATGTACGAGATCTTCGCCCAGAGCTCGGGGTAGCCCTCGGCGAACTCCTCGGCGGTGTCGAGGAACCGCGGCTGCAGCGAGCGGACGACCTCGCTCATCGGGTACTGCTCGTCGATCCGCGTGTAGCGGGTGCCGGGAACGAAACTGTCCTCCGGCCCCTCGGCCACGAGGTGGATCCGCCCCGCCTCGACCAGGCCCATCACCATGCCCATCGAGCCGAGCCGCTCCAGGCCGTGCGCGTCGCCGATGACGTCGATGACGTCCCGTACGGTCCGGGCGTGCGCGAGCGCGGCGGTGGTGCTCTCGACCACCGAGGTCTGGCGGCGCCGCTCCTCGTCGAGGCCGAGGCGCTCCGCCGAGTGGCTGAGCTCCTCGGTGGCGTCGCGGACGATGCCGATGATCCGGAACGGGCGGCCGTCGTGGCCGCGCATGACGCGGCCCTGGGTGTGGGTCCAGCGCAGCCGCCCGTCCTGGCAGCGGATCCGGAAGTAGGCGCCGTAGCTGTCGTCGCCGCTCTTGAGGACGGTGGAGACCAGGGCGTCCAGCCGGGTCGCCTCGGTGGGCGGGACGCGCGCGGCGAGGGAATCGGGCCGGCCGTCGTATTCCCCGGGCGTCATGTCGTACACCTCGAGGGCCGCTGCGTCCATGTGCAGGAGACCGGTCTCCAGGTCCCAGTCGAAACTGCCCATGCGGTTCAGCGAGAGCGACCGGTCCGGGTGTGCGGGCCAGTCGTCCGGCAGCGATACGGTGGTCGGCACCGATCCACCATGACACACGGGCCGGTCAGGCGCTCTCCAAGGAGCGGGCCGGGTTCGCCAGCGGTTTTTGCCGGTCCGGCCCGCCGAAGGGGTCGTTCGGGGCGTCCTGGCCGGACGGGGCGAAGGGGTCGTCGCCGCGTCCGAAGGGATCGGCGCCCCGGCCGGAGGGGTCGCCCTGGGCGAACGGGTCCCCCGGGTCGGGCTGCCGCGGCATCGGGCCGTCGGCCTCCGGCGGGAGCCCCGGGTCCGCGAACGCGTCCGGGGGTACGTCGCCCGGCTGGTTCGGGGGTACGTCGGACCGCGGAGCGGCCGGGGGCTGCCCGGGGCGCTGCTTCTGCGGGGCCTGCGGCGTGGCCTGGCCCGGCCGGTCGGGCTGGACCTGCTGGTCGGGCTGGACCTGCTGGTCGGGCTGGGCCCGCTGGTCCGGACCGGCCTGCTCGCTCTGGGCCGGTACGCAGTCCGTGGCCTCGGGGGCCGGGACCCCGGCGGGACCGCCCGGCGGCTTCGGCGGGGTCGGCGGGGCGGTCCTGGCCAGGCTGTTCGTACCGGCGCCGGCGTCGTTGCCCGTCTCGGGCGGGGCGCACGGTTCGGCCGGGGCCGCCGCGGGCGGGGTCACGGGACCGGAGGGGATGCCTTGCGCCGGGTCGTACGCGGGGACCGGCTGCGGGGTGCCGTCCTGTGCGCCGTCGTCGCCGGTCTTGCGCTCCATCCAGGTGTTGTCGGCGATGTTGACGATGACCAGGCTCTTGATCGGGTGCGGGGTCGGTTCGATGACGATGACCTGGTGGGGCTGGTAGCCGTTCCACTGGTCGCCCTTGAGCGCCGGGGAGCCCTTGGGGGCGCGCGGCGCCTGGAGCGGATTTCCGCAGGCGCAGCGGACCCGGGGCATGCCGTGGTCGTCGACGAGGACGGCGGTGCCGGCCTGCAGGACGGACTGGAAGGCGTCCCCGCGGCCGTCGCGGAAGGCGTGGTTGGTGACGCGGGTGTCGGCGCGGAGCACGACCGGGGTCAGTCCGCGCAGGAACTCGGGGAGCTTCGCCCTGTCGACGGAGACGGCCTGGGCGAAGGCCTTGGCCTTGGCTTCGTCCTCGGTGAGGGCGCGCAGCTGCTGTTCCACGTCGCAGCTGCCGAGCCGCTTGGTGCCGGCGTAGAGACCGGGGGTGGCCGCGTTGACGGTCCGGATGCCCTGGCCGGTCGGATTGGGCAGCGGGGGCTGCGCGGGCGCCGACTCACCGGTGGCCGAGGTGGTGGTGAAGGGGTCGGGGCCGGGCGTCCCCACGGGCTGGAGCAGGACCTCCTGGCTCTCCGGGCCGGCCGCGCTCTTCGGTTCCTCGGGAGCGCCGCAGGCCGCGGCGAGCAGACCGAGGAGCGTGAAGAGGGCTGCGCGGACCGGTGTATGACGGCGTGGAGCCTGACGGTGTGTCGGTGCATGCACGTGAATCTCCCTTTCGCCCCGGTTACTCCCTCCTGTCTGCCGCATCCGCGGGAGGGCCGCAACCGGAGCGGCGCGACGGAGCGGGCCGAAGCCGGGTTCGCGTCTTGAACATGTTCAAGGAACCTCGTAAGGTCACGACCGTGAGTTGAACGCGTTCAAGGCGTTCGGCCGCGCGCGGAGGGGAGTCCACGGTGACGGTACTGGTGCATCTGATCGTCACCCTGGGCATGCTCTACGTGATCCCCGCCGGCCTCCGCCTGATCGACCCGGCCCGGCTGGGCACGATGGCCCGGATCTGGCCGCTGCTCGCCGCCCCCGGGGCCGTGTGCCTCTGGCTGCCGCGCGGCGCGACCGCCACGGTGCTCGCCGTGCTGTACGCCGGGGCCACCCTGGCGCTCGCGGCCCGGGCCCCGGCCCGGCTGCTGCGGTCCCTCCGGACGCCGACCGCCGCAGCCGGACCCTTCGCACCGGCCGAGATCGCCGTGCTCACCGCACTGCTCTCGCCGTCGGTCGCCGGGACCGCCCTCGTCGCCGAGCGCGCCGGGTACCGGCTGTTCGGATTCGACCTGGACATCCTGGCGCTGACCGTGCCGCACTTCCACTTCGCGGGATTCACCGCTGCCCTGGTCGCCGGGCTGGTCTGCCGGGCCGCGCCGGGCAGTACGACGCTGTCGCGCTGGGCCGCGTACAGCGTCCCCGGCGGGACCCTGCTCGTCCTCCTCGGCTACTTCGTGGACGACTGGGCGGAGCTCGTGGGCGCGGTGGTGCTGACCGGCGGGATGTGGGCGGTGGCGCTGCTGACCTGGCGGGAGATACGGCCGGGTGCCCGGGGCCGCACGACCGGCGCGCTGCTGGCGACCTCGTCCGCGGTCCTGGTGGCCACCATGCTGCTCGCCCTGTGGTGGGCGCTCGGCGAGGCCGCCGACCTCGTGCACCCCACTTTGACCTGGATGGCCGCGACCCATGGTCTCGGCAACGCGCTCGGCTTCGCCCTGTGCTCGCTGCTGGCCTGGCGCAGGCTGGCCGTCGACCGAATGGAGACCACGCCATGACCCGCCTCATCAGCGCCGGCCGTGACACCGTCAACTACCCCGACCGGGGTGCGACGCGCCGGCGGCCGCTGCCCGCCGGATACCACCACCTGCACCACCGCACGCGGATCGGCCACGGGCAGGCCGCCTTCGAGGCCGCCGGGACCGCCGTCACCACCTTCGGCGCCCACCGGGCCTCGGGCATGCTGGTGCGGGCCGGCCACGGCGCGGTCCGGCCCGGGAGCCGGGTGGTGGTCGGGATCGGCTTCGGGCCGCTGCGGATCAGCGCGCCGTGCGAGGTGGTCTGGACGGCGTACGAGCCCGCGCGCATCGGTTTCGCGTACGGGACGCTGGCCGGCCACCCGGAGTGCGGGGAGGAGTCCTTCATGGTGTTCCGGGACCCGGACGGCACGGTGTGGTTCGAGGTGACCGCCTTCAGCCGCCCGGCCGCCTGGTACACCCGGCTCGCGGGCCCCGTGATCCCCTTCCTGCAGCTGCGTTACGCCCGATGGCTGGGCCGCACCGTGCGCAAGGTGGCCGCCGCGGCCTGATCCGCCCGATACTGGAGGGGATGGACTGGTTCACGGCGCCCGGCTACTGGCTCGGCCGGCTGGTCTTCCAGCGGGCCCTCGCCGGCGTCTACCTCTTCGCCTTCGTCGCGGCCGCCCTTCAGTTCCGGGCCCTGATCGGGGCGCACGGCATGCTGCCCGTGCCGCACCACGTGCGGTACGTGCCGTTCCGGCGCGCCCCGAGCCTGTTCCAACTGCGCTATTCGGACCGGCTCTTCGCCTGCTGCGCCTGGGCGGGGGCGGCGGTGGCCGCGGCCCTCGCGGCGGGGGTGGGGGACCTCGTTCCGCTGGGCGCGGCGATGGGGATGTGGGCGCTGCTGTGGCTGCTGTACCTGTCGATCGTGAACGTGGGACAGACCTGGTACTCCTTCGGCTGGGAGTCACTGCTGCTGGAGGTGGGCTTCCTCGCGGTCTTCCTCGGCAATGCGCGGGTGGGGCCGCCGGTGCTGGTGCTGTGGCTGCTGCGCTGGGTGGTCTTCCGGGTGGAGTTCGGCGCGGGGCTGATCAAGATGCGCGGGGACCCCTGCTGGCGCAAGCTGACCTGTCTCTACTACCACCACCAGACGCAGCCGATGCCGGGGCCGCTGAGCTGGTTCTTCCACCATCTGCCGAAGCCGCTGCACCGGGTGGAGTGCGCGGCCAACCACGTGACCCAACTGGTGGTTCCGGTGCTGCTGTTCACTCCGCAGCCGGTGGCCTCGTATGCGGCAGGGATCATCGTGGCGACGCAGCTGTGGCTGGTGCTGTCGGGCAACTTCGCCTGGCTGAACTGGATCACCATCACGGTGGCCCTGTCGGCGATCGACTTCACGGGGCTCGCGGGGCCGCCGCCGGCCGCGGCCTCGCGCGCGGCGCCCGTCTGGTTCGCGGTCCTGGTGTGCGCGGTGACCGTGCTGGTGCTGGTGCTGAGCCGGCGTCCGGTGCTCAACATGATCTCGCGGCGCCAGGTGATGAACCGCTCGTTCGACTCCCTGCACCTGGTCAACACGTACGGGGCCTTCGGCACGGTGGGCCGGATCCGGGACGAGGTGGTGGTGGAGGGGACCGCGGACCGGGTGCCGCGGGAGGACGGGGCGTGGCGGGAGTACGGATTCAAGGGCAAACCGGGTGATCTGCGCAGGATGCCGCGCCAGTTCGCCCCGTACCATCTGCGGCTGGACTGGTTGATGTGGTTCGCGGCGCTCTCCCCCGACTATGCGCGGGACTGGTTCGGGCCGTTCGTGGAGCGGCTGCTGGCGGGCGACCGGGACACGCTGCGGCTGCTCCGCCACAACCCGTTCCCGGACGCCCCGCCGCTGTACGTACGGGCCAGGCTGTACCGGTACCGGTTCACCACCTGGCGGGAGCTGCGCGAGACGGGCGCGTGGTGGCACCGCACGCTGCTGCGCGAGTACCTCCCCCCGACCCGCCTCGCCGAAGCCTCCTGGTCAGAGCCCGAATAGCGCGGCTTCGCGCTCCGCCGACATGCCCTTGGTCGAGCGGTCGCCGCGGAGGGGGGCGGGGCCCCCGAGGGACTGGAGCCAGGCCCAGGTGTCAGCCACGGTCTCCTCGACCGGGCGGCACTTCAGGCCCGCCGCCTGCGCCTTGGTGGTGTCGGAACCGAACATGTAGTCGTGCAGTTCGCCCTCGGGGAGCCAGATCGGCAGTTCGATCCAGGGCTCCACGCCCGCCTCCGCCATCCGGTCCTGGTCGATCCAGCGGAACTCGGCGCGGCCGCCGGTCACGGCCGCGCAGGCGTCGAGGAGTGCGCCCATCGTGGCGTGCCCGACCGGCGACACCGCGTCGTACGGTCCGCCGAGCCCGGCCTCGGCCGCGTCCAGGGTCCAGTGCGCGAGGTCGCGCACGTCGATGTACTGGAGCGGGAGTCCGGGCCGGCCGGGGGCCGGTGTGGGGCCACCGCGGGCGGTCCTGTCCAGCCACCAGGGCAGCCGGCCCACGTTCTCGTACGGGCCTATGATCAGCCCGGCGCGCACCAGCAGGGCCCGGTCGCCGAAGGCGTCGACGGCGGCGAGCTCACCGCCCCGCTTGTCCTCGGCGTAGGCCGTGGCCTCGGCGTCGGCCGAGCCGTCGACCACCGGGCCGTCCTCGGTCAGGCCGGCGGGAGCGGGGTAGGCGTAGACCGAGCGGCTGGAGATGTACACGTACCGCCCGGCGCGGCCGGCCAGCAGCCGGGCACTGTCGCGCACGACGGTCGGCGCGCCGCTCCAGGTGTCGACGACGAGGTCCCACTCCCCCGCAGCGAGGGCGTCCAGGCCTCCGGGCGCGGTGCGGTCGCCGCGCAGGGCGGAGGTGCCCGGCGGCGGCGCGTGGTGCCCGCGGTGGAAGACGGTGACCTCCCAGCCTCGGGCCAGGGCGTCTTCGGTGATCGCGCGTCCGACGAATTCGGTACCGCCCAGCATGAGTAGTTTCATGCAGGCCAGCGTGGCGGAGCCGGGGGCCCGGCCGGAAGCCTTGATCGCCCACAGCGATGACGCTCACGGCGTACGGCCGACGGGAACCTCTCCGGGCGCCCACACGGTCAGCGCAGCACCGCGCCCCCGTCGCCGGTCGGCTCGGGGGCGCTGCGTGACGTCGGGCTGTCGGACTAGTCGATGCCGGGCAGGATGTGGGGCTCCGCCAGGTCGTCCTCGTAGCCGGCCAGTCGGATCGGGGCGGACCGGGCCCAGACTTCGAGGCTGCCGAGCTCATCGGCGTGCGGACGGTACCGCCCGGCCGTGTGCTTCCTCAGCGTCTCGTCGGACTTCGTCGTCGTGTCTGTCACCGCGCACTCCTTTGTGTCGCGTAACCCGGCGTGCGAGCCGCGCGCCGGGCACAAGGGATAAAGGGTTTCCGGACGCGGTGGCGCCTTGGTGGAGCGTGGCCTGGATACGGCCGTCTTGTGCCACTCAGAGTACACATATGAGCGCGCCCCCGCTCGATGGATTGGCAAAATCCGCTCGACGGCTGGATTTCGCCGCGAGTTCAGGAAGTCGTACGCCGATGTGACCGGGTCGGGTGGTGTGCTCGACGCCGGTAGCACGACCGGAGTACAGGCAGCGGAGGGAGCGACGGTGGCGGCGAGGTCCGGAGTGCCGGGGGTACCGAGGGTCGACAGCATCGAGGAGCTGATGGAACTGCTGCTCGCGTGCCGCGGGGCGTGGGACACGCCCGACCGCAGCGGAGACCCGGTCGATCTGCACGATCATGGGCTCCAGACTGCGGCACTGCTGCGCCGTTCGCATCCGTTCGACAAGGAGCTCCAAGTCGCCGGACTCGTCCACGACCTGGGCCACCTGCTCTTCCCCGGCGACGACGCGGGACACGCCGACCACGCGGCGGAAGCGATCCGTCCGCTGCTCGGCCACCGAGTGGCCCGGCTGGTACGGCTGCACGTGCCGGCCAAGCGCTACCTGGCGGCCGTGGAGCCCGACCGGGCGCTGTCCCCGCAGAGCGCGCTGACCCTGCGGGCGCAGGGCGGGCTGATGGACGAGGCCGAGGTCCGGGCCTTCGCGGCCGACCCCGACGCGGAAGCGGCGGTGACATTGCGCCAAGCGGATGACGCGGGCAAGGTCGTCGGGCTCGACGCGGGCGTGATGGAGGACTGGCGTCCGGTCCTGACGCTGGTGGCGGCGAGGGCGTACGAGCGCACGCCGTGACACGACCGTGCCCCGGCCCCCTGGAAAGGGGACCGGGGCACGAGCGGTTGACCGGGCGGCCTACCAGTTGGCGGGCGCGTAGTCCTTGAGGAAGACGCCGTACAGGTCCTCGCCGGCCTCGCCGCGGACGACGGGGTCGTAGACCCGGGCCGCGCCGTCGACCAGGTCGAGGGGGGCGTGGAAGCCCTCCTCGGCCAGGCGCAGCTTGTCGAAGTGCGGGCGCTCGTCGGTGATCCAGCCGGTGTCGACCGAGGTCATGAGGATGCGGTCGGTCTCGAACATCTCCTGGCCGCTGGTCCGCGTCACCATGTTCATCGCGGCCTTGGCGGCATTGGTGTTCGGGTGCCCCGCGCCCTTGTAGCCGCGGCTGAACACGCCCTCCATCGCCGAGACGTTGACCACGTACGCCCGCCCGCTGGACGCCCTGCGGGCGGCCTCGGCCATCGCCGGCCGGAGCGCGCTGATCAGGATGAACGGCGACGTGTAGTTGCACAGCTGGGTCTCCAGCAGCTCCACCGGGGAGATCTGGTCGATGGTCTGCACCCAGGTGTTGGTGTCGACGACGTCGGGCAGCAGGCCGCCTGCGTCGATGGCGGTGCCGTCGAGGTGCCGTTCGATGCTGGCGTTGCCCGCGACCAGGGCGAGGTCGGCGACCTTCTGCGCGTCGATCCCGCTCACGCCGACGGGCAGCGCCGCCAGGCCGTCGACCGCACCGGAGTTGAACGCGCCGATGACGTGGTGGGCGGGGAGCTCGCCGGCCGGCAGCGGGGCGCTCTCCCCCTCGACCAGCGCGGCGTACGCGCTGGGCAGGCGGCGCACGGTCTGCGTCGCGTTGTTGATCAGGATGTCGAGCGGACCTGCCTCGGCGATCTGGTCGGCGAGCGCCACGGCCTGGCCCGGGTCGCGCAGGTCGAGTCCGACGACCTCCAGGCGGTGCATCCAGTCCGCCGAGTCCTCCATCGCCTTGAAGCGGCGGATGGCGTCCTTGGGGAAGCGGGTGGTGATCGTCGTGTGGGCGCCGTCGCGCAGCAGCCGCAGCGCGATGTACATGCCGATCTTGGCCCGGCCGCCGGTGAGCAGGGCGCGCTTGCCGGCGAGGTCGGCGCGGACCTCGCGCTTGGCACGGTTGTGGCCGGCGCACGGCTGGCAGAGCTGGTGGTAGAAGTAGTCGACCTCGACGTACCGCGTCTTGCAGATGTAGCAGGAGCGCGGACGCTGGAGTATTCCGGCGATCCGGCCGGCCTCCGTGACCGAGGAAGGCAGGATGCCCTCGGTCTCGTCGTCGATGCGCTCGGCGGAGCCGGTCGCGGTCGCCTCGGTGACGGCCTTGTCGTTGGCGGTCTTGGAGGCGCGGCGCTCCTGGCGGCGGCGCTGCTTGACCGTGCGGTAGAGGCCGGCGGTGGCGCGGCGTACGGTGATGGCGTCGGGGTGGTCGACGTCGATCTTGTCGAGTTCGTCGAGCACGCTGAGGCAGAGCGCCAGCCGGTCGGGGTCGATGCCCGGCCCGTAGGCGTGGCCGTCCGCGCTCACGTGGTTGTCTTCGGTCACCGTCATGGCCGCTGCCGTTCCTTGCTCACTCGTCCGCATCCGCCTCTGCGGAAGTCCCCAAAACCGCCACTGTACGGATCCGACGCGCCCGGAACCAAACTCGTCGCCCGGCGCCTCACGCACCGCGACGGAGGCGTCACCGCGGGCAGGGCCCGGCGGGGGCCGCCGCGGGGCCTGTAATCCTTTCGGAGTATGCCTGAGGTATCACTGGCTACCACCTGTAGGGGGAGGAATAGGCCGCTGGGGTGGGGCATTGTGGAAATCATGAGTGCCCTTGCGCTGTCGGTCCTGCTCTGCCTGGTGTCCGCCGTCGCGTACGCGGGCGGCGCGATCGTCCAGGAACGGGTCGCGGCGAGCACCCCCGACCGCCCGTACGCGCCGCTGCGCCGGGTCGGCTGGTGGTGTGCGGTCGGGCTGAACGGCCTGGGCGCCCTGCTGCACGTGGTGGCCCTCGCGTACGGGCCGCTGAGCCTGGTGCAGCCGCTCGGTGCGCTGACCATCGTGGTCGCGCTGCCGATGGCGGCCCTCTTCGTACACCGCCGGGCGGGTGCGGCGGCCTGGCGCGGCGCGGTGCTGGCCACGGTGGGGCTGGCCGGGCTGCTGGCGCTGACGGGCGGGGACGGGGATGCGGACCAGCCGCTGGCGGGCGGGGAGCGGGGCCTGCTGCTGATCGTCACCGGGGCCGGGGTCGCCGCCCTGTTCCTGGCGGCGCAGCGGATGCACCGGCCGGTGCTGCGCAGTGTGCTGCTGGCGGTCGCGGCCGGTACGGCGTTCGGCATGGCCTCCGTGTTCACCAAGTCGGTGGCCGAGACCGCCGCGGAATCCGCCTTCGCACCGGGCGCGCTCGGCTCCGTTTGGCCCGATCTGGCGGCGGTCGCCGTCCTGGCCTCGGGCGGGCTGCTGCTCTCCCAGGCGGCCTACCGGGGCGCGGGGCTGAATGCCCCGCTGGCCACGCTGACCGTGGTCAACCCGGTCGTCGCGGCGGCGGTCGGCATATCGCTGTTCGACGAGGGCTTCCGGTTCGGGGCGGCGGGCACGGCGGCGGCCCTGGCCAGCGCCGTGCTGACGGCGGCCGGCCTGATCCTGCTCACCGCCGTGCCGCCGCACGTACGGGGGTCAGATGCTGACGCCTCGGCCGCGGAGGTACTTCAGCGGGTCGATGTCGGAGCCGTAGCCGGGGGACGTGCGCATCTCGAAGTGGAGGTGGGGTCCGCTGGTGTTGCCGGTGGAGCCGGAGCGGCCGATCCGCTGCCCGCCGGAGACCTGCTGCCCGGCCTTGACCCCGAGCGCGGAGAGGTGGGCGTACTGGGAGTACCGGCCGTCGGCGTGCCGGATGACGACCTGGTAGCCGTACGCGCCCGCCCAGCCGGCGGAGACGACGGAGCCGGGGCCGACGGCCTTGACGGAGGTTCCGGTGGCGACGGGGAAGTCGACGCCCGTGTGGTAGCCGCTGGACCAGGACGATCCGGCCACGTGGTACGCGGTGCCGATGGAGGCGTCCACGGGGGCGACGAAGCCGGCCGAGGCCGGCTGCTGCTGCGCTGAGGCGGGAGCGGGGGCGGGCTTCTCCGCGGGTTTCGCGGCGGGCTTCTCGGCCGGTTTCTGCGCGGGCTTCTCGGCGGGCTTCTGCGCGTTGGGCTCCGCCGGCTTGACCGGCTCCGCGGTCCGCGGCGGCTTCTCGGGGTTCTGCGCGGGCGGTGCGGCCGGCGGGGCGGGCGCGGCGGTGACGCGCAGGGTGAGCCGCTGACCGGGGAAGATCAGGTTCGGGTTGCTCCCCACGGTGGCCCGGTTGGTCTCGTACAGCGCCTGCCAGCCGCCCTCGACGTGCTGGGTGGTGGCGATCGCCGAGAGGGAGTCGCCGGGCGCGACCACGTACGGATTGGGCAGGACCGACGTGCCCGTCGGGCGGGGTGAGGCGGCCGGCGGGGCGGCGGGCTTCGCCTCCTTGACCTGGACCTGGACCTTTACGCCCTGGCCCTGGCCCTGGCCCTGCGCCTGCGGAGAGGCGGCGGGCGCGGGGCCGCTGCGCGAGAGCCCGGCCTGCTTCCCGCACACCGGCCAGGCCTGCGGGCCCTGTCCTGTCAGCACCTTCTCGGCGACCGCGATCTGCTGGTCCTTGGTGGCCAGGTCGGCGCGGGCCGCGTACGCGGCGCCGCCGAAGGCACGCCACGTGCTCTGGGTGAACTGGAGCCCGCCGTAGTAGCCGTTGCCGGTGTTGACGTGCCAGTTGTTGGTGGACTCGCAGTCCGCGACCTTGTTCCAGGTGTCCACCGAGGCGGCGTGGGCGGTTCCGGCGCCGATCAGAGGGAGCGCGAGCCCTGCGCCACCGGCGGTGACGGCGAGCGAGGCGCGGTTGATGCTGCTCGGCTGGTACCGGCGGTGCCGACCCCGTACACCCATGGGAGCCCCCATTGAAGACATCAGGAACCGCACAACCTAACGGCGCGATCAGGGCATGACAAGGGGCGCAACAGGGCGCATGTTCACGGAAGTTGACATTGATTCGCATGGCGGGACGGCTTGCGGCGCGCCCGCCCATGTAGCGTCGCTCCCACCCGCACATCGAAGCACTCAGGAGCGCACGTATGAGCAGCACGGCCCAGATCGGCGTCACCGGGCTCGCGGTGATGGGGAGCAACCTCGCCCGGAACTTCGCCCGCAACGGTTTCACGGTCGCCGTCCACAACCGCACGGCCGCGAAGACCACCGCCCTGGTGGAGGAGTTCGGGCACGAGGGGGCCTTCGTCGCCGCCGAGTCCGCGAAGGAGTTCGTGGACGCGCTGGAACGGCCGCGCCGTCTCATCATCATGGTGAAGGCCGGTGAGCCCACCGATGCCGTGATCCACGAGTTCGCCCCGCTGCTGGAGCCGGGCGATGTCATCATCGACGGCGGCAACGCCCACTTCGAGGACACCCGGCGGCGGGAGAAGGAGCTGCGCGAGCAGGGCATCCACTTCGTGGGCGCGGGCATCTCGGGCGGCGAGGAGGGTGCGCTGCTCGGCCCGAGCATCATGCCGGGCGGCTCCGCCGAGTCGTACGAGTCGCTCGGTCCGATGCTGGAGAAGATCGCGGCGAAGGCCAAGGACGGTACGCCGTGCGTCTCGCACGTCGGCCCCGACGGCGCCGGACACTTCGTCAAGATGGTGCACAACGGCATCGAGTACGCCGACATGCAGCTCATCGCCGAGGCCTACCACCTGCTGCGCGACGTCGCCGGCTACTCCCCCGCGCGGATCGCGGAGACCTTCCGTGAGTGGAACCGGGGCCGGCTGGACTCGTACCTGATCGAGATCACGGCGGAGGTGCTCGCCCACACGGACGCCGAGACCGGGCGCCCGTTCGTGGACATCGTGGCCGACGCGGCCGAGCAGAAGGGCACCGGCCGCTGGACCGTACAGATCGCGCTGGACCTGGGCGTTCCGGTGTCGGGGATCGCGGAGGCGGTCTTCGCCCGTGCGGTTTCGGGCCACGCGGACCTGCGTACGGCTGCCCGGGGACTCGCGGGCCCGGCGGCCGCGCCGCTGTCGGCGGAGGCGGCCGACGCCTTCGCCGCCCAGGTGGAGCAGGCCCTGTACGCCTCGAAGATCGTCTCGTACACGCAGGGCTTCCACCAGATCCGGGCGGGCAGCGAGGAGTACGGCTGGGGCGTGGACCTGGGCGCGGTGTCCTCGCTGTGGCGGGGCGGCTGCATCATCCGGGCGGCCTTCCTGGACCGGATCCGTACGGCGTACGACGCGCAGCCGGACCTGCCGAGCCTGCTGGCGGACCCGGGCTTCGCGCAGGAGATCGGCGCGGCCCAGGAGGACTGGCGGGCCGCCCTGGTGGCCGCCGTGTCACAGGGCATCCCTGTGCCCGCCTTCTCCGCCTCCCTCGCGTACTACGACGCGCTGCGCGCGGAGCGGCTCCCGGCGGCCCTCACCCAGGGCCAGCGGGACTTCTTCGGGGCGCACACCTACCGGCGCACCGACCGCGAGGGCTCGTTCCACACCCTCTGGAGCGGCGACCGCTCCGAGGTCCGTACGGCCTAGGGCCTGGACCGGCGCCCCGCTCAGCGGCCCGGGCTGCGGGATCGGCGCGGGCCCGGGCGGCGGCGGAATCGGATCGGGCTCGGGCACCGGCGCCGGCACGGGCGGCACGGGCTGCGGAATCGGCTCGGGATCCGGGAAGGGATTCGGCCCGGGCCCGGGCGGCACAGGAGCCGGCCCGGGCAGAGGCGGCTCGGTCATCTCTACGTTTCGCACCATAAGCCCCACCTTCCCCGGATCCGCCCCCGTACGCCCGCCGAAGCCCGTACGCGACGGATCAACGGGCGGCGTGGAGGCCCGCGGCGAGGCCGGGGGTGGGGCTGGCGAGGATCGGGGTGGCGGTCGTGGCCAGGGATGATGCGTCCGCCATCGAGGCCTGGGCCAGGACGATGACGTCTGCGTGGGTGACGGCGTCGGCCGCCTGGGCCACCTCGGTGAGGTAGCCGGCGGTGTCGCCGGCCTCGAAGCGGGGCCAGGCTTCCGCGATCAGACACGTGGTGATCGACACGGGGCGGCCGGCCCGATCGGCCTCCTCCGTCAGCAGGGCGACCGTCGGGACCAGCGTCGACTCCACGGTGGCCAGCACCGCGACGCGCGGGCCCGTACGGACGGCCTCCGCGGCCATCGGGCGGTCGACCCGGAGGACCGGGACGCCGAGCTCCGGCTCCAGGGCCTCCGCCACCGCGCCGATGGTCGAGCAGGTCACGAGGACCGGGCCGCCGGAGCCGGCCAGCAGGGCCCGCAGGGCCGGAGCCACCGAGTCCGGGCCCTCCGTACGGGCCCGGTCCAGCAGCTCCGGCACCACGAGGTGGCGCAGTACGGCGCCGGGGTGCTCCCGGTCCCGCAGGGCGTCGAAGACCGGCACGTGGACCGGCGAGGTGTGCAGCAGGGTCAGGGGTGTCACCAGAGGTCGGGGCTCGCGTCGAGCTGCGCCTTCGCCGCCGCGACGACCTCGGCCGGCGCCTCGGGCGCCTGGTCGGGGTGCCGCCCGGCCCAGCTGGCCGCGTACGGGCACAGCGGGACCACGGGTACCCCCTCGGCGGCGGCGATCCCGTAGAAGGTCTTCACCAGGTCCCCGGCGATGCCCCGCCCCTCGTGCCCCGGCTCGACGATGGTGTGCACCGCCACGAGGGCGTGGGGCGCCGCGTCGAGCACGAAGTACGCGATGAGGCCGACCACCTCACCGTCCTCGACGGCGAGCAGCCGTCCTGCCTTGCGGTCGTCCTTGAATCCGATGGCCCCGGTCTGCGACATGGTCCCCGACTCCCCTCAGACAGCCACCGCGTGGGGGCTGCGCTCCTGGTCCGTTCCCGGCGCCGGGGCGGACGGATCCGCACCCAGTTCGATGATCCGATTGTCCGCGTCGACGTGTACGACGCGCGGCTTCAGCACCCTTGCCTCGGCGTCCTCGACCTGTGCGTAGCTGATGAGGATGACGAGGTCCCCGGGGTGCACGAGGTGTGCGGCGGCGCCGTTGATCCCGATGACCCCGGAACCGCGCTCGCCCTCGATGACGTACGTCTCCAGCCGCGCCCCGTTGGTGATGTCCACGATGTGGACGAGCTCCCCGGGCAGCAGATCCGCCGCGTCGAGCAGATCGGCGTCGATGGTCACGGAGCCGACGTAGTGCAGGTCGGCCTGGGTGACCGTGGCCCGATGGATCTTGGACTTGAACATTGTCCGAAACATGAAGAAACTCCCGAAACGTAGCTCCCTGCCCGCTTTCCGCAGGTCAAGGGCGGTCTCCGGATCTTACAACGCTTCGCCGATTCGGCCAGTTCTCTCATGCTCTTTCAGGACTCACGCTGACCCGTTGCTGACTTTTCCGATGCCCCATCAAACAGCCCGGAATGCCTCCGCTCGCGATCGATGTCTGCCGCACAGCCGAGCGGGCCGCCTACACCTGGCCGGAAGCGAAGGCGACCGCGACCCATCGTCACATCCAGCCACTCCATCGCAGCAGAGTGTCCGATGCCGAAGACACTCCACCCGCTCTTCCGCGCGCGCTTGAAGATCCAGAGCACGCAAGCGCAGACTCCCATCACAACCGTGGCGTTCGGGACAGAGAACCCCATCAGGATACCTTCTCACATTACATCGAAGAATCCCGGACAGCCAACCCTGTCGAGTCCCGCAATTCGCCATACCGGCAGAATGCGCATACGTCAGCGGGGAGAGCGGCGCTCCTGCTCCGCTTGCTGCGCTGCGAGACCGCGCAGGACCGCCGTATCCCTATTTGGCACGGCATCCAGCAGCTCCAGGAACCACGGCGCAATCCACGAGGAGTCACGGTGCAGCCATTCGCCTGGCGACAGGTCCGTACCAGGCCTCCAGCTTGACGACGGCGGCTCATTGCCCCTGAATGCCGCGGTGATGACCACAGGCGGCTCGAACTCCTCTGCAGTGCGCCGCCCGAGTTGCGCCGTAACGCCGATCAGCCACCACTGAAACAGCCACTGCGACGGCGAGGGCGACTCCACGGCCGCACGCAGGAGCGTGGAGGCGATTCCGACGGATTCCAGGGCCGCGAGCGCAAGTCCTTCCGGTGGAGCGACGAAAGAGGCTGTCTCCTCGGTAACCGGCCGGTCCTGCGGGATCCTCAGCTCGAAAGCCTCCGACACTCTTTCGATCTCTGCGTAGGTGTCCTCGGCGAGTTGAGCATCCAGGAACTCCTTGATCCCGCCGTAGAAGCTGAGCTGCGTTTCGATTCTCAAGTCCGCACCGGCCCTGCGCTTCAGTTCATCAACGAGGCTCGGCCACGGACGGGTGCTGCGCGAGCCGGATTCGGATTCGTACCAGTCCTCTTTCGTATCGTTCGATACGAACAGGACGTGGCGGCTTCCCTCAGGCATCTTGCGAACGTGGTCGATGAGTTCTTCCCAGAGCAGGAAGTCGCCAGCCGATTTCAGTGGCGTGTCCTTGCCGGAGTCGGCAAAGCCGGGAGGGATTTTGTTCGGGAATCGGAAGGCGGTCGCCTCCTCAATTCGTCCGCGCAGGACTTGGCCCTCTGGCTGCTCGCCGACGCCTTCCCCATAGAGCTCTGCGATGCGGGCAAGAATGGGGTCGGACGCATCGGCTGTGTTCAAAGCCAGGCTGTGATCCGCCTTGAGCATGTCCAGGTGGCGCTTGAACTCGCGCCGGTAGAGATCCAGGTGCGAATCGACACTGGCATCCGCCGCCAGCGCCTGGAGCTGGTCTATCTCCTCGTCGGCCCTCGCGTACTTGTCGAGCTGTGCGCACACGAGGGTCTTCGCCTCGACGATCGCTTTACGGGCCGCCATGAGCTTCTTGTTCACGTCCGAAGCTGCATCCGCCAGTGCCCTCTTGCGCGACTCCAGCGTGCTGCGGCGACCGCGCACGAATTCCAGGCCCACTTGATAGGGCATCCACAGGCGCCCCGCCGCCTGCTCGAGAGCCGACAGAACCTCCTGTCTAGAGGTCTCTGTGTACTCGTACAGGCTGAGCAGGACGTTCGTGTCGAGGACGATGATGCCGTCGTTGAAGAAGGCGCCGCGCTCCGCATCCTCGGACGACGGCCCGGGCTGTAGCCAGGCCGCGAACCGCCGCAGCAGTACCGGGTCGCCCATGTTCTCCTCCGGCTCGGCCACGGCCATCCCTTCAGTGATCGTCTTGACACACAAGCGGCTGGAAGCCGGCGGCGGTGCAGGCGCCTGCGGCATCTCCTCCTACTCGTGCAATGCCCCTTGCGGCTCCCGGAGCCGCAAGGGGCAGGTTTCTACAGACCGTCGAATTCAGCAAGCATGACCGTCACCCGGGCCGGGGCCCTGTCGAGAAGGAAGTCGTCGACGAAGACCACCTCGTGGACACCTCGGCCGTCGGCCACGGCGGCGTCGCGCACGGTGCTGATGCGGGGAGACTGGAGCACGGTATCGGCGGCCTCGAACGGGCTCTTGGCGGCGACCCAGACCCGCTCCTCGAACAGGACCGCAGGCCCGGTGCCACCCAGGTCATCCACGAACTCCGCATCGCCGGGCGGCAGGTCAGACGCCCAGTTCCGCAGCAGCCCTGCGGCATGGCGACCCCGTCGGCTGCTCGCGGCACCTGCACCTTGGAGAATGGCCAGGAGCTCGCCGGCCAGCCGCCAGTCCAGCAAACTGTGGTACGCCATGTTCGTATAGTCGCGCAGGCACTGGTAGCACGAGCCACGGCACTCGCGCCCGTGCGCTCCGCCAGCGAAGTCCTTCAGCATCTGCCCTGCAGTTGCCATGAGCTTCTCAAAGACGTCCGGTTCGGCGAGATGCGTGCAGTAGCCAGCACCGTTGTCCAACGTGTCCGAGAGAAAGGCGAATGTACGCGCCTTACTGTTGCCCGGGCCAGCACCGTGGATGCCGGATGCGATCTCGTTGGGCTGCACCTGCAGGAGCGACCCGGCAGCTGTTCGCAGCAGGGCTGCCAGCGAGTACCAAGCTGATCGCCTGCCCGAGCGGTCGTCCGGGAACCCAGTGCTCTGCGGGACAACGGTGAGGTTGAGGCGCAGCCCGAGGCTCGGGATCTCACCTGCCTTCGGCCCCAGGAGGAACAGGTCCGTGTGCTGGGTGGCGCCGATGGCGGTGACAAGCGGCTCCACGCCGACCGTGTCCCGTGCCAACCACGGAAACAGCTCTGCCGCATGGGCTTCCAGGTAGGCACCTGACCAGGGCGCGGTCGGGCGCACTTTCGAGAAGTGGAAGAGCCTGCCGCCGTTGTCGTTGACCGCGTACCGCTCTCCCTTGCCGGAGTGAACGACCATGCCCGGGGTAGCGATCCTCAGAGGTGCGCCGTGGTCGAGATCAGCAGCGGTACGGGGGGCGAGCGACCTGGCCCTCCAGGCGAAGTTGCCGTCGAAGTCCCGGGCCTTCCCGGCCGAGTAGAAGCCGGCCGGCTCGCGCAGCTCGATCTCCCGGTAGGACCCGTCGGTGGTTCCGCAGGCACGGCAGGGCTGCGGCGTGTCCTCCTGCACAGGTGCCGCGTGCACGTTCTCGGCCAGGTGGCCGCAGGCCCGGCAGATGCCGATGAGGACTGGCTCTCCGAATGGCTCGCTGACGGTCCGGGCGACTCGGCCGGCCGGTTCGAACGCAACCACTCCGGCCGCTGTGTGGACTTGTCCGTCCTTGACCGTCTCGGCGCCCGGCGCGAACTGCGCGATGGCGATGTCCAAAGACCGGTCGACTACCCCGCTTGGCGGCCAGGGGTAAGAACCCGAGGGACGCTTGGTGTACAGGTACCGGGCCGAGGTGGGGAATCCGAACATCGGCAGTAGTCCGGACTCCGCCAGCCTCTGGCTGAGCTCATGGTGGCCGCGGGGCTCGTCCGCGGTCTCGGTGACGCGGTCGACGAGCTCCTCGATGACCCATGCCGCTGCCCGAACCGGCGGCCAAGTACTGCGGGTCCGGTCGGCGAGAGCTTCAGCGAGGGCGAGAACGTCAGACTCGTGCGACTTGATCCACAGACGCACCGCTTCACTCAGCGCCGGCCAGTCCGCGGTGCGGCCGAACTGACCGTGGACGTTGCGGGTCGGGTCGGGTCGTGCGGCCTCCCCCGCCGCGCCCTGCGCTGCACCAATTGCCCTGCGCAGCACTTCCGCGGCCAGAACACGCTGGTAGATGTCCTTCATGTCAGTGGACAGGTACGGCGGCGGGGTCGGGTCGTTGGTGATGCGCTTGGGGTCTTGGAAGTAGTACTCGTCGTGGCTGCGTCCGCGGCACACGGTGAGCGCGAGCGCGACCGGCGACGTGCGCCTGCCCGCCCGGCCGACCCTCTGCTGGTAATTGAACCTGGTCGGCGGCATGTTCGCCATCAGGACAGCGGACAGCGGACCAATGTCGACGCCTGCCTCCATCGTGGTGGTGACGGAGAGGACGTCGAGGGTGTCGGGCAGCTCGCGCTCCTTGCCGTCGAGGAATATGCCCTGGAAGCGCGCCTGGCGGGCCTGGGCGTCCAGGCGGTCAGTCTGGCCGGTGAGTTCCGCGGCGTTGAGGCGGAAGTTGCCGAACTGCCTGCGCGCCATCCACGCGTAGTAGTCGGCGTCCGTGCCATCGAACGGTTCGGACGCAGCCGCGAGGGGCCGTCGGCACTTCGTACAGACGCCGACACCTGGATGGAGGTGCCGGCGTCGGCAGACGGAGCACGTCCAGGACACCGCACGTCCCCGGCGCAAGGCGACGTGCCCGGGCTGGATGACGTACTGCCTGACCGCATCCCCCCAGAACCGCTCGACGGTCCTGCGGAGATCGTCCTTGTCGTGCCCCAGGTGGTCGGCTGCGCTGGTCCAGAACTCCCGGAGTTTCCTGGGTGGCTCGTCAGCCGGGCTACGCAGTCCTGCGAAGCGGCGCATGTGGCCGAGCACCCGCAGGCTGGCCCGGGCGAGCGCGGCATCGGAGGCCCGGTCGGCTTCGAGCGGTGCCTGGTCGTCGGCAAGGGTGAGCCACCCCAGGCCGAGGGACTCGAAGTCGCGTCCAGCACTGCCGAACAGGCCACTGAGCAGCTCGCTGGTGCGGGCTTCACGGATGTCCTGACGGAGCTGCTCCTGCAGCTCCGTCAGGATCAGGCTGGACGCGTCGCGGACCTTGCCGCCCTCGGTCTCGGGCCATTGGTAGAGAGAGGTCCAGGGTTGCGGCTGGCCGCCCTTCACGTACGCCGTCTGCTGCAGGGAGGCCTTCGGGCCGCCTGGGTTGATGCCTAGCTGGACCAGGCGCTCGGCGACCGCGGTGCCGTGGCTGTCGAGGCTCGGCACGCGGCTGAGCCGGTTGTAGAGCACGGCCTCCTGTCCCGGGTCGGGCAGGTCGTCGTCAAGGTCGTCCAGCCCTTCGGATGCCTTCTGGAAATGTGCCCAGGCGTCGTAGGCCTCAGGTGCGCGTGCGTGGAGCCGGTCGCGTGCAGCCTTGGCGGCTTTCTTGTCCACCAGGCTATAGGGGGACTTGCGGTAGAAGGCCGACACGACTGCGAGATCGGCGACCGGATCGCCCTGCCCCTCGACCTCCTTCGCGAGCAACAGGCGCAGAAGGTCCTGATAGTGGCGCAGCCCCAAGCCCGCGGACAGCTTCGCCGCGTCCTGCCGACTGTCGGAGAACACCACTGCCTGCCGGTTCGGCATGAGCGAGAGGATCCCCGTGGTCAGTACCTGGTTCACCTTTTCGAAACCGGTGCGCATGGACCTGACCGGAGTACGCATGCGACGCGGGTCGCTCAGACTGAGCCATTCACTTCCGACCTGCTTGAGCTCCCAGTCGTCCCCGCAGTTCGGGCACTGGGTGGGAGCGGCTGGCAGGTCCTCCGGCTTCAACCGGGACTGACCGCTTTTGGACTTCGGAACGCTTGTGTGGAAAGACCATCCGGTGTGGTCACGCTGGTTGCGCAGACTGCCCGTACGGGGGTCGTAGGCACTGCGCTTGAACGCGAAGCTGGCGCTCATGGCGCCCTTGTCGGAGGTGGAGGGCCACTCCAGCTTCTCCACCGCCGGGTCGTCCTTGCGCGGCCAGTAGACGACGTAGTTGGATGCGTCAGGTCCGGTGGCGGCTGCGTCGGGCAGGGAATCCAGGTCGGGCAGATCCGCCATCAGGCCAGCGTCGAACGGGCGCCCTGCAGCGTTGCGGAAAGCCGTACCCGGTGCGTAACCACCGAGGAGTACGTCTCCGCAGCTCTGGCAGTAGAGGAGTTCCAGGACGCGTGCGTCGCAGCTGCAGCGCGGCGTGGGGCGGGAGTAGAGCTTGCCGACGGTCCTGTCCATGCCCTCCGGGCGCCCAGCATCGGGGCACTGTGGGTCTGAGCAGGCCCAGACTCCGGGGATGTTACGGAAGAACAAGTGTCCACGCAGCTTGGGAGTACGGGAGTTCGCAGAGCGGCGCAGAGCGGTGAGGACCCCGCGCAGCGCCTTGTCCTGAACCTCTGCGGCGGTGGCAGGGAAGAGCCGCGAGGCGACGGCGGTGTCAAAATCGGCAATGAGCCGGTCACCGTCGCGCAGTGCGTTGACGAACGCGTCGCTGGCTCCTGTGGCAGTAAGGAGCCGGTCGGCCTGCACAGGTTCGGTGTCCGGGCCCAGGGCGGCGTAGGCGTCGGCATGCTCTGATATGTCGGTACGGGTGTGTGCAGGCAGCACGAGCTGGCCGCCGAGCACCTCGAAGCGGTCACGGTCTACGCCGAAGAATTCCTGCAGGAAATCCAGGTCGCGGGGTGCGTCGAGGGAGGCCGACGCGGCGAGGATGCGGAACTTCTCGGGGTGACGGTCCAGGCCGAGGCGGTGGCGCAGATTGCGCAGGAGGTAGGCGATCTCGGTACCGGCCGTTCCGCGGTACATGTGGAGCTCGTCGACGACCAGCGTGAAGCGGGCCTCGGGCACTTCCTCCAGCCAGCGGCGCGTCTTGTCGAAGATGGCTGACTCGCGCGAGCGCATCAGCATGACGTTGAGCATGCTGTAGTTCGTGATCATGATGTCGGGCGGGGCCTGGATCATGTCCCAGCGGCAGCGCATCTCTCCCCCATCCAGCCGGGGGATGAAGTAGCGGCCCTCTCCACCAGCCTTCTGCGCCTGTCGGGAGCGCTCCTCGGTGGCCGTGAACTCCCTCCTGAGCGTCTGCACACCGTTGTCCGAACCGACCTCGCCTGGGACGGGAGTGGCACCCGTGTAGCGGCCGAAGTAGAAGCGGTGGCCGGGACGCGACCGGGTGAGCCACTCCCTGACGCCGTCGCTGTCGAGCGCCTTGCGTAGGCGCATCATCTGGTCGTCGACGAGCGCGTTCATGGGGTACAGGACCAGAGCGCGTACGGCCGCGTGGCGCCCGGTTTCACCTGCCCGCTGGGGCTGGTATCCGCCGTCGGGAGAGGCCCACCAGCGGTTGGACGGCAACGGGGCGGCACGCCAGGACACGGACTCCCGGACGAGGTCGGCCAGGATGGGCAGCATGAACGACTCCGTCTTGCCGGAGCCCGTGCCGGCCGTGACAACAACGTCGCGCCCGTCCCGGACGGCAGCAGCCAGGGCCCGGTGCTGGTGCTCGTACAGGGAAGGGATGCCCTGCAGCAGTCCGAGTTGCACCAGTTCCGCCAGGTGGGGGTGGGCCCCTGCCGCCTTCAGGGCCCCCTCGATACCCGCCTCCATCTGGACGTACCGCGGGCGGACTTCCAGCAAGGGGCGCCGCCACGCTCCGCCGTCCGTATCGAACAGGTCCTGCCGCTCTCGTTCGAGGTACTCGTCAGCCAGCCCGAACGGCGTGTTGTAGTAGCGGAAGAGCGCATCCTTCAGATGGTCGAACGAGGCAAGGATGTCTACGTCCTGGCTGGTGATACCGAGCTGCTGCGCACCGGTGTCAGTCATCTGCCTTCTCCCCCAGGTGCTGTCCGAGTGATTCTGCGATCTTCGCGGCTACGGCGTACGGCACGTTGTCGTGGGCAAGGTTCTCCGCCTGCGTGTTGATGCGGGGAGCGAGGCCACAGCACATCACGGCCACCCGCCGCTGCAGGTCAGGCAGGGGGTATCCGTAGTCGACGTACAGTGTCCCGAACCCTTCGCGCCCGCAGTCCTTCTCGGGCAGCCAGCGCAGTACGTCCGCCGCACGGCTCCGGGACTCCAACACCAGGTACACCCCCTGCTCGTGGCTGGTCTCGTGCCACTCGCCGGCGTGCAGGACCTGGCATACGCGCTTGCTGTCCCGCCGCTTGAGCCGGTACAGGCCCTCGCCCTGGGGCCGCGGGACGGGCCGGTATTCGCGCCTGTCGAGGTCGTACTGTTCCAGCGGCTTCCCAAACTCCGGTGCGGAGGTCAGCGCTCCGGGCCTCAATGGCGGGAGGAGCCCAGCTCCTTGCAATGCGAAGCACGGCATGTACGCCGCACCGAGCTCCGCCGCCCAGCTGGCGAGCCCCTCTTCGTCGTCGAACTGGATGATCAGCGAAGGAGGCAGGGGGATGTCCCTTGGCGGGCGGTCACTGGGCACCTGCAGCAGTTCCAGCAAGCCGCCCTGTACCGCTCGTGCCAGACGCGCGTCGAACGCAGCCGTCCGGCTCCCGGTAAGAACCGCCAGTCCCCTGGCCTGCGGCAGGCGGGTCAGGACGGGCGGGGCCGCGCACCAGCGCCGGTTACGCCAGTCGATGTCCATGTAGGCCAGGGAGACGGCGTCTCGCAGCCATCGGCCCGCAGCGCCGGGTTCGATGTCCGGGCCATGCTTGGCCGCCAGCCACCACATCCCCTGCTTGATGTTGGACAGCGAACCGGCTCCCTGCTCGCTCACCCAGCGCAGCAGCAAGCTTCCCGTATCGGTCATCGCGCTTTCCGCCTCCCGGCAATCGCCTCTGCCGCCGCTACGTACTCGAGCCATGCGGCAGTCCGGCACCGCCCGGCCGCTCTGAGGACGGCATACGCCCAGGCGAAGTCATCCGCTTCCGGCGTGGGAGCAGGTATGTCCGACGCTACCGCCAGTGTCCTGACCGACCACCGGGCCGGCGTCCGGTACACCAGCCAGACATAGCCGTCCGGCACGTCGACCTCAAGACCGGGTCCGCAGGCATCCTGGGGCAGGCGCGAGGCCATCCACGCCGGAACTGTCTGCTGCCTGACCTGGCGTACGCCCCCCTCGGGGTCGATGAGCACCGCTTCCAGAACCTGCGAACGCACCAGCACGCTCCTCGGGAGGCGGATGCCGCCGGGCACCTCAGCCCCGCGGATGGCTGCCTCCAGATTCTCTGCGTTGCTCAGTTCAGGTTGCGTGGTGCCTTGGCAGGCATATCCGAGGGTGCCGCTGCCGGGGGGCAGCCCTTCGTGCAGCCCGTCGTGCAAGGTGAAGACCTGGCTGCTGTGATCCGTACCTACGCGGTGCTCGCCCTCATCCAGCGGAATGACGCATAGCGGGAAGGGCACCCGGGGGTCGGCGCGGAGCCTCTCACGGTGACCGTCAAGGACGATCTCCACACGGCCGTCCGGGGAAGCGCTGGCTGGCAGCAGGAGGTCGGGGGCGCCGCCGCGCAGGAAATGGCCTGCTACTGCTCCGCCAATCCGGAATTCGGGAGCGATGCGCAGTCCACCGGACAGCACGGCATGCTGCCGGACCTGTGGTTCGAGTACGTGTGCGTGTTCTCCGCCCGCATCGAGGGTGCGGGCAAATGCAAGCCCGTTGAGGGCACGCACACCTTTGAACAACTTCCACCCCGGTACGGGGGCGGGTGCTTCGCGGACGGTGCGGCCGACGAGGGCACTGACCATGGAGCGCACTGCGCCGACGGTGGGATCAGCGGCCAGGATCCAGTGCTCCTCGCCGGGCTCGAAGTACTCCGTACTCACCCACTCCCCCAGGTGGGGGTGCATCCGCAGCAGCACCACTTCCTGCGGCCCCCACTCGAGGACCAGGTGCTCGCCCTCCAGGCGCAGGCCGTGGTCGAGCTGCTGACACGATGGCCGCAGAGATTCCAGCCCTTCGTAGACTTCACCGTAGTCCTTGCGCAGCAGGAACATACGGCCACCCGCCACAGTGACGCGGGTCTCGCTGATGCCTTCGCACACCTCGGCGAGCCATTCCAACCGCCTGCCGCGGTCCGAAACCATGAGGCGGAGCCCGACCCCCCGCCGACGGCGCTCGCGCTCCGGCTCGTGCAGGGTGCCGTCCCAGTCGTGAGCGAGACGCTTAATCAGATCAGCGATCAGTGTGTCTTCCACGCCGACGGCACCTGCCAACTCCTCCATGAGTCGTGGCGAGAGTCGCCGGTCCCGACCTGCCGTCCACAAGCGCAGCCGCCGCAGCAGCTCGCGGCTGGAGAGATCGTCGAGGTTGTGCGGCCGCAAACGGGTGGCGGCGAAGAACCGCGTGAGGGCGTGCCGATCGGAACCCCGGACCAGCGCCTGCGAAATGGGAAACCCGATCTTCCAGTAGAACTCGTCGGTGCTGACCGTGCTGGCACCGTACAGACCTCCAGTCTCTTCCAGCCAGTTGTCGAGCTCCTCCCACATCACCGCGACGTCCTGGAACGCGTGCTCGAGCTTGTTCGCCCGGAAGGTGGAGCGCTGCTCGCCGAACAGCTGGATCCACCGTCCGTAGAAGTTGGTCTTCAACATGCCGTCGGACGAAGCCATCCGGGTAGCTGCCAGCACAGACAGAGCCAACACCGGCAGGCTAGGCGGGGGGCCCATGGTCCCGCCCCTCGCCCAGATCTCGCACCTCCGCTGAATGCGGCTGAGCAGGGGCCTCTCCGGGTCAGTCCAGTTCAGCTCATCAGCGACGGCTTGGGCGAGCCCCGTGTCAATGCCACAGCTCTCGGCCAGTTCCCGTTCGGCCTCGTCGTCGATGTACAGCACGGTGCTCTGCAGCGCATGACCCGCACCAAAGAACTCTGCGGAGAGCGCCTCATGCCACTGCTTGTATCCAGTCCCCATCTAGCCTTTCCAGATCCCCCACGCGCGGCCGCATCCAATCTGCGGCTGCGTTTGCGAACTCGGCGGCACCCTCAACTGCCGCCCGCACCAATCCGGAAAGGGGCCGACGCCCAGCGACGCACCTCATCCACCGTGCTCAGCTATAGCTTCAAGCACACTACTGCCGAAGGCGCTTGTGTGACAGGCAATCTGCGTGGTTCCCACATTGCGGACCTGCGGGAAGGAAAGGACCACGAACTTTCGCTTGGTGCAGCCGACGGTGCGTCAGGGAGACCTCCAGCAGCCTCCTCAACGCCATTCCGAGATGCTCGCGCGTGGCCGGGTAGGCCGACTGATCAGACGTCGGACTCCGGGCAGGGTGAGGGGCGTGAGCTGGGCGGATGGGTTTCTGCTTTCCCCGGGTCGAGTTCGCGGGCTCGCAGGATGGGGAGGCAGGCGTGAGCGGCCATGGCGAGGGTCATGTGGCAGTGCCAGCCTTCGTGTCACGGTCTGGAAGCATTCCTCGACCACCCACCAGCTTCCCGCGACGCGGATGAGCCCGAAGAGAATGGTTTCGGCCGGGCAGTAGGCGATGCCGTCGGATGCTGCGGCGGGCGATCACCTAGGGCGCGTATTTGGTCGTGATCAATTTGCGGGATTTGCCCTCGCGGCTGACTCTGATCCGGTAGATCGTCTTGCATGACGCGGATGCAACTGACGGATGCGGAGTGGGAGTTCATCGGTCCGTACCTGCCGATCGGCGAGTACGGGCCGTACCCGGAGCGGCTGCGGCAGCAGTTCGAGGGGGTGATCTGGCGATTTCGGACGGGCGGGCAGTGGCGGGAGATGCCGACCGAGTTCGGTGCCTGGCCGACCGTCCACAACCGCTTCCGGCAGTGGCGGGACGTCGGCGTCTTCGAAAGCCTGCTGGAGGGCCTGATCGCGGAAGCCGCCAAACGGGGTGGGGTGGGCTTGTCCCTGGTCAGCGTGGACTCCACCACCGTGCGGGCCCACCACGACGCCGCCGGGATGCACCTCGATCCCGAGGTCGTCACCGCCCTGGAGAAGGCCGCCGCCGAGGAGGAGAAGGCCCGGCAAAAGGGGGCGGCGCGGAAGGACAAGACGGGCAGGACGACAGAAGTGACCCGGAGCGCGAAGAGCGACGGCGCATCCGGCGCCGGCACAAACTGCGGTTGAAGGTCGCTCTGCTCGGACGTTCGCGGGGTGGGCAGACCAGCAAGGTCCACCTCGCTGCCGACCGCAGATGCCGCCCCCTCGCGATCGTCCTGACCGCAGGGCAGGCCGCGGACAGCCCGCAGTTCATCCCCGTACTCAAGAAGGTACGGGTCCGCGGGCCCGTTGGCCGTCCCCGCACTCGGCCCGGTGCGGTCGCCGGGGACAAGGCCTACTCGGCCCGCGTCAACCGCGCCTACCTGCGCAAACGCAAGATCAAGGCAGTCATCCCGGAGAAGAGGGATCAGGCCGCCAACCGGAAGAAGAGGGGCAGCGGGGGCGGCCGGCCCGTCAGTCACGACGCCGGTCTCTACAAGGAGCGGAACACCGTCGAGCGTCTGATCAACAAGCTGAAGGCCTGGCGGGGCATCGCCACCCGCTGCGACAAAACGCCTGAGAGTTACCTCGCCGGACTCCACCTTCGAGCCTCGATGATCTGGATCAAGGACCTCACCCGGGCCACTCCTTGATCACGACCAAATACGCGCCCTAGTGCCGGCGGTCCTCGCGGTGCCAGGGCCGGACCTCCACCCACGCCCACTCGTAGACCCTCGGACCATGGGTCCCGTCACCGCAGGAACGGCGTTTCCACTTCTGCCGCGGCCGCCCGGAGGCAGGTCGCGAACGGGATGGTCCATGGCCCAGCGGAAGACGACGGCGTCGTGGCGAGTGGTGGCCATGACGTGGAAGACATCCGCCCGCTCCAGCTCCGTGCGCCAGCCCTTGGGGAAGCCGTAGGCGGCGTCCTCGGTCACACACCGGAACGGGAACTTCTCGGCGATCGCCCGGCGGACCATGGCCTTGCCGTCACCACCTTCGTCTCGAAGCCGACCGAGTTGTCGATGCCGACGGCCTGGCACCGGTTGCGCTCTTCCGCCCATGAGGTGGGCAGACAGAGGCGGCGGTCGATCAGGGTGCGGTCCCGGCCGCAGACATAGGCGAGGAACACCCCGATCTCAGACTTTTCCGTCGCCCAGCGGTTCCGGAGTACTGGCGCTGAAACCCGGCCGACGGACACCCTTCTTCAGGAACCCCGTATCGTCCACGATCAGCACCACATCGGATCGACGAGATGCTCGACGATGTAGTCGCGCACGTCGTCCAGGACTTCGTCCGCGTCCCAGTCGATCCGGTTCAGAATTCGGCTGGGCGGCCGTTGGACCGGCCCCCACTGTCACGCCCAGAGGGTCGGCGTCGGCGGAACGGTTCCGATCTCATGCTGAGTGTTTGCTGACCTCGGCCCGCCCATCACTGCTCTGGCCTGCACAGATGTCCAGATGTCAGGGGTTGGAATTGAACATGGTACGAAGCATGCGAATACTCCCGATATGTCTGCTCCCTGCCTGCTTCCCGCAGGTCAAGGGCGGTCTCCGCAGACTACAACCATTCCCATGTTCGGCCAGCTTTCCCCGGGTCTTTCAGGTCTCATGCTGACCGATGGCTGGCTTCTCCGACACACCGTCAGCACAATGCAGCAGCCCTCCAGCGTCCCCTGACTGCCTGCCGCCACGACGACCGAGACGCGCTCGGGGCGGAAGCCAGAGGCATCGGCCGGCCCTCGCAGCGCGGGAGGTGGTCATGCGATTATCTCGCGCCTAGAAAGGAGCGCTTCCCTTCCATATGGGGTTCAGTGGCTCTGGAATAGGCCGCCAGGAGGGATGCTCAGGCTCGCCCCTTGCTGAATCTGATCAGGTTCAGTCCCGCTGGAGTCCTAAGTGTCGACACTAGTGCCAGGCCGGCCGTATCTGCGATCTCGCGGACCTGGGCCAAGGTCCGCTCCCTTCCGTCGAGGAACAGGAACATGGGCAGATCCATGGCGGTGATGGTCCGGGGGTCCGTGTCGTCGATGAGCCGTTCGGCGACGAGGAAAGCGGAGTCCTCGCGACCGGCTTCGGCACGATGGCTCAGGATGGCACCGATCTGTTGGTCGTTTTAGTTGTGGATGACGTTGACGAGTGTGTGTACGTCCGCCCCGGTCGCAGGGGGTCAAAGAAGCTGCCAGCCGCCGAGGTGAACCGTGTGCCGAATCCACCCGCTCCCCGAGCCCTCGCCGCCGAACCCCCGTCGGCGGTGAGGGCACAGCCATGCGGACTGCATTCGATGGCCCCATCAGCCTGCTGTGCCGTCTTCGTCGCCTTGCAGCCCGGACAGGACCTCAAGAGTCTCATCGAGCAGGTCTTGAAAACCGGGACGGGTGAGGGCCAGCTGCCGGTACGTGTGTACGCTCAACTTGACTGCAGCCAAGGCCTCTTCGCCCCGTCTCAACTCAACAAGCAGGAGCGCGAGGTCATACAGGCTCCCCGCGAAGCGGGGCAGATAGGTGGCCGGATCGGAGGTCGACAGCTCCCGGTTGATCTCCACGGCCTCGGCGATCGCAGCCTGCCCCTCTTCGTACCGGCCCAGCTCCCCCAGACCCTTACCAAGGTCGTTCAGGCTCTGCGCCAAACGGGGCAGATAGGTGGCCGGATCGGAGGCCGCCAGCTCCCGGCAGACAGTGGACTGTTCACGCAAAGTATCGACAAGAGAGCCGCGAAAGGTGCCCGGCGCGTCCGCGGCGAACTCTTCCCAGATGGCCACGGCTTCGGAAATGGCGGCCAGGGCTGCCTTTTGCCGCCCGAGGCGTCGGGCCTCGGCCCCCAGTGCCGTGAGTGCACCGGCAAGTCGAGGACGATTGGAGTCGGGCTCCACACGGGCGAGCTGGCGGTATTTAATGACGTCTTCGACGGCGGCGTCGAGAACGCCGGATGGCTGTCCGGGATCGGTCCGCCGGGTGAGCCCTTGCTGCGGTGGGTCGATCACCGCGTGTCCCAGAGCACTTGGATCCCCCAAGTACACCGAGGCTCCCGTCCGAGACAGGATCGGATCATCCGCAACAATCGACGTGAAGTCGCCGGTCAGCTCCGGCCCGACCCGGCTGACGAGGCTGTCGAGAACCGACCGGGAGACGACGAGCACCACTTCTCGGCTGCGGCTCTTGGACCTGAGTCCATCCTGTACACGTCCTCGGACGGTGCGCGTCGTGAGCATCCGAACAGCTTCGTCCACTGTGTTCCCGCGCAGGCCACCGGCCCCTGCCAGACCGTGCCCCGAGGTGATGGCCACCCCCACGTGGATACTCGCACGCCCGGTTCGGCTGCTGTTGAGGACCGCGAGCCCGTCGGACAGGCCCAGGACGATCTGCCCCACGGCTTCGGCGATGGTGGCAGAAGGGGTGAGGGCTGCCAAGAGATCAGCGCCACCCCCGTCCGTCCCCCGGGCCACCGCGGCGTCGGAACCGGCAGGGCCGAGGATGTCTTCGAGCATGTGCCGGACCCGGAGTTCCGCATCGAGTACAGCGTCTTGGGGAAGGTGTCGGCTTGTCCCCTTCGGCCCCGTCGACCGTACTTCGATAGCCAGGCACAGCCGGTCACTCACCCTCCGGTCAGCCGGCACCGGCAAGCCGGTGGGTACGGGTTCCAGTTCGGGCAGCGAGCCGAGGTGTCGAGTGACGATCTGCACGAAGTTCGGATCCCGGAGAAGCACGCTGCCGGGAAGCACCTCCCGCTGGGCCCCCGTGGACGAGGAACCGACCACCAGGCCAAGGAAAACACCCTGAGCGGTTACAGGCGAACCCAACATACCGGGCCAGTGACGGATACCTGCGCCCCGTGGCGGCTCAGGTGCGCTCAAGCCGACGAACATGTATCGCTCTCGCCTGCCATAGGTACCCCGATACAACCCGCCAGCCACCCGGATCCGGTCATCACTTCGCCCGGGGAACCCGAGGATGCTGCACGGGACAGGGAGATCGGTGCTGCTCACGGTTTCACCCCACCGAAGGGCCGAGAAGGAACCGGAGCCAGTGGCATCGACGATGTCCTCCTCCGCTAGCAGGAGTGCGGCCGTGTACGGGTCATCGAGCCCCAGCCACACTGTGCGGCAGCTGATCCGCCTGTCCCCGCTCCCAATGGTGATGGTGGCGGGTGGGTCGAAGCCGTTCACGAGATGCGCCGCGGTGAGGACCAGGCGACCCGTCAGCAGGAGACCGGCCCCTACGGCTGGCTGTTCCACTGTCGACACCTCGATCATCACGACGCGGTCGGCATCCAGCTCCGTCGCGTAGGAGTCGCGCGGCTCCTTCTCCCCGGCCGGTCCAGGAGTGCCATCGGCTTGGGCAAACGCAATGGCGTCGGGGCCAACGGTGCGTTCGCCGATGTCGCGCGACGTGACCTCGGTGGCCAGGAAGTCGCCCGCCGGCCCTGTGTGCTGGGTGAGGTAGCGCCAGACGCTGCGTCGGACAATTTCCTGTACGGCAGTGATCTGCTCGCGTAGCTGTGAACCGATGAGGGCTTCACGGACGCCGGGCAGGAAATGGAATTCCAACTGGGAGGAGTCGATGGCGCCGGGACCGGTGTGCCACGGCTGGAACAGGCCTCCGAGCACTACTTCCGCCAGATGGGCGTTCTTCGAGAGGGGAATCATCGCCCGTCGCACCAGGGTCATCACGGGCAAGGTGAGGGGCACGGCGGACAGGTACCCTGCCAGCTCCTGGGCCGTGGGAGATGCCCCTTCCCTGAAACGTGCCAGTACATGCTTGGCATCAGCCGGGACGGGGTGATTCCTTGAGGTGTCCGCTCCAGTCACAGGAGTGGTGAGGGTGCCTGGCTCTCCGCCGGTGTCGAGCCCCAGGCACGACATACGGGTCCATCGGCTGTTGCCCACCACCAGATGCGCCAGGGAAGAGAGTGATTCCGGAGATGCCTCCACTACGGGTACGGCGATACGGGCAAGCCGAAGTCCGCTACGACGGCGGGACCGGCGTCCGCTGATGGGCGCGAGTTGCCAGGAGACGTTGGGAGCGGCAGCTGTGGGAGCACGCACCAGCAGGGGTGAGGGCCGTACCGCCCCCCGTGTCCAAAGCCGTTCCGGCAAGACGTTCAGGATCGCGACCGAGTTGTGGCTGGACCAGTGCCGCAGGACGTCCTCCAGGGCGGAAGTGCCCCAGCCGTGTCCGACGGTGTCGGACACCACGAGGATCACGCGGCGACCCGAGGGGTCGGAGATTTCCTGGGGGCAGCGGGGCTGCCCATCGACCGTACGGGCCACCGCGGGTGGGCCGTTGGAATCCGTGCCGCGCAGGAACCACACCCTGACGTCGCGGAAGACTCCGGTCTGGGAGATGACTCGGCATAGCTCGTTCACCAAGTCCTGCCAGAGCAGCATGGAGCGGTGCGTGTCCACGACGAGGGCGAGGTCGAGCCAGTGGCCTCGCGACGGCCGCAGCACCGGGACCAGCATGTGCTGCTCGATGCTGCGGACGACGGTCAGTTCTTCGTCCAGTTCGGTGTGGTCACCGCCGCCTCTGCGGCGACCCACCGGCCGTAGGGCTCTCATCATGGCTGGCGCGTCGTCCAACGCCGCCGCACGGCGGACTTTGATCAAGCTGCCCCGTCGGCCCCCAGAACCTCCCTCATGGGTCGCGGTAAACAGTTGTGTTCCACTCTGCGGACTGGATCCGGATTCCTGTGACGGCTCTTCGGCCAGCGATAGTCGCGGCTCGGGCTCATGTGCGTCTCCGACTGCAGTGTCTCCTGACGTCATTTCAGGAGGCCGAGGGGTGGATGTGATGCGCGCGCTCAACCACAGGATGTCCGCCAGTTCGTCGGTGCCGGCTTCCGCTCCCGAGTCGACGATTGCTCGCAGCAGTTCCTCGATCACGCTGAGCGCCTCATCAGGTGGATGGTCCGGTCAGCCGTTGCATGACGGTCTTCACGAACTGGTCACGGTCGCCGGGATGTGACCAGGCATTGCTCAGCCGGAGCTGAACCGCGTTGAGGAGCTGGTCGGTAGCGAGGTCACCCGCTGAGCCCCGGTCGAGAAAGGCTTCGATGAGGTCCTGATACTCGTCGCCCGCAACGGATGTCAACGCGAGCCGCTGCCGGATGATCTTTTCCAGTTTCTCCTTGTCCGGCTGTTCGACGTGCAGCCGGATGCAGCGACGCAGGAACGGTGGCGGAAAGTCCCGTTCTCCATTGCTGGTGAGGACCACCACGGGGAATTCCCGGCAGCCGACCCGGCCGCGTTGGACGAGAACATCGTGCTCCGGGCCGTCCTCGGTGCCGAGACGAACCTGAGGATGCCGGGCTGCGATCCTCGCCAGTTCGGTGATCTCGAAGCTGCCTTCCTCGAAAATGGTGAGCAGGTCACCGGGCAGGTCGATGTCACTCTTGTCGATCTCGTCCACGAGGAGGACCCGGGGCCTGACCTGGGGAAGCAGCGCTGTGCCGAGAGGGCCGAGTCGCAGATAGGGGGCGATGGAGGGCCCAGGGGTCACGGATGGGCGGCCGCCGCGCTGGCGTCCTCCGCGTGTCCCGCCCGCACGGAGGTTCTGGAAGAGGTTGGCGTCCTGGAGTCTGCTGATAGCGTCGTAGTGGTAGAGGCCGTCGAGCAGTGTGGTTCGGCTGGTGATCGGCCAGTGCAGCACCGGGCCCAGTGCCAGGTCGGCGGCGATGCTGTGGGCCAGCGTCGACTTCCCGACGCCGGGTTTACCGGTAACCAGAAGCGGCCGCCGCAGGTACAGGGCGGTGTTGACTGCGTCCTTCTCGGCATCACCGGGCACGTAGCCCGAACCACGGCTCTTGCTCTTCGCCCAGGCGGGGCCTTCGGTACCTGGACGCTGGTAAGCCGGGTCGGGGCTTCCGGTGAACTCTCGCCACGGCGGGGGCTTGATCGCGGCCAGCCGGGCGAGTTTCTCCTCAGGGCTACCTTCGCCGTAGTAGATCCACCAGTCCTTCACCGCATTCCCCGTTCTGTTCGTTTGCCGAATCCGCGCACCGCCGAGCACGACCGCATTTCAGGACAATGACTGCGGCCTGGGCCTGCGATCCGGATCGTCCCACAGCAGGGCCAGGGGATGCCGCCAACTCGGCGGCATTTCAGAGAGCGGTGTGGAGTTGCGTATCTTCTTCAATTTTTCAGGCAGGCTACCGATGTTGAGCCCAGCATCCTCCATCAGTGCATGGGCCAGCCCCCCACCAGGCCCACCGGGAACCGGCGGCCCGCCGCGGCGCCAGACCGCAATGGGCACACCCGCATCCAGCACGCTATCCAGGGCGTCCATGAGCCGCAGATCGGATACTCCCGCCAGCACGCAGACCGGAGGGTCGTCTCCTTGCAATGCATATCCCAAGTCTTCCGTGACGTCGGCATCGGTGAGCTCGCGCACGGCGTCCGGATGCTGTCCGCCGTGGGTCATGAACCATCGCCACTTCTGGAGCCATGCCTCATGGCTCACGCCCCTGCGCTCCTCGGGGCAGCGCACGACGACTTGGTAGAGGCGGCCCAGTTCGCGATGTTTACCCATCCGGCCGATCGGCAGTTTCCAGCTTTCGAACTCCGTATCGATCAGTTCGAGGGGTACGTCGAATTCGATTCGATCCACACCGCGGAACGGCCGGCTTGCACTAGGGCCTCCAGGAATGGTGTCGCCGCCGGAGAGGGCCAGGAGCTGCACCGCGAGCTCATGCCGAACGGCGACCAGGTCCAGCGGACACTCCGACTCCCAGAGGTTCGTGAACGCTCCTTTGTGAAGCCACATCCTCATCAGGTAGCCACCTCCGGACGCACCCTCCAGTCGCACATGCAGCCCCGTACGACCGGCGGTGGCGGGTGGCGGCGGGAAGGCACCCACATTGAGGCGCTCGCTGGTCCCCCTCACCCATGTGTCGAGCTCTGCGGCCCATGCCTCATCGGTCTGCCTGGCGCTTTCCGCCAGATGTCGCACGAACGGCACGGCCAACGGGAGGTCCGCCCGCTGGCCTTGACGGTCATCGAGATCCCAGACGACTTCGGTCAGACTCCCCGCAGGCAGACGCGGGCTGGGAACGTCGCAACCGGCCATCTCGAAGGCATAGCGGTACGCGTCATAGGCGCGGTCGGGCAGCTCATGCGCATGGAACAACTGCCCGAGCTGGTCCCAGGCTTTCTGATCGATACGGGGCGCACGCAAGGTACCGAAGTCATCGCCAGCGAGGATCGACGATCCATCCCAGTCGCGGTCACGGAGGAACTGGGGCATCTGCCAGCCGAGGTTCTGTTCCTCCAACTCCCTGAAGCGCTCCTGCATCGACCTGGCAATTTGGACAAGCCCTCGCACGCTCTCGTCCAAGGTTTTGCTTTCGAGTTCGCGCAGTAGTACTTCGGTGAACTGGCCGGCGCCGCGCTCCGCCTGGTTCTTGGCTTCCTCCCCTTCCCGAGACGCGTAAAGGGTGAACTGGTTACGACACGCGACGATTCCTCCCGGACCGAAGTCCTCGGTGCCGAACCCTGAAGGGGCCTCGACCCTGCAGGCGTCGACCAGTGCCACCTGCAGTCGAAATCGTGCGGGTCTCACCTTGTCGGACTTCCACCATCTGAGGGTCGACTCCAAGTTGAGATGTTGGGTGTGCTTTCCGGTCGCGTCGGCATACGGCAGCAGTATGTCGTTGCGAGCGTCGAGAAATCCGTGCCCGGCCCAGAAGATCCACAGCAAGTCCCCTTCGCATGCGGGCAGGTCCCTGGTGAGTGCCGATACGACGTTCTCCCGAACGGCAGACCGGCAGGAAGCCCGGAGCGCGGCCAGCTGTGGCGCCGCGTCCCAGTCGAGCGAAGTCGATTCCAGCGGCGAGAGGAACAGCCGCACATTCGCTGGCGGGACACCCGCCGGCCCGGTGAGCCACTGCGCGAACCGCAACGCGTCGCGCGCCGCACCCGGGAGATTCCATTTGTGGCTGACCTCGTACTCTTCGACGCCCACCACCAGCGCGAACACCCGGTCAGGGGACACGGGCGAGAGATCTGCATCAGGCATGCCTAGCCGGACCCCTCTGCCGCGGCGGCGATCCGGTCATACACCGGGTCCAGCTTCCAGTAGGCGCTGTGACACACGGGGAAGGGCTGCCGGCTGCTCACCTCGTAGTCGGTGACGCGGGCGTCGGCCGGGAAGATCGGCTGCGCCTGGTACGCGAGGAGGTCCTGCCGGTCGTAGATGTTCAGCCACGTCGGGAAGCCCGTCGGCAGACCATCGCCCGGTGCCAGGCTCGTGAGCGCCCCCAGCTCGTGCAGGAAGGGCGCCTGAGAACCGACAGTGACGAGAAGCTTGAGCCCGGGCAAGGGTGTCTGCTCGGCAGCCGCCAGTGCCAGCACGTCGACCAGGGCGATTCCGCCCAGGCTGTGCCCGATGACCACGGTCGGCCCGGGCTCTGCGGCGATCGTCTGTCGCACGTAGTCCCGCAGGGGCCCGCCCCTGGCCTGGTAGCGCAGGATGTCGCCGACCGCAGGTGTGGCTCCGGTGGTGATCCGGCCGCGCCAGTGGTTCAGCGCTGGCTGCGTGGTCACCCGCAAGGCGAGTGTTCCGAGGACCGCTCCGATTTTGCCCAGCGGGCCACGGGCGGTGCCGCCGAGCCGCTCGGTGAGCATGTTCACGAGCGCGTCCCGCTCGGAACCCGTACAGAGGGCACTCTCTCCGGCGGCGGCCAAGAGGCAGGCCACTACGGCGCGTGCGGCGGCTGTTGTCACCTCTCCGCTCGCGTCGGAATCCCCCGCATTCGCGCATGCCTTCGCGAACTCATCGGACTCGGCGACCGCAGACAGCGCTGCCGAGTAGTGCTCCGACAGGCCGGTGGCCCGCAACAAGGCAGCCAGCGCATCCGTGTCGGGCATCTCCGGGGGGAGCTCGGCGAGCCGGTCGGCAACCGCTCGGCCGGCGGCCCGCACCCCGGGGGTCCCGTACTCCTCGACACCGCTGCCCACCTCCGCCAGCACTCTCATCTCGCACAAGGGGTCGGCGAGCAACAGATGCCACTCAGCAGTCTCCTGATCGGATGGAGTGGCCCCGCCCGGGGCACCGCGAGTCTGGTCGTGCCCCGGGATCGACTTTCCGCCGGCGCCCAGGGTGGCGCCGTGCATGTCACCCCAGTAGCACGGCGGGATGTCGGCTTCGGGCCAGCGCTTCTGCAGCGATTCGCTGACTTGCTTGAACAAGGCATCAAAGCGCTCGCGTCGCACGCCGGTCCCATGCACGAAGAGGATCCGCACCAGACCCCACCCTTCTCCAGCCTGTCGAGAAGCATGATATGTCAGATATTATCGAAATCTACTGTTAGCTAGGCATTCGCCCCCCTATACGCGTAGTCCATCGTGTGAAGCCGCCCCCGCGAAGGCGGCTTCGAGGGCCGCCCGCCCGGCAGGGGTGGTGGGCGGCATCACTGCCGGAAGTCCAGCCCTGCCACCGGAGTCGTTCAAAGCCGTCCAGGAGGAGTGCCAGGCAAACTCGAACTCGAACCGTCGTCACAACCTCGGCCGACGACGGACTCCCCTTCATGGGACACCGCCATGGCCCGCTCACTCACGTAGGGGTATCGACGCGCGACCTCGGGGGGCGGCAGCCTTGACGCCCGGGTCGCGCTCGGCGTGTCGTCGAACAGCTCCTTGGCAAACCCCAGCATGTGGCCACCCAGGGCGTGCATCAGGTGATGCGTCAGATCGACGAAGAAGCCGCCGGGCCGGAACACCCCGATCAACGAGTCCATGTACGCGAGCACGACCGGTCCAGGGCTGGTCCGCGATTGGATCACCTTAGCCCGCCCAGGGGTGACCCAGGAGGGCGCGCAGCGCCGAGAGGATCCCCTGTCCGACCGCGCTCTTCCAGTCGGCGCCGGGGGCCGGAGACTCGATCTCGCCGACGACGCCGTCCACCACGCCGCCCAGGAGCTGCTCAATGTTGGCGTGGGCGCTACCCCCAGCTCCTGCGCGAGTTTGCGCATGCTGAGCGCGTCGATCCCGGTGTCGTCGGCGAGCGCGACGGCGGCGTGCAGCAAGCTTCCCTGTTCAGGGCCTGCTCGGCCATCCGGCAACGGTGGCCGAGGAGGGCTACTCGTCGAGCATGAGGCGAGCCGGGAAGTAGCAGCTGCCGGTGTCGTTTGCGGGCCGCTTCTCTTGGGTCAGCAGCTCGTCGAGCCGGATGCGATCGTCGAGGACGCAGAACAGGTCCGCGCCGTCCATGGCGAGGAACGACGCGCCTTCACGGAAGACGGCTCGGGCTCCCGACGCGAATCCGTTGACGCTGACCCGAGGTCAGCAACGGCAGGACATGATCGGGACCGATGCTGACTCCTTGCTGACCAGTCCCTCAACAGCACGACACTGACCTGCGGAAATGCCCAGATGCTCGGTGTTGGACTTGATCATGGTGCGCAACATTTTGAACTCCTAGAAGACGGCTCCCTGCCAGCTTTCTGCAGGTCAAGGGCGCTATGCACTCTACATGGACGCCCGTCGAGACGACTATAGAAAGGAACATCGACCCCCTCTGCCAAGAAGGCTCGCAGCCTGTACTTCTGCGCCAACCAGACTGTTTCGACACCACCGACCAGGCGTCACATCGGACAGCACCCTCGGAATTCTCAGGGACTGATGCTGATCAGATGCTGACCTACCTGACAACACATCAGGCCATGAGAGCGCGCAGCCTCCCGGCGGTCCCGGGAGATGATCACGGCAAGGCCGTTCCCCAGCGGGACGGTCAGACGCCGGAACTGGTGCAGACCCGGCCCAACACCGTGATCGAAAAAGCCAGGCGGGATTCCCGACGGCGGTTCGCCGACGACCCCGGACAAGCACACGAGGTTGTCACCCACCAGCAGGCCGCCCGCGCGCGGCTGGTAGCACGACCAGCGCATGAGATCTGACATCAAGAGGGACTCAAGGTTGTTCCACTGGACCTTAGTGCGCATCGAATGCCGCGTCTCAGCAGCAGTTGCACCGCCAAGTTTCAGATTCCGGCGTGTAGGTGGGCCGCCCACAGGTAGGGGTACTTTGGATATTGATCACGGACCTTACGCACGGTGTGGTGCAGAGCATAGGCCGCCGCATCCGTATCAAGATCACCGTGCTGGTTCGTGATCCTGCCGAGCTCGGCATAGAAATCAGCTGCCATAGACGAGGCCACCTCGTCATTTATCTCCCAGAGGGTACCGATGACATGAGGAAAACCCGCAAGCTGAAAGGCCGAAGTGAGATGAATGGCCTCGTCGATCAGCTCCACAGAGCCCATGAACGCTGTTCGGCAGGCTGACAGGTAAGCCAATTGGGACGATTCCAGCCTCATTTCGGCAACGTCCGCCACGCTGAGCGGATCATGTTCGTGGTCGTGCAGCAACAACAGACTCTTAGACGGGTCGGTGGGGTTGTGTGCACCATGGCACGCGAAGTGAACGATCGTGCAATCGGAGAGATTCGCCAGGACCCGGGCCTTGGTCGGTCGTGTCTCCGCCCCAGGGCCAGTCGTGCCGCCAGCAGCGGCGTCCGGCTCGATGAACAGCGTCGGCTTCGGCAACAAGCCGCAGAGCAGTGCAGCTTCCTCCGACACGTGGTCCAAGCGGCCGCTGATAGCCGGAGTTGTGGGCATGGCCACGATCAGCGACCGGCCTACGGATGGCGTGGATGTGTCATGGCGGCGCGCGTGGTGCAGGGCGCGGACGGTGGTGGTGTAGGAGGAGACGACACGGTCAACGACCGTCCGCCGCTCCCCCTTCCTCAGACCCGTCGGCGGTGGCTCGGCATGATGGCCGGCAGCATGCAGGGGAAGCAGCGAGAGGAGCCCACCCGGCGCCCACCAGACGCGCGGCCACGGCTGTCCGGGGGAAGGCTCGCCAGTGAAACCGAGGCAGTGTAAGACCGGTTCGGCCGCCGCGTCCCACAGCCACTCCAAGACTGTGCGCAGCGTCTCTTGGGCCTCCTTACGCACGAGGGGCGTCGTGCGCGGATCGGCAACGACTTCCAGGGCCTGGTGGAAGATCTGGATCTGGTCGACGACGAAGTCATACCTCAGGTCGGGCAGGCTCAGGGACTCGATTCCGTCGGACGTCAACAGCAGTGCGTCGCTGCGGTAGTGGCTGACGTTAAAGCTCACCACCGGACCAAAGGCGGCTTGACCCAAGAGCTCACCGACAGCGGGAGGGCGAGCGAAACTGGCGAATCTGTCGTGCGCTCGGATGCGGTCCAGCGTGACCTGAAGCTGGTCGACGAGCCCACGTCGATGTTCCTCGGCGTCGACCGCATGCACGGCGGTGCTGACTTGCTCCATCGGATCCGCGGGGAAAGCGCTCGTGTCAATCGGCTGGTCAAGCTCGTCTCGGAGTACCTCGAAACGATGGGCCAGGTCGGGATGGCACGCGCGAAGCTCAGCAAGGTCGCTTCGCATGTCCAGCGCCTGGCTGTGGAGGACACTGCGGCCCGCCTCCAGCAACTGCAGTGCCCACACTGCCCGATCGGTGGGTGTGCTTTCGTGGGAAGCAAGAGCCAGTGCCGCGGCGTCTCCGACCAGCCCGGACCACTTGCCCATGGCGTGTTGCTGGTCACCACGACTCAGCCGGCGATCTGCCACTTCGGGCAACAGACGTACGGCACCAGCCAGGAGATCGGCTGCAAGATTAGGATCCGCCCGTCCGGTCAGGGAGGCCGCTGCCTGAGCGGCACGAATCCGAACAGAGGGCCTGGCCCCATCGGCTCGTGCGCCTTCCATGTGTGCGGCCAGGGCGCGATCAAAGTCGTGTCGCGAGGCATTCCGCTCATACCGGCTTTGCAGGGCCGTCCCGAGCTGGAACAAGTAGTCGGCGCGCTCCGGATGTTCTGCGGGTGAGGTGTCGAGCGCGGCCTGACACGCAACCACCGCGTCATCAAGATCAGCTATAGACCCGGTCTTCTCGAACCTGACGGTCAGCACTCCTCCCAGCAAGGACAAGTATCTCGGGCGCTCGGGGTGGTGGGACGGGACGTTGGCGGTCGCGTCATGTCCCGCCACGACCGCGCCGTTCAGGTCCTCAAAGTCTCCAGTGCGCTGGAAGCGGGCGTGCAGGGCCGTGCACAGATTCGCGAGGAATCGAGGGCGTTCGGGTCTCCCTGCATCCACAATCCTGAGGACCTCACGGTTTCTTCGGATCGCTTCATCGAGGTCTTGAAGGTCCCGGCTCCGTTGGTAGCGTTGCAACAACACGACGCCGAGATTGGACAGCATCGCCGCCGAGGCGGAGTGTTCACGGGGCGCCGCCTTCACAGCTCCATGCGCGTACTCGATCGCGGCGTCCAGGTCCGGCAGCGCCCCGGTGTGCTTGAACCGAGTCCACAGCATCAGACCAACATTGGACAGACGGCCCGGCTGGTCGACGTGACCGTTCGCGGTGCTGTGTGCGGAAGCGCGACTGGCACTGATGGCCTCGTCCAGGTCGTCCATCTGACCAGTGCATTCGAAACGCTGCCAGAGAGAGACAGCCAGGTTGTTGAGGACCGCGTTGAACTCGGTCTGGTGCGGGTTGATTTCTAGGGAGGCAGCGCGGTTCATCTGGATCGCCGTATCGAGGTCAGATCTGTCTCCGCCAAGGCGGTAGCGCGCCAGGAGAGCTTGTCCCAGGCCGGAGAGGCGAAGTCCCCGAGCCCTGTGCCCCAGTGGGAGCATCTCCAGAGCTTCCCGGAACGCGTTGATGGAATGGTCCAGATAGGCTGTTTCCCCGGTGAGCTCGAATCGGGTCAGCGTGGCACTGCCGAACCCGGACATGAATATGGAGCGCCCAGGATGTTCCTCGGAGGCAGCCTCGACTGCGGCCTGGCAGCGCTCGATCGCGTTCTCCAGATCCGCCGGAACGCCGGTTCTTTCATATCGGGCCTGCCAAGCGCTCCCCAGATTGTGAAGGACTCCTGCCTTGTCGTGGCTCTCGTCACAGAGTTCTGACGCTTCCTGGAAGGCTTCGATAGCCGCGTCCGAGTCCGACAATCTGCCGCTCTCAGTGAATCGGGTCTGCAGCGCGGTGCCCAGGTTGTTGAGCCCACCAGCCCGGTCGGCAGGGGAGTCCACAGCAGCTTGGACTGCCAGTCGGCCGATCTCGATCGCCTCGTCCAGGTCTGCCGCCGTACCTGTTTGGGTGAAGCGCTCCATAAGTACACCTGACAGGTTGAACAGCATGACCGGCTGGCTCGCGTGCCCTGTTGCCGCGCTTTCCACCGCACCTCGGGCAGCGTCGATCGCCGCGTCCAAATCCCTTGGTTCGCCACCCATGTCGAATTGGGATTTCATGATGACGGCAAGATTGGACAGCGTTTCCGCGTGTCCGTGTTCACGGGGGATGGCGGCCCCGATGCGCCGCAGAAGATCGGTCACTCTTGTGCGCAACGCTGGGCTCGGCGAAGCGTTCAGTCCTTGCTGGATCCGCCAGGCGAAGCCAAGCGCGTGCCGGGCCACGTCTGGAACCAGTTCATCTGGCAGATCTTCCTCGCCGGCGCCAAACACGAAGCAGGGCGTGAACCTCGCGATGGCCTCCTCTCTGTCCCGTTGTCCAGCCCGTTCGGGAAGTGCCTGATACCTGAAGGTGTACAACCAGCCGAGGGCGTAATGGCCTTCCAGGTCGGACTCGTCGTTTCGGAGTATCGCGGCAAGTCGGCGGGCCTCGACCAGTGCTTCCGGCTCCAGCACTACGCCGAGGTTCTGTTCGCGGGCAAGCCGGTCCAGCCGTAACCCCACTACGGCAATCCGCTTCTCCAGTTCGTCTTCTCTTGCGAAGTCCTGCTCACGACTCTGCACGAACCGTCCTGTCACTTGCCGTTCTCCGGTAAATCTGATTGCTGCATCCTTGAGGTCCGCCGAGTCGAGCCTCTGAATTCAACCGTGCTCACGAAGCCGGTTCCGACACAGGAGCCGAGCTGCCCAGTCGTCGCATCACCGCGCCACCGAGGAGAGGGCCCACCGGCTGATCCTCGATGCGCAGCTTGTCAGCCAAGTCCGACAGGTGAAGGCGCACGGATGCCTCCAGCAGTGTGGCGTAGGTATCCGACGCAGTACGGAGGCGGCGTGCTGAAATGACCACCAGCGTGGCGGCGAGCGGTACCGCGGGCCACCACCACCAGGTCAGAGGCAAATAGAGCAGGGCCCATCCACCGAGGACGGCAGCTCGCGTCAATGCGGCCCGGGCCCTGCCGATCTCGCCGCGTATCTCTTCCGGCAGCACGAGCCAGAGGTGTGGCCAGAGGATGAGGAGATTGACATGTGCCTCTCGGTCCAGCCGGACTGCGGTGGCGTGGATCCGGTCACCGCTCCAGGTCGGCCGTTCAGGCCGCTCCACGGAGATACGTTTGCACCTGTGGGCCGCACGGTGACGCTCCAGAGGTCTCGGCCGGTCGGCCGGACGCGGAGCGCGTTCCCGGAGCCGCAGGGCCTGGTACTCCGCCTGTGCCGCGTCCCAGCGACGCTTTCTACGTGCCACGTGACGCTCAGCCAACTCGCCGAACAGCCAGGGCCATGCGCCCCAGCTGGCGGCCAGAGCGACACGCTCGACAACGGAGCCGAGGGACTGGGCGGCCAGCCCAACAGCAGCCGCACCAGCAAGGACGGCAGCGAGCAGTACGACCTGGCCGCCTACCGTGGTCACCTGAGGAGCCTGAGCAGCATCCGAGATCGCGTGAGGGAGCCGCCCCACGTCCAGCGCAGCACTCTGCCCGAGGGTGGTTCCGACTGCAGCGACTGCCATGTAGAGCGCGCCTGGCAGTACGAGGAGGGTCAGCCACCGCTCGGCCAGCTTCTTGCTGAGTTCGCTGAACAGCCCTCCCACTACGGGAGCCTCTCCCGGATCAGCGCCGTCTCGGCGGGGGCGAACCGGCAACGTGGCACGTCGTCGTCCACTTCGTGACCGGAGCGACCAACGCACAGCTGCAAGGGGCATCGATACACGACATCCAGATCAGCAACACCGGCCGGCATTACGCTGCGGCCCGCGCCCCCATGCACCCCCGATGGATCGCCTGCGCGTCGAACCGCTGCGTGCAAGGCGTCTAGAAGAGCGGTGAGCGAAGCGGCCGGACTACCAATTGCGGCTTCGAGAGCATGCAAGGCGGCGGCGTCCTCGTCGAGCAGCGCAGCAAGTTCATCCCGATGCCCACATACGTACGACAGCGCCCTAGCGATCCGCAGGCCGACTACTTCCGCCTGGCTCGTCATGCCGAACTCCGCCCCCTGTGCCTCGTTGATCCACTAGGCGGCCATTCTCGCTCCAGATGTGCAGGTGCACGCCCGGTTTCGGCAAACTGCTTCGGGCAGGGGCGGATGGCATCGAAGTCCCGGAACCCATCACCCCGACTTCGTAAGACCAGGTCAGGGCCCTGACCTGGTCTTTGCACCTGTCTTGGGAGCTATCTGGGAGCCGACCTGGGAACCCGGCTCCCCGACCCCTCCGTGATCTACCGCAAGGAACTGCCCCGGAGCGAGACCTGCACATAGGCTCAGGACGGCCAGCGTGGCAGCGCGCGGCTGACGGACTGGGGCAGGGGGATAGCGTGGATCATCTCTTCACCGTCGAAGGGGCCTTGGCCGCACCCATCGCACCGACCGCGCTCGCAGCGAAGGGGCTCCTCGAACGACAGCACCTCCAAGAGTGGGTGATCGCCAACCCTCAGGTCCTCGGCGAGTCGGTGCTAGTGATCACCTCCGAGTTCGACCGGTGGGCCGACACGGACGGGGTGCCGGCGCGGGACCGGCTGGACGTCCTGGGACTGGACGCCACCGGACGGCTCGTGGTCGTCGAGCTGAAGCGCGGAACGGCCGACCGGGACGTCCACCTCCAGGCGATCACCTACGCCGCCCTGGTGTCCAGGTTCGACCTCGACACGCTGGCACAGGCACACCGCGACTTCCGGAAGGGCAGGGGCGAGGTCCTCGAACTCTCCGAGTGTCGGCAACGCCTCCTGGACCACGTGGACGGGGACTGGAGCCCGGAACTCCTGCAGCGTCCCAGACAGGTGATAATTGCCGCCGACTTCCCCAAGCAGGTCACGCACACCGTGGTCTGGCTGTCGGAGATGAACCTCGACATCGACCTCATCCAGGTGGGGCTGTGGAGGGTGAAGGACCAGCTCGTCGCCAGCTTCACCAAGGTCTACCCCACGCCGGAGGTGGAGGAGTTCACTCTCGCCCCGGCCCGGATCGAGGCCAAGGCCGCGGCCCAGAAGCTGGAGGAACGCTCGCGGGCCCGGAACGCCGTGCATGTCATCGTCGGCGCCGGACTGCTCCCGGACGACACCCTGCTCACGCTGACGCCGAGGCACGGCGTGACCGAAGGCATCCGCGAAGAAATCCTCGTCTGGGTAGGTGAGGACGACAGCCGAGCAAGCGTCACGTGGAACAACAACACCGCCAAGCCGCTGATGTGGAGGGCTGACGGCAAGCCGTACACCCCAACCGGACTGGCCAACCACATCTTCACCAGCGTGACCGGCCGTAAGGCCGACGGCATCCAAGGCACCACCTGGTGGGACGTCGACACCACCCACGTCCCGGACACCGTCGACCCCGAGGAGTGGGGAACCCTGGCCGGCACCAGCCTCGCCGCCCTGGCCAAGCAGCTCAGCAGCACCGGCAAGGACTGGACGAGCCTGCACACACTCCTGACGGCCGTCCCCGCGGGTCGGTGGACGACTTACGGGGACGTGGCAACCGTGATCGGCAGCCATGCCGTCCCGGTCGGCACGCACCTGGCCACCTGCCGCCAGTGCCCCAACGCCTGGCGGGTCCTCAATACGGCGGGCCGTGTCAGCCCCGGCTTCCGTTGGACCGACCCCACCCGCACAGAGACACCCGCCGAAGTCCTGGCGACCGAGGGCATCCGCTTCGAGGCTGGGGCAGCGGATCCGACTGTGCGCCTGTCCGTGGACGCCTTGAAGGCCCTCGTCGGCAACTGAGCCCGAACTGCCGGGGAGGCCAGCCGGGAACCCGCCGCGGAAAGCCCACCGCACAGCTTGTGCCCACCAGAACGCGGACGGTACGACGATCACATGCACCGTTGGACGCCGCTCAACGATCGCCAGCTTGCCCTCCTCACACGTATCGGGGAGGGCACTGAAGCCGTCACCTCTGACTCCCCGGACCTCGCCCGCACCACACGGGTCCTGCAGGAGCGGGGCCTAATCACCATGCCGAAGGAAGGCGGGAAGTGGGAGGCGGAGATCGCCGAGGCGGGTCGCTTCTACCTCCAGCACGGTCATCATCCGGACCGGCCTGAACCCGCGCCACGGAGGTCCCGTACGACGGCGGCCGCCACGGCACCCCCGGAGTCTGAGCCTCCCGAGCCCGAGACCCCAGTCAAGCGGGAGCCTCGTGCGCAATATGCACCCAAGGCTCCGCAGCCCTCCTCCGCGGGCATCGGGGCGGCCTTGATCGCGGAAGTGCAGGAGGCTGGGCGCTTCCTACGCATCCCGGATCCTGGGGAGGCGGAGCGCGCCCGGTACCGGCGGGCCTTCGATGCGGCGAGGCAGCGCCCTCCTGCCGGGTACCACCTGAAGTACACCGGGCGGGCCAAGGGAGACATCTGCTTCGGGCTGCTGCGGGTGAGTGGCGAGGACGACACGGAGTGGAACCGGATCAGGCTCGCGCGCAGCAGGACTCTGACCGACATCGACGATGTGATCACCGCAGTCGAGAAGGACCACAGCGCCTTCGAGGTCTCGGAGGAGGTACTCCCCCGGGTTCTGTCCCTGCTCCGGCTGTTCGCCGAGCGCGCCTTCGCTCTCCATGGCGAGATCAAGATCTCCAAGAAGCGCAAGCAGCCGCGGCCGCTGCTCACCGTCCATGGCGTCACCTACGAGATCAACTTCCGTGAGCGGCAGCAGCAGGTCCGGTACGTGCCCAAGCAGCCGGGCCGGCGTACCTATGACTGGCAGCGGGTGACGCCGGCGCACCGGGTCGAGCCCTCCGGGGAGCTCGAGTTGCGCCTCGGCATCAAAACGGAGTGGGCCGACACCGGCAAGAAGCGGCTGGAAGACCAGATCGACGAGGTCTTCAAGGTGCTGAAGGCACGTGCGCGGGAGCAGGAGCGAGCCAGGCTCGAGTACGAGGCGGAACAGCGCCGCCTGAGGGAAGAGCGCGAAGCGGAACAGCATCGGCTGCAGGAGGAGCGGGCGAGGCAGGAAGCCGAACGTCAACGGGTGGAAGCGGAGAAGCGGCAGCGGACACAGGAGAAGTGGGAGGCCGCGCTCAGCGTGGCTTCGATCAAAGCGGTGGACGCGGCGCGGGCCGAGCAGTTCGGGACGGCCCTGGACCGATGGCGAGCCGCCGGCGAAATCCGGGCCTTCTGCGACGCCTTGGACGAAGCCGCTGCCCAGGCCGATGACGCCGTCGAGGCAGAGAGCCTTCGGGAATGGTCGGCCTGGGGACGATCAGAGGCAGCCCGTATCGATCCCATCTTGAGCCGCAAGGGGCTCCGCGGGCGGAACTTCCACGCGGAGCCGACGGGTGACCAGCTTCGTCCGTTCCTCGCCGGCTGGCACCCGCATCGTCCCGAGAAGGAGAAGCCGCCGTCGAAGCCCGCTCCGGCCCAGCCCGAGGTACGGCCGGAGCCGGAGCGCTCGCGGGCGTTCAGCGACGAACGTCCGGACCAAGGGTGGAGATATGGACGCCCAGGTCGCGCTCAATGGTGGAGGCGATGACACCGTGGCCCCGATCGCGGAGCGCCTTTACGGCCCGCTCGACCAGTTCCCCGAGTCGCAGCACCTCCGCCCTCAGGGCCACCAGCTCGTCATGGCGCTCTGCCTTCTCCTGTCCGCACCACTCCCGCACCGTGCGCAGGGCTTCCTTGTCCGCGTCCAGCCTTCGGTCGTCCCGACGCTGGTAGCCGTACCAGGAAGATCGGTCGCGCTCCTCTTCCATGGCTCGCTGCCGCCGGTCGACCTCCGGCAGGATCTCCTCGGCCAGCCGCTGGGCGACCTGGCGTGCGATCCGCTCGGTGATCGGCCAGCCCGCCAGGGAGCAGCCTTTGCGGTCCTCGTGGAGCATGGGGTCGTCGCGCAGTCGGGCAGCGTCCATGCCGACGAGTGGCGCGGTCTCATCGACGTGCCCCAGCTCCAGGACGCCTGCGTCGGCCACGGCCTTACGCAGACGTAGCCGCCCCTTGGGCCGGACGAAGCCCAAGATCATCCGGGCCGCCTCGAATTCGGCGCTCCCCCGCACTGCCCTCGATGCCTCGGTCAGAGCCAGCTCCGCCGCGTCGTCCGCCCGGAAGGAGTCGACGTCAGCCCAAAGGTCGAGCAGACAGCCGGGACTTACCCATTCCTGGAGGCCAGCCGCATCGCCATCCAGGAAGCGCACGTGGACGCTCGCGGATCTGCCGGCGCCACCTACTCGGACAATCTCCACCCGTCGCAGTGCACCACCCAGTTCCTTCGGCCTTGCTCGATAGGCCCAGTGCTCCCCAATCTCCATGGGTCCATTGAGCCAGTCCAACGACTCCTGGAGGCCGTCAACGGCAGAATCCGGGCTCCGGCTATCCGTACGTCTCCTTCCGGCGGACGCGATGTTCGCGGCCTCCCTGGCCGGATCCATTGACACAGGCGAGGGAGGGGCAATGCGGCGCCGTTGTTCCACAGGCCGAGGTGGTCGCGGTGAACGGCCAGGACGCCGTTCTGCACAGCGCAGCGCTCGGCAGGGCCGCTGAAGTAGGTGGTGGTCACGAAGATCGCGACGTCGGCGCCGAAGTGCACTTGGGAGCCAAGGAGGTTGCGGACCTCGCTGTTGGAGATCTTCCGCTTCGGGTTGTAGCGCTTGCACTGGATCACCATGGTCCGGCCGTCGGGAAGCCGTCCGCGGACGTCCGCTCCGTCGTCGTGCGAGCGACCGACCCGGCGCACGTCGGTGCATCCGTCCCGTCGGCACAGACCGGCCACAAACTCCTCGAAGTCCGGTCCGTCCATCGCGTCGACTTGGGTGAGCGTCCGGTGGCCAGTGTTGACCGCGTCCTCGTGGCGCCACGTCCGATCACCGCTGCGGATGAGCCGGTCCGTCTTCCACAGCCACCAGCCTCCTGCGGTCACTGCCCCTATGACCAGGGTCCCGACGAGGTAGGGCCAGATCACAACCCATGACGACGTGAGTACGCCGAGGACAGCGATACCGCTGACGGCTCCCACAGCGAGCCGGTCGTCCCTGCGCTTACGCCGGGACGACCGGCGCTTCGGCTTACGAGCTGCCACCCGTTTCCTCCCCCTGGTGTCGGCCGCCAGTGTGGGTGAGGAACTCCGCAGGCGTAAGAGCGCCTGTTGGCCATGGCTCACTCTCCCAGCACCAGGTCCCCGAGGCAGCGGCGTGCCCACGTACGCCCTGTGCGCGCCCCTCTCCCGGTGCATAGCTTGCGATGTTGGTCTGTTACACCCGAGCGAGCCGTAAGGGGAACAGGTTGAAGCCAGCCGCTGACGTACTGAAGGAGCTCGTCCAGCCGTCAAACATCTCCGCTCATTCCAGCACCGGGCTGGTCGGCAAGGTCGATGCGGCAGCCGCCGAGGATGACAAGGCCCGCGAGGAGAAGGAGCTCGAAGAGCTCCGGCGCAAGTCGGGCCTGCGCCCCATACCGACGAAGGAGCTGGACCGGACCGTCCAGCTCACGCCCTGGGACGTCTTGCACACCCTCGGCCAAGCGATCGCCCTGTCGCGGCGAGGAGCCAGCCGCGGGCTCGCGGAGCACTGGGGATGCCTGAAGTACAGCCAGGCTCTGACCGGCAGCGCCGAGTCCTTTATGACGCTCTCGGCAGAGGGCCGGGAGACCGCGGACTACTACAAGGCGATCCAGTCCGGGGAACTCGGCACCGGCTTCGCCCTGACTCTCGCTCGACAGCTCTTGGGCCGCCGGTATCCGGATCACTCGATCTCGATCGTCCCCGCGGACACCGCGCTGCGGGCCGGCTGGGCTCTCACCAGCCGTGACGCCGGGCCGCGATCCGGCTACCGCTACCGGCCGCAGTTCTTCGCCGAGGTCTGGAAGCCCGGCGAGCCGTCGTCGGCCATCCCGATCGCCTGCAAAGGCAACCACAGCAACGCCGCCACGTCGCACACCCAGCTGGCGTCCGCCTCCGCCCACGTCGAGGCAGTCCACATCGGCGCATGGAACCAGACGCCGGTCCTGGTGTTCAGCACGGAGCTTCCGACCGAGGGCCCCCTCACGGTGCACGCCTTGCAGGCACGGGGAACCGGCGGCCGGCTGAACAGCGCGCTGGACACCCCCGACAACCACCTCGATCAACCAGTCGACGACGAGAACATCTACCCGGGAATCCAGCGGCCTCACGAGGGCGGCGAACCGCCAGCGCCCGAGCCAGGGTTCCACGTCCAGCCCGAGCACTATCCGTGGTTTCGGCGCGTCCTCGCCCGAACCACCGCCGCCGGCCTGACGGCCTTCGCCGGAGACGGCACAGCCACCGCGCAGTACCTCACCAAGAGGCAAGGCCAGCGACACTTCACGGGCCTAATCCATGCCGCCACCGACAGCGTCCAAGACGCGTACGTCCAGCTCCATGGCATCGACTTCGTCGGCACCGATCACGTCTTCCGTCTCAACAGGACCCGGGTCGAGGCGTTCTCCGGAGTCGCGAAGGACCTCTTCCACCATCTCGAGAACGGCCAGTTGGAGCGGTACCGCACCGCGGTCCACGCCCAACGGAAGTCATGGCCCCTTCTCGGATGGGACTCGAAGTGGGACGGCCCCGTCTCCATCCATCAAGACGGCTCCGTACTCGCGATGCGCGTACTGACCTGACCCTGCCCGGGCAGGTGTGACGGTGTCGCGCCCGGGTGCCCTCGGGCGCGACACCATCCAACGCCGCCCGTGTGAGTGGGAACGGAAGGGCTCCGATCCGGAAGAGTGCTGGCCGCTTACGAGGCCCGGCTATCGGGCGTCCCGTCGCTCCTCGTGCCCGGCCAGCTGCACTCGTAGCCGCTCAGCCTCGGCCTCGGCCCGGCGCAGTCGGCGCTCCAAGACAGCGCGAGCAGGCGGCGGGATTTCGGGCTTCAGCGCCTCATTCCGCGGAATGAGCCAGCCCACGCGCTGATAGGCGACAATCGCGCGAGCGTCGGGACACGTATGGCAAGACCGTTCCGGCCTCGGACGCGGCCAGCCTGCCGCCAGCATCCGGCGGGTGTGCTCACGTTGGTGTCCGGATTGAAGCATCGGGTCTGAATCCCAGACCTGCTCAAATTCCTCGGTCATCTGCTTCACCCTCGTGGCTTCGGCCAAGCGCGGCCCATCATCGGGTTTCCAGTCGAGGGCTGGCGCTACGACCTCTTCGACGTGTCCGCAGGCCAGCGTCACCTTCCAGAAGGCCGACGTGTGCGCTTCATCATGGCGGATCACGGCCCACACATCGGCATCGGCCCATTCGGGTGGCTCCACCGGGTCCGCGGCAAAGCTCACCTCCCGTCGGTCTCCCCACTCAACGATGTCGCGGTAGGGGGCATCAGCGGAATCATCGTGCCGGCAGTACACCTGTCCCGGCGGCAATGCTTCACCATCCCCGAGGCCACGCCACTGCCTCTCGCTCGGCGGGATGCGGTCACCCGGTGTCAGCAACTCCTTGACGCAAGCGCAATCCAGCTGAACCCGCCATCGGTAGTACCGGTCCGGGTCCGGTGCGAAGAACGGCCACAGCACCGGAGGAATCGCCCTGCGGCGATCCGAATTGAACTCCTCGTACTCGCGCAGGACGTCCGTGCGCCGCCTTGCCCGGCCGGGAAGCCGGCGCGCTACAGCTGGTGGGCGCACACCTGCGGCAGGGTCGGCCACGTTCGAGTCCTCTCGCCCAGCGAAACAGTGCCGATGCTAGGAACCTTGAGATCGAACTGCTGCCGAAATCGCGATCGCTTCGCCTGAACGAAGGAGACGAAGCTGCCGCCGGGGGCACCATGACACAGCGGTACGCCACCGCAGAACCTCACTGGAGAAAACACTGTGGGCCGCCGTCCTGAAGCCGATCGAACCCGCTACGGCAGCCGGGAGGTAAGGCTCCGTTCCGGCTCGGGCTTCGGCGACGGCCTGACCCGGAGAGCGAGAAGACGGTCTCACAGGCACAAGAACCAATTCGGCCCATACTTTCGCACTATCGTTGCGCCAACTTGCCCATGACGCCCCACGATTGCGCAGGAGAGCGGATGCAGCCTCTGTACGTGGTTGAGTTTGACGTGTCACCAGCCTCGGATGCCGATACCGATGTCGTGCCGCGGCTGCGGCGGCATCTTGCAACCTGGCTGGGCGCCCCTTCCGGAAGCGGCCCCTCCGAGGCCGATCTCACCCGGTCCGGCGACACGCTCCTGCCGGCCAAGCCGCCCGGCCGTGAGCTGAGGCAGGCGTCATGGAGGGTCGAGGAGGGCGACGACACCCACGCGCTGCGCGTCCACCTTTCCCACCCCGTCGACAGCGGTGCGCGGTTCGTCACCCAGGTCACTTTGGCCGACCTGGCAGACCGTGTGCTGTTCCGAGTCGTGATGGGCCAGGAAATTCCGAGCGGTTGGCTGTCCCCCATACAGGACCCGCCCCTGTTCCGGCCGAACGTGCTGGGTATCGCCTGCGGGGACGATGCTCTCAATCTGCGCACGCTGAGCCAGCGGGTGACCGGCCGGTTCGAGCCCATCCGCCAAATCGAGCTGGTCCCGGTCCTCGCCGAGTCCTTGGCCTCTCCGACCCGTCTGCCGACGCTTGTGATGCATCCCCGTGACGACGATGCCTGGCAGGTCGCTCGACGGGCCTCGTCACAACTCATGGGTCTTGCACAGGTGGTGACTCTCAACTACGCGACCAGCCAGGCGCTCCTGCAAGCCCAGCCTGCCCTACGCGTCCCCGACGGCGGAGCCCTGCTCGTATGGCCTGACCTGAGCCTCTCACACCCCAGCTACTCCCGTGCCGAGGTCACCACTGATGGGATGGTTGGCCATTGGATGCGCACCCTGGCAGAACTGTCCGTCCTGGCACGCGGATCTGACAAGGGGTGGGAGTCGGCGCTCCATGCCGCGCAGCGCGCAGCCGCCACGCGCGCAGCCTCTGAGGTGGAGGAAGCCCGCCGAGTGGGTGATGCAGCTGCCGAGCGGAAGGCACTCGAGCAGCGCATCCGCGCCCTTGAGGATGACGTCACCACCTGGGAACAGCTGGCGATCTCGGAGGCGGCACGGGCAGCAGAGTTCTCGGGCAAGGCCGCTGAAGCCGCGAAGCATCAAGAGGAAGCGACCCGGTGGCGCCAGCTCTACCAACAGGAGCGGGCATCCCAGAACTCGGCACCGGGTGATCCCTGGGGTGCCATTCCAGACCTTCAGACGGGGGACTCGGATGCAACGTACCGTGCCCTTGAAACAGCATCTGAAGGGCGCATCGTCTTCACCCCCGGAGCTGAGCGCAGCTGGAAGGCGAGCCGCTACCGCTTCCCTGAGGAGATGACTGAGAAACTGGTCCTGCTCGCAAAAGCGGCGGCTGACCTGTACGAGCAACCGCAGGGCTCCATGCCCCACCTTGACGAGTGGTTCTCCACCCAGCACGGGTTGAGGGTTGCCACCAGTGACCAGACCATCAAGAACGATGTCGGTCTTCGCTGGGTGGAATTCGACGGAGAACGGCGGGATACCCTGCCGCATGTGAAGGTCCGCGACGGCGTTGCCCACAGCGATTGCGGTCGTATCCACTTCGCCCTTGACCCCAAGGGCCGCCGCTTCATCGTGGACCACGTGGGCGTGAAAAAGTACTGAACAAGGGAGGCCGCGTACTGCCCGACCCGGGTCACGGAGATCCCGGCCCGGCAGCGCGTGGCGAAGGGCCCTGTCCGGAGTCTGTAGGAGCTAGAGCGTGTCTCCTTGAATGGTTGGTCAGTTGATCGGATGTGTCCGTCCGGTTAGTGATCACTGATGCGATCTGGGACCGGATCGAGCCGCTGATGCCGGCCGATCCGGTCCACGGTCGGCGATGGGCCGATCATCGCCGCACCTTGGAAGCCATCGCGTGGAAGTACCGAACGGCTCACCCTGGCGAGACCTGCCCGACGAGCTCGGCTCGTTCCAGACCGCCCATAAACGGCTGATCAGGTGGGCCGTGGACGGAACCTGGGAACGCATCCTTGGCGCGGTGCTGGCGGCAGCTGAGAGGGCAGACGACATCGGCTGGACTGTGTCGGTGGATTCCACCGTGTGCAGGGCTCAGCAGCATTCCGCCGGAGCCAGAACCAAGGGGGCTCGAGGCCCGGCCGAACCCGACGACCACGCGCTCGGACGCTCCCGCGGCGGCCTGAGCACAAAGGTCCACCTCGCCAGCGACAGTCGTGCACGGCCCCTGGCCCTCCGCGTCACCGCAGGCCAGGCAGGCGACGCCCCGGCTTTCAAGACCGTCATGGCCGCCATCCGTGTTCCGCGAAGCGGACCGGGAAGACCCAGGACCCGGCCTGATGCCGTCCTCGCGGACCGCGCGTACTCGTCCCGCGCGATCCGCAGTCACCTCCGCCAACGCGGTATCCGCGCTGTCATCCCCCAGCCGTCCGACCAGATCGGCCACCGTCTGCGGCGAGGCAGTGCCGGCGGCCGACCGCCGTCCTTCGACGCGGAGGCGTACAAGCAGCGCAACGCAGTCGAGCGATGCATCAACCGGCTCAAGCAGTGGCGCGGCCTGGCCATGCGAACGGACAAGCTCGCCATCGCCTACCAGGCCGCACTCCACCTCGCCGCGATCCTCATCTGGGCCCGGCGACAAACGGCCGTCAGCGATCGACCACCCAACACGCGTCCGCAGGCCAAGAGCCAGTACCGACGTGCTCCACGACACTGAGCGTTTTCAGCTTCGCCACTCCAGGGTGACGCCGCGGCCCTCGCTTGAGCCTGGAAGCTCCTCGGCTGGGCCCGCCGGGCACGGTGGGTTGTCTGTGAAAAGTCGCGGGCGGTCACTTCGCTGAGGGGCCGGTCCTGCGCTTCGGGGCGGAAGGTGATTGTGGGGAGGGATGGAACGCATGCTCGAAGTACCATCCCTGCAAGGTTCTCCGGCCGGTACTTCCCAACCTCCGCAGTGGCGTAGTCGGACGGAGACATCCCTGTAGAGAGGACAGAGGGCATAGGGCGATGAGTGTGGCTGAGAGTTGGTCGCGTGTGATGAGCCTTCTTCGAGAGCACGCGCCGGCCGATCACGCGGATCTGCCGGGGCCCGCTACGGAGCAGATGCTCGCGGCAGCCGAGGAACGGATGGGGATCTCCCTTCATGGGCACCTGCGGACGTGGCTGTTGCAGAACAATCTGGATCTGCCGGAGGAAGACGTCGACGACGACGTGATGTGCTGCGGCTTCGACGGGTTCCCCGACGAGGGAAGCTTCTTTCTGGGCATCCGGGCGATGGAGAGGCTCTACGCGAATCACCCCTTGTCCGGTGGGAGCGAATGGCGCGAGGAGTGGATCCCGTTCCAGTCGGACCGGGACGGCTGGATGGGACAGTTCATCGACGCGAGGGACGGACGTATCGGCAGATGGTTCGTGGGTGCGCCCACGGTCACCGGCGAGTACGCGTCACTGGCTCACTACTTCGACTCCGTGGCGGAGATGCTGACGAGGATCGGCGCGGGGGACTATCCGGTCTGTTCCGTTGCCGAAGGGCGACTTGTCTGGTCGTGAGACGGCTCCCAACTGGATGACGGCCATTGCCAATCCGTCCTCACCCTGGAACGGCAATGAGATGCATCAGCGTTGACGTTCCAGGGTGAGGACGGCTGCGGCGATGACGGTCATCCGGTTGGGGCTGCAGCGGGCCCGGCGCAGGATCTGCCAGGACTTGAGTCGCGCGATGCTTCGTTCGACCGGTGCTCGTGCCGCTGACAGGGCTCGGTTGATCGTCTGCTGGGTTGTGGTGAGGTCCTGGCCGGGAAGCCGCCTGATGGGCGTGGTCACCCAGGGGCCGGCCCCGATGTAGGCGCGGTCGGCGAGCACGGGAACGCCCTGGCGTTCGCAGATCCGGATGATGCGGTGGGTGCGGGCCGCGGTCAGATCATGGGTGCGGCCGGGCAGCGCGGGTGAGATCCACAGCAGGTTGCCGGTGGGATCGGCCACGACCTGCACGTTCACGCCGTGACGGCGGTGCTTCTGGGAGAAGTCGGCCCGGCTGTCGCCGACCCGGTCGCACTCGGCGAGCGTCCCGTCGAGCAGGACGTGATCAGGATCCGTCTCGCGCAGGACCCGCAACAGACCGGGTGCCCGGCGGGACAGGTGGTTGACGACGGCCGTGACGTAGGCGTGGGCGGTCCCGACGGATATGCCGAAACCGGCGGCGATCTGCGCGAGCGTCTCGTGCCTGCGCAGGTAGACCAGGCCGACGAGGGCGCGCTGGTGGGGCGGGAGCTTGCAGCGTCGGTCACCCTCACGGGTGACGATGAGCATCGATACCCACTCGACCAGAGCATGAGGCAGGTCGAGTGCGGCAGGACGGGGAACCAACGAGGCTCCTGTGCTGATGAGTTGAGACGTCGAGCATCTCTCTCAACGGCACGGGAGCCTCGTGGGTTGCGGGACGCTGGCCCGTCACCCGATCAATGGCCACTCTGAAAGAGCTCACTGAACACCGTGTGAACGCGGACGGTGTCCTCACCCGGGCGTCACGCGGCTATTACTCCCGGAGGAACTCGAACGCCCAGGTCTGGGGCTTGCCGATGCCGACCGTCTGCAGCCCGAGCTGAGGCGGGAAGATCTTGATCGGCGCAATTCCCACTGCCAGGTCGGCATCGGGAACACGGATGACGAAAGGTTCCGGAAGCAGCCCCAACGGCAGTGGCTCGATGTTCCACACGCGCGTGGGGAAATCAGACAACGGCCCCAGGATCAGCCTGTCGCCGGACTGAGGCTCCTTGTGACTCAGGGAAGCACTGGGGATGATCTGCGCTGGGAACTGGATGGCGTAGCCGCCCTCGGCGCGCTCTACGCGAAACTCTTGCTCTCGTTCCGGCACAGCCCCCTTACCCGCAAGGGTCACACCCTGCTCGGTTGCTGTGAGGATCGCCGCCTCGGGGGCGATGCCTTCGCCGAGCGCGAAGATGCGGTATGTGCCGTTGCGTAGGTTTCCCATGGGTGACTCCTTCACCTAGTGATCGCCGCGACCGCGACCGACTCCGGTCGACAGCCTCCCGCAGCAACAAGTGGGCCGGACCAAAGATCGGCCGGACAACCGGGCAACGCTGCAGAAGCCCTGAAGATGCTCCATAAGACGGCAAACCACCTGATCGGGAGAATCCCCGGAGCCACGGGAGTGGATCAACTCCTCAAGGAGACAGGCCCTAGCTGTATTGATCACGAGCGGCTGTCTCCGAGGTCAGCAACGGCGGGACATGATCGGGACCGATGCTGAGTGTTTGCTGACCTAGACCCTCACATCATGCCTCTGACCTGCGAAAACACCCAGATGTCAGATGTGGGACTTGAACATGGTTCGAAACATGAAGAAGCTCCCGATATGTCTGCTCCCTGCCTGCTTTCCGCAGGTCAAGGGCGGTCTCCGGAGCCTACAACGATTCGCATGTTCGGTCAGCTTTCCCCAGGTCTCTCAGGACTCATGCTGACAGATTGCCAACTATTCCGACGCACCATCAGGGCGGTTCGGCAGCTCTCCCGCGCCCTCTGACTCGCTGCCGCGACGACGGCCGTTCTGGAACGTTCTGCGGGACGGAAAGACGCCGACCGGACCATTTCCGCGCAGGGGGCCTGCAATGCATAGAGCGGTCGACCGAACGGGTCGGCGAGGACCTGGACGTTCAGGCTGTACCGCTTGTGCTTGCTCAAGCAGCACGCCGATCTCGGGCGAGCTGCTCCGTCAGGTGCCACAGGGCACGGCTGGACAAATCGATCGACGACGAGTGGATAGGCACACGAAGCTCCTGGCGGAGATGGATGAGCTACCCAGGTGACTGCCGGGGCTCGTGCAGAGCGGTCCCGAGCCGGTGACGCGTTCCCTTCTATCGTGGAACTGCACACCATGACGCTCAGCGCCGAGGCGGACAGCAACATGAGGAAACCGGAAATCGACTACGCAGCGGTCTTCCGTGCCCTCCCCGGCATGGTGGCGCTGCTCACCCCGGACCTCGTGTACGCCGACGCCAACGACGACTTCCTGCGGCTGGCGGGGCGCACCCGCGAGGAGCTGTTGGGCCGCTACATCTTCGACGTGTTCCCCGAGAACCCCAACGACCAGGCAGCGGCCGGCATGCGGGAAACCCGGGCGTCGATGCTGCGCGTGGTGGTCACCGGTGAGCGCGACACCATGGCGCTGCTGCGCTACGACATCGAGGATCCCGAGCGGCCCGGCCGTTGGGTGGAACACTTCTGGAGCCCGGTCAACGCACCCGTGCTGGGCCGGGACGGTCAGGTGGTGCTGATCGTGCACCGGGTCGAGGAGGTCACCGAACTCATCCGAGCGCGCGGCGGGCCGGGCAGCGACAGCCGGGCCCGTGTGCTGGAGGCCGAGCTCTACACCCGCGCCCGCGAACTGCAGGATGTCAACGAAAGCCTGCGCCGGGCTCAGGCGCGCGATCGCGAGGTCGCCCTGGCCCTGCAGGAGGCGATGCTGCCCGCCCCCACGCCGCTCGGGCACCACCAGGCAGCCGTTCGCTACCGGCCCGCTGTCGGCACCCTGAACGTGTGCGGCGACTGGTATGACCTGGTCGACCTGTCCGCCGACCGCATCGCGGTCGCCGTCGGCGACGTCGTCGGCCACGGCCTGGCAGCGGCCTGCGTCATGGGACAACTGCGCAGCGCACTGAGCGCGGCGGCCCGTGTAGCCGACGGCCCGGCCCAGGCACTCGAGGCCCTCGGCCTGTATGCCCGCCATGTCGACGGGGCCGAGTCGACCACTGTGGTGAAGGCCTTCATCGACTGGGACACCCACACCATCACGTACAGCAGCGCGGGCCATCCTCCACCCGCCCTGCTCAGCCCCGACGACACCGTGACCTTTCTCGACCAGGCCACCGACCCGCCTCTCGGCGCGCGCCCCGAACACGTCCCGCGGCCGGAGGCCAGTACGGCCTTCACCGAGGGCGCCACCCTGGTCCTCTACACCGACGGCCTGATCGAACGCCGCACCGAGGACATCGACACCGGCCTGGCCCGCCTCGGCGACGCCCTCGCCCGCCATGGGCAAGCTGACCCCGAGGCCCTGGCCGACGCCCTCCTGGCAGACCTCCTCCCACCCACCGGCAACACCGACGACACGGCGCTGGTCATCATCCGCCTGTGACCCGCAACGTCCGCAGCCACGCCGGTGAGAATGGCACGGCCACCAGCCCCCGCCACTCGCGGGAACCGTTGAGGCCGTAGATGAGACGCCGTATCCAGGGGGTGTCCGGCTTCCCTCGGCGTTCGGCGAGCAGTACCGGGATGCGGCGAGCAGTTTGCCGGTGGCGGCGTCGCGCCATTGGTACTGCTCGGTGAAGTTCGCTCCCGGCAGCCCGTAGTTGTATGTGGTGGGCTCTGACTCCGTGGACGGCTTCATGCTCGTGGCGACGAACACGCGCCTGTCCGGTGGGCCGATGAGCGAAGTGGCAGCTTGGGCGCGCATGTCCGCCTTCCAGGCGAGGGAGAACTTGCCCCGACGTAGGTCGATGGCCCTCCTGGAACGTGGCGTACTTCTCCCACCCCCCTAGATCCGCAGTCGTCCACGCGCCATCGACGGGCTCCCGCCCGCCCGTCACACCCCTCGGCCAAGGCTGCGGACCGGCCCGTCGCGGACAGGTGACGTACGACGACGCCAACGCCGTGCCTGCAGAGGCGTCCTCGCTCCATGGCACGCACGGGCCTAGAGGCGGCGGAGGCCAGAGCCGAAAGCCATGAACAGCAAGCTGCTGGATACGGTCGATTCCATGCATTTGCAGCGTGCGTCATGGCGGTGATCGATCAACTTTGGGTCCAGATTGATCAACGGAGATTTCCGTTCCAGTCAGGGCCACTTGGCGTACCCGAACTGACTATGCTCGCCCCGCGTGTTGCGCTGCACTCACCGCGAGTCAAACGTCGCATTGCGCGCAGACGGAGCCCGGCACAGAGAGGCGTGACCACCCATCCGATCTCGAACCGGCCCGTCGGGCGCACCTATTGGAACATCTTTGCGCGGCCGAGCCAAGTCCCGACCGTTCTTGTCGGCGCACCGCATCACGCCCAATCGACCAATTCCAGACTGTTTAGGGACCCTTCGATGGTTCGTGCAGGTTCAACCCCTAGAGCGCTGCCACGTGCAGTGGCTTCGGCATGGCTAATCCCCACTGGTGTCCTGGCTGGGGCCTGCGTCGTGGCGCTGATCTGTGTTTCCGCGCAGATACGCACGCCAGTTGCCTGGTGCGGCCTCGTCGCGGTCGGCCTGACGGCCATCACGTCGGCTGAGACGGCGCGCCGGGCGCGTTCGGCAGAGGCGGCCCGCTACGCGCGGGCGAATGCCGAGGTGCAGCGGTACTACGCGCAACGCGAGACCGCACTGTTCGCGCGTTTGTCCGATCAGCGGGCCACCACCGTATGGCTCGCCGAAGAGCTCCTCCCCGCAGCTGTCGCCCGCCTGCAGAAGGGTGAGCCCACTTCGGAGATCCTGCAGTCCGTCCCGTTCGGGGAACATCTCGACAGCGAGTTCGCCGAAGCGCTCCGGGCAGCTCTGCGGACGCTCCTGGAAGCCGTGGATGCCGAGGAACGCACCCGGGACTCGTCGCAGCGGGCGCTGGTGGCGATCGCCCGGCGGGTCCAGGCGATCGTGCATCAACTCGCCAAGGACCTGCGCGACATGCAGATCCTGCATGGTACGGACGTAGTGGTCTCCCATGGCCTGCAGGACATCGACCATCGCAATGCCCTGATCGGGCGCCTTGCGGCCAGCATCGCGGTACTCGGTGACGCCCGGCCCGGGCGCCAGTGGTCGAAAGCGATCCCGCTCTACGACGTCGTGCGAGGGGCCATGTCACGCATCGTGGACTATCCCCGCGTAAAGCTGCAGTCGGTGACAGAGGTGGCTGTGATCGGCCAGGGAGCCGAGCCGCTGATCCACCTGCTCGCCGAGTTGCTCGACAACGCCACGACCTTCTCGCCCCCGCACGCCCCGGTCGAGGTGACCGCGAACGAGGTGCCCTCTGGTATCGCGATCGAGATCGAGGATCGCGGGGTCGGGCTCACCGAAGAGGTCCGCCAGCGCATCGATCGCGTCATGGCTCAGGCATCATCCGGCATCGATCTGGCCGACCTGGGCGAGGCGACGCAGCTCGGCCTGCCCGTCGTCAGCAGGCTGGCCCGCGAGAACGGCCTCGACGTCGACTTGCGCACCTCCGCGTACGGAGGAGTGCGGGCCGTCGTGCTCGTTCCGCGGCGCCTGATCACCACAGTTCAGCCGCCTGCCCCGAACGTCCGACAGTTCACGCCGAGGCCCACGGGCGCACCGACCGTGCCGAAGCCGACGATGACGCGCGTTGCCTCAGCAGATTCCGTCGAGGTCGAACAGACCGCCAACGGACTGCCGCAACGGCGACGCGAGTCGCCCGTCCCGACACCGGTCGTCCGCACGACCCCTCATCCCCCCGCCGCTTCGGCCGCCACCCCGGGAACGGCCGGCGCACCCCGGCAGCCGGGCCTGATGTGGGAGGCGTTCAGCGGCGAAAAGAGGCCGGTCACGGGCCCTTCCATCCAAACCAGCGAGCCATCAGACGAGGGTGAGTAACCGTGCCGCCACTGCCCAACATGGACTGGATGCTCAAGGAGCTTGCAGCCAGCGTCCCGTACGTGCGACACGTGGTCGCGTTGTCATCGGACGGTCTGTGCATCGGTCAAGCGAACACGGAGCCCGACACCGCTGACGCGATCGCCGCTGCCTGCTCGGGCATCCAAAGCCTGGCGAAGGCCATCGCCCAGAAGTTCCCGCACGGAAACGGCTCGACCCACATGGTCGGGATCGAAGTCGACGGCGGATACTTCTCCCTCATGGCGGCCGGACCCGGGGCCTATCTCGCGGTGCTGGCCGATGAGGAGGTGGACGCAGGGTTGCTGGGCGACCGTATGCGTACGCTGGTGTTCCGGATCGGTCAGCACATGACCAGCCCACCTCGTGATGACATCGGGCAGGCGATGTGACGTCACAGAACCAGGACGCATGGGATGAAGGCAGTCCCGTGCCGCTTTATGTCATCTCCGGTGGCCCGGGTTCCTCGGCCAAAGCCTTCAACCTGGTCACCCTCGTCGCATCGAGGTCCGCACCCGAACCCGGTATGCAGCCCGAGCAGGCAGCCATTCTCGCCATGTGCCAATACCCGCTGTCGGTGGCCGAGATTTCCGCGTATCTCAGCCTGCCGTTCAGCGTCATCACGGTGCTGCTCTCCAAGCTCGTGGACCACGGGCGAGTTGAGGCCACTGCTCCCGTTCCTGTCGCAGCGGTCCCCGAACTTGGCCTTCTGGAGGCGGTGATCCATGGACTACGCAGGCTCTGACGCACCCGCCGCCGGCCCCCGCCGCTCGGACGTGCTGCTGCCGCACGGCGCCAGGGGAGTCAAGGTCGTGATTGTCGGCGGCTTCGGGGTGGGCAAGACGACCATGGTCGGGGCGGTGAGCGAGATCCCGCCCCTGACCACCGAAGAAACCATGACTCAGGCCGGCGTCGGGATCGATCACAATCCCGGCGCGGAAGGCAAGAGCACCACGACCGTTGCTCTGGACTTCGGCCGCATCAGCATCAACGAGGAGCTGATCCTCTATCTCTTCGGCACGCCGGGACAGGAGCGCTTCTGGTTCCTCTGGAACGGCATCTTCGAGGGCGCGCTCGGTGCCGTGGTCCTCGTCGACACCCGGAGGATCGAAGTCTGTTTCGAGATCATCACCCGTCTGGAAGACCGCCGCGTCCCCTTCGTCGTGGCCGTCAACACCTTCCCCGAGGCGCCGCAGCACCCGGTACCAGCCCTGCGCACTGCTCTGGCGCTCAACGAATCGGTGCCCATCATCACCTGTGACGCACGCGACCGGTCGTCCAGCCGCGACGCGCTGCTCTCACTGATGGGCTATCTGTGCACCCTCGCCGCCGCTCAGGAGTCCGTATGACCGTCCCACCCGCTGACCACACCACCACGGAACCAGGGCTCGTCCCGCCCCCGGGTTGCCCGGCCCACGCCGCCACGGGACTCGACGCAGTGACCCGGCTCTGGGGCGCCGCTGCCGAGACCGACCCCATGGGCCTGTACGAAAAGTTGCGTGCCGTCCACGGCCCGGTGGCCCCCGTCCTGCTCGACGGGGACGTACGGGCGTGGCTCGTCCTGGGGTACCTCGAGAACCGTGATGTGGCCAGCCGCTCCACCCAGTTCTCCCGCGACCCCCGCACCTGGCACGGCTGGAAGAGTGGCGAGATCGACGCCACCACCTCGCCGCTGGTGCCGATGATCGGCTGGCGACCCGACTGCGTATGTGCGGACGGCGAAGAGCACCAGCGCCTGCGCGGCGCGGTCACCGCCGGCCTCGACCAGTTCGACCAACGCGGAATCCGCCGCCGCATCACCCGCTTCGCGCACCAGCTGGTCGATGAGTTCTGCGAAATGGGTAACGCGGAGCTGGTCGGTCAGTTCACCGAGCACCTGCCCATGCTCGTTCTCACCCACCTGCTCGGAATGCCGGACGAGTACGGTCCCAAGCTCGTGCACGCCGCCCGGGACCTCTTCAAGGGCACCGAAACGTCGCTCGCGAGCAACGCCTACGTGCTGGAGACCCTCGACCAGCTCGTCGTCGCGAAGCGCGCCCTGCCCGGGCAGGACATCGCATCCGTACTGATGGCCCACCCGGCCGGCCTCACGGACGAGGAGGTGCAACACCACCTGCGTCTCATCCTGCTTGCGGGCTATGAGACGACCGCCAACCTCATGTCCAACGTGCTGCGCATGGTGGTCACCGACCCGCGGTTCCGCGGGTCGTTGGCCGGCGGACAGATGACCTTGCCGGAAGCAGTGGAGCAAGTGCTCTGGGACGAGCCACCACTGATGGTGTGCCCGGGCCGCTGGGCCACCGGTGACACCTCCCTCGGAGGACAGGAGATCAAGGCGGGAGACATGCTCCTGTTGGGCTTGGCCGCCGGGAACGTCGACCAAGCGGTTCGCCCGGACCCCTCGACCCGCGTGCACCACAACCGCGCGCACCTGTCCTTCAGCGCCGGCGCCCATGAGTGCCCCGGCCAGGACATCGGCCGTGTCATCGCCGACACCGGCATCGACATCCTGCTCACCCGGCTTCCCGACATCAGCCTGGCCGTGCCCGAGGGCGAGCTCACCTGGCGCTCCTCCACCTGGTCGCGGCATCTGACGGCGCTGCCCGTGAGGTTCGCGTCCCGCAGTCCGGAAGCGCATGATGTGCTGCCACCACCGCTGCCGGCCGCGCCCCCGCCGAGTACCGGTATGCCGAGGGCGCCCCAATGGCCTCTCTCCGAACCGGAGTTGTTGCGCCCAACCGAACCCGGCACCTCGTGGCGAGCGCGGCTGAGGCAGTTTCTGCGGAGGCTGTAGGACTCGCAGCTCACATCAGAGCCGAGCACGACAGCCGAGGAGACTGCCGGACGGCACGGGTCGGCAGCCTCCTCACAGCTGGGCGGGCACCAGCCGAGTGCTCGTGCCGTCCGGCGTGACTCCTGAGTCGGAACGGCTGTGCAGGAAGAGCAGGTCGTCCGCAGTCTCCGGCCCAGGCGTTCGGCGTCTGGGCCGGGCCGGACCTTCTCCGCGTGCAGCGCCCGGTGGACAACGCCCGGTCGGAGTTGCCGCGCACCGAGTGCCGACAGGTGGACCACGGTGAACCACTCGGCGCCCACGTCGGGCTCGTCGTACGACGCGCATCACGTGTGCGTCGACGTCGTGAGGCCTCATGACGCGGAGACGCATTGCTCGTCGGCGGGCACAGCGGCCTTGGAGGTCCGTTGCTCTTGGAACGGACCGTCTGCGGGAGCGTAGCGGGGCGCCCCGGTGTACCACGCATGGAGGCCGGACAGGAAACTGCAAGCTCCCCGGAGCCACGCCTCCAGTTCGATCCGTTCGCCGTGGTTCAACCCGGCTCGCTGGACGACCGGGGGCAGTTCGCTCCGCGTGAGGTGCTCGAAGTGGCGCAGTCGGGCGGTCACCAGATCGGCGGCCGCATGCATCGCCTCCTGGACGGTGATGCCCAGGGATGTTTGGAGGACTACGACGAGGTTGTTGACGTCGTGTTCGTCATGGATTTCCCGCTGATAGGAAGCAATGTCGTTCGCCATTCCCATGTAGTCCATGAAGGCGTCGAGCAATGCGCGGAAGGCTCGGCTGTGCCGGATCTGCTCAGGGATCCGTGCGCCAGTGGAGAGTTCGACGGAGTACGGGGCCGTATAGGCGGCAAAGCTTTCACGGCGGAACTGGGCGTACTCTATGAGGTCCGGGACACGGCCGGCGCGGCTGTTGGCCAGTTCCTGAACTCCCGCGTCGATGTACCTTGCCAGGGCACGGTTGAGCCCCTGCTGCCAGTGCGCCATTCTCGGAGGGAACAGCCGTTGCTGGAGGTCGGCCATGCCCCTTTCGACGGCATTGGTCGGCTCCGGCAACCGAGCGCCCGGCTCCGCCGGCAGGAAGGCATGGAGGCGGGTGGTGAAGGCTTTTGCGCCTGTGAGGTCGCCCTGCCGTTTGAAGGCGGAGGCGAAGTAGTCGTCCCAGGCCAGAGCCCAGAGGTTGAACCGGTGATTGAGCCGGAGGTCGGTGAGTGAGGCGTCAGGAAGAGCCCAGGCGGTCAGTTGGTCAACGGCCATGGCGTGGAACTGGGGCAAGGTCCAGATCGCCCGGCGCGCCGACGGTGCTTCGTCGCTGTCCAGCATGCCCATGTCCCGCGCCCACGTCTCGGTCTCCTCGCGCAGGGCCGGCAGGTACGGATTCAGCCGCACGGGGTAGGGCATCCGCAGTATGGGCAGCTTGATGGCCTGCGCTGTCATGAGATCCCTGCTTCCCTTTCGGCGCGCTCGGTGTTGCATGTCGCCCGGCGCGATGAGCAGTTACAAGGGCCGGCATAAGCCGCGCGTAGTGGGCGAGGAAGCGAACGTGCTGCACACAGGGGAATTCGTGAGGGCGCATTGCGCATCGCCGATGCATCCTTGGTTCCCATGTACTCGCCACGTCCGCAGCAGCTCTGCGGCGTACATGCCCATGGTCACGCGGCGGCGTCTGCGCGACCATGGCATGCGGATGCCGCGTGAGCACGGCGAGCAGGCCACCGGAGTCCCGGCACCGCAGCGATACCCGGTGACGCCCCGTCACGAGCTCGAGATCATCCCGTGGCGGGTCTCCGGCGCGTCCGGGTCATACCCCTTGATCAGGGACTGGACGAGGATCGCGAATGTCGGTTCCTGGGGCATGGCTTCTCCCTCCGAGACGGCCTATGGGCTGACGATCCGCTGCTGCCGCGGGGACGGACGCCGAACCGTTCCCACCCTTTGGTGCTCCAAAACGTGCGCCCACCCCGACCAATCCGCAACCCCGCGTAGCCGTACTCGCCCCGCGATTGAGGCCGGTTTGCGGGGAATGAAACGATCCTTCCGGGTCAACTTGGCTCAAATTCGATCCCAAAGCTAGCCGTGATCAACCAATGATCGTCAGTCGGACTGCGCGAGCGTGCGGTCCCGATATGGCTCCGCGCAGTGCGGGGGACCGCCGCCCGTCCGTTCACGGCGAGCGGTATCGACCCAAAGTGGCTGCGGCCTAGCGCGCCTGGTGGACACCGAAACCTTGCCGAGACCGGCAGCCGCCACGCCACGGGAGTTGCGGGGCGGATGGCGATCGGCTCAGTCGAGAGTGGCGAGATGGTCGGCGTCGCCGCCGCGCCACTCGATGAGGAAGATGGTCGCGTCATCGCTGGTGACGCCGCCCCGCTCCTGTATCAGGGCGTGGGAGAGGGCCCGCACCACCGGCCGCACCCCGGTGTGGTCACGGACGACGCGGTTGGTCCACTCGATGAGTTGCTCCTCGCCGAACTGCTCCCCGCCCGCTTGGTGCTCCTCGATCAGGCCGTCGGTGAAACACAGCAACCGGTCTCCGCGTTGCAGCATCCGCTCACTGACTACCGGCTGCTCACCGCCGAAGCCGACCGGCAATGTGGTCGGGCTCTCCAGCCGGTCCACCACGGCGCGGTCACGGATCAGCAGCGGTGCCGGGTGGCCCGCATTGACCCATTGCAGCCGGCCCGTGGCGATGTCGAGACGCATCATCTGCGCGGTGACGAAGTGTTCGTGGCCGAACTGTTCATTGATGGCCTGGTCCATGAACTCGTACACCTCGGACAGACCGGTGTCGGCCCGTCGCGAGTGGCGATAGGCGCCGATGGCCACCGTCGCCATGGTCGCCGCGTCCAGGCCGTGGCCCATCGCGTCGATCATGGCCACGTGCAGGATGTCGCCGTTGAGGGCGTAGTCGAAACTGTCTCCTGCCACCTTGTACGCGGGCTCCAGGATTCCGGCCACCTCAACCTGCGGAACGGTCATCGAGAGCGGAGGCAGCAGTGACCACTGGATCTCGGCGGCCACGCTCATCGGGGCGCGACGGCGGGCTTGGAAGAACAGATCGGTGTAGGCGTCCTTGGTGACGATCATGTCGGCGACCAGACCGGCGAGTCTGCGCAGCAGCCGCCGGTCGTCGTCATCGACGCGGTCCAGGGTGACGGCCATGACCCCGACCTGGTCGCTGCCGTCCAGCAGCGGCAGGTACATCCGCACGCTGCCGTCCTGCGCCACCTCCACCGTTCTGCGGTTCAGGAACGACTCTCCGGCCGCGGAGTCCTCGATCGGTTCGGGGTCGCCGACCGTCAGTCGCCGGCCCGGCAGCGGCACCAGCAGCATCTGTTCGTAGTCCTGCAAGAGGATCGAGAGGTCCCGGCCGCCGACCCTGGCCACCTCCTCCGCAACGAGCGGGGCGATCAACTGCGGCGGCATCTCGTGCGCCCGGTCCAGCAGCACACCCAGCAACCGCTCACCGAACCCCTCCGACCGGTCCACCCCGAACGTGCTCGGCTTCCGCCCTCCTTCGGTCATCGCTGATCGCATCCCTTCGTCCCGTTGTCTCGGGAAACTCACTGGGCGTAACGCGCACTGCGCACAACGCGCACCGCGCACATCATGCCCACTGGCCAACCCGGGCCCCTGCCGCAACGCCGGTCTCGCCGTCGAGCAGCGATGGTCACCCTGAGTGATTCCCGCCGGGCTCGCTCCCCGCTGCCGACGGCCCGCAGAGGTTAGAGAATGGACTATGAGCAACCTCCTGGGACCCTTCCGGCGTTGGCTGCTCCGCTCTACCACGAGCTCTTCCCCTCTGCCTTCGCGTCCCCGCTCAGGACACCACCAGGAGCATCAGAAGCATCAGGAGCACGCCCAGCCCCCCAGGGAAAGGCCCCAGCGTCTGTCCTCCCTGCTGAGCGTGCGCAGCGTCGCCGGCGAGGTGTTCCTCCTGCAGCTGGCCGTCGTGGTGCTCCTCGTGGTCGCCGCGGTGGTGGCCCTCGTGGTGCAGGCCCGGAGCGACGCCATGCTGGACGCCCGGCACCGTACGCTCGCCGCCGCCGGAACGTTCGCGGAATCTCCGGGGATCGTCGCTGCCCTGCGCAGCCCCCATCCGAGCGCGGTGCTCCAGCCGAGCGCCGAGGCGGCCCGGAAGATCGCCGGGGTCGACGGCATCAACGTGTACACGCTCGACGGGGTCACCGTCGCCCACAGCGACCCGCGGCAGATCGGGAAGCGCGTCGTCGGCCCCTTCGCCGGGGCGGCGGCCGGCAAGTCCTTCACGGAGACGTTCGAAGGGTCCCTGGGGCGGTCGGTGGTCTCGGTGGTCCCCGTCAAGGACGCCGGCGGCCGCGTCATCGCCGTCGTCTCCTCCCCGGTCACGGTCCAGAACGTCCAGGGCATGGTGAACCGGCAGCTGCCGGTCGTCCTCGGCAGCGCGGGCGCGGTGCTCGTCCTGTCCGCGGGCGGGACCGCTCTGGTGAGCCGTCGGCTGCTGCGCCGGACCCATGGCCTGGGGCCGGCCGAGATGACGAGGATGTACGAGCACCACGACGCGGTGCTGCACGCGGTGCGAGAAGGCGTACTGATCGTGGGCGGCGGCGGACGGCTGCTGCTGGCCAATGACGAGGCGCGGCGGCTGCTGGATCTGCCGGAGAACGCGGAGGGACGCCCCGTCACGGACCTGGGTCTGGAGCAGGGGATCGCCGATTCGTTCGTGTCGGGCCGTTCCGCGACCGACGAGCTGCACATGGCAGCCGATCGGCTGCTGGCGGTGAACATCCGGCCCACCGCCCCCTACGGGCAGGCCGGGACCGTCGTCACGCTGCGGGACACCACCGAGCTGCGGGCGCTCACCGGCAGGGCCGAGGTGGCCCGCGAGCGGCTGAAGCTGCTCTACGACGCGGGGGTGCAGGTCGGTACGACGCTGAACGTCGAGCGCACGGCGGTGGAACTGGCGGAGGTGGCGGTCCCGCGGTTCGCCGACGTGGTCACGGTCGACCTGCTGGACCCGGTGCTGCGCGGCGAGGAGCCGCCCGAAGTGATCACCGGGATGCGCCGCACGGCCGTCGCCGGCCTTCGGGGCGACCACCCGCTCTCCCCCGTCGGCGAGCTGATCCGGTTCGCTCCCGCCGGTCCCATGGCCGCCGCGCTGGCCGGCGGCCACGCGGTCCTGGAGGCGGACCTGCGCGCCACCCACCGCTGGCGGGCCCAGGACCAGGCCAACGCCGTACAGATCCTGGACCGCGGCATCCACTCCCTGATCGTCGTACCCCTGCGGGCCCGGGGCGTGGTGCTGGGCATGGCCGGCTACTGGCGGGGCCAGGACTCCCCTCCGTTCGGCGAGGAGGACGTGTCCTTCGCCGAGGAGCTGACCGCCCGGGCGGCACTGTCCGTCGACAACGCCCGCCGCTACACCCGCGAGCACAACATGGCCGTCACCCTGCAGCGCAGCCTGCTGCCCCGGGGCGTACCGGAGCAGTCCGCCGTCGAGGTCGCGCACCGCTACCTGCCCGCCCAAGCCGGGGTGGGCGGTGACTGGTTCGATGTCATCCCGCTGCCCGGCGCCCGGGTGGCCCTGGTGGTCGGCGACGTCGTCGGCCACGGTCTCCACGCCGCCGCCACCATGGGCCGCCTGCGCACCGCCGTGTACAACTTCTCCACCCTCGACCTGCCCCCGGACGAACTCCTGAGCCACCTGGACGAGCTGGTCGCCCACATCGACACCGACGAGCAGGAGTGGCAGGGGATCACCGGAGCCACCTGCCTGTGCGCCATCTACGATCCCGTCTCGGGGCTGGTGACCGCCGCCACCGCCGGGCATCCGGGCCCCGCCCTGGTCCGCCCCGACGGAACCGTGTCCTTCCCCGAGGTGCCCGTCTCCCCGCCGCTGGGCCTGGGTGCGGGACTGCCCATGGAGACGATGACGCTCACCCTGCCCGAAGGCTCCCGGCTGGCACTCTTCACCGACGGGCTGATCGAGAGCCGGGACCGCGATCCGGACGTGGGCCTGGCAGCGCTGCGCGCCGCCCTGGCCGGGCCCGCCCGCACCCCGGAGGAAACCTGCACCACGGTGATCGACGCGATGCTGCCCACCAGGCCCAGCGACGACGTCGCGCTGCTGGTGGCCCGCACCCGCCTGCTGGACCCCGCGCGGATCGCCGAGTGGGACGTGTCCCCCGATCCTGCGGCGGTGTCCCCGGTGCGCAACGCCTGCGCCCGCCGGCTGGCGGACTGGGGCCTGGAGGACATCTCCTTCACCAGTGAGCTCATCCTCAGCGAGCTGATCACCAACGCCATCCGCTACGGCACCGAGCCCATCCGGGTGAGGCTGCTGTACGACCGCAGCCTGGTCTGCGAGGTCTCCGACGGGTCCAGCACCTCTCCGCACCTGCGCCGGGCCGAGGCCACCGACGAGGGCGGCCGCGGCCTGTTCCTCGTCGCGCAGTTCGCCGAGCGCTGGGGCACCCGCTACACCGCCCGCGGCAAGATCATCTGGAGCGAGCAGGCCCTCCACGCCGGGGTCGCCGCTCCCGGGACCGATCTGGGGGAGGCCCTCCTGGCCGGGTGGGACGACGAGGGGGTCTGAGAACGCGCCGCTACGGCAGTCGCGGGGAAGACGGCGGACACCACCGTCCGGGACTGCGCCGCCGAGGCCGCCGAACGTACGCTGGCCTCGATCAGTACGCGACCGTCCGTTATGGAGCCTTTGTGTCCGCACCCCGCCTCCGGACCGTCTCCGTCGCCGCCGGCCTGGCCCTCGCGGCGGCGCCTCTCAGTGGCTGCGCGGACGAGCCCCCCGCCGCGCCGAGACCACCCGCGGTGGCCACCTCCGCGGTGGACGCCGGCGGCATGGCGGCACTGACCGCGGCGGCCAAGAAGGAGGGCGCACTCAACACGATCGCCCTCCCGAGGGACTGGGCCAACTACGGCGCGCTGGTCGACGGCTTCGAGAGGAAGTACGGGATCAAGGTCACGACGGAGAACCCGGAGGGCACCAGCCAGGACGAGATCAACGCCCTGAAGGAGCACAGGGGCGAAGGCCGCGCCCCCGACGTGATCGACGTGGGGGGCTCGTTCGCGCACTCCGCGGCCCGGCAGGGCCTGCTCGCCCCGTACAAGGTCGCCTCGTACGACCAGATCCCCGGGGAACAGAAGGACCCGCAGGCCCGCTGGTACAACAACTACGGCGGCTACGTCTCGATCGGCTGTGACGCCAAACGCGTCAAGACCTGCCCCTCGACCTTCGCCGACCTGCGCAAGCCCGAGTACAAGGGCCAGGTCGCGCTCAACGGCGACCCCACCAAGTCCGGCTCCGCCTTCGCCGGAGTGTATGCGGCGGCCCTGGCGAACGGCGGTTCCTTCGACGACATCCGGCCCGGTATCGACTTCTTCGCCGAGCTCAGCAAGAACGGCAACTTCATCCCGGTCGCATCCACAGCGGACACGATCGCGAAGGGCCAGACCCCGATCAGCATCGACTGGGACTTCCTCAACCTCGGATACGCCGACGAATTCCGCAAGAAGGGCGCGGACGTCGACTGGCGCACCGCCATCCCCTTCGACGGCAGCTTCGCCGAGTACTACGCGAGCGGGGTGAACAAAGACGCCCCGCACCCCGCGGCGGCCCGTCTGTGGCAGGAGTACCTCTTCAGCCCGGAGGGCCAGAACATCCGGCTCGGTGCCTATGCACGTCCCGTCCTCATGGACGCGATGAAGAAGGACGGCACCCTCGACAAGGCCGCCGCGGAGAAACTGCCGACGGTCGAGGGCACCCCGACGTTTCCGACGGAGGCGCAGACGGAGAAGGCGAGAGAGACCGTCAACCGCGGCTGGGCCAAGGCCGTCCCGGGCTGAGGGCGGGGCGGTCCCGGCCTGACCCGGCCACCACGGTTCCGACGGACACGAATGCCCAGATTTCCGGTGGGGATCGACCCAGGCTGCACAAGCGGTGACGCAGAGCGATAATCGGATCAGTACGCAGAGAGTCGTTCCGCGGAGATCGGGAAGTGGGGCGCAGTGATGCACGACCCGGTGTTCCACGATGCCTCCGGCGTGGCTGCGGAACCGGGCGACGAGACGTACGCCCTGCTGGACGCGCGCGGCGTGGTCATCGGCTGGGGGCCGGGGGCGGAGCGGCTGCTCGGGTACGCGGCCCGGGAGGTGCACGGATGGCGCGGGGCCGATCTGCTGCTCGCGCGCTCCGAGCTCGGGCACGCGGTACTGCGCCACCGGAGCGGGCGCGGGGTCGAGGTGGCGCTCCACGCTCGGCCCATGATGTCCACGGCCGGGGAGCGGCAGTGGCTGATCCAGGCGACCGATACCGACGCCACGCAGCGGCGCGAGCTCAGCGAGGCACTGATCAGGGGGCTGTTCACCGAGTCCCCTTTCCTCATCGACGTGTTCGACACGCAGCTGCGCTTCATCGCGCAGAACGACGCGCTGCGGCGCGGCGCGGGCTTCGAGAACGAGGAGTTCGTCGGGCGCACCATGTCCGAGGTGGCACCGCCCGACCTGCTGGACATGGCGGCCCTCGAAGCACGCCAGCGCCATGTCCTGGAGACCGGTGAGGCCCTGGTCCAGACCGAGGTACGGGGCCTGCTGCGCGGCGATCCCGACCGGCAGCACGTCTGGTCCGAGACCATCCTCCCGCTGCGCAGCAGCTCCGGCGAGCTGATCGCCCTCGCGCACACGGTGGCCGACGTGACCGAACGGGCCCGGGCGCGCGAGCGGTTGGCGCTGGTCAACGACGCGAGCACGCGCATCGGCACCACGCTGGACGTGCTGCGCACCGCGCAGGAGCTGGTCGAGGTGGCCGTACCGGAGTTCGCCGACCACGCCTACGTCGACCTGCCCGCCCCGGTCCTCGGCGGCGAGGAGCCGCTCGTGGGCCCGGTGGGCGAGGCCGTGACCCTGCTGCGCGCGGCGACTTCCTCCGTACCCGGAAGCCCGGTGAAGGCGGCGGTCGCGACGGGCGACCCCGACCCTTTCACCACCGGGCCGGGCTCCCTCTTCACCCGGGCCATGGCCAGCGGCGAACCGCTGCTGCTGACGGGCGAGGAGCTGATCGCGGAGCTCGCCCCGGTCGACCCCCCGCAGGCCGAGCGGGTCCGTTCGTACGGAGTCCACTCCTGGCTGCTCGTACCGATGTCCGCACGCGGCGCGGTGCTCGGCGCCGCCGTCTTCGTGCGCCACGCGCGCGCCCACGGGTTCGAGCCGGACGACGTCCTGCTGGCCGAGGAGATCGCGGCGCGCGCGGCGGTGTGCATCGACAACGCGAGCCGCTACACGCGCGAGCGGACGGCGGCCCTGGCCCTGCGGCGCGGCCTGCTCCCCCAACGCCTGCCGGTGCTCGGCGCGTTGGAGGCGGTGACGCGCTACCTGCCCGCGCACGGACAGGCGGAGCTGGGCGGGGCCTGGTACGACGTGATCCCGCTGTCGGGCGCGCGGGTGGCGCTGGTGGTGGGCGACGCCCACGGGCACGGCCTGAGCGCCGCGGTGACCATGGGCCGGCTGCGGACCGCCGTACGGACCCTCGCGGACCTCGACCTCTCCCCCGACGAGCTGCTCTCGTACATGGACGACCAGATCCACCGGTTCGTGGACGAGCACGGCCAGGACGGGGCCAGCGGGTCGCGCCCCGGCGGCGCGGCGGGGACGACCTGCGCGTACGCCGTCTTCGACCCGATCACGCGGCAGCTGGCCGTGGCGTGCGCGGGCCATCCGCCTCCCGTACTCGCGCCGGTGGGCGGGGAGCCCGCCATCGTGACCCTGCCGGCCGGGCCGCCCCTCGGTCTCGGCGGATCGCCGTTCGAGAGCGCCGAGATGACGCTGAACGACGGGGACGTACTGGTGCTCTTCAGCCACGGCCTGGTAGCGGCGCCCGACCGGGACGTGGACCTCGGCCTCGAACGGCTTCCGGAGGCGCTCTCGGGCGTCGCGCTCTCCCCGCCGAACCCGCTCGATCAGGCCTGCGACGCGGTGATCGGCCGGCTGCTCCCGGTGCTGCCGCAGAACGACGTGGCGGTGCTGATGGTGCGCCTGCACGAGCTGCCGGCCGAGCACCACGTCACATGGGACCTGCCGGCCGAGCCCGAGGTCGTGGCCCTCGCCCGTACGCTCGCGACGCGGCAGCTGGCCGTATGGGGCCTGGACGAGCTGGAGTTCACCACGGAGCTGGTGGTCAGCGAACTGGTCACCAACGCCATCCGGTACGGCAGCGAGCCGATCCAGCTGCGGATGATCCGCGACCGCGAGCTGATCTGCGAGGTCTCGGACGGCAGCAGCACCTCCCCGCACGTACGGCGCGCGGAGGAGACCGACGAGGGAGGGCGCGGGCTGTTCATGGTGGCGCAGCTCGCCAAGCTCTGGGGCACCCGCTACCACGCCCGCGGCAAGACCATCTGGGCCGAACAGCCCTTCCCCGAAGGGTTCCTGGAGGAGGCGGACGCCGCCGCCTCCACCGGCTGACGGCTGCGCCCCTACCCCCGGCCGCCGAGGCGACCGGGGGTACGGGCCTGCGCACTAGCCCGACAGGGCCTGCTGGTACGCCGCCACCGGTACGGGGGCGTAGCCCGCGGGCCGGGTCGTGAACGTGCCCCGGCCCTGGGTGCGGCTGCGCAGCCGGGACGCGTAGCCGAACAGCTCGGCCAGCGGCACGGTGGCGGTGACCGCCGTGGTCCCGGAGCGCGCGGCCGAGCCCGAGACCCGTCCGCGCCGGGCGGCCAGGTCGCCCAGCACCCCGCCGACCGCGTCGTCGGGTACGGTCACCACGATCTCGGCCACCGGTTCCAGCAGCTCCATCGCGGCGGCGCGCAGGGCCTCGCGCAGAGCGAACCTGCCCGCCGCCCGGAACGCCATCTCCGAGGAGTCCTTGGAGTGCGTGGCCCCGTCGGTCAGGGTGACGCGGAGCCCGGTCACCGGATGCCCGCCCAGGGGGCCCTCGGCGAGGGCGTCGCGGCAGCCCGCCTCCACGGCGCGGGCGTACTCCTGCGGCACCCGCCCGCCGACGACCGCCGACCGGAACTCGAACCCGCCGTCGCCGGCCTGTTCCGCATCCGGTGCCAGGGGCTCGACGTCGAGGACCACATGGGCGAACTGGCCCGCTCCGCCGTCCTGCTTGACGTGCCGGTACACCAGCCCCGACACCCCGCGCACGACGGTCTCCCGGTAGGCCACCCGCGGGCGGCCCACGCCGATCCGCAGCCCGTGGCTGCGGCGGATCTTCTCCACCGCGACCTCCAGGTGCAGCTCGCCCATTCCCGACAGGACCGTCTGGCCCGTCTCGGGATCCGTCCGCACCACCAGCGACGGGTCCTCCTCGACCAGCCGGGCCAGCGCCGCGGACAGCCGGCCCGTCTCGGCGCTGCCGCCCGCCTCGACCGCCACGGACACCACCGGTGCGGCGGCCTTCGGCGGCTCCAGTACGAGCGGTGCCTCCGGTGCGCACAGCGTGGACCCGGCGCGGGTGCCCTTGAGACCGACCACCGCGACGATGTCCCCGGCCACGGCCCGGTCCACCTCGGCGTGGCGGTCGGCCTGCACGCGCAGGATCCGTCCGATCCGCTCGGTCCGGCCGGTGCCCGCGTCCAGCACGGCGTCCCCCTTCCTCATCGTTCCCGAATAGACCCGCAGGCAGGTCAGCCGTCCCGTCGCCGTCGCGTTCACCTTGAAGGCCAGCGCGGCGAACGGCGCCGCCGGGTCGGCGGCCCGTTCCTCCACCGCCGCGCCGTGGGTTCCCCGTACCGGCGGCATGTCCGCCGGCGAGGGGAGGTACGACACGACGGCGTCCAGCAGCGGCTCGATCCCGCGGTTGCGGTAGGCCGAGCCGCAGAGCACGACGACGCCTTCGCCGCTCCGCGTCAGGTCGCGCAGCGCCGTGGTCAGCGTGGCGGCGGACAGCGCCGAGGTGGCGCAGTACTCCTCCAGGGCGGCCGGGTGGAGTTCCGCGACCCGCTCCTCCAGCAGTCGGCGGCGGCCGCGCGCCTCCTCGTACAGGTCATCGGGTACGGGACCCACCTCGAAGGAGTCGGGCGTGGCGCCCCAGACCAGCGCCCGCATGCGGACGAGGTCCACCGTCCCGCGGAATCCGTCCTCCTGCCCGATGGGCAGCTGGACGACCAGCGCGGCGACGTGGAGCCGATCCTGTACGGACGCGACCGCCCGGTCGAGGTCGGCGCCGACGCGGTCCATCTTGTTGACGAACACGAGGCGCGGCACGCCGTGGCGGTCGGCCTGCCGCCATACCGACTCGCTCTGCGGTTCGACGCCCGCGACGGCGTCGAACACCGCGACCGCCCCGTCGAGTACCCGCAGGGAGCGCTCGACTTCGTCGGAGAAGTCGACGTGTCCCGGTGTGTCGATCAGGTTGACGTGGTGGCCGTCCCACGTACAGCTGACGGCGGCGGCGAAGATGGTGATGCCACGGTCGCGCTCCTGGGGGTCGTAGTCGGTGACGGTCGTGCCGTTGTGGACCTCGCCGCGTTTGTGGGTGGCCCCGGTGGCGTAGAGGATCCGCTCGGTGACGGTGGTCTTGCCGGCGTCGACGTGCGCGAGGATGCCGAGATTGCGGACGGTGGTCGAGGTGTTCAGGTGGGTGCGCATGGCCCGAGGTCTTTCTGGAAGGTCGAGAAGAGGGCGGCGCGATTTCCGGACGAAGGACGTACCCGGGCGCATCAGGGAGCGTCAGGGCGCACCAGCACGCACCGGGGCGTGCAAAGACGTACCGGGGAAGGGTTTGTCAGTCGTCGCGGACATCCGATGGCGGCCGCGCAGCCGTCATCGGGAAGACGGAGACACCAGGATCACGTCGTACCGGGACCGGGGAACGAACACGGCGATGCGGTGACACACGGCCCGGCTCCCCTCTCGTCGACGAAGTGCGCACCACGTCCCGTGGCGGCATGAGAGCGAGTGTAGGGACACGGCAGCGGCCCGGCACCGCAATTAAGACTGCGGGCCGGGCCGGACGCCCCCTCAGGACGCGGCGGGACTCGGGGAGTCGTGCCCGCCGGCGTGGGAGGTGTCGGGGGAGGCGTCGTGCGAGGGGTCGTGCGAGGGGTCGTGAGACGCGTCGTGGGGGGAGGAGCCGTGGCCGGATACGGTTTCGATCGTTCCGCCGAGGCGGGTGTGGGCTCCGGCCAACACCTCGGCGGAGGCCGCCGTGATGACCCAGGTGGGTCCGACGAGGTACGTGCCGCCGTACATCTGGGCCTCGGTCAGCCAGGTCTTGCGGCCCTGCTCGCTGGTGAAGGTGGCCATCCGGAAGCCCTCCTGGCCCGACCCGCAAGCCCCTTCCCGGAGTTCCTCCGCGTCGACCGTGATCTCGGGCGTACAGCCGAGGGCGTCGGCGATCGCCTGGAGCGGGGCGGGGCGGGCGGCCGAGGCCGCGGCGGGGGACGAGCTCGGGTCGGGCGGAGCCTGCGGACCGGCTGCCACCCGGGCGGCGCAGCCGCCGCACAGCAGCGTCGCGAGCAGCGCGGCAGCGGCGGCAGAAGCGGCGGGACGGGGTGAACGGGGCATGGCTGACTGCCTCACAGGGTTCGGGCGCAACGGGGCGGAACGGGGCGGCAGCGGGCGCTACGCCGTCGGCGGGACCTTCTTGCCCTCGGCGGTGACCGCGAACCAGAGCCCCTGCTTGTTGTGCCCGTTCGCCTGACCGGGCCCGGTGTCCCCGGTGAACGTGTAGACCGGCCAGCAGTCGATCGTCAGCTGCTCGCTGCCGTCGGGCCGCTTCACCGATCCGACCAGCTTGCCGGAAATTCCCTCGGCTTTCGCCTTGTCGACGGCCGGGGCGGGCTTCCACGTATCCAGGCAGGCGCCGAGGCAGCCGAACTTCATGGGCCACGCACTGTCCTTGTCGAATCGGTAGAGCGTGCGCCACTGCCCGTCCACCAGGATCTTGCCGAGTTTCTCGTTGTCGGCGACGGACAGTTGCGCATCCTTCTTCATGTCCATGCCTCCCATTCCCGCCCCCATTTCCATCCCCGTTCCGGTATTGCCGTCCGCCTTCTGTTTCTTGTCGATCGCCTTCTTGCCGTCCGGCGCCAGTGCGTGCCAGGTCCCGCCGACGCCCTCGCCCTTCGCCTCGCCCGCCTTCGTGTCCTTCGCGTAGCGGTACACGGGCCAGCCGCCGAGGGTCAGCTGCTTGCTGCCGTCGGTCCGGACGACGGAGCCGAGGAGGGCCGCGTCGATGCCGGCGGCGGCCGAGGCGTCGTCCGCCGGGACGGCCGGCCACACCGTGGCGCAGTCCCCGTCGCAGTTGGACTTGGGGGGCTGCGGCGTGTCCTTGTCGAAGCGGTAGAGGGCCATCCCGGCGCTGTCGGTGACCACGCTGCCCACGCTCGCGATCTCCCGTACGGACAGCTGCCCAGCCGACCCGGCCTTGCCGGAAGCGGAACCGGAGCCGGAACCGGAGCCCGATCCGACGTCCGAGCCCGACCCGGAGCCGGCGGCGGCGTCCGACCCGTAGCCGCCCGCTCCGTAGCCCGTGTCGTACGCGCCTCCGAGGGCCTTGCCCGCACCCGCCGGCTGGACGGAATTCACATTGCGCGCGGCGCCATTGTCGCTGCTTCCGCATCCTGCCGCCAGCAGCAGAACCGCGGCCACCGATCCGACCGATGAGATACGACGCATCTTGTTCACGATCACTCCTTCGGGTTGAACCCGGGGGGTTCGTCTACTGCCTTATTCATAAGGCCTGACGGGTTCACCGAATTCGAATGAGCGGGAATTTATCAGATCGCGCTAACCCCTGAACTCCCGCCGCCGGCAGCCGTTTACCGCGGGCTCATTCCTGAATGCGCAGCGCGAGCGCGGGGCACCGCCGTACCGCGCGCAGCGCCATCGGCCGCAGCCTTCCGGGGACCGACATGACGGCCTCGGCGGGATAGCCGTCCCGGTCCAGCCGCACCACGTCGGGCAGCACGTCCACGCAGAGCCCGTGGCCCTTGCACAGCGTCCAGTCCACGACGAGCCGTTCGGGGTTCTCGTCCTCGGGCAGGGGCAGCGCCCCGAGCACACGGCGTCCGCAGCCGCTGCCCAGGGCGTGGTCGCGCATCTCGTCGGGGAAGACGGCGAGCGCGGAGGCCATGAAGGCCGAGGTTCCGTCAGGATGGCTGCACGCACCGCGCCGCAGCACTCCGCGCATCCGCGCCTCGACCGCCTCCAGGGCGGCCCGGCCTCCCCCGGCCACCAGAGCCTCCACGGCATCGGCGAGCGAGGGCAGACCTCTGACGCACGGGCCGCACTGGCCGGCGGTCTCGTCCGCCATCCAGCGCATCACGCGAGCCACTTCGCCGGCCGGACAGGTGTCCTCCGGCAGCGGCAGGACCGCACCCGCCCCCAGCGTGGCCTTGAGCGAGGACAGCGACTCCCGGGAGAGCAGGGCGGTCCGCGCCGCCGCCGCCGTCAGCCATTTGCCGTGGTACCCGCCGACCAGGACGCCCTGGCCCGGGGACGAGCCGCACAGCTCCAGGACGTACGCCAGGGACGTCCCGAGCGGCGCCTCGACGACCGTCGAACCGCTGATCGTCAACATGACGGTGCCCGGCTCGCTCTCCAGGCCGACCGAGCGGAAGCCCGCCACCCCGAGCCTGGCCGCGACGGCGAGTTGGGCGTACGTCTCGGTGTTGGACAGCAGGGTCGGCAGTCCACTCAGGCCGCGCTCGCTGGTCCGGACCTTCTGCCCGTTCGGGATCGCGGCCCCCCCGTTGAGGCCGTTCACGAGGGAGGTCCCCTCTCCGGTGACGAAGCGCTCGGGAAGCCTGCCGACGCGGACGCGGCTGCCGGCCACGCCGCGCTCGGCAACGGCGGCCCGCAGGGACTGCTCCACGTCGTCCCTGGTCACCCCGATGGCGACCTCCTCGGCGCCGATCGCGTCGGCCGCCAACAGGGCTCCGTCGAGCACCAGGTGCGGGGAGTGCAGCAGCATGGCGGCGTCCTTGAGGCAGCTCGGCTCCCCCTCGGTGCCGTTCACCACGACGGCGGTCCGCCCCTCCTTGGTCCGGGCGGACCGGATGACCGCTTTGAGCTTGCGGGCGAACGGAAAGCCCGCTCCCCCGCGGCCCCGCAGGTCGATGCCCTCGGCGAGCTCCACGAGATCGCCCGAGGTGTACTGCGGCAGCGGGCCGTGCACCACCGAGTGGTTGGCGCGGTCGAGCCGCGGCAGCACATCGAGTCCGGCCAGCAGCCTGGGCTGGCCGACGCACCCGAGGGCGGGATCGACGATCGAGGTCACTGACGGCCCCGCATCCCGCCGAACGACCCACCGGACCGGTCCGTTCCCGGCCCGGCCCCGATGCCGCTGGGGATGACCACCGTGTCGTACGTATCGGTGCCGTACGGATCGGTGCCGTACGGATCAGTGCCGTACGACGGCGCGTACGGCGTCGCACCGTACGGCGGGATGATCTCGGTCGTGGGCTCCAGGGCCTGCCGGGGCGAGGGCACGAAGGCGGTCCCCGCCGGTGCGGTGGCCGGGTCGGGCTGCTGCCCGACCGAGCGCCGGTCCGACTGCCGGGCCAGCCGCGCCGTCAGCCGCTCTGCGGCCCATTCCGCGGGCTGCCGGACGAACCGCTGCGGCGGATTCTTCGGCCGGGGCGGCGCGCCCTGGGCCGTGGCCGCCGAGGCGGCCACGGGGCGTACGGGCGCGGCGAGCAGCCTCGCCCGGAGCCGTACGGCGAGCACGACGGCGACCCCGAGCAGGCAGAGCGCGTACGACACGGTCACCCAGGCGCTGGCGGGACGGCCGGCCTTGAGCCCGTGCACCAGGGAAGCACCCCACGCCGGGTACGCGCCGATGTGCAGGGCCCGCCACCACGCGGAGCGGCCCTTGGTGGCGAAGGCGCTGCGGACCGCGCCGGAGACCGCGACGGATACGAAGAGATATCCGGCCAGGGTGCCGAGGCCGATGAGCACCGGCTGATCCTGGTCCGTGAACGGCAGGAACGCGGAGGCGACCCCCGTCTCCGACTCGGCGACCTTGACCCAGATGTGCAGGAGCAGGAAGCCCAGCCCCGCCACGGCGAGGCCGCGGTGCGCCGCCTGGGCGACCAGCCGGTGCCCGGAGGTGAGGACCGTACGGTCCGTGGCCGCGAGGCCCCACAGGACGGCGGAGGTGAGCGAGACGAGCGAGAGGACGCCCGCCCCGTAGTCGAGGAAGTCCCAGAAGTGGCTCAGGGCGCCCGCCCGGGCCGCCACGGACAGGGCGAGCAGGCCCGTGAGGGCGCCGACGACGAGGGTGGCTGGGCGCACGCCTCCGGCGGGGGACAGCAGGGGCGGCCGCCGCACGGCTCGCCGGCCGGCTGCCGCGGCAGCGGCCACGCCGGCATGGCGTCTGGTGCGGCGGGCCCGGTGTGAGCGGGGCGTACGGGCTGGGGACAGGGGCATGTAGTTCTCCCATACGCCCAGGCCCGAGGCACTCCACCGCGCACTCGGCGCCCGGGGTAGTCGACGGAACTGCTCCGCGGCGGGCGGGAGATGAGGTCCCACCGGCCGGGAGCGGGGGCCGGAGTGCAGAAGCATCGTGGACCTTCGCAACGCCTCCACAGTATTTATCTAATCGTGACAAGTTCTGGCGCGCGTGGCATCGTCACACCTGACGTCCCCGGAAGATTCCCTTCCAACGGTGCGGTGGCAACGGGAGTGACGCCTTGTCCGCCACCACACCTCCCCGACGGCAAAACTCAGGCAAAGCCGCGGGACTGCAAGTGGATGGCACTCTCCTGGAGGGTGTACGAGGTGCTCAACTCCCCCGTCCGCACTGGCGCAGAGGGGGGACGGAGACTGCCTCGACAGGCTTGTCACCCTCCCACGGGGCAGGCCGTACCCCGGCATGAACGAGGTAACAATGTGCGAACTTCTGAACCGCATCTGGGCTCGTCCCCGAGGCGAATGGACCCGGGTCCTGCGACGGGAACTCCCCGCGCTGACCGCTGGGATGGTGGAGGAGCTGAGGGAGGAGCTCCCCGGGTTCTCCGCCCTCGTCGACGACCTCGACGAGGAGGTGGTCAGACAGCGGCTCGAAGTGGCCCTGCTCACCGCCCTCGGGTACCGCGAACCCGCGCCGCAACAGCGGGACAAGACCGCGGAGCACGCCCGCCCCGACGAGGATGAGGAAGAAGAGGAGGACTACGCGGCCGAGCACGGCCACCCAGGCCTGGAAGAAGAGGAGGAGGAAGAGGATGAAGAGCACCACGGTCCGCCGTCCGAGCTCCGGGACCCGCGCCGGCGAAGGCAGTTGGCCCCCCTGACGGTCGTTCCCCGCGAGGGGCTCGGTACCCGTTCCGAACGGGCCCGGCGTGAGCTGTTTTCCGCCCTTACTAGTGACATGCCCATGGCTGAAATCGCGCTCGCCGAACTGGCCGCCGCGGCCGGCTGGCCGCTCCCGGCCGAGATACGCGCCATCGTCCTCGCCACCCCGGGCGAGACCCAGCAGTTGGCGGCCGTCCTGGACGACGGACTCGCCGGCATGGTCGGCGGCCAGCCCTGCCTGCTGGTCCCGAGCCCGGACCCGGAGACCCGCGCCTCGCTGGAGGCCCTGCTGCGCGGCCGGTTCGCCGCCGTGGGCCACCCCGTCGCCCCCCGCGACACCGCTTCCTCCCTGCGGTGGGCCCTGCGACTGCTCTCCCTCACCCCCAACCGCCCCGGCCTGGAGGCGCGGGCCCTCTTCGTCGACGATCACCTCTCCACCCTTCTGCTGCTCCAGGACGAGCCCCTGGCGCACGCGCTGGCCGCACGCTGGCTGCGGCCGCTGTCGAACCTGACCCCGCGCCAGAGCGAACGGCTCGAAGTGACCCTTCTGGCCTGGCTCGAGGGCGGCGGTGCCCCCGAGGCCGCCAAGGCGCTGAGCGTGCACCCCCAGACCGTGCGCTACCGCATGCGGCAGCTCGAGAAGCTCTTCGGCCCCGGCCTGCGCGATCCGCGGACCCGGTTCGAGCTCGAAATGGCCCTGCGCAGCCGCCGCTTGATGGCCCAGGTACGCCGCGCCAACTCGCGGGTCGGCCGCAAGGTGCGCGTCGCCACCACCGACTTCCGGCCGCTGGGCGTCGGGCGCATGGCCCGCGTCAACGGCCTGTAACCCCCCGGGCCCCCGGCCCCACGGCCCCCTAGCCCTCGAAACCCCCGAACCCCCAACCTCCCCCGTACATACGGATTCGGCCCCGGTCCCCTCCCCCCGCCCCCGCGGAGCGGAGAGGGACCGGGGCCGCCGCGTGCCACCCGCCTACAGGCTCGCGAGTACGGCGGACGCCGCCCCGGCCCGCAGCGCGGCATTGAGGTCCAGCAGTTCGGCGTACGCACGGGAGCAGGACCGGCAGGCCGCCAGGTGCCGGGCGAGACCGCGGCCGCGGGGCCTGGTCCCGCGGCGGCGGATCACCGCCCCGAGCAAGCTGCCGTAGTGACGGCACCTGTCGTCGGCGGCCGTGTCCAGATGGGCCCGCAGGTACGCCTCGCGCAGCCCCTCGCGGGCCCGGAAGGCCAGCGAGGTCACCGCGCTCGGGGTGATGCCGAGCAGCAGGGGGACGGGGTGCGGGCAGTCGTCCTCGACGAGGGTGTGCCAGAGGACGGCCTTCCAGCGTTCGGGCAGGGCCTGGAAGGAGCGGGCGACGAGCCGGCGGTCCTCGCTGTCCAGCAGCCGGCGCTGCGGATCGTCCCCGTCGGGACCGGGCCGGCACCAGGCCTCGACGTCGGCCGTCAGGACGGTCCGGCCGGCGCAGACCCGCCACTCGACGGCCGTGCGGCGGACCACCGACAGGAGGTACGGACGCCACTCGTCCCGGGGCCCGGCTCCGGAGCGGACCGCCTGGAGCGTGCGGATGAACGCCTCCGAGACCAGGTCCTCGGCATCCTGCGGGGACCGGGAGCAGCGGCGCGCACATGCGAAAGCGGCGGCACTGTGCCGCCGGTAGAGGATCTCGCAGACGACCGGATCGCCGTCGCCGGCGGCGTAGGCCGCCCTGAGCCGCCGTATGAGCGCCCCGTCCGGGGGCTCGGGACGGGATTCGGGTCCGGATTCGGGTTCGGGTTCGGGTTCAGGTTCGGGTTCGGGAGGGGTGGTGTGACGAGAGCCGGACATGGCACTCCTCGTGTGTGTTCTCAGGGCCCTTGCGCAGGCCCCTTCGGGCAGTGGCACAAACGCGTACGCGGTGCCGGCCCGAAGTCGGCTTCGGACCGGCACCGCTCTCGGAGCGACGCGGGGGAGGTGGGAGGGCGGCGTCGCCCCGAGGTTCTCAGCGGCAGGCGCGCCCGTCGTTGATGCAGCGCACCGCGCCGGCCATCAGGCCGTTCGACATGACGTTGATGAAGTCTCCGTGGTCGGTCACCGGCTTGTGGAGCTGCTCGGGGAAGCTGTCCACGGCGAACCGGGAGCCGGGCGGCACGCTGTAGACGATCCGCTGCACCAGCTGCGGGATCGCCTTGAAGCCCTTCTTGCAGTTGCCGTTGGCGTCGGCGAAGGCCACGTGGGTGCGGTGGTTGGCGCTGTCGATGTTCTTGCCGTCCCAGCAGCTCTGGAAGTTGAACGTCCGTACGACGTCGCTGCCCTTGGGGCACACCGGATACTTGTCCTTCAGCTGGCGGTTCTCGAAGCCGGTGCAGCTCCACGACGCGTTCGCGTTGGCGTTGCCGTTGGTGAGGGCCTTGGCGTCGCCGGTGATGATCCGCATGAAGCGGGGCATCGCCGCGACCTTGCTCACGGGGCTGCCCTTGAAGTCGATGGTCACCTGCTTCGGCTTCAGGATCGTGCCGATGTTCGCGTCCTGGCCGCCGCCGGGCGCCTTGGCGTCGTTCTCCGCCTTGCCGTCGCGCAGCCGCAGCACCGGCCAGTAGTACGCCGACTGGTCGCCGTTGGTGCAGGTGGTTCCGGACTGGGCGAGGCTGTTGTTGGTGGAGAAGGCGTCGGTGGTCTTGTTGCCGACGTAGTCGTGCATGTGGTGGGCGCCGTTGCTCACACCGGGGGCGACGATGACGTTGTCCGGATTGAAGTGGTTCTCCTTGTTGGTCCCGCACTGCACGGCGAAGGATCCGGTGGAGGCGCCGCCGCGGGCCGCGGGCTTGCGCACGTTGGGCTTCACCGTGCCGATGGCGACGAAGTCGCTGCGCGCCGGGCCGCCCTTGGCCTGTTGTTGCTGCTGTTGCTGCTGTTGCTGTTGCTGCTGGGGTGCGCCCTGCTTCGCGGCGGCCTCGGCGCCGTTCGCGAGGGCCGGCTCGTCCGCCGGGTCGGCGGCCGCCGCCTCCTTCATCACGCACGCGCCGAGCCCTTGCAGTCCGGCGGGCTGCTGGCCCGCCTTCCCGAGCGTGTCGGACAGGTCGGTGATGGTCTTGTCGCGCTGCTGCTTCAGTCCGCCCAGCAGGGCCTTGCCCTTGGCCTGGCCGGAGGAGAGCTGCTGGTAGGCGTCGGCGACCTGGGTGTCGAGCTGCGCGAGGTTCTTGTCCACCTCGCCGCGGGCCTGGTCGGGTACGTTCTCCAGCTTGTCGCCGACGTCCGGGCAGTCGATGGTGGCGGTCACGGGCGCCGAACGGGCATCCTGCCCGGCGAAGGCGCCCTGTTCGACGATCACGACGCCGCCTCCGCCCAGGACCAGGGCGGACATCACGGCGAGGATCTTGTGCTTCGGCCGCAGCCGGCGTTTGTGGCCCTTTTGGCTCATGCGATCACTTCACTTCGTCGGTCGGTAAACGGGGGAGGAGGCGGGGGCGGTTGCGGAGGGGGTGCCCGGCGGGGCGTCCGCGAGGCCGTCGAAGTCGACGAGCCCGCTCGCCTCAAGGACCGTGATGTGGTCCAGGACGGTGGTGTTGGCGTCCGTGGCCAGGGCCCGGACCATGGAGTTGCGGGTCTGCGCGCGGATTTGTGCCACCAGCTGGAACACCTTGCCGTGCGCCCTGCGCAGCAGCTGGATGAACAGCTGCTCGTACTGGGGGCCTTGGGCCTTGTCCAGCTGGTCGAGCCAGCCCTGCTGCTGCGCGCTGGGCTGGCTGGGGAGCTCCATGCCGAGGGCCTGCCCCACCTCCAGGACCCTGCGGTCCAGTTCGGTGTGGCCTTCGACGAGATGCATCCCGGCGGTGCGGATGGCGGGCCGTGTGCCGCGCTGCATGGCCTGCCGCCCTGCGGGCAGCTCCCACAGACCGGCGAGCCGCACCTTGCGGACGAAGTCCCGGTCTTGGGGGGTGAGCGGCCCGAAGGCCGTGCTCTGGATCCCGCCGCCGTCGTCGTCGGCCGCCGGAGCGGTGGCGGCCGCGGCGTTCGCCCCGCCGAACTTCTGCACGGGGATCAGCAACGCGATCAGGGTGAAGGCGAGGGCGCCGATGACGACGCCGGTTGCCATCACGTGTCTCGATGCCACCGACATGCTGCCGACGGCCGACCGACGGAAAGACAGCACTGTGCCTCCTTGCTGCGTGGACCGGGAGGGGGCTGCGGCGGCTCGGGCTCCGACAGTTGCCCGTGTCCAATGCACCCGCGCTCCCCGGGTGCCTCGGGACGCTAGTGCCAGTTGTGGTGCCTGTTTGGAAGGACCATCACGAATGGACAAACATCCGGGCAACTCCCTGAAAGGCTGGTACCGTTCGCGAGCGCTAGCGCTTGGGCGCCTCGGGCACGGGTCGGGTGCGGGCCACGAGCAGGGCCACGTCGTCGCGGTCGTCCGGCTGGCGCAGTTCGGCCAGCAGCAGGTCGCAGGTCTCCTCAAGGGGACGGGCGGGGTCGTCGAGCAGGGCCGTGAGCGCCTGCAGACGGATGTCGATGTCCTGGTCGCGGGTTTCGACGAGCCCGTCGGTGTAGAGGACGAGCTGGTCGCCGACGTCCAGGTCCAGCGCGGTGGCCTCGAAGGGCACGCCGCCGACCCCGAGGGGCGCGCCGGTCGGCAGGTCGAGGAGCTCGGGCGGCCGCCCGGGGCTCGTCCGTACGGGCGGCAGGTGGCCGGCGGTCGCGATGCGGCACCGGTTGCGGTGCGGGTCGTACACGGCGATCACACAGGTGGCCATGGTGTGCCCGAGTCCGGTGGCGGTGTGGTCGAGCCGGGTCAGGACGGTGGCGGGGTCGAGGTCGAGCTCCGCCAGCGTGCGGGCGGCGGTGCGCAGTTGGCCCATGGTGGCGGCGGCGTTGATCCCGCTGCCCATGACGTCGCCGACCACCAGGGCGGTCTTGTCGTCGGGCAGCGGGATGACGTCGAACCAGTCCCCGCCGACCTCGCCGGCCGCCTCGGCGGGCTGGTAGCGGTAGGCGATCTCCAGCCCCGGGGTGGGGGTGGGGTGGTGGGGCAGCAGGTGGCGCTGGAGGGCGAGGGCGGCGCGGCGCTGCTTCTGGTACCAGCGGGCGTTGTCGATGCAGACGGCGGCGCGCGCCGCGAGCTCGCTGGCGAGCAGGACGTCGTCGTGGTCGAACGGGAGCGGATTGTCGGTGCGTTGGAGGCCGAGGGCGCCGATGACCTCGCCGCGGGCGATCAGCGGTACGGCCAGGTACGAGTGGAGCCCGGCCGCGGCGAGGAGGGTGGCGGCGTCGGCGTCCCGGGCGACGCTGGGCAGTTCGGCCTCCGTGACCTCCGCCACGAGCACGGGGCGGGCGGCCCGTACGCACTGGGTGACCACCCGGGTGGTGTCGTACCGGGCGATCGAGCCGACCGGGTCGGCCGCGAGGGTGGCGGGGGTCGGGCGGGCCGCCTTGACGGCGAGGGCGCGGAACTGGACGGTCTCGTCCGTCGGGGCCCCGGGCGGGTGGTCGCCCGTCAGGACGGCGTCGAGGACGTCGACCGTGGCGAGGTCGGCGAGCTGCGGCACGGCGATGTCGCCGAGCTCGCGCGCGGTGACCCAGAGGTCGAGGGTGGTGCCGATGCGTACGGAGGCGTCGGCGATCAGGGCGAGCCGCTGGCGGGCCAGGGCTACGGCCATCGAGGTCTTGTGCTGTTCGGTGACGTCGACGACGGAGGCGGCGACGCCGAGCGGCCGCCCGGCCGGGTCCTCCAGCCGGTAGACGGAGAGCGACCAGGCGTGGTCCTGGTCGGGGTCCGCGGGCGTACGGCCGGTGGTGAACCGGTTCAGCTGCGGCTGGCCGGTGGACAGGACCTCGCGCATGGCCGACTCGATGGACTCTGCGTCCAGGTGCGGCAGGACCTCGCGGAGGTGGCGGCCCAGGTGCCCGGCGGCGGGCAGCCCGTTGATCCGTTCCAGGGCCGGGTTGACCAGGACGTAGCGCAGCTCGGTGTCCAGGACGGCCAGGCCGATCGGGGCCTGCGCGACCAGCCGCATCGACAGGGCCAGGTCGCGTTCCACGCGCCGCACGGTGGCCTGGTCGGAGGCGATGCCGAGGGCGTAGAGCCGCCCGTCGGCGTCCTCCAGCCGCATGTTGCGGAATTCCGCCATGCGGGTGCTGCCGTCCTTGTGCCGTACGGGGAACGCCCCGGCCCACTCGCCCCGGCCGGCCATCACCTCCTTGAAGAGGGAGAGGACCATCGCCAGGTTCTGGTCGTCGACGAGCAGCTGGGCCGCGAGCCGGCCGAGCGCCTCGCCGGTGGTGTAGCCGAACAGCTCCTCGGCCTGCGGGCTCCACAGCGCGATCCGCCCCTCGGCGTCGAGGACCACCGCCGCGACGCCGAGCACGTCGAGGAGGCCGGGCCCGGTGGCGGGGTCGACGGAGGGTTCCGGGGCGGCCGGCGCGGCCGGGGGCCCCGGGCTCGCCGGTTCCTGGTCGGCCGGGAAGGCGTCCGCCGTACTCATGCCGGCCGCTCCTTCCCGTCCACTGCCGCAGGGCGGTGCTTCAGCCTGCTCGGTCTGCGCGCCCGGATCGGCGCCCGGGGTGCTCCCATCCTCTCTCCACTCCCCCGGACCGGCAGCGCAGCCGCCTCCCGATACGGCCGTACGACGGAGCGCGGGCGGTGCGCGGCCGGTGCGCGGCCGGTGCGCGGCCGGTGCGCGGCCGGTGCGCGGCCGGTGCGCGGCCGGTGCGCGGGAACAATACGCGCGGTGTATTCAGGAGTCATGGACCACCGGCCGCCGCATCCGAGCCTTCGCCACGTCGGCGAACCGCGCCTGCCCCTGCTGGCGGTTCCCTTCGCGCTGATCGCGGTCGTCACGGTGGTCGACGTCCTGGCGCCGCCCGATGTCCACCTGGGGCCGTTCCTGGTCGCGGCCCCGGCCGTCACCGCCTCCTTCGCCGGTCCGTGGATGACGGGGTTCGTCGGCGCGGTGGCCGTCGCGGCCCAGGTGACGGTCGCCGTGTTGCGGACCACCGCCACCGACCTGAACCACACCTTCCAGATCATTGCGCTGGTCCTGATCTCGATCTTCGTCACCGTATTCGCACACCTGCGCGAGGTCCGCGAGAAGCAGCTGACGCAGCTGCGCTCGGTCGCCGAGGCCGCCCAGGAGGTGGTCCTGCGGCCGCTGCGCGACCGGATGGGCCCGCTGCGCCTGGCCTCCGTCTACCTGGCCGCGGAGGCCGAGGCCCAGATCGGCGGGGACCTGTACGCCGCCACCCGCACCCCGAACGGCACCCGGCTGATCATCGGCGACGTCCGCGGCAAGGGCCTGGAGGCGGTCGGGGACGCCGCCCTGGTGCTCGGCGCCTTCCGGGCCGCCGCCCACCAGGAGGTGGACCTGCCGACGCTGGTCGCCCACCTGGAGGCCGCCGTCGCTGCGGACCCGGACGATACGGGCGAGCCGGCCGGCGAACCCGGCGAGGCGTTCACCACGGCGGCGGTACTGGACATCCCCGATCGGGAGATGACCGTACGGCTCATCAGCTGCGGGCACCCGCCGCCGCTGCTGCTGCGAGGAGGACGGGTCGTCCCCCTCGAGGTGGACCATCCGGCGCCGCCGCTGGGCCTGACGCAGTACGTGGACAGCGGCTTCGCCCCGCAGTCCTTCTCCTTCGAGCCGGGCGACGTGATCCTGCTCTACACGGACGGCGTCATCGAGGCCCGCGACGCCGAGGGCGCCTTCTACCCGCTGCCGGAGCGCGCCGCCGACTGGCCGGGGGACGGCCCGGACGCGCTCCTGCGGCACCTCTGCACGGACCTGCTGGCGCACTCCCCGGGCGGCAGCCTGGACGACGACGCGGCGATGGTGGCCATCGAGCGCGTCAACGGCGGCGCCTGACCCCTCCCGTCGCGTCCCGGTCGTGACATCAGTTCCTTTGGCGTGTCGGCCAGTTGTCCGGATTTGAGCTCGTTCGTGAGACTCATACGGACCGGCCCTTCGGGATGATTCGCCCGGGGGCCTTCGTACAACAGGGTGGTGAGGCCATAGCATTCACGGAAGGAAACGGCTCTTCGTGAACATGAAACGCCTCGCACCCATGCTCGCCGCCGCCGGTCTCATCGCGACCACCGTCCCGCTGCTCTCCGCGACGCAGGCCTCCGCCGCCCCGGCCGCGGAGTACACCCCGCAGAAGCCGGCGTGGCAGCGCTGCAGCACCGACCAGCCCGCGTCGTACGAGTGCGCGACGATCAAGGTCCCGCTCGACTACCGGCGCCCGCAGGGCCGCACGATCGACCTCGCGATATCGCGGATCAAGAGCGAGAACCCGGCCAAGCGGCACGGTGCCATGCTGCTCAACCCGGGCGGCCCGGGCGGCGGGGGACTCGATCTGCCGCTGATGATGAACGAGTTGATGCCGAAGGACGTACGCGACCAGTACGACCTGATCGGCTTCGACCCGCGCGGAGTCGGCGCTTCCACGCCCATCACCTGCGGGCTGACCGACGCCGAGCAGAATTTCGACCGGCCGTACAAGGAGGAGACGTACCCGGCGGACGTTGCCTGGGCGCGTACGGTCGCTGAGAAGTGCCGCGAGAAGTCGGGCTCGATCCTGCCGTTCGTCACCACCCGCAACACCGCGCGCGACATGGACGCGATCCGCGCCGCGCTGGGCGAGAAGAAGATCTCGTACGTCGGCTACTCGTACGGGACGTACCTGGGCGCGGTGTACACGCAGATGTTCCCCGACCGCAGCGACCGCTTCGTGCTGGACAGCGGCGTGGACCCGCAGCGCATCTGGCGGGGCATGATCCAGGTGTGGGCGACGGAGGCGGAGCCCGCCTTCAAGCGGTGGACGCAGTGGACGGCCGAGCGCTCGGCCGACTACGGGCTCGGCGACACCCCGGACGCGGTCTCGAAGACCTTCTGGGACCTCGTGGCCCGGGCGAACCAGGAGCCGATCGAGTTCGAGGGCACGAAGCTCACGGGCGATGACATCCGCGCCGCGCGGGCCCTCTTCTTCTACCCCTCACAGGCGGCCCCCCTGGTCAAGGCGCTGAAGGACGCGGCCGACGGCAAGCCCGTCCGGCTGACCGAGTCCCAGCGGAAGCTGCTGAAGCCGACCGCCGAGCCGGCGTCGGACAACGGCACGGCCGTCTTCTGGTCCGTGGTGTGCGGTGACACGGAATGGCCCCGCTACCCGGAGCAGTACGAGCGGGAGGCCGTGAAGGACAAGGCCGAGTACCCGCTCTACGGGGACTACGCCTCCAACATCAAGCCGTGCGCGTACTGGCAGCGGCCGATCGAGCCGGCGACGGCGATGAAGACGAAGACCAACGTGCTGACCGTGCAGAACGAGTGGGACTCCCAGACCCCGCTGGTCAGCGGCCAGGGCCTGCACAAGGCGCTGAAGGGCTCGCGGATGGTGCTCGCGATGGGTGGTGAGGGCCACGGCGTGTACCTCGCCGACCCGAACTCCTGCGCCAACGCCACGGTCAACTCCTACCTGGCGACGGGCAAGCTGCCCGCCCAGGACGTGACCTGCCGGGCGACCCCGGCCGCGCAGGAGCGCCGCTCCGAGATCGCCCCGCAGTCGCCTCAGCGCTTCCCGGTCCTCACCGACCGGAGGTTCTGACCCCGTAGGCTTCGGCCGCCGATCAGGACGCCTCCACGGCGGCCTTGATCCGGCGGCCGAAGTCGGGCGCGTCCTTGCGGGCCGCGCCCAGTGCGAAGCCCACCAGCAGCTTGCCGAGTCCGTGCCCTTCGAGGGTGTTGAAGATGCGGACCCGGGTGCGGTCGCCCGGGAGGGCTTCGAAGTCGTACCCGCCCTCGGCCGTGACCAGGTTCTTGCTCTGCTCCGTCCAGCGGATCATCCGCTGCGGCTCGAACCCGGTGATGCGGAATTCGCGGCCGGTCTTCATCCCGGCGTCCTTCACCGTGCTGCGGAAGACCGTGCCCACACCGGGCGGACCGTCGGGGGTCCTGCTGATCTCCTGGACCCTCGGGCTGAATTGCGGGTCGTTGCGGCCGTCGGCGAGATAGGCGAAGACCTCCCCGACGGGCCGGTCGATCTCGACGGTCGACTCGAACTGTCCGGACATGACTGCTCCTCCGTACGCTTCCCCGCGGTCCACGATCCCAGACCCGCACCCTATGCGCGCGCCGCGCCCGACGCGCGCGCCAGCAGCCCGGACAGCAGGACTTCCAGCGTCTCGCGCAGCGTGGCGCCGAAATCCATCCGCACCGCGGCCAGCGCCGGGTCCGCCTCGTACGCGGCGAGCATGGCGGCGGACGGGTGGGCATGCGGCCATACGGCGCCGGTGAACATGATCGTGCTTGCGGTGAAGCGGAAGGCATCTTCCGCCGGCAGTTCCGGCAGGTGCGCGGCGATACGGCCGGCCAGCGCCTGCACATTGGCGATGGTGGCCCGCTTGTACTGTGTGGCGACCTGCGGCGAGACGTTCCGTTCCAGGACGGCGGCCTGGGCGCTGATCAGATCGCACAGGACGGGGCGCTCGGCCAGGGCCCGGGCGACACAGCCCGCGAGCCGGTCCGCCCGCTCGGCCGGCGGGGCTCCGTCGACGGCCTCGGCGAGGGCGCCGTCGAGGTGCGCGACGAGCTCGCGGGAGCGGACGTCGAGGAGTTCCAGCAGGACGTCCTCGCGGGACTCGAAATAGCGCAGCACATTGGACTTGGCCAGTCCCACCCGGCGGGCGAGCTCGTTCAGGCTCACCTGCGCCACGGGCATCTCCGTGAGCATCGAAGCGGCCGTGTCGAGGATCGCCTGGCGGCGCGCGGCGCGCTGCTCCTCACTGCGGGCTCGTTGGAAGTTCTTGGGCAGAGTCACCCGGCCAGCTTACAGACCTGCGGTCTGTTGTTATCAGACCGGCGGTTTGCTACTTTCGAGGGCAACAACAGACCGCCGGTCTGTTGGCGATCGCCTTCCCTTCGAGGAGCACCCCATGTACGCCGTCCCCGACCAGTCCGGAAAGCTCGCCGTCGTCACCGGCGCCAACAGCGGCACCGGCAAGGAAGCCGCGCGCCGGCTCGCCGAGGCGGGTGCCCGGGTCGTACTGGCCGTCCGTACGCCCGCCAAGGGCGAGCAGGCCCGCGCCGAGATCCTGGCCCGCCACCCGCACGCCCAGCTGGAGGTACGCCGGATCGACCTGGCCGACCTCGCCTCGGTCGCCGCCTTCGCGGACGGGCTGCTCACCGACGGCGTCCCGCTCGACCTGCTGGTCAACAACGCCGGGGTGATGGCCCCGCCGACCCGGATGACCACCGCCGACGGGTTCGAACTCCAGCTGGGCAGCAACTTCCTCGGCCCGCTGGCCCTGACCGTACGGCTGCTCCCGGCGCTGCTCGCCGCGCCCGCGCCGCGCGTGGCGACCATGAGCAGCGCCGCCGCCAACTTCGCCCGGATCGACTTCGCCGACCTCCAGTGGGAACGGCGGCGCTACAGCCCGATGCTCTCGTACGCACAGTCCAAGCTGGCCGACCTGATGATGGCCGGGCACCTGGCCGATCTCGCGGCCGAGCGCGACTGGCCGCTGCGCAGCACCGCCGCGCACCCCGGATACACCAAGACCAACCTCCAGACGGCCGGGGCCGGCCTCGGCGGCAACAAGCCCTCCCGGCTGCGCGGTGCGATGAGCAAGCTCGACCTCCTCCCCAAGCAGGAGGTCGGCCAGGGCGCCGAACCGCTGCTGTACGCCGCGACCAGCCCGGACGCGGCCGCGGGCGGCTACTACGGCCCGGGCGGCCGGTTCGGGCTGGTCGGCCCGACGGCGCAGGCCCGCATCACCCGCCGCGCCCTGGACCGTACGGCGAACGCCCGACTCTGGTCCGAGGCGGAGCGCCTCACCGGCGTGACGAGCGCCGCGGCCCGCTGAGCGCACCGCGCGCCGCGTCCCGCGCCGGGGCGCCGCCGACCCGGCTCCCCCGCAGCGGCGTCAGCAGCCCCGCCCCGACGATGGCCAGGCAGAACACCCCGGCGGCCACGCTGACCACCGGGACCCCGTGCCGGGCGGCCAGCACGGTCAGGGCGGCCGCGCCCACCGGACCCGAGGCGTTGTGCACGGTCCAGAAGGCGGAGGTGACCCGCCCGAGCAGCGGATCCGGGGTCACCTCCTGGCGCAGGGTCAGGGAGCAGACCGCGCCGAGGGTCAGCCCGAACATGAACACGACGGCCAGTACGGCGATCACCGGCAGGCTGCGGCTGACACCGGTCCCCGCCACCGACACGCCGATCAGAGCGGTCGAGCCCAGCCAGCAGGCGCCGAACCCGAAGGTCCGGCGCAGCGGCGCGGCTGCGAAGGCCGCGCCGACGACACCCAGCCCGCTCACGGCGATGACGTAGCCGACGGTGGCCGCGCCCAGCCCCAGATCGTTCTGGATCCGGAAGACCAGCAGGTCGGTGGCGCCCATGGTGACGAAGGTCAGCAGCGTGAGCAGCACGGTCAGCGGCCGCAGCAGGGAATGGGCCCACAGGAAGCGGAATCCCTCGGCGAACATCTCGCGCAGCCTCCCGGCCCCGGAGGGGCCCGGCTCCGCGGTAGGCGACTCGACGGCCCCCTGCCGCCCGAAGGTCACCCACCGCAGGCTCACGGCCGAGACCAGGAAGGTCGCCCCGTCCACCCCCAGGGCCCAGTCCGGGCCGACCCCGGCGGCGATGAACCCGGCCGCGGCCGGTCCGCACAGGGTCCCGAAGGCGAAGGCCGCCGTCAGCCGCCCGTTGGCGGTGATCAGGTCCTCGGCGCGGACCAGGTTCGGCACCGCCGTCACGTACGCCACGTCGAACAGTGTCTTCAAGGCGGTGACCAGCGCCGTCAGTACGTACAGCACCCAGATCCGCGGCCCGGCCAGCCAGATGAACGGGACCGCGCCCAGCAGCAGCGCCCGTACGAGATCGCAGGTGATCATCAGGCGGCGCCGGTCCGTCCGGTCCACCACGTACCCGGCGAACAGACCGGTCGTGATGGCGCCGACCCCCGAGATGACCGTGATCAGGCCCATCTGGACCAAGGACCCGGTGGCGTCGTAGACCAGCAGGGGCAGCGCGAGCAGCGAGATCGACCCGCCGAGGACGGACAGCGCCTGGCCGAGCCAGAAGACGTTGAAGTCGCGGTTGCGCCAGAGCGAGGGGTGGTGGACCGGGGCGGGCACCTCGGCTCAGCCCAGCAGGGCGTAGACCGTCGACGCCGTCGCGGACGGCTCCTCGGCGCCCTCGGGGGTCATCGTGATGTCGGCGAAGGCCATCCGCTTGCCGAGCTTGGTCACCCGGACCCCGATCAGCACGTCCGCGCCGATCACCGGCCGCTGGAAGCTGGTCGACTGCTGGACCGTGGTCATCGGCCCGTACGCCCCGCGCGCCGCGGAGATCGCGATGACGGTGGCGGTGTCGGCGGCCGCCATCAGGGCCTGCCCGGACAGGCCGCCGCCGTCCCGCGCCAGCGCATCGGACCAGGGCAGCCGCAGTACGGCGTGCCGCTCGCCCGTCTCCTGGACGGTCAGCCCGAGGGCGAGCACCCAGGGGGCGAAGTTGTCGGCGAGGATCTTGTCTGCGTCTGCGGGCGTCAAGGTCACCCGCAGATTGTGGCGGCCCGCCCCGGCCGCCACAACACCTTTCAGCGCAGTACGCGTTCCAGCCACACCAGCAGGTCGGCGACGACCTCGCCCCGGTCCGTCTCGTTGAACAGCTCGTGGCGGGCGTCCTCGTACGTGCGGTACTCGACGTCCCGGTGGCCTGCCGCGCGGTAGCGCTCGACCACCAGATCGCTGAGTTCCAGCCCGTAGTTGAGCGGGTCCGCCGAGCCGACGGCGACGTAGAGCGGAACGGCGAGCGGCGCGCCCGCCGGGTCGTGGAACCGGGTCGAGGCGGCCTCGTACAGCTCCCCCATCGCCCGGTCGTCGAGCGCGAAGCCGCAGAGCGGATCGGCGAGGTAGGCGTCGACCTGGGCCTCGTCCCGGCTGAGCCAGTCCGCGGGCGTACGGGCGGGCTCGAACGGCGCGTTGAAGGCGACGAGCGGGTCCGCGCCTGCCTCCGCGACCCGCAGGAACATCCGGTCCACGGCGGTGGTGCCGTACAGCGCGACGGCGTCGGCGTGCTCCGGCCAGTCGAGCAGGTAGTGCTGCGCGGCGAAGGAGCCGAGGCTGTGGCCGAGCAGCACCAGCGGTAGGCCGGGGTGCAGTCCGCGCACCGTCTCCGAGAGCGCGGCGAGATCGTCGACCAGCAGCTGCCAGCCGTTCTCACCGAGCACACCGGGCCCGGCGTTCATCGTCAGGCCGTGGCCCCGGTGGTCGGGCGCGTAGACGGCGTGGCCGCGCTCGGCCAGCTCACCGGCCAACGGGGCGTACCGCAGGGCGTGTTCACCCATGCCGTGGGCGATCAGTACGATTGCCCGCGGATCGGGGGCGGCCGGTCCGGGGAGCCACGTGTGCACGGTCACGGCGGTGCCGTCGCTGCTGTCGAACGTGAACATCGTGACTCCCGAACCGGGTCAGAGGGTCGCTGCCAGTTCCGTACCCTGGCGGATCGCCCGCTTGGCGTCCAGCTCGGCGGCCACATCCGCGCCACCGATGAGGTGCGGCCGGCCGCCGGCCGCGAGCAGGGCCTCGTACAGGTCTCGGCGCGGCTCCTGGCCGGTGCAGAGCACCACCGTGTCGGCGGGGACGAGCCGCTGCTCTGCGCCGACGGTGATGTGCAGGCCCTCGTCGTCGATCCGGTCGTACGTGGCGCCCGCGACGGAGACCACGCCGCGGTGCTTGAGCTCCGCGCGGTGGATCCAGCCGGTGGTGGTACCGAGGCCCGCGCCGACCTTGGTGGTCTTGCGCTGGAGGAGGTGGACCTGGCGCGGGGGCGCGGGCCGCTCGGGGGCGGTGAGCCCGCCGGGGCCGGCGTACGCGGTGTCGACGCCCCAGTGGCGGAAGTACGTCTCGGGGTCCTGGGAGGCGCCCTCGCCGCTGTCGGTGAGGAACTCGGCGACGTCGAAGCCGATGCCGCCGGCGCCGACGACGGCCACGCGCTCGCCGACGGGGGCGCCGTCGCGCAGCACGTCGAGGTAGCTGACGACGTTGGCGCGCTCCACGCCCTCGATGTCGGGGGTGCGGGGGGTGACGCCGGTGGCGACGACGACCTCGTCGTAGTCCTGGAGGGTCTCGACGTCGGCGCGGGTGTTCAGCCGGACGTCGACGGCGCGGGCGGCGAGCTGGGTGCCGAAGTAGCGGATGGTCTCCCCGAACTCCTCCTTGCCCGGGATGCGGCGGGCGATGTCGAGCTGTCCGCCGATGTGGCCGGAGGCCTCGAAGAGGGTGACGGCGTGGCCGCGTTCGGCGGCGGAGACGGCGCAGGCGAGGCCGGCCGGGCCGGCGCCGACGACGGCGACGCGCTTCTTCAACTGCGTGGGCGAGAGGACGAGTTCGGTCTCGTGGCAGGCGCGCGGGTTGACGAGGCAGCTGGTGATCTTGCCGCTGAAGGTGTGGTCGAGGCAGGCCTGGTTGCAGCCGATGCAGGTGTTGATGGTCTCGGAGCGGCCGGCCGCGGCCTTGGCGACGAAGTCGGCGTCGGCGAGGAAGGGGCGGGCCAGCGAGACGAGGTCGGCGCGGCCGTCGGCGAGCAGCTCCTCGGCGATCTCCGGGGTGTTGATGCGGTTGCTGGTGACGAGCGGGACGGAGACCGCGCCCATCAGCCGCTTGGTGACCCAGGTGTAGGCGCCGCGCGGGACGGAGGTGGCGATGGTGGGGATGCGGGCCTCGTGCCAGCCGATGCCGGTGTTGATGATGGTGGCGCCGGCCGCCTCGATCTCCTTGGCGAGGCGGACGACCTCGTCGAGGGTGGAGCCGCCGGGGATCAGGTCGAGCATGGAGAGGCGGTAGATGAGGATGAAGTCCTCGCCGACGGCCGCACGGGTGCGCCGGACGATCTCCAGCGGGAAGCGCATGCGGTTCTCGTACGCGCCGCCCCAGCGGTCGGTGCGCTTGTTGGTCGCGGCGGCGATGAACTCGTTGATCAGGTAGCCCTCTGAGCCCATGATCTCGACGCCGTCGTAGCCGGCGAGCTTGGCGAGGCGGGCGGCGCGGACGAAGTCCTCGACGGTGCGCTCGACCTCGATGTCACTGAGCTCGTTCGGGACGAAGGGGCTGATGGGGGCCTGGAGGGCGGTGGGGGCGACCAGGTCCTTGTGGTAGGCGTAGCGGCCGAAGTGGAGGATCTGCATCGCGATCTTCCCGCCCTCGGCGTGCACGGCCTCGGTGATCACCCGGTGCTCGGCGGCCTCGTCCTCGGTGGTGAGGCGGGATCCCCCCTCGAAGGGACGGCCGGCGTCGTTCGGGGCGATGCCGCCGGTGACGATCAGGCCGGCGCCGCCGCGGGCGCGCTCGGCGTAGAAGGCGGCGAGCCGCTCGAAGCCGCCCTGGTGCTCTTCGAGGCCGGTGTGCATCGACCCCATGATCACGCGGTTCGGCAGCGTGGTGAAGCCGAGGTCCAGGGGGTTCAGCAGGTTCGGGTACCGGCTCTGGGAACTCATGTGGGGCGCCTCCTCGCGCGGGGGTGATGAACCTGTTCTAGCGAGGAGGGCCCGATTGTGCAACTAGGTGCATAACCAAGTGGCGGAGTTCACGCCCGCGGCGACCCCGTCCACGCCGCTGCGTGCGCCGGCCCGTACGCTCGGCCGCGTGGCAGAACACCTCACCGTGACCGTGAACGGAGTCCGCCTGGCGTACCAGGAGGCCGGCGCCGGGGGCGACGCCCCGCCCGTGCTGCTGCTGCACGCACTGGGCGAGCGCGCCGAGGACTGGGCCCTCGTGCGGGGCGCACTCGCGCGGGAGCGCCGGGTCTACGCCCTCGACCTGCGCGGGCACGGCCTGAGCGACCGGCCGGCGCGGTACTCGGTGGAGCTGATGCGGGACGACGTCCTGGGCTTCCTCGACGCCCTGGGGCTGGACCGGATCGACCTGGTCGGGCATTCGCTGGGCGGCGTGGTCGCGTACCTGGTCGCGGCGGAGCAGCCGCACCGGGTCGGCCGGCTCGTCCTGGAGGACGCCCCCGCGCCGCTGCCCCGCACGTCCGCCGCCCCCGTACGGCCCGAAGGGGAGCTCGCCTTCGACTGGGCGATGGTGCTCGCCGTCAGGCCGGAGCTCGACCGGCCGGATCCGGCGTGGTCGGCCGCACTGGAGCGGATCACCGCCGACACCCTCGTCATCTACGGGGGCCCCACGAGCCATCTCGCGGCGGCCTCCTTCGACGAGATCGCCGCCCGCATCCCGAAGGCCCGCCTGATCACCCTCCCGCACGGCCACCTGATCCACGCGGCGGCACCCGAGGAGTTCACGGCAACCGTGTCGGCCTTCCTCGCCCCGTGACGCGCGAAGCGGAGTGAGCCGCCCGCCACCGCCGGAGCCCCGGCGCCCGGGAGCGGGCGGCCGGGGCGGGGCTCGGCGGGGCGGCCGGGGCGGGGCCGCCGGGGGTCAGGGGCCGTCGGGGGTCAGGGCCGGCGCAGGCGGATCGTGACGATCTGGAACGGGCGCAGGGTGAGGGCCACCGTGCCGTCCGCCGTCGGGGCGGCGACAGCCGGGCCCGGCAGGGGGCGTTCCAGGAGGTCGGTCTCCGTCGCCTCCGCGATGCGGAAATCCGCCTTCAGGGACGCCGTCGCGCGGCCTCCGCGGGATTCGTAGAGGCGGACGACCACGTCACCGCCGCGGTCCTCGGCCAGTTTGACCGCCTCGACCACGACCGCGTCGTTGTCCAGTGCGAGCAGCGGGGCGACCGGGGCCGCCCCGTGGACCACCCGCTCCGGCAGGTTCAGCGCGTGGCCCTCGCGCACCGCGTCCGCGATCTCCGCGCCCGGCGCCAGCGAGAACCGCAGGGTGTGTGCGCCCTGGTCGGTCTCCGGGTCCGGATAGCGCGGGGCCCGGAGGAGGGAGAGGCGGACCGTCGTCGTCTGGCCCCCGTCCGGGCGCACGTCGCGCGTCACGTCGTGGCCGTACGTGGAGTCGTTGAGGATCGCCGTACCCCACCCCGGCTCCTCCACGTGGATCCACCGGTGCGCGCAGATCTCGAACTTGGCGGCCTCCCAGGAGGTGTTGGTGTGGGTCGCGCGGTACACGTGCCCGAACTGGGTCTCCGAGGCGGACCGTTCGGCCTTCACGTCGAGGGGGAACGCGGCCTTCAGGAACTTCTCCGTCTCGTGCCAGTCCACCTCCGTGACCATGTCCACCGTCTTCGCCCCCGCCCGCAGCGTGATCGACTGGACCGCCGCCGAGCGGCCGAAGGAGCGGGAGACCCGGACCGTCACCGCGTCCGGGCCGGCCTCCACCACCTCCAGCGCGTCCAGCTCCACCAGGTCGGTCACGCTGTTGCGGTAGAACGCGTCGATGTCCCACGCGTCCCACATGTTCGGGAAGTCGGGGTGGATCTGGAGCAGGTTCGCGGCCCGCCCCGGGGCCACCGCCTCCCGGCGCGTCTCCAGGTCGTACGCCGACACGATCAGCCCGCGGCCGTCGATCTCCACCAGCAGCCGCCCGTTGGCCACGACGTGCCCGCCGCCGTGCCGCTCCTCCACGGTGACCGGCTGGTGCCCGGCCGCCGCCTGCGGAAGCCCCGCGCCCCCCGCCGGGATGCCGCGCCGGGCGTGCGGGGCGCAGTTGAAGACCAGCTCCGCGGTGCCCTCCCCGGCCAGGGCCAGCTGCGCGGCCAGCGTGATCCCGCGCAGTTCCTCCCGTACCCGGGCGTACGTCGCGCGCGCCTCGCGGTGCACCCAGGCGATGGACGATCCGGGGAGGATGTCGTGGAACTGGTGGAGCAGCACGGTCTTCCAGATCCGCTCCAGGTCCTCGTACGGATACCCGTACCCCGGCACCCGGACCGCGGCGGTCGCCGCCCACAACTCGGCCTCGCGCAGCAGCGATTCGCTGTGCCGGTTGCCCTGCTTGGTCTTGGCCTGCGAGGTGTACGTGCCGCGGTGCAGCTCCAGGTACAGCTCGCCGGCCCAGACGGGCGCGTCCGCGTACTCGGCGTGCGCCTTCTCGAAGAACGCGTCGGGCCGCTCGATCTCCACGCGCGGGGAGCCTTCGAGGTCCCGCTGCCGCCCGGCCCGGGCCAGGTGCTCCCGGGTGGGGCCGCCGCCGCCGTCGCCCCAGCCGAAGGGGACCAGCGAGCGCGAACCCCGGCCCTTCTCGCGGTAGTTGCCCGCCGCGTGCGCCAACTGGGCACCGCCGAGATCGCTGTTGTACGTGTCGACGGGCGGGAAGTGGGTGAAGACGCGGGTGCCGTCGATGCCCTCCCACCAGAAGGTGTGGTGCGGGAACGCGTTCACCTGCGACCAGCAGATCTTCTGCGTCAGGAACCATTTCGAGCCGGACAGCTTCACGATCTGCGGCATCGCGGCGGTGTACCCGAAGGAGTCGGGCAGCCAGACGTTGCGGGTCTCGATGCCGAACTCTTCCAGGAAGAACTTCTTCCCGTACAGGAACTGACGGGCCATCGCCTCGCCGCCGACCATGTTGGTGTCGGACTCCACCCACATGCCGCCGACCGGCACGAACTGTCCGTCCGCGATCTTCTTCTTGATCCGCTCGAAGAGCTCGGGCCGGTGCGTCTTGATCCAGTCCAGCTGCTGCGCCTGCGACATGGCGAAGACGAACTCGGGATGCGTGTCCATCAGGTTGACCATGTTGGACGTGGTCCGGGAGACCTTGCGGACCGTCTCGCGCAGCGGCCACAGCCAGGCGGAGTCGATGTGGGCGTGCCCGACGGCGCTGATCCGGTGCGCGGAGGCGTGGGCGGGGGCGGCGAGCACCGCGGTCAGGCGGGAGCGGGCGGCGGCCGCCGTTCCGGGGATGTCGCCGAGGTCCACCGCGTCGAGGGCGGCGTCGATCGCGCGCAGGATCTCGTACCGCCGGGCGTCGGCCTCGCCGAGCTGCGTCATCAGGTCGTAGAGGACCTCCAGGTCCTGTACGAGCTCCCAGACCTCGGCCTCGAAGACGGCGAGGTCCATCCGGGCGAGCCGGTAGAGGGGCTGGTCGCCGCTGGTCTGCCGGTCCCCCTCGTACGTGGCCGAGTGGTCGACCAGGACGGGGTTCGAGGCGGCCTCCACGTACCACTCGACCTGCTCGCCGCCGGCCGCCGAGTCGGCGACGCGCACCCAGTCGTTGTACGGGTTCAGCGCCTTGACCTCGCTGCCGTCGGCGCGGTGGACGAGTCCCTCGCACTGGAAGCCGGGCATCATCCGGTCGAAGCCGAGGTCGAGGACGGCCTCGACCGTACGGCCCGCCCAGTCGGCCGGGACCGTGCCGGTCACCTTGAACCAGGTGGTGCCCCAGGCCGGGCCCCACGTCTCGCCGATCGCGCAGGGTTCGTACGGGGCCGCCAGGCCGTCGGCGACCGGCACGGGCTCGCCCGGTGCCTCCCAGCGCCCGATCGTCAGCGGGACCGGGCGGGAGTGGACGGCGGGCTTGATGCGCTCCTTGAGGACCCTGCGCAGGCGGTGTTCGGTGATGCTGCGGTCGTCGTGCATGACGGCTGCTCCAAGGGAGGGAGGGGTCGTATGACGGCAGGACGTGTGACGGCGGCTCGTGTCACGGCGGGTCGTGTCACGGCAGGACGTGTGCGGCGGGACTCAGGTCTTGACGGCTCCCTCGCCCACTCCCTTGAAGAAGAAACGCTGGAGGGCGAAGAAGAGCAGCATCATCGGCAGGAGCGCCGCCATCGCGCCGGCGGCGATGATCCTCTGGTCGTTGGTGGTGGTGGCGCCGGCCAGGGTCTTCAGGCCGAGCTGGAGGGTGTAGTGGTCGCTGTTGGTGAGGACCAGCAGGGGCCAGAGGAAATCGTCCCAGGCGCCCATGAAGCTGGTGATGCAGACGACGGCCAGGGCTCCCTTGGCGGCGGGGAGGAAGAGCCGGGTGAACCGGGTCCACTCGTTGGCGCCGTCCAGGACGGCGGACTCCTCCACCTCCTTGGGCACGGCGAGGAAGGCCGAGCGCATGACCATGATGTTGAGGACGGAGACCGCTCCGGGGAGCCACACGCCCACGAGGGTGTCGACCAGGCCCATCTCGCGCACGGTCAGGAACATCGAGATCATCACGGACTCGAAGGGGAACATGAGCGTGGCCACCAGCACCGTGAAGACGGACTTGCGGCCCTTCCACCCGGCCCGGGAGAGGGCGTACCCGCCCATCGCCGCGAACAGCATGTTCGAGGTGATCGCGAGGACGGCCACCACCAGCGTGTTGCCGACGTACTGGAGCAGCGGGAAGGAGTCGGCGACGAGGACGTAGTTGTCGAAGGTGGGCCGCGCGGGCAGCACGCCGTCGTACACGTTCTCGGTGCGCCCGCGGATCGAGGTCAGGAACTGCCAGACGATCGGCCCGAGCATCACCACGAGCATCAGGACCAGCGTGGCGTACCGGGCGGCGAGCCCGATCCGCCGGCGCCTGCGGTCGGCTCCGGTGCGCGGCGCCGTGCGCGGCGCCGTGCGTGCCGTGGTGCGTGCCGTGGTGCTCAACTCTCGTCCCCCTTCGACAGGCGGCGGCCCAGCAGGCTGAAGACCAGGGTCAGCAGGAACAGCAGGATCGAGATGGCGGAGGCGTAGCCGGTCTCGCCGGAGAAGCCGAGGCCGACCTGCCGGATGAGGAAGGGCAGGGTACGGGCGCCGCCACCGGGGCCGCCGCTCTCACCGCCCAGGATGTAGATCTCGGTGAAGACCCGCAGCGCGGAGATGGCGGAGAGCGTGCCGACCAGCAGCATCATCGGCTTCACCTGGGGGACGGTGATGCTGAAGAAGCGGCGCACGGCGCCGGCGCCGTCGAGCGCGGCCGCTTCGTGGAGCGACGGCGACACGTTCCCGAGCGCGGCGAGGTAGAACACCATGTAGTAGCCGAGGCCCTTCCACACGGTCACGATCATGGCGGAGACCAGCAGCATGGTGCTGTCGGTCAGGAACGGGACCGGCTCCGAGACGATGCTCAGCTTGCGGAAGACGGTGTTGACGAGCCCGTCGCTGCGCAGCACCCACTGCCAGATCAGGCCGACGACCACGGCGGAGGCGATCACCGGGGTGTAGAAGGCGGAGCGGAAGAACCCGATGCCGGGGATCTTCGCCTGGACGAGCACGGCGAGGCCGAGCGGGAGGAAGACCAGGCACGGTACGACGACGACCAGGTACAGCACGCTGTTGCCGGTGGCGGTCCAGAAGTCGGGGTCGGCGAAGGCCCGGGTGTAGTTGTCGAAGCCGACGAAGGTGCCGCCGCGCAGGATCTGGGCGTCGGTGAGCGACAGGATGACGGTGTTGACGAACGGCCAGAGGCTGAACAGGGCCACCATCACCAGGCCGGGGGCGAGGAAGAGGTAGGGGGTCCACCACCTGCGGTGGACCAGCCCGGTCTCGGCCTCCATGGCCGCGAGGGCGGCCTTGCGGCGCCGTCCGGCGGAACGGGCCGGGCGTGGCGTCATTTCTGCGCCGACTTGGCGAGCAGCTGGTTCGCCTCCTCCTGGGCCTTGCGTACGGCCGTCTGCGGGTCCTGCTCGCCCTGGATCGCCTTCTGCATCTCGCGGACGACCGCGTCACCGACCTGGTTGGTCCACCGGACCGGGGTGTTGGCGTCGAGCGCCGCGCTCTTGAGCTCCTCGGCACCGACCGCGCGGGCGACCGTCTCGGCGTCCTTGCCGTCGCCCCGGTCGGCGAAGCGCGGATCGGCCAGGCCCTGGGCGTTGGACGGGTAGATGGTGGCGTTCTTCGAGAACTCCACCTGGTTGGGGCCGTTGGTGACCCACTTGGCGAACTCGGTCGCCGCGTCGAGGTGCTTGGTGTCCTTCTTGATGCCGAGCGACTGGGCGTAGATGCCGATGTGACCGAGCTTGCCGGTGACGGCCCCCGCGACCTGGGTGCCGGCGTAGATCTGCGGGGCGTTCTGCTTGATGTCCTTGACGAAGCCCGGGGAGCCGGGACCGAAGACGAGCTTGCCGCCGCCGTACAGCTGGTTGATGTCGTCCGACTTGAGGAGGGACTCCTTGGGCATGGCGCCCTTGGCGTACAGGTCCTTCATCCGCCAGACCCACTCGACGGCCTTGGGGGTGTCGAAGACGAAACGATCCTGCTGCTCGTTCAGGATCGGTACGCCCATCTTCTGCCAGTCCCCGGGCAGGCGGCCCTTGGGGTCGGCCATGAAGGCCGAGTACCGGCCGCCGGACGTGGCGGCGATCTTGTCGGCGTAGTCGAAGAACTGCTCGACGCTGGTCGGCGGCTGCGCCGGGTCCAGACCGGACTTCTCGAAGAGCTCCTTGTTGTACGTGAGGATCTCCGGGGTCACGTACCAGGGATACGCGTACACGCCGTCGCCCTTCCCCGGGAGCTTGAACTGCTCCCAGGACCCGGGGACGTACTCCTTGGCGACCTCGGGATCGAGCGTGGCCACGTCGGCGAGCAGGCCGCGGTCACCGAGGAGCTGGAAGGAGTCGGTGGAGAGGTTGACCACGTCGGGGAGGGCGCCGGCCTGGGCGTCGGCGACGAGCTTCTCGTTGTAGCCGTCGCCGGGGACGTCCTCCCATCTGACCTTCGCCTCGGGGTACTTCTTCTCGAACGCGTCGATGACGCCCTGTACGTACGCCGTGAACTTGGGCTTGAGCTGGAGGGTGCGGAAGGTGATCTCGCCGGCGACCTTGCCGGTCTTCCTACCCTCCGGCACGTCCGCGGCGCCGCCGCTGACTCCGCAGGCGGAGACCGAGAGGAACGTGCCGGCCACGAGCGTGGCGATGGCTGTACGGGTCGCGTTCGAACGGGTCATCGTCGCCACCTTCGGGGGGAGTTCCGGCCTCACTGCCGGAGCGCGCAGCCCACGCTGACCCCAAATCCAGATCGCGTCAATGCGGCCGAAGTCCCGATGGGCGGGTACCGGTGGGTCCCGAATCGCGACGGCAGGCGTGCAGGCAGATGAAAGGGGCGCAGTCAACACCGCGACGACCAGCACTAATGCGCTTTAGTTCCGAGCCGCCGCAAGGTGATATCGATTCCATAACAACGCCCCTGCCGGCGCCGGATGTTGACTCCTTATCAGCGGCCCAGGAGGCCGCGCACTAATGCGCTTTACCTGGTACCCGCCCAAAACCCCGTTGCGCACGTGGCTTCGGATGGCCGGGTCCGACCACACGGCGTGTAGCTCAGCAGCCAGAGCACCGACTCGCTCAGTCGGAGGGCGCAGGGGCAGAACCTGCCACGCCGGCCGTGGAAGCACCGCGGCGCAGGCCCGGTCGGAGCTGCGGGTCATCGGCGAACTCGCCGTGGAGGCCTTCCCCGGCGCGTGGACGGCCGCCGACCTCCTCAAGGGCACACCGTACGAGCGCTGCTACGGCATCGACTGCGGCGCTCTGCGGGACCTGGCGGAGAGGGGCGGCCGAGCCGAGTTCGCCGAGCTGGGTGCCCGGCGGGCCGGGCTGCCCCGGCGCCGGTGCACCGGGCCGGACGGACCTCAGATCGTCGCGCTCGCCCGTGAGGCGGCCGTCGACGAACAGGCGCGCCTCCTCGCCACGTTCAACATGGCCACCCTGGTCCGCGTGGTCGGCATCGACCCGCCGTCCGGGTGGGACGGGCTGACGCGTGGGGCGTTCACCGCCGTCCGGGTGGGACGGGCTGACGCGTGGGGCGTTCACCGCCGCCCGGCGCCGGTCGGCGACGCCGAAGAGGGCCGCCTGCGCGTGGCGGCAGCCGGTGTTCCACCTCTCGCCGTGCGACGCGGGCCGGCAGGCGGCCGTGCTCGCCCGGATCGACGCGGAATGCGCCCGCCTCCCCCGGCCCGTGACGGCCCGCCTCTCCCCCGCCCTCGCGCGGCTCCGGGACGCCGTCACTCCCCCTACTTCATCCGGTACTCGACTTTTTCGGCGAGTTTTCCGTCCTTGAAGCAGAAGCGGTACACCGTCTCCCCCTCGGTGTCCGCGGCGGACATGTACCAGGAGCAGACGCTGCCCTCGGGTTCGGCCGGGCCGCTCGACTTCAGGGCGCCCTTGACGAAGCTCTCCCCGGACGGCATCTTGGCGCGGACCGCGTCCTCCGGGTCGCCGACGTTCACGGACTGGTAGACGCCGGGTTCGAGCATCGTCTTGCCCGCGGCGTCCACGACCTTCCCGACGCCGAAGAGGAGAGCTCCGACGGCTGCGATGCCGAGCACCAGCGCCACCCCGCAGCCGATCAGACAGCCCTTGCGCTGTGCCACGTCCGTTCCTCCGTACCTTGCCGAACCTTGCCGATCTCCTGACAACCAGACCTTCGCAAGCCACCGGCACCGCGCGCTGTCCTCCAAAGTCTTCGGCGCCCGCAACGATCGTCGCCGTTCGAGGTCGGACCCCCTCATCCGTGTATACAAGAGGCTAAGAACGGACGATTCGGATGAAACGGGAGGAACCCAACGTGAGTGAGACCATCGAGCCTCTGATCGTCGTCGGCGTGGACGGTTCGAACCACTCCAAGGAAGCCCTGCGCTGGGCCGTCGCCCAGGCCAAGGCCATCGACGGCCGGGTGCACGCCGTCATGAGCTGGGAGTGGAACACCAACCCGTTCGCCGTGGGCACCGGCACCCCGGACGAGCTGGTCGGCGCAGAGGAGACGGCCCGCAATCGCCTCGCGGACACCGTGGCCGCGGCCGTCGGCACCTCGCCCGGCGTCCCCGTCTTCCGCCGGGTCGAACAAGGCTCGCCGGCCCAGGTGCTGGTGGACGCCTCCAAGGAGGCGGACCTGACGGTGGTCGGCACCCGGGGATACGGCGGCTTCAAGGGCGCCCTGCTCGGCTCGGTGAGCCAGCAGGTGGTGCAGTACGCGGCGAGCACGGTGGTCGTGGTCCGCGAGGGCGAGGACGAGGACTAGGACGAGGACTAGGACGACGCCCCGTCGGGGGCGGCCAGGCCGGCCGTCAGGTCCCCGGGGTCGGTGTTCGCTCCGCACAGGATGACGGCTACGCGCTCGCCCAGCGGCCGCGGAGCGGTCCGTACGGCCGCCAGGGCCGTGGCCGCCCCCGTCTCCACCACGATCCGGTGCTCCTCCCACAGCGCGCGCCGGGCCGCCGTGATCGCCGGGTCCGGGACCAGGACGGACCGTACGTTCTTCTCCTGCGCGGCGGCCAGCGCGGCCGCCGAGACCCGGGTGGCGCCCAGCGAGTCGGCGGCGACCGAGTCCACGGCCACGTCGACGATCCGGCCCGCCTCCAAGGCCGCGTTCAGGGCCCGGCAGTTCTCCGGCTCGGCCGCGATCACCCGTACGCCGTGCTCGCGCGCCGCGGCCGCGACCCCCGCGAACAGCCCGCCGCCGCCCACCGCGACGACCACGGTGTCCAGCCCCGGCAGCCCGCCCCGGATCTCGTCCAGCAGCGTACCCGCGCCCGCCGCGATCAGCGGGTGGTCGTACGCATGGCTGCTCAGCGCGCCGCTCCGTGCGGCGAACTCCTCGCACGCGGCCAGCGCTTCGGCGTACCGGTCGCCGACGAGCCGTACCTCGGCCCCGTACCCGCGCAGCCGCTCCACCTTCACCCGCGGCGCGTTGGCCGGCAGGAACACGGTGGCGCGGACGGACTGCGCTCGGGCCGCCCAGGCGCAGGCGAGGCCCGCGTTGCCGCCGGAGGCGATGGTGACGCCCGCGTCCGGGAGGGTGCCGGCATCACGGTGGGCGGCCAGGAAGTTACGGGCGCCGCGGGCCTTGAAGGACCCGGTGTGCTGGAGGTACTCCAGCGCGTACCAGAGGCCCTCGGCCGCGGGTACGACGGCGACGGGGCGGACCGATCCGGCTATCCGGTCGGCGGCGGCGCGTACGGCGGCGTAGTCGAGCTGCTGTTCCATGACGGGGTCTCCTTCAGGCGGCTTCTGGCGACTTCGGACGGCTTCGGACGGCTTCAGGCGGCTTCAGGCGGCTTCAGGCGGCGGGCCGGTTGGCCTCGATCAGCTGGCGCAGGGCGCCGTAGTACACCTCGTGGTCGGTCAGGGCGGGCAGTACGTCGGCCAGCCCGCCCGCGAGCACGGGGAACGCCTCCGGATCCAGCGCGGCCAGGGCCGCCCGCGAGGCGGCGGTGGCTCCGGCCGGATCCCGGTGGTCCACGAAGGCGGCGCTGCCGAGGGTGAGCAGGTACATGCGGCGGTACGCGGTCATCGCCTCGGCGGCGGTCATCCCGGCGGCCACGCTGTCGGCGAGCGCGGGCTCGACCAGCCGGGCCAGCAGCTGGCGGCCGAGCCAGGGGCGGCCGCCGCGGAGCATCAGCAGCCCGGGGTGCGCGACGAGCAGCCGGTACAGCGCGGTGAACCGCAGCTCGGTGGCCTCCGCCCAGCCGGTCCCGGCCGGGATCTCGGGGAGGCGGCCGGCGAGGTGCTCGGTACAGAGGTCGAGGAGCCCGGCGAGGTCGGTGCAGCGGCGCTGCACGGTGGCGTGGGAGACCTCCAGCCGGTCGGCGAGGGCCCGGAAGCTCAGCGCGTTCGGCCCCTCCTCGTCGACGAGGCGCAGGGCGGCGACGGCGATCGCCTCGGGCGTCGCACGGTCCAGGGCTACTGATCTCCTCGGCATGAGATACACCGTAACAGACGGCGTAACAGACGCCGTAACAGTCGATGTATCGCTTCCGTCCCTCCCCGATCGTGTGACGTCGACTACGGCCATATTGCTGGTCATTGAGCCATAACCATCGACTTATGTTGACAGTGGGTAGTCGCACCGCTGCACTGAGCGCACTGCAGCCCCACCTCAAGGAGTCTCCGTGCCGCCTCGCCTGCGTGCGTCGCTCCCCTGCCTGACCGCGGCCGCCCTGCTCACCCTCTGCCTCGCCCCCGCCCCCGCGGCGGCCGAGCCCCACGCGACCTCGGACGCCCCGCTCGCGCTCACCCCGCCCATGGGCTGGAACAACTGGGCGCACTACATGTGCGGCATCGACGAGGCCAAGGTGGTCGCCAATGCCGACGCACTCGTCTCCAGCGGCCTCGCGGCCAAGGGCTACGACACCGTGACGGTCGACGACTGCTGGATGACCAGGAGCCGGGACGCGGACGGCAGCCTGGTCGTGGACAAGCAGAAGTTCCCGCACGGCATGGCCTGGCTCGGCGAGCATCTGCACGCCAAGGGCCTGAAGTTCGGCATCTACGAGGACGCCGGCTCCCTCACCTGCGAGCGCTACCCCGGCAGCGGCTCGCCCGACGGCGGCGGCCCGGACCACTACGCCCAGGACGCCCGGCAGTTCGCGTCGTGGAAGGTCGACTACGTCAAGATGGACGGCTGCAACCTGTGGGTGCCGCCCGAGCGGACGAAGGAGCAGGCGTACCGCGACGCGTACAACGCCGTCGCCGAGGCCCTGCGCACGAGCGGCCGCGACATGGTGCTCTCCGCCTCGGCCCCCGCCTACTTCCAGCAGGGCGAGTGGGGCGGCTCCGACTGGCACAAGGTCCTCGGCTGGGTCGGGGAGACCGGCCAGCTGTGGCGCGAGGGCAAGGACATCAAGGTCTACAACGCCGCCGCGCCCGCGACCTCCCGGTGGAGCTCGGTGCTCGGCAACTACGGCTACAACCGCTGGCTCGGCCGGTACGCGGGCCCCGGCAACTGGAACGACCCCGACTTCCTGATCGCGGGCGCCCCCGGTCTCACCGAGGCCGAGAGCCGCAGCCAGGTGGGGCTGTGGGCGATGATGGCGGCCCCGTTCATCCTGTCCTCCGACGTCTCCAAGCTCACCCCGGCCGGGCTGGCCGCCCTGGGCAACACCGACCTGATCGCGCTGGACCAGGACCCGATGGGCCGCCAGGGCGCGGTGCTCTCGGCCAACGCCACCTTCGAGGTGCTGGCCCGGCCGCTGGCGGGCGGTGACCGCGCCGTCGCCGTGCTCAACCGGTCCGGCAGCGCGCGGGACATCTCCGTACCGCTCACCGACATCGGGCTGTACTCCTGCACGGTCGACGCCAAGGACCTGTGGAGCGGCAGGAGCAGCGAGGTCTCGACCTCCCTGACCGGGAAGGTGGCCGCGCACGACACGGCGGTCTTCCGGCTCACCCCGCACGAGGGGTGCGGCGCCGCCGTGCCGACCGGGCAGATCACCGGGAACGGCGCCCAGTGCCTGGACGGGGTCAACACCACCGGGGTGGGCGCGGTGGTCCTGGCACCGTGCACCGCGGCCGCCGACCAGCGCTGGGTGCTCGGGCCGGAGGCGAGCGTACGCCTCACCGGCAAGTGCCTGTCGGCGGGCGAGAACGACGTCGTCGAACTGGCCGGCTGCGCGCCCGGTGAGCCGGGCCTGCGGTGGACGCAGCGGCGGGACGGCGCGCTGGTCGAGGACGTGAGCGGACTGTGCCTGACGGCCCCCGCCGCGGCCGCGACCCCGGACGCCCCGGCCGAGCGGCTGCGCCTGACCGACTGCGGCGACCACCGCGTCGACCAGGCCTGGTCCCTGCCCGTCTGACCCCGGACCAGACCACGGATCGGTGACTCATCGGATGACGAACTCCACTTCCCGGCGCCGGCGGCGCGCACAGCTGCGCCGACGGATTGCCCTCGCCACCCTCGTGGCCCTGCTCGGCGCCGGCTCCCCCGCACTGGCCGGCCCGGTCGACGGAAGCCTCGTACGAGGCCATGCGCCCGCACCGGTACCGGAAGGCCTGCCCGGCTTCCCCGGCTCCCCCGGCGCGCCCAGGCCCCGCGCCTTCGACGTCGGGCCGGCGCGGGACGCCCTGGAGCGGCTGCTGCCGCGCCACGCCGGCCAGTTCACCCTCGTGCCCGACCCGGCCGCCGGGGCCGACCGGTTCACCGTGTCCGGGTCGGCCGGCGCGATCACCGTGCGCGGATCCACGGGGGCCACCCTGCTCACCGGCGTCGGCTGGTACCTCCAGCACGTCGCCGGGGCCGACATCGGCTGGCCCGGCGAGAGCATCGGGATGCTGCCCGCCCGGCTGCCCGCCGTGCCCGCGCCGGTCACCCGCAGTGCGCTCGTCCCGCACCGGTACGCCCTCAACGACACCGACGACGGCTACTCGGGCGCGTACCGCACCTTCGAGCAGCACCAGCGGCAGATCGACCTGCTCGCCCTGCACGGCATCAACGAGGTGTTCGTCCAGGCCGGCGCCGAGTACCCGTACTACCGGGCGCTCCAGGGCTTCGGCTATTCCGCCGCCGAACTGCGCGAGTGGATCCCCGGCCCCGGACACCAGAGCTGGTGGCTGCTGCAGAACCTGAGCGGCTTCGGCGGGCCGGTCTCCGAGCGCCTGATGCAGGAGCGCGCCGAGCTCGGCGGACGGATCGCCGAGCAGTTGCGCGGGCTCGGCATGACCCCGGTGCTGCCCGGCTGCTTCGGGACGGTGCCGCCGGGCTTCGCCGCCCGCAACGCGGGCGCGAAGACGGTGGCGCAGGGCGACTGGGCGGGCTTCGGCCGGCCCGACTGGCTGGACCCGTCCACGCCGGTGTTCGGGAAGCTGGCCGCCGCGTACTACGCGGAGCAGCGCGCCGTGTTCGGGGACAGCACGATGTACCGGATGAGCCCGCTGCACGAGGGCGGGACGGTGGGCACCGTCGACGTGAAGGCGGCCGCCCGAGCGGTCCAGTCGGCGCTGATCGCCGCGCACCCGGGGGCGATGTGGGCGGTGCTGGGGTGGCAGGACAGTCCGAAGGCGGAGCTGCTCGCCGGGGTGGACACCTCGAAGCTGCTGATCCTGGACGGGCTGTCCGACCGGTACAACCGCCTGGACCGTGAGACGCGCTGGGGCGGGGCCCCGTACGCGATGGGCACGATCTACAACTTCGGCGGGCACACCACGATCGGCGCGAACACCTCCGTGTGGATCGACCGGTTCGGCTCCTGGCGGGCCAAGTCCAACAGCGCTCTGAAGGGCATCGCGTACCTGCCGGAGGCCACCGGGACCAACCCGGCCGCCTTCGACCTGTTCACCGATCTCGCCTGGGAGCCCGGGCCGATCGACCAGCGCAAGTGGTTCGCCGATTTCGCGGGCCGCCGCTACGGGCGGCCCGACAAGGAGGCGGCGGCCGCCTGGGAGGAGCTGCGCACGGGCCCGTACAGCACCTCCTCGGGCCTGTGGTCGGAGTCCCAGGACAGCCTGTTCACCGCCCGTCCGAGCCTGACCGCGGTGGGGGCGGCGTACTGGAGCCCCAAGTCGATGCGCTACCCGGCCGACGGGGTACGCCGGGCCCTGGACCACCTGCTCAAGGTGGATCCGAAGCTCCGCGGCTCCAGCGCCTACCGCTTCGACCTGGTGGACACCGCCCGGCAGGCCCTGGCCAACCACTCGCGGGTGCTGCTGCCGAAGATCAAGGCGGCGTACGAGGCCAAGGACCTGACCCGGTTCCGCGCCCTGACCGCCGAATGGGCAGATGGGGAGCGGCAGTTGGACGCCGTCACAGGTTCCGACCCGAACTTCCTGCTCGGCAACTGGCTGTCGGCGGCCCGCTCCTGGGGTGCGGACGAGGCCGAGCAGGACCGGTACGAGTACGACGCCCGCTCGATCCTGAGCGTGTGGGGCCGGCGCAGCACCAGCGAGGTCGGCTTCCTGCACGACTACGCCAACCGCGAATGGAGCGGCCTGATCGGGGAGTTGTACGCGCCCCGCTGGGCGGCCTACTTCGAGACGCTGGAGGAGTCCCTGGTCCGGCGGGCGGCGCCCCGGGAGATCGACTGGCACGCCTTCGAGGAGGAGTGGGCCCGGCGCACCACGCGGCACCCGAGCGGGACGAACGGACCGAGCGGGGATCCGTACACCCTGGCGACGGACATCGCGACGGCCCTGAAGTCCTCGGAGGGGCCCGCCCGCTGACCTCCTACACCACCCGGGACGGCGGCGATCGGATGATGCGCCGACCATCACCCGCCCGTGGGAATCCCACTACCCGTGCGAGGGAGAACCTCTCAGGTGGTTCGACGCTCGGGAGGCGCACTCGGTTGACTGGCTCGCAACGACCATCAGGGGCGGCCGTCGGAACATCCGGCGGTCGCCCCTTCCCACGCCGTCACACGGCCCGACGCCAGCAGGAGTGCACCGAGCATGTCCCAGACCGGACACGAGCGCCCCGGACAGCCCGGGCAGTCCGCACAACACGAACAGCACGCACAGCACGCGCAGCTCGAACAGCCCACGCTCGACCGGTTACGGCAGTCCGCCGAGCGGGCCCAGGACGTACTGCGCCGCTCCGATCTGCGGGAACTGCTCACCGACGGGGTCGTGGAACTGCGCAAGCGCGGCGAGCTGGCCACCCGCAGGCCGGGCGCGGGAGCGGAGGACCACCTGGAGACCATGGCCCGGCGGGCCGCCGAGCGGGTCGCCTCCGAGGGCCAGCCCCGTGCATGACGGCTCAGCGCGCACCGCCCGCCGGGTGCCGCCGGCGCCGACGCCCGTGCACTGACCCGAACGGGCGCGGGCGGACGCGGGTCCGCCCTGGTCGGAGTCACACTGGAAACTGCCGGCTTCCCGGCGGACGACCTCGCGGACGGTGACTCGAACGGTGACGCGGACGGTGACTTGCTCATGACGACCCGTGTGAAGGCGGACCCCGGGCGGCGGCGCCGCCTCCTGGGCGGCGCCGTCTGCGGGCTGGTCGCCGCCTGCGCCGGACTGGCCCTGGCGGAGCTGGCCGCGGCGGCCGTCCGGCCGGAGGCCTCCCCGGTCACCGCGGTCGGCGGAGCCGTGGTCGACCGTACGCCGGTTGGCGTCAAGGAATGGGCGATCCGCGAGTTCGGCACCGCCGACAAACTGCTGCTGGCGCTCGGGATCGTCCTCGTCCTGGGCGCGGTGGCCGCCCTGGCCGGGGTGCTCGCCGTACGGCACCTGCCCGCCGGGATCGCGCTCGCCGGCTGTTTCGGGCTGGTCGGGGCGGTGGCCGCGCTCAGCCGGCCCGAGGCGACCTGGCACGACGCGCTCCCGTCGCTGGTCGGCGGGCTGGGCGCGGCCGGGGTGCTGTACCTGCTGGTCCGCGCGTTGACCACGCCCCGTCCGGTGGGCGCGCCGCCGGGCGGGGCCTGGTCGATGGACCGGCGCGGCTTCGGGCGGCTGGTCGGCGCGGCCCTCGTGGCCTCGGCGGGGATCGGGTACGCGGGGCGGCGGCTCGGCGCGTACGGCTCGGCCGGGGCCACGGCCTCGCGGGCGGACCTGGTTCTGCCGAAGCCGGCCGTGCCCGCGCCGCCCGTACCGCCCGGCGCGCAGCTGCCGGTGCCCGGGATCTCCCGCTTCCTGACGCCCAACCGGGATTTCTACCGCGTGGACACCGCGCTGGTCGTCCCCCGGGTGGACGCGGACACCTGGCGGCTGCGCATCCACGGCGAGGGCGTCTCCACCCCGCTCGAATTCGGGCTGCCCGAGCTGCTGGCCCGCCCGCTCGTCGAGCACGACATCACCCTCTGCTGCGTGTCGAACGAGGTCGGGGGCCCGTACGCGGGCAATGCCCGCTGGCTCGGCGTGCGCCTGGCCGACCTGCTGCGCGAGGCGGGGGTCCGGCCGCCCTCGCAGGGCGGGCCGGCGGACCAGCTCGTGGCGCGCTCGGTGGACGGAATGACGATCGGCACGCCCGTCGAGACGGTGATGGACGGCCGGGAGGCGCTGCTGGCCGTCGGGATGAACGGCGATCCGCTGCCCTTCGCGCACGGCTTCCCCGTACGGATGGTCGTACCGGGCCTGTACGGGTACGTCTCGGCGTGCAAGTGGCTGACCGAGCTGCGGCTGACGACCTTCGCGGCGTACGACGCGTACTGGGTGCGCCGGTCCTGGGCGCAGCAGGGGCCGGTCAAGACGCAGTCCCGGATCGACACCCCGCGCCCGTCCGCCGAGCCGCAGGAAGGGCGGGTGGCGGTGGCGGGGGTGGCGTGGGCGCAGCACCGGGGGATCGCCCGGGTGGAGGTACGGGTGGACGCGGGCCCGTGGCAGGAGGCCCGGCTCGGGGCGGCGGACGGCAATGACACCTGGCGGGAGTGGGTGTGGGTGTGGGAGGCGAGCCCCGGGCGGCACACGCTGGAGGTCCGTGCCACGGACGGTACGGGCGCCGTGCAGACGGGTGAGCGCAGGGGCACCGTCCCCGACGGGGCGACCGGGTGGCACTCGGTGTCGGTGCGTGTCCGGCCGGGACCCGGGAGGAAGGCATGATGCGGACATCCTGGGAAACCGACCCGCACGTCAGGAGCCGGCCCTCGTGGAGCTGACCAGTACGTCGTTCCTCGTCACCCTCATTGCCGTCACCGTGCTCGCGATGCTCGCCGCGCTGCTGCTGTGGAACCGGATCCCCGGGCCGGGGTGGGTGCGCTGGCCCGTGCGGGTGCTGATGATCGCATTGTGCCAGCTGACGTCCATCGCGGTGATCGCGGCGTGGATCAACGGCAGCTACGGGCTCTACTCCTCGTGGAACGACCTGCTGGGCACGGAGAACGCGCAGAACTCCTCGGCGATGACGGGGCCGCCGCTGGGCCGGGCCAAGTTCACCCAGGGCGGGGACGGTACGCAGAGCACCTATTTCCGCGGCTCGCATTCGAAACTCGCCGGGCAGGTGATCGTGTGGACGCCGCCCGAGTACAGGGCGCCGGGTGCGGAGAGGACCCGGTTCCCGGTGCTGATGCTGCTGCACGGATATCCGGGCTCGCCGCGGACCTGGATCGACCTGGGCGGCATGCCGGAGTCGCTGGACCAGCTGGTCCGGCTGGGCGCGGCGCTCCCGTTCATCGTGGTGATCCCGGATGTCTACCCGGGCGGGATGAACACCGACTGCAGCAACACGCCGACGCGGAAGGTGGCCAGCTGGCTCGCGCAGGACGTGACGGACCTGGTCGCGAAGAACTTCCGTACCCTGCGCGAGCCGAAGGGCTGGGGGCTGATGGGAGTCTCGACGGGTGCGTTCTGCGCGGTCAAACTGCCGTTGCAGTACCCGAGGGTGTTCCGGGCGGGGGCGGCCCTGGACCCGGATCCGCTGGGCGGGGATCCGGGGGTGCTGGCCGATCCGGTGCTGCGAGAGCGCAACAGCCCGCTGTGGCTGGTCCGGCAGGCCAAGGGGGCAGACGTCGGGCTGTTCCTGGCCACCTCTGCGCAGGACAAGGACAGCCCGCCGGCGCAGCTGGAGGCCTTCAGCCGGGCCGCGGCGGGCAGCGGGGTCCGGGTGAAGACCCTGGTCCGCCCGTCCGGCGGCCACAACTTCCAGACCTGGACGGCGATGTACGCGGACGCGCTGGGCTGGCTGAGCACGGAGCTCTCGCCGCCCGGCGACGGCCGCGGCTAGTCGGCTGGTCGGCTGGTCGGCTAGTTCAGCCGGACCGGCAGGGATTCGACGCTGTTGCCGATGAAGCTGTGCAGGTACGGGAGTTCGGCCTCGGGGACGGCGAGGTCGAGATCGGGGAAGCGGGTGAAGAGCCGCTCCAGGGCGATGGTGGCCTCCAGGCGGGCGAGCGGGGCGCCCACGCAGTAGTGCGCGCCGTGCCCGAACGAGAGGTGGCGGGCGGCGCCGGGGCGGGTGAGGTCGAAGCGGTCGGCGTCCGGGCCGTGGAAGGCCTCGTCGCGGCCGGCCGAGGTGTAGGCGGCGAGGACCGGGGTGCCCTGCGGGATCACGGTCCCGTCGACGGTGAGGTCGCGGGCGGCGTACCGGAACGGGAACCAGCTGACCGGTGCGTCCCAGCGCAGGGTCTCGTCCACCACGTCGGACCAGGTGGCCTTGGACTCCTGGACCAGGGCGAGCTGGTCGCGGTGGGTGCACAGGGCGCGGACGGCGTTGCCGATCAGGTTGAGGGTGGTCTCGTGTCCTGCGACCAGCATCAGGCGCATGGTGCCGATGAGTTCGGCCTCGCTGAGCCGGTCGCCGTCGTCCTCGCGGGCGGCGATCAGCGCGCTGGTCAGGTCCTCGCCGGGGGTTTCCCGGCGGGCGCCGGCGATCGTGCCCATCAGCTCGACGAGCTCCCGTACGGCGGCCATCACCTCGGCGGGGGTGGTGTCGGTGGCGATGATCACCGTGTGGGACAGGTGGTGCAGCCGGTCCCGGTGCTCGGGATCCACGCCGAGCAGCTCGCAGATGACGCTCATCGGCAGCGGAAGCGCGAAGCGGGAACGCAGGTCCACGACACCGTCGGGGGCTTCGGCGGCCGCCTGGGCGAGGTCGTCGAGCAGCCCGGCGGTCAGCTCCTCGATGCGCGGCCGCAGCCGCTCCACCTGGCGGGCGGTGAAGGCATTGCCGACCAGGGAGCGCAGCCTGCGGTGGTCGGCGCCGTCGGCGGTGTGCATGCCCTGGGCGTTGGCGAACACCCGCAGCGGCCAGTCGGGCGGGATGGTGCCGTCGTGCAGGGCGGGGAAGTGCCGGGCGTCCTTGGCCGCGTCGGGGTGGGCGAGGAACTCCTTCAGCGCCTCGTGTCCGAGGACGACGGCCCCGGGCACCCCGCCGGGCAGGACGACGTCCGCCACGGCGCCCCGGGCGCGCAGCCGGGCATTGAGGGCGTGCGGGCAGCCGCCGGCGGGGTCGATGGCGTACGCGGGCGCGGGTGCGCTGTCGGGTGACAAGCCGGGTCTCCTGACCGTCTGGGCGAGTGGACGAATCTCGGGCAACAGTGCGGCCTGGAGTGCTGGTTGGACAAGTCCGTTCCGCGGTCCCTCGGGCGGCGGGTACCGGGAGGGGTCAACGGGCCAGGTGCAGCCGGGTGTGGAAGTACCCCGCCGACTCCTTGCCGGCCGGGTCCTCGCCGAGCGCGGTGACGGCGGCCACCGCGCGCTGCTGCTCGGCGGGGTCGGTGAAGCGCCGCTGCGGCTGGGTGGCGGCGGACCGCTCGACGGTGAGTCCGTACGACTCCAGGCAGCGGGAGATCGGCCGGTAGTCGTGGGTGCGCAGGACGAAGGCGGCCACCGGCGCGGACCGGCCGGCGGCGGTGAGCAGGCGGGCGAAGGTGCGTCCGGTGAGGAAGCTGGTGCCGCCGGTGATGGTGATCAGGCCCGTGCCGGCGGCGGAGCGCCGCAGCCCCTCCCCCGGCTCTTCGGCCTCCAGGTCCACGCAGTGCCCCTCGTCGAGCAGTCCGACGGCCACCGCGTACTCCAGGGCGGGGCCCGACACGTCGATGCCGACGGCCCGCACGGCGTCGGGGCGGCGCCGGGCCGCGTAGAACTTCCGGTCCTGGTCGGCGAGTTCGGAGGTGGTCAGCCCGGCCGCCTTCGGCGAGGTGTAGCGCGCGTACAGCTCGTCGAGGGTGACGTCGTGGTTGAGGAGCGCGGTGTTGATCCCGTACGAGCAGCACACGTCGAGCACCGTCCGCCGCTCCGGGGCGAGTTCGCCGGCCAGGGCGCGGAACACCGGCTGGGCGTGCCCCGGGGTCTGGTAGGCGTACGGGCCCAGTCGGCCGAAGTATCCCCGCGGGTCGGGGAGTCCGTAGATCTCGTCGAAGCTCGTCATGCCGGCAGTGGTCATCGGGCGTACACCTCCGAGGGGCACGGGCGGTTCTCGGGCGGATCTCGGGACCAGTCGTACCCACCCGTGCGCCGGCCTCGTAAGGGCGCCGATCCGGCCACCGGCGCGGGTCGTCCGCGCGCCCGCGCCGGCGTGCCCGGCGGGAGGTGGCGGCGTAGGGTCGGGGCATGGCGGAAGAGCGGCGGACCCTCGAAGGCAAGGTCGCCCTGGTGGCCGGGGCGACGCGGGGCGCGGGCCGGGGCACCGCGGTCGAGCTCGGCGCGCAGGGCGCGACGGTGTACGTGACGGGCCGCAGTACACGCGGCAGCCGTTCGGAGTACGACCGGCCGGAGACCGTCGAGGAGACGGCGGAACTGGTCACGGCGGCGGGCGGGCGGGGCATCGCGGTGGTCGCGGACCATCTGGTGCCGGCGCAGGTGGAGGCGCTGGTCGGGCGGATCGGCGCCGAGCAGGGGCGCCTGGACGTGCTGGTGAACGACATCTGGGGCGGCGAGCGGCTGTTCGAGTGGGACAGCACGGTGTGGGAGCACGACCTGGACAACGGGCTGCGGATCCTGCGGCTCGCGGTGGACACCCACGCCATCACGAGCCATTTCGCGCTGCCGCTGCTGCTGCGCGAGCCGGGCGGGCTGGTGGTGGAGATGACGGACGGTACGGCCGAATACAACGCGGCCAACTACCGCGTCTCGTTCTTCTACGACCTCGCCAAGTCCGCGGTCCTGCGCATGGCGTTCGCGCTCGGGCACGAGCTGGGGCCGCGCGGGGCGACGGCGGTGGCGCTGACGCCGGGCTGGCTGCGCTCGGAGATGATGCTCGACAACTTCGGGGTGACCGAGGCGAACTGGCGGGACGCGCTGGAGCAGATGCCGCACTTCGCCATCTCCGAGACCCCCTCGTACGTCGGGCGGGGCGTCGCCGCGCTCGCCGCGGACCCGGAGGTGGCGCGCTGGAACGGGCAGTCGCTCTCCAGCGCGCAGCTGGCCCGCGCGTACGGGTTCACGGACCTCGACGGCAGCCGGCCGGACGCCTGGCGGTACCTGGTCGAGGTCCAGGACAGGGGCCTCCCGGCCGACGTGACCGGCTACCGCTGACCGGGCCGGCTGCCCCCTGCTCTCCGACGGCCCTCAGGGCAGCCGGAGTTCGCGGGCCTCCCCGAGCGGGGCGAAGAACCGCTCCACGTCCGCGCCGGTGACTTCGGCCGGCGCGGGCGGGGACCAGCGGGGGTTGCGGTCCTTGTCGACGACCTGCGCCCGTATGCCCTCCACCAGGTCGGGCGCGCGCAGGGCGTGGCAGGAGACGCGGAACTCCTGCTCCAGCACCCGCTCCAGGGAGCCGAGCCGCCGGGCCCGGCGGAGGGCGGCCAGGGTGACCTTGAGCGAGGTCGGGGACTTCGCCAGGATCGTCTCGGCGGCCTCCTTGGCGGCCGGATCCCCCTCGGCCAGCAGCCGCTCGACGATCTCCTCGACGGTATCGGCGGCGTAGCAGCGGTCGATCCAGGCGCGCCACCCGGCCAGTTCGCCCGGCGCGGGCTGCTGCGCGAAGCGCGCCGGCACCTCGTGCGCCGGAGCGTCGGCGAGCGCGGCGGTCAGCTCCGGCAGCCGGGCGGCGGGTACGAAGTGGTCGGCGAGCCCGCACAGCAGCGCGTCGGCCGCGCCCACGGCCGTCCCGGTCAGGGCCAGGTGGGTGCCGAGCTCCCCCGGGGCGCGGGCCAGGAGGTGGGTGCCGCCCACGTCGGGGACGAAGCCGATGCCGGTCTCGGGCATGGCGACGCGGGAGCGTTCGGTGACGACGCGCACGCTGCCGTGGGCGGAGACGCCGACGCCGCCGCCCATGACGATGCCGTCCATGAGGGCCACGTAGGGCTTCGGGTAGCGGGCGATCCGCGCGTTCAGCCGGTACTCGTCGCGCCAGAAGCCCTCGGAGGCGTCGCCGCCGGCCTTCGCGTCGTCGTGGATGGCCCGGATGTCCCCGCCGGCGCACAGCCCGCGCTCGCCGGCGCCGCGGATGAGGACCTGGACGACGGCGGGGTCCTGCTCCCAGGCGGTCAGCGCCTCGGCGATCCGCAACACCATGGAGTGGGTGAGGGCATTGAGGGCCCTGGGGCGGTTGAGGGTGATCACCCCGGTGTGGCCCTCCGTGGTGAACAGGGCCGTGTCGTCTGCGCCGTCTTCGGTCTTCACACCGGCCAGTATGTAGCGTGCATCGGCATGCGGAACATCATCTTGATGATGCAGGTGTCCCTGGACGGCTACTTCGAGGGCCCGGACGGGGACATCTCCTGGCACCGGGTCGACAAGGAACTGCACCAGTACATGAACGACGAGATCCGCCCGCTGGGCGGTTTCCTGTCCGGCCGGGTCACGCACGAGCTGATGGCCGCGTACTGGCCGACCGCCGATGCCGACCCGGCCGCCTCCGCGCCGGAGGCCGAGTTCGCCGGCATCTGGCGGGACATGCCGAAGTACGTGTACTCGCGCACGCTGCCGGACGCCGACCTCGGCTGGAACTCCACCCTCGTGCGGGACGTCGTACCGGCGGAGGTCGCCGCGCTCAAGGCCGCCCCGGGAGGCGACCTGGTCGTGGGCGGGGCAGATCTCGCCGCCGCCTTCCTGCGCCACGATCTGGTGGACGCGTACCGGATCTTCGTGCACCCGGTGCGCATCGGCCGCGGCAGAGCACTGTTCCCGCCCGCCGACGGCGGGCTGGTGCCGCTGCGGCTGGAGGGCACCCGCACCTTCGGCAACGGCGTCGTCCAGCTCCGGTACGGACGCCCGTAGGTTCAGGGAAGCCGGCCGGGGTGGGTCCCGGGGGTGTGGCCGAAGGCGCGGCGGAAGACGTCGATGAAGGCGCTCGCGGAGGACCAGCCGCAGCGGTGCGCGACGGCGGTGACCGGGGTGCCGACGGCCAGCAGCCGCAGCGCCCGGTGCAGGCGCAGCTGGGTGCGCCACTGCGGGAAGGTCATGCCGAGTTCGGAGCGGAAGAGGCGGCTCAGGGTCCGCTCGCCCGCCCCGGCGCCGGCGGCCGCGCCCAGCGCCGCCAGCCCGCGGGAGTCCGCCGGATCGGCGTGCAGCAGGGCGCACACGGCCGCCAGCCGGGGGTCGGAGGGCGCGGGCAGGTGCAGGGGCTGCAGGGGCGCGGCGCGCAGCTGGTCGAGCAGGACCCCGAGCATCCGGCGCCGCTCGGGCCCTTCGTCCTCGGGGGCCCGCGTATAGGCCAGGATCAGCTCCCGCAGCAGCGGTCCCACGGCGATCACGGCGGGGGTGTCCAGGGACAGCGGGTTGAGGTGGGTCGCCAGCCCGACGGAGTGCAGGTCGGTACGCCCGTACGCGCGGTGCTCGTGCACCGTCCCGGCCGGGATCCACAGGGCTCGGGTGGTGGGGGCCACCCAGGTGCCGGCGTCGGTGGTGATGGACAGCACTCCGGAACCGGCGTAGGCGATCTGATGGTCGTCGTGCCGGTGCGGGTCGATCCCGACGTGGGTGTCGAGCGCGCGGATGCTCGTCGCGGCGCGGGGGGTATGGCGGATCTTCTGCATCACCCGGCAATTTATCGGAAGCGGGCCGCCCGCGGCACCGGCGATCGTCGAACGGTGAACTCATCGAAGACCACTTCCGAGCCGCCCGCCGCAACGGGGGCGCGTCCCGTGCGGCGCCGCCGCACGGCCGCCTACGCGGCCGGCCATTCCTGCGTGGACGTCTACCAGGGCGCCGTCGCCGCGCTCGTCCCCTTCCTGGTCTCCGAGCGCGCCTACGGCTACGCCGCCGCCTCCGGCATCGTGCTGGCCGCCTCCCTGCTGTCCTCCGTGGTCCAGCCCCTGTTCGGGGCGCTGGCCGACCGCCGGGCGATGCCGTGGCTGATCCCGCTGAGCACGGCCGCCGCCGGGCTGGGCATCGCCCTCGTCGGCGCGGACGCCGGCTATCCGGCCACCGTCGCCGCCGTGGCCCTGTCCGGGCTGGGTGTGGCCGCCTACCACCCGGCGGCCGCGCGGCTGGTCCGCACCGCCGCGGGCGGCCCCGGGCACACGGCGATGAGCTGGTTCGCGCTCGGCGGCAACATCGGCTTCGCGTGTGCGCCGTTGCTCGTCGCCCTGGCCCTGTCGGTGCCCGGACCGGCGGGCTGGTGGCTGCTGGCCCTCCCGGCCGCGCTGGGCGTCGTACTGAACCTCCCCCGGCCGGCGCGGGACGGGGCGGGCGGACCGGCGGCGGCGCCGTCCGCCAGGACGCCCGGGCCCGAGGACCGGCGGGCGTTCCTGCGGCTCTCGCTCGTGGTGGTCGTCCGGTCCGTCGCGTTCATCGGGCTGAGCACGTTCATCGCCCTGTACGTGCGTGAGCGCGGCGGCGGTGAGACCGCCGGGGCGGTGGCGCTGTTCGCCCTGTTCGCGGGCAGCGCGGGCGGCACCCTGCTGGGCGGCCGGCTGGCCGCCCGATGGGGCCGGACCGCCACCGTCAGCCGGGCGTACGCGGCGGCCGCTCCCGCCGTCGCGGGCGTGCTGTGCCTGCCCCTCCCCCTGGTGTACGTCTGCGCGGCGCTGGCGGCCGCCGCCCTGTACGTGCCGTTCTCGCTCCAGGTCACGCTGGGCCAGGACTACCTGCCGACCCGCATGGGGACGGCCGGCGGGGTCACCCTCGGCCTGACGGTCAGCGTCGGCGGGCTGGCGAGCCCCGTCATCGGCGCCCTCGCGGACGCCACCTCCGTACGGACGGCCCTGCTCCCCCTCGCCGCCCTCCCCCTGCTGGCCTGGGCCCTGGCCCGGCGCCTGCCGGAGCCCGCACCGGGCGCCTGAGCGGACGCGGTCGGGCGTCCGGGCGGCCCTGTCGCCGCCACGCCCGCCGGGTCGGGGAGGCCGGGCCGGTGGGGCGCCGCCGGGTTACATGTGCGTGACCCGGAACGCCCGGAACGCCCGGAACGACCGCAGGAGCCTGGATGACCGCCGCAGCCGACCGCACCGACCGCTCGCCCCTGACCCTCGACGAGGGCACCGCCCTGGTCCTGATCGACCTCCAGCAGGGCATCCTGGCCCTGCCGACCACCCGGCCCGCCGCCGAGGTCCTCGCGAACGGCATCCTGCTCGCCGAGGCGTTCCGCGCCCGCAGGCTGCCCGTGGTGCTGGTCAGGGTCGCCTGGTCCCCCGACGGTGGCGACCTGCCCACCGCCGACGTGGACCGCCCGGGCCCGGCCGCCGCCCCGCCCGCCGCGTTCTCGCAGATCCCGGCCGGGCTCGCCGCCCTCGGCGACGTCGTGGTGACCAAGCGCCACTGGGGCGCCTTCACCGGGACCGAACTCGACCTCCAGCTGCGCCGCCGCGGCATCCACCGGATCGTCCTGGCCGGAATCTCCACCAGCGTCGGCGTCGAGTCCACCGCCCGCACGGCCTGGGAGCACAGCTACTCGCTGGTCTTCGCCGAGGACGCCACCGCCGACACCGACTCCGCGTCCCACGCCCACTCGTTCGGCAAGATCTTCCCGCGCATCGGCAAGGTCAGCTCGACCGCCGAGATCGTCGCCGCCCTCGGCGACGCCTGACCCGCATTCCGCCTGACGCTGCGGCATGTATTCCGCGCAACCTGCTCATCACCCGAGTGCCTGCCGACTTTTGCCGATCATCGCCCAGGGTCCACTTCCACATGGGCCTCTCGGCCCGGGCGCGACGCCGAACACCACCGTCTCCCGGCGCGTGCTCAAGCGCCGCATCGTGGAGTCCCAGGAAGCCATCGTCGAGCACGCGGCCCGCAGTCGGGGCGCGTACACCCCCCGCCAGGCCGGCGTCGGCGACCGCGTGACCCCCCGGCCGACGTGCACGTCTGCACGGCCGGCCGGAAGTACGACGCCGCGTACGCCAACGAGAGATCCGGCTCTGCCGGCCCGAGTGGACCGAGTTCATCGACGGCTGCTACAAGACGCGCCTGGGCACCCTCACCGAGTACCTCACCGACCGGGTCGCCGAGTTCTGGGTGCAGTCCATGGCCTGGAACGGGGAGTTGTTCCACATCTGGCACGACCACGCCCTGGAGTCACGGCTGCTGATGTTCCTTCCGGGCGGGGCCGATCCACCCCAAGGCGGCCGAGCCCGAAAGAGCGGTCCATCACCTGGATCGACCCCGGCCTTCCCGGACTGGGCGAAGGCGTCGATCAGCCGGTCGGCGAAGCGCTTCACGTACCGGCGCACACCGCGGCGGTCGAAGCGCTCCGGCGACTCGGTGATCGCCCGCGCGCAGCCGCTCGTGCTCGACGCCTCGACCAGGTGGCGCGCCGGCCGCCACTCGGTCATCGGCGTCAGCGGATGGTCCGGCGGCGCGTTCCCCTCCCGCGTGTCCCGCCAGTGGCGGGGGTCGCGGGCGAACCGCGCCGGTGGGCGGGGCAGCCGGGGGGCGGGGCGGCCGGACCCGGCTGGTGGGTGGGGGTGGTGCTCACGATGCCTCCGGGGTCGCGGCGAGGGAGTGCAGGTAGCGCATCAGCGTCATCAGGACGTCGCGGCTGGACTCGCGCCGGCGGGCGTCACAGAAGACGAGCGGTACCGACGCGGGCAGGTCGAGGGCGGTGCGCAGCTCCTCCAGGGGGTGCTCGGGCGCGTCGGGGAAGGAGTTGACGGCGACCACGAACGGCACCCCGCGCTCCTCCAGCCGGCCGATCACGTCGAAGCTGACCTCCAGCCTGCGGGTGTCGACCAGGACCACCGCGCCGAGCGCGCCCTCGAACAGGCCGCGCCACAGGAACCAGAAGCGCTCCTGGCCGGGGGTGCCGAACAGGTACAGCACCAGCTCCTCGTTGATGCTGATGCGGCCGAAGTCCATGGCCACGGTGGTGGAGGTCTTGCGCTCCACGCCCGCCGTGTCGTCGACGCCGACCCCGGCCTGGGTCATCGTCTCCTCGGTGGTGAGCGGCCGGATCTCGCTGACCGAGCCGACCAGGGTCGTCTTACCGACCCCGAAGCCGCCCACGATCACCACCTTGACTGCGGCGGCGGCCGTGGCCGGCAGCGCGTCCTCGCGCCGGGGCGCGGTGGCCCGGTCAGAGCTTTCGAAGTCCATCGATGACTGCCTCAATCAGTGCCAGGTCCGGGAGTTTGGCGGGGGCGACGGGTGGGCGGGAGAGCACGAGGTTGGCGGCGAGCAGGTCACCGAGGAGTACGGTGACCACGCTCACCGGCAGGCCGAGATACGCGGAGATCTCGGCCAGCGAGAGCGGCGACTGGCACAGCCGCATGATCGCCGCGTGCTCCGGCTGCATCCCGGGCCTGGGCCCCGACCTGGCGATGATCAGCGTGACGAGGTCGAGGTGGCCGGGGTCTAAATCGCCGCTCCGGCCGCCGGTGATCACGTACAGCCGCTCGGGAGTGCCGTCCTCCCAGTCCCCGCCCGGGTTGCTCACGCCGGCTGCCCGTCGCGGCGCGGCGGGCTGCTCAGGTGTTCTCCGATCCGGGCGACGAGGTCGCGCATCCGCTGGCCCATCAGACCGGCGTCGACGCCTTCGTCGGCCAGTACCGCGAGGAAGGCGCCGGCCCCGGCCGCCATGAGGTAGAAGAAGCCGCCGTCCATCTCGATGACGACGAGCCGCATCCGCCCTCTGCTGCCCGGGAGTTCGGTGGCGACGGCGCCGGCGAGGCTCTGCAGTCCGGCGCAGGCGGCGGCGAGCCGGTCCGCGGTGTCCGTCTCCGCCCCGTACTGCGCCATGCGCAGGCCGTCCGCGGACAGGACGATGACGTGGCGGGTCTGCGGGACGCCCTCGGCCAGATCCTTGAGCATCCAGTCCATGTTGGTCTGCTGCTGGCTCATGGCTGTTCCCCCTTGCTCGCCGAGGCCGGCGAGGCATCCGTGTTCTGGCTTGCTGCGCCGCTCCGGGCCGCGGCGGTCTGGCTGTCCCCCGACAGGCCGCCCTGGAAGGCGGCCAGCCACATCCCGGGCTGTACCTCGGGCTGCGGGTCCGGCGCGGGATCGGGCGCGCGTCCGGATCCGTACGCGTAGTCGGTCTCCTGCGCGTAGCCGGTCTCCTGCGCGTACCCGTGCCCGGCGCGGTCGGCGGCCGCCTCGGCCGCCGCCACGATCCGGTCTCCGGTGCCCGTGCCGGCACCGCCCGCTGCCGCGGGCGCCTCGGGTGCCACGGCGCGGGTCTTGCGGCGGCGCTGCGGCAGGCCGCCCGGGGTCCGCTCGGTCACGGCGGGTACCTCGTCGGGTGCGGCCGGCGTCCGGGGTCCGGTGACCGGGCGCGGCGGCTCCGGCCGTACGTCCGGGGCCCCGTACGCAGCGGTGGTCCCGGGCTCGGCGGTGGTCGCGCCGGCGGCGGGCGGCAGGGCGGCACGGGGGCCCGAGGCGGTGCCGATGCCGTGGGCGACTCCGGTCGCGGCGGCGGCCGTGGTGATGAGCGCCTGCGGGATGATCAGCACGGCGCGTACGCCGCCGTACGCCGACGCGCGCAGCGAGACCTGGAAGTCGTACGCCTGCGCGAGCCGGCCGACCACGGCGAGGCCCAGGCGCGGGGTCTCCCCGAGGTCGGTGAGGTCGATGCCCTGCTGGGCCTGGCGGAGCATGCGCTCGGCCCGCTTGCGGGCCTCCTCGCTCATGCTCACGCCGCCGTCCTCGATCTCGACGGCGATGCCCGAGTTCACGTCGACGGCGGTCAGGTGGACCCTGGTCTGCGGCGGGGAGTAGCGGGTCGCGTTGTCCAGCAGCTCGGCGAGCGCGTGGATGAGCGGTTCGACGGCGGGGCCGACGACGGCGACCTGCGAGACGGAGTGCAGTTCCACGCGCTGGTAGTCGATGATCCGCGACATGGCGCCGCGCAGCACGCTGTACAGCGGGACGGCCTTGCTCCACTGGCGGCCGGGCCGGGCCCCGCCGAGCACGGCGATGGAGTCGGCGAGGCGGCCGATGAGGGCCGTGCCGTGGTCGAGCCGCAGCAGGTCACCGAAGACCTTGGGGCTGCGGCCGTGCCGGTCCTCCATCTCCCGCAGTTCCTGGGCCTGTTGGTGCACGATGGCCTGAACGCGGCGGGCGATGTTGACGAAGGCGCGCTGCGCGGAGTCGCGCAGGTCCTCCTCGGCGACGACGGCGTCGAGCACCGAGCGCAGGACGGCCTGGTGCGCCGCCCTGAACTCCTGTGTCAGGCCGGGCCCGTAGGTGTCGAGCTCCTCCAGGGAGGCGAGCACTTCCTCGGGGAACTCGCCCTTGCGCAGCCGTTCCACGACATCGGGGAGCAGCTCCTGTGCGAGTCGTACGGTCTCGGCCTGCTGCCGCCGCAGGGCCGCCTCCTGCGCGGCGACCGTCGCCCGCAGCGCGGCGACCGCCTTGCCGCGCCGGACGGCCTCACCGCAGGAGAGGGCAACGGCCACGAAGGCCACGGCTCCCACCCAGGCGACGGGGGTGCGGGCAGGTGCGGACACCTGCACCACGGCGAACGCCGCGACGGCGGCGGTCAGCAGGGCGGGCAGCGCCCAAACGACGGGTGAGGTGGGCCCTGGACTTCCGGGCGACGATCCCACGCGAACCATCAGAACCCTCAAACGATCGAAAGCGAATGATCATATGACAACGGCCCGGAATCTTAGCGTCTATGTGCACCGCTCTTGACAGCAGGTCATGATCCGGACGGGGCTGGGAGGTTGACGCCCCGAAATATGGCCGAAACCCGCAGGTGCACCACCCCGCCCGCACCCACCCCGAGCCCCGCGCCACCACAGCCCGAACCCGCCTCTGAGCCCCGCCCGAGACCGCGAGCCGCCCTCAGCGAAACGGCCGGATCCCGCCCCAGTCGGAGCATGGCCTGAGCTACCTGCGGCAGCCGCTCGTCCTCATCCCCCGGGGACGCCGCAAGAGCAGCGCCTCCAGTCTGACGGGCAGGTCCGTCAGACGCTTGCCGGTGGCGTTGAACACCGAGTTCCCGATGGCGGCCGGGACTCCCACGATGGTGATCTCCCCCAGCCCCTTGACCCCGATGGGATCCGCCAAGGGGTCCTCGGTGTCGGTGAACGCCTGCTGGAGGGGGTGCAGTCGGCCGCCGCGCGCGAGTCCCTCGATCGTGGTGACGCGCGCGCCGTCGTGCATGACGACGGACGTGAGGCAGGAGTTCACCCGGCGGTCGTCCACCAGGACCGTGCACGCCCCGCAGGCTCCCTGGTCTCAGCCCTTCTTCGTGCCGGGCAGCCCCACGGCCGCCGTCGACATCACCCGGAAACGCCGTCGGCCCACGGCGCACGCACCGCCGAACCCACCCGGCATGAGCGGTCGAACGAGGCCGCACCCAACGCTCAAGCACGGTCCGCCGGGCCAGGTCTCACTGGCTCACCCCCTCACAACACCGGTGCCTCGGCGCTCTCCTCCGGCTTGGCGTCGATCGGGAGCGCGGCGTCCTCGGCGAGCAGCCTCAGGTATTCGGCCATGCCCTCCTCCGAGTCGTCCAGCAGGTAGGGCGCTTCGCCGGAGACGGTCATGAGGTCGGCCTGCTTGCCCGCCGCCGACCAGGCGAGCGCCAGGGCCACGTTCTCCCACCAGCAGCTTCCGTCCACCGTCAGCCAGGCCTGGATCTGTTCGCCCTTGCGGACCGGAACCGTGAGGTTGTACTCGGATCCGCCCCCGGCCTGACGGAGCATCGGGGCCGCGCAGTAGTGGTAGCGGCCCGCGACGATCAGGGTGAGGTTGGCCTTGTATCCGATGTTCTTCTCCATGCTGGTGGCGTCGAACTGCTTGACCGAGCAGGTCAGGATGCCGTCGGTCTGCGCGGTGGAGGTGAACTTGTTGCCGGAGCCCGGGGCCTGCCCCCGGTTCCAGAACCGGATCTGCGCGCGCTTGAAGAGTTCGGTCACCCCGGTGAAGACGGTGGTGCCGGACAAGGTGGTCGCCCCGCTCAGCGTGGTCGCGCCGGCGAGTGTGGCGGTCCCGGCCACCGACAGTGCGGCGTCGACCTTGAGCCCGGCGGGCTGGCTCACCCGCAGCGGGTTCGACCCCGAGCCCCGCACCGAGCCCAGCACGGTGAGGGTGGTGTTCTGCGACCCGGCTACGGTGACATTGTCGTTGAACGTACTCGCGCCGCCGACCGAGAAGGTACCGGCCACCTCGGCCTTCGCGTCGACCTTGAGCCCGGCGGGCTGACTCACCCGCAGCGGGTTGCTGCCCGCGCCCCGGATGCTGCCGGCGACGGTGAGGTCCTTGGCCGCATTGTTGAGGCTGACCGCCTCGGAGAAGACCGCGGGCCCCTGGACGGTCAGGTTCCGCACCACCAGGTCGGGCACGCGTACGGTCACCGCGGTGGTCAGGGTGTGCGTCAGCGTGGTGCCCCCCTCCGACACCTCGGCGCGGAGCATGAAGCCGGTGACGGTGGTGAGCCCGACGGGCGTCGTCCAGGTGCGCTCCTTGTCGAGCGGTACTCCGGCGGGTGCGTCCCCCCAGTACATCGTGTACTTCGCATCCGAGCCCTCCCAGCGCAGGACGGCCGCCTCACCGTTCTCCACCATGATCTTCTCCGGTGCGAAGTTCCGGAACACGAACCCGGCGGGGAACTTGTCCACTTCGACGGCGGCGTTCTTGTCGGTGAAGTTCCCGTTCGTCGGGGAGGAGTTCTCCACGATCTCGATCGAGACCTGGCCGGGTGCCCGGTTGATCTCGATGTTGGACAGCGTCAAGGACACGATCTGTCCGGTGAACTGGACCGCGCGGGCCGGGCTGAAGGTGATCACGGCGAAGCCGCCGACCACGTTGGGGGCGGACGGGGTCCAGCCGGTGCTGGCCCCGGTCCTGATGGCCGCGCCGTTGTCGGTGAGGTGTCCCGCGCCGGAACCCAGCGGAACCCGCACGGTGATCTTGTTGCACCAGGCGGGGGTGGTGATGCCGCCGCCGACGTTGATGTTGATGGAGCCGTACTCCGTCTCCTCCGGCGAGCTCACCCGGAGGGGGTTCGGGTCGGTGGACGGCTCGTACGGGAGCAGGTTGGTGGAGTTGACCATCTGGATGCTCATGGGTCTTCCCTTCCCGGCAGGGCGTTTCAGGAGGTTTCGGTCGCGTCGAGTACGAGGTAGCCGTACCGGGCGTGGGGCGCTGGATCACCCGGGTGCGCCGACGCGTCGGCCGGCACGATCGCCAGCTCGGCCCACTGCGTTTCCGCGCCCCGGGGTTCGGCCCAGGACCACGCGCCGTGCCACGAGGCGGGCTGGGGCAGGACCACTCCGCCGACCGGATTCCCGTCGGGGCCGGCGGGTCGCTCGGGGGCGAGCAGCGGGCCCAGGCGAAAGGTGGCGCGGATGCGCCGCAGCGCGTCGGAGACGAGGTCGTCGGGGAGTGCGACCCGGGTCACCGGAAGGATGTCCGTGGTCGCGTGCACCGGTGCGTACGGGTCCATCAGCAGCGTCAAGTGGTGTTTCACCGGCTGGTCGGGGGTGCGGGCGGGGAGGGCCAGGCCCCGGCCTTCGGCGATGGGCTCGACGTAGCCGTCCCCGCCCCCCACTCCCAGGATCGTGTGGAAGACCTCGTACGAGGTGTCCTGGCCGGGTCCGGAGGCTCCGCTGAAGTAGCCGACGAGCCCGTCGCCGAGCAGGCGTTCGCTGCCCAGCCGGACGGCCCAGCGGTACGTGTCGTACTCCTCCGCGGGCTCCTCCAGTACGGCGTCCCAGCCCGGACTGCCGACCAGCGGGCCTTCGAGTTCGATGCCCAGGTCGGCGCGGACCAGGGCGAGCGGGCGCCCCAGCAGCCGCAGGGGCGAGCCGTCGTCCTGGGCGGCCGAATCGGAGATGGTGTCCAGTGCGGCGTCGATGGTGTCGAGCAGCCCGGCGAACGCGGTCGCGGGCTTGTCCAGCAGGGGCCGCAGGAAGCCGGCCAGGTGGGGCAGGACGGCGGCGAAGGAGTCCGTCTGCGGGTCGGGGTGCGGGGAGCCGGGCAGCGGGAGCCAGACGGTGTCGTCCTGGCCGGCCGTGTTCCTGACGATGCGGACCTCCCCCAGGGCCTGTCCGTCGGGGGCGTGCACGATGAGCGTCTGGTCGAGGTGGTTGAGCAGGACCCAGCCGGCCAGGGGGTTCGCCGCCGTGTCGGCCTGGGCCATGGGCGAAGGCCGGCGCCAGTCGGTCGCGCGCACCGTCTCCAGGCGCAGCCGGGCTCCTTGGAGCAGCCGGGGGCCGAGCTGGACGAACCTGGGGCTGCCGATCAGGTCGTCGTCGAGCATGGCGTCGGGTGTGACGCTGTCGCCGAGCGTGAGCTCGACCCCCTCCTGGTTCTGATGGTTGACGATGTCGAAGCTCCGGCCGAAGCGGTCGACGATCCGCAGGTCGTGGAAGAAGAACTGGCCGGCCCGCACGGGCTGGTAGGGGCTGCCGGGGTCCCCGGGCGGGGGTTCGACCGGGCCCGGGTCGGGCACCCGTTGGACGTCGCCGACGAGTCCGGCGGTGTCGGCGGGGACGTGCACGGTCGTGCGGGCGGCGCCGTCCTGCTGGAGCAGCCAGTCGTGGAAGCCGTCGAGCCGCTGGGAGAGCAGAGCGGGGTCGCCGAGTTCGTCCTTCAGCGCGAGGAGGCCCTCGGCGGGGGCGTCGGAGTAGGTCTCCAGATAGCGGTCGATCTGGTGGGCCAGTACGTACGGGGCGGTCGGGGTGAGGAAGGCCCGGTTCTTGAAGGTGAGCCAGCGCAGGTCGCCCTCGCCGCCCCCGGGCTGGGCGCCGTCGCCGGACCATTCGTAGCGGTGCCCGTTGAAGGACCAGTGGGTGTCGTCACCGGTCTGGTAGGGGGTGGGGCAGTAGCGGAGCTCGAACTCCATGTGCATCGGCAGCCAGGGCTGGCGCCACGGTGCGGTGTACTCGGGGACGGGGCCGGCGGTGCCGTCCGGATCGGCCAGGGCGGAGGGGAGGTGCCCGGACCGGGCGACCTGGTCGAGCAGGGCGAACTCTGCCAGCAGCGTGGCGCAGGCCGGGGGGAGGCCGGTGAGGTCGGGCTCCGGCGGCGCGGTGGGCCGGTCGATCCACTGCCCGTCGGCCTTGATCCGGGTGAGCAGTGCGTCGGGGACGCGGCAGGGCAGCGGAGTGTCGCGGGTCAGCGGCTGGGTGGCGCCGGTGTTCCTGATCAGCACCACCGGGTCGGCCGGGCGGTAGTAGGACTCGCGCGCCGTGCGTTCGAGCACGTACTCGGGGGCGAGGCCGTGCGCGCAGGCGTAGGCGTCGATGGCCGCCTGGAGCTCCTCGGGCGTGCCGCCGGTGGGCAGTTCGGCGGCGAGGGCGTCCTGTTCGGCCAGGAGTGCGCGGACGCGGGCGGCGAGACTGCCGGCCCGGTCGGGATCGAGTTCCGCGTCGGCCCGGGCATCGAAGCCGTCGGGGCGCCCGGGGGTGAAGGGCGGGACGGGCTTGTTGCGCAGCCACCAGATGTTCCACAGGCGCTCGCGCTGCCGCAGCAGGGTCGGGGTGAGGCCGTCGTACTGCCGCTGGGTGCGGTTGAGCGCGGCCAGCCAGTCCGGTTCGGCGGGCCGCGGCGGTGCCGGTACGTCGCCGTCGACGGGCCGCGGGGAGATCCGCCAGAGGTGTCCGCCGCTCGAACCGGAGAACCAGGAGTGGTGGGTGATGGTGTCGAGGTCCAGCTCCCCGTCCCCGGTGTCGAGCGTCTCCAGGGTGCCGTGGAAGAGGGAGCGGACGAGGTCCCCGGTGCGCGCGGAGCGGGTCTGGCGGGCCGCCAGCCGGCCCATGGCCTCGGCGGTGCTGCTGCCGAGGGTGAGCATCTCGCTCAGTTCGATGTTGCTGGGCTTGCACGAGGGCGGGGTGGCGCCCTCGCGCTGCCAGGGGATGCCGAGCGCGGTGCCGTGGTAGAGGGTGGTGTGCAGGCCGGCCTCGGTGCCCTCGGGGGCGGCCCAGCCGAGGGCGGCCAGCAGGTCCGCGACCCCGTCGGCCTCCGGGGGCAGCAGGCCGGGGATGTCCGCGGCGGCACCGAGGAACTCGGGGTTGTTCCCGTACCAGCCGACGACGAGGTAGCTGAGGGCGGCGTCGGGCGGGTAGTTGTCGAGTTCGCCCTTCAGGTCCTGGAGGGTGTCGTGGAGGGAGAAGACGTCCTTGTTGTACGGCTGGTAGGCCGCGAACCCGGGCAGTCCCGGTCCGGCCGCGGTCAGGTGCGGCGGCTGGGCTGGCGGTTCGGTCCACGGCCCCTCGGACAGGGTGTGGCGGCGGCCCAGGAAGGTCATGCCCAGCGGTTCGCCGGGCCGCGACCCGGGGTGGGTAGGGGTTGGTGCCCTCCACCGGGTTGCCGTCGGCGTCCTCGACAGGACGGCTCTCCAGGTAGTCGCTGTGGACGATCCAGCCGGCGACGGAGGGCGCCGCGGCTCCTGGAGCGGTGGCGTAGCGGACCACCAGCCAGCGGTCGGGGGCGTAGGGGAACGTGGTGTCGCCGGTGGCCTGGTCGACGTGGCCGTCGGTCAGCGGTTCGGGCAACTGCCAGTGGACGTAGACGCCTTCACTGTCCGGGCCCAGCGTTTCGAGGCCGACGCCGGGGGGCGGTTCGGCGCCCGCCCCTTCGTCGGTCATGGCGGTGAAGTTCGGGGTCCAGCGGTTGAAGGTCTCCGCGGTGCGGGTGAGCCGGTTGACGACGAGGGCGTGCACCTGGACGGGGACGACAAGGTCGGTGGTGCTCATCGGAGGGTCTCCGTCCTGGCGGGGTCGGCGGCGGGGCTGGTGATTTCCTGCTCCAGGGGTGCGTTGACGAGCTCGATGGCGAGTTGCCCCGGGTCGAGGTCGGCCAGCCCGAACTCCCGGGCCAGCGGCGGGACCAGTCCGCCGTCGCCGAACAGCCGCAGCACGGCCGGTCCGTCCTCGGGGCCCGGACGGAGGTGGAGTTCGGTGACCGTTCCCTCCCCGTCGGCCGGGTAGAAGGTCTCCAGGGGTTCGCCGAGGCCGGGGCCCGGCGTGAGGTCGCGCAGGCTGATGCGGTCTCCCGCGTCGATCCCGTAGTGGATGCCCTGGCCGGGTTCGCGCAGGACGACCGTGTCGGGGACGCCGTCCCAGAGCACCATCATGGTCCCGGGGCCGGGCATGGCCCTGCGCAGTTCGGTCAGTTCGCGCCCGCCCAGGCAGGCCGTGATGACGATGTCCGGCCAGGCGGTGACCAGCGCGGAGCGGAGGAGCATCCCGGCCCCGGCCGCGGGAGCGGTGGACTTCCGGCGGGCGGCCCGGTTCAGTTCCGGGGCGAGCTGCGCGTCGATGGAGGTGTGGACCGCCACGTCGGCGGCCCCGGCGACGAGGGCTTCGATCCAGGCCGCGTCGATGCGGAACATGCGCAGGGATTCGGGCGGGAGCATGCGCGGGTCGGGTACGAGGTGGTGGAACGGGAGTCCGTGGAGCAGGCCGAGGCGGGCCTGCCAGGCGGCGATGGCGTCCGCGTTGCGGTCGGCGGTGGCACGCAGCACCGCCGCATTGCGTTCCTCGCCCAGCAGCGCCCGCATCCCGCTCCTGGTACGCGCCGGGGCGGGGGCCCGGCGGCCCTCGCCGTCCGGGAGCTGCGCGCCCTTCAGGCCGTCGGCGAGGGTGCGGCGGAAATCGGCGGAGGCCAGCTCGCGCAGCGGACCCAGGGCGGCCGGGCCGTCCTGTACCGCCCGCGCGCCGGACATCAGGGCGGCGGCCTGGTTGGCGAGTTCGCGGCGGGCCCGGGTGACCGCGGTGGTGTAGTCGGGGTCGGCCAGGCCGATGGTCCTGCCCAGGGTCCAGGCGGCGGCGTAGCTCACGTCGAAGAGCCCGTGCTCCGGGTCGTAGACGAGGGCGTGGTCGGCGGTGGTGTGCGGACCGTCCGGTCGGCCGTCGGGCAGGTCGGGGGCGGTGACGGGGGTGCCCGGGCCGCGGTACCACGCGCAGGTCAGTTCCCCGGACAGCAGGCGGTGCGGGACCGCGACGTACCCGAGCCGCAGACGCTCGTACACGGCGCGCTCGACGGGGTCCGCGCCGTGCGGGGGGTCGGCGGGGAGCCGCATGGCCAGGCGCTCCGGGTCCGGATCGTCCGGGTCGTCCGGCCCGACGAGGTTCTGGAGCAGGGCGCCGGGGTCGGAGGCGGGGCCGTCGCTGCTGGTGAAGGTCCAGTGGTGCAGGGAGGCCAGCCGGACCGCGGTGGTGCCGGGCGGCAGGGTGCCCGACAGCCGGCCCTCGAAGCCTTCGAAGGAGACGAGGTGGACGACGTACTCCCCGGGTGTGCGGGGGAACCGGTTGGCGGTGATGACCCCGTACTCGCCGGGGGCGAGCACTTCGCCGTCCGCGCGGGCCGCCCCCGCCGCTGCGACCTTGCGGACGTGCGCCAGGTAGTACATCTCGTCGTCGTGCGGGGCGACGGCGGTGAAGAGCTCGGCCGGCACGTCGATGGTGGCGCACTTTCCGGCCGCCTCGGAGTCGGAGACGCTGCCGTCGGGCAGGACCGGCCCGACGACGCCGGGTTCGGCCGGGTGACGGAGCTCATCCACGGTGCGCAGAACGGTCGCGCCGGTCGCACCGGGGTCGTCGGGCAGCTCGCCGGCACCGAAGAGCAGCAGGGCCAGCCACGGCGGCCGGGCCTCGGGGCCGCTCCGGGTGCCCGCCTGGTTGCGTTCCCAGGGCAGAGTGGGCCGGTTGAACGTGATGTGCGGCAGGGTCCGGCCGTACGAGGACCGGCTGGCGGGGGCCGGGTAGAGCGCGTGCACGGTCGTCCGGGCGAGGACGAACCGGGCGGCCCGGATCTCGAAGGTCTCCTCGGTGGTGGGCAGGCGGTCCGAGGCGTCGAGCTCCCCGTCGGCGTCGGTGAGCGTGTGGTGCACCTGGACGCGGTACGTGCCCGGGGTGGCCCGGGGGATCAGGTGGTCGAGGAAGTTGACGCGGAGCGCGGGCTCGCTGGGCAGGGTGGGCACGGTGGCGGTCACCTCGTCGCGGTGGTGGTCAGGGGCGGGGTGGTGAGGCTGCGTCCGGCCAGCCCGGCGTAGCCGGTGAGGGGGCTGTCGACGTCCGCGCCGACGCCCGCGCCGAACCGGGCCAGGGCGTCGAGCACGCTGCCGCGCCGCTCGGCCACGTCCGGGTCCGCGACGGTGCGTTCGATGAGGGCGATGCTGTCCGGGTCCAGCGCCGGCTGCGGCCCGTCGGGTGCCGCGGCCCGCAGCGGCATGTCCCCGTCCGGGAGGCCTTCGTACGCCAGGGCGTCGGAGGTGACCGTTCCGGTGTCGGTGTCGTAGTCGGGGGCGGGCAGGGTGACCTTGAGGCCGGTGAACCGTCCTTCGAGCAGGTGCTCGCCCTTGAGGGCGTCGCAGGGCTTGGCCAGCGGTTCGCCCCACAGGCCGGGGGCGACGGCAGCGGTGACCTCGGTGAGCGTCCAGAAGTGGGCGCCGGGGTCGAAGGGCGTGCCGTCCTTGGTGATGGCGACACGGTGTTCGGAACGGACACCGGTGCGGCGCATCGGGCGGATGTCGATCGGGCCGTGCTGCGACTCCTTCCACAGGACGTCGTTGACGTAGATGTGGGAGGCGGGGATCCCGGCCTCGGTGGTGAAGCTGAAACCGGCGCAGGAGACGAGCACCGGGTCCTTGGCGGCGGCCCGGACGGCGGCCTCCGCCTCGTCGACGTCGGCGAGCAGCCCCTCGTTGGGGATGACCCTGACGGGCGCGGGGATCTGGGTGCGGAACTCGGGCCAGTCCACGCTCGGGGTGTGGTCCCGGGCCGAGCCGAAGCCGAAGCTGAAGGAGATGAACCAGAGTTTGACCGTGGCCCGGCCGCCGAAGGGCGGCAGCCACAGGTGCAGGCCCACACCGACCTCGACGGAGATGCGCACCTTGATGAACGCCACCTTGACGGTGGCGGCCACGCCGATGCTGATCCCGAGGGAGACGTCCATGTAGAAGGGCTTCCACTGGACCAGCACGTCGAGGTGGGCCGTGAACCAGGCCGACAGGATTCCCTTGTCGTAGACGGCGGCCAGCCGGCCACCGAACATGAGGGCCCTCGGGGTGACCGCCGCATACGCCTCGGCGCGCACGGTGATGTCGGAGGCCGGGGACCAGACGAACCCGAGGCGCTGCGGGCGCGGGTAGTGCTCGGGGACGTTGTAGTCGGGGTGGTAGCCGCCGAGGCTGACGACGAAGTCCCCGGCCCTGGCGCCGCCGGTCCACGCGTACACGGCGAGGCCGCCGGTCAGCACGATGGACGGGTCGAGCACGTAGCTGCCGGGGAGCAGGGCGACGTCCATCGAGAGCCGGTGCTCGTCGGAGACGTAGGCCAGGCTCAGCCCGATGTTGACCTTGGCGATGACGCGGGCGGCGGGATTGGCGGTGCGGGGCAGGGTCACCGAGGTGCGGCCCAGCAGCATCACCTTCACCGAGTCGCCGAGCTCGATCACCGCCAGGGCCTTGGTGTCGATGAAGCCGAAACTGGTGAACTTCACTCCGGCGGCGATCCAGTGGCTGCCAAGGTCGGGGCGGATCCAGCCCGTGGGGCCGGTCAGGGCCTTCAGGGCGTCCTCGGGCGTGTAAGGCTCGGGGGCCGGCATTCCAGGCAGCGCCTGCGCCGCGTCCAGCCGTGCCACCAAGGGGAATTCGGCGATCTCGGTGCCGGTGGGGACCTTCTTGAAGGAGCTGTTGACGCCGAATCCGACGGAGAATCCGGTGACGGTGAACGGCGGCGGGCCGAACAGGGCGGCTCCGCCGGCCAGGGACGCCTCGCCGTAGAGGAAGACCGAGTGCCAGCCCTCGGTGCTGCGCGCCCAGACGGCCTGGGCGCCGATCTCCACCGCCATCGCCCGGACCAGGAGCAGTCCGGCGAGTTCGAAGTCGAGGGCGGGGTCCTCGGGTTCACGGTTGAGCAGGCCGCCGCTGATGGCGATCAGGCCGCTCGCGGCAGTGGCCTCGATGGTCATGCCGTGCAGGAAGGGCAGGAGCGGGAAGCCGCCGCTCATGCCGACGTAGAAGCCGAGCCCGGCGACGTCCCAGACCAGCGAGCCGACGGTGGCGCTGCCTTCGAACGAGACCAGCAGGCCCTTCTTGAGGTCGTAGGTGAGGACGATCCGCTCGAGGTGGACCGGCCCGAGGGTCTTGTCGATGTCGAAGGTGTACTGGAGCTTCCGCTTGCGCTTCTCGCTCTCGTCCGCCGAATCGTCCTTGGGCGGGATGGTGATCACCGCCGCGGGGGCGGGGGTGCCCAGGACCGAGAGGTACACGGCTGCGTTGGGGCCCTTGGTCAGGGGTACCCCTGCCGCCTCGTTGGCCGCCGGAAGCTGCTGGAGCGGACCGAGGTTGTACTCGGTGATGACCTGGTTGATCTTCCGCGCGTCCTCGCCGGACAGGGCGACGGAGACGTAGATGATCTGGAAGGCCGGCAGGGACAGCAGGCCGGAGCCGATCATGGGTCCGACCAGCGGCAGCCCGGACGCGTCCCAGTCGGTGCGGACCCGGACCAGGGCAACCGTGGTGGCCTTGGGTTTCCCCTCGGCGTTCAGATGCCCGAGCACGGTGGTGCGCAGCAGCAGCACCTCGACGGGTTCCGGGCCGGTGCCCTGGTCGATGGGGGCGACGGCGGTGACCATCATGTTGTCGGTCTTGCCCATGGGGTGCTGGTGCAGCCGGACTTCCTCCAGCCAGTCGACGAGCGGGCCGGGCAGCTCGACGCCGTGCTCGCCGAGTGCTTCCAGGAGCGGGGCCACCAAGGGCCGCTGGCCCTCCACGGCCTGGGCCGCGCCGATGGAGTCCTTGCGGAGCTCCGCGCGGAACTCGACGGACTTCTCGACGGCGCTGCCGAGGTGGAAGGCCGCCCAGGGGCCGGGCGACGGGCACTGCCCGGCCTGCGCACCGTCAGGGCCGGCGGCGAGGAGGACGCGCAGCCCGCGTCCGCGCGGGGCGAGTTCGGTGAGGTCGACCCGCGCCACGGACGTCTGGATCAGCCATGTGGCGGGGGTGGCCTCGAAGACGAGGCCGGTGACCGTACCGCCGGCGGCGGTGAACCGGGCGGTGGCCGGCATCTTCTCGCCGGACAGGGTGACGCTGCCGGTAACGGTCAGCGCGGACGGGTCGGCGGTGGCCCCGGTCAGGACCAGCTGGCCTTCGGGTAGATGCTCGAAGGTGGTCGACTCCTCGTGCCAGCCCAGCCTGCTGGTGTCGAGTTCGAAGAGGCCTGACGCCTCGGTGGGGAAGTGCGCGCGCAGTTCGTCAACCGTCAGTGCCATGGGAACAACCCCCGCAGGTGAACACGTCCATACCGGCTTGTGCCGGTGACATTACGGTGGCGCAGAGTGACAACAGCGGACGCGACAGGCCATTGGGGCGGAAACAGGACTTCTAGGCCTGAAAGGTGCTAGATGGATCGATTTTGCCGGGCGATTTAGGTGGAATGCCGCTTCCGTGTAGGCCATTTCCAGCCGCCCGAGGCCTGTTCGGGGGCGGACTCGTACGAGACCGCGTGCCGCACCCCTCCCCGGGACGGCAGTGAACCGCGCCCCCGAACCGCCCGCCGGTATCCGCCTCGGCCCGGGAAGAGGAGCGTCACGCGCACGTCGCCCCACAGCCGTCGCCACCCTGGAACCGGGTTACCGTCCGCCGGAACAACGGCCAAACAGCGTTGCGACATCCGATACGCCCGGCCGGAGCACCGCGCGGGCGGACAGCAGCCGCCATACGGGCTGCGGGGCCGCCTCGGCGGCGGCCGGGGCCCGCGTCCGGTCCTGGACGGAGCCCCACCTGCCGGACGTGCGACCACATGGCGACCACCATGGCTCCGGACGCACGAAAGGCCGTCCTCTCATCAGTGAGAGAACGACCTCCGACCTGCATATCGCATGGTCGGGACGACAGGATTTGAACCTGCGACCCCTTGACCCCCAGTCAAGTGCGCTACCAAGCTGCGCCACGTCCCGTTGTGCCGTTGAGCTGGGGTTTCCCCCGTCCCGGCGGCACATGCAGAACATTACCCCACGTAGAGGGGTGCGCATGCACGGGTTTCCGGTGGCATGGAGGATGGCGGGGTGAACGCACGGGATCGGGACGGTGAGGGGCGGGCGCGCAGCGCGCGGCCCCGGGACGGGCTGGGGCGGCCGCTGGCGTACGGGGAGCCGGGCGTGCAGCGGCAGCCCGAGGGGGTCGTACGGACGCCTGCCGAGACGGTGGCCGAGGCGCAGCGGCTGCTGGACGCCGGGATGCCGTTCCATGCGCACGAGGTGTTCGAGGACGCCTGGAAGTCCGGTCCCGAGGCCGAGGCCCCGCTGTGGCGGGCCCTCGCGCAGCTGGCGGTCGGGCTCACGCACGCCGCGCGCGGGAACGCCGTCGGCGGGGCCCGCCTGCTGCGCCGGGGCGCCGAAGCACTGGCTCTGGCCGGGCCGGAGACGGCCTCCGCCCGGGGCGGGGGTCCGTACGGGATCGACGTACCCGGGCTGGTCCGCTGGGCCCGGGAGTTGGCCCTGCGGGTGGACGAGGGGCCGGCGGTCGACGCGGCGGCCCAGGCTCCGCAACTCGCGTATCGGCCGGACCGGCAGGACCCCGCCTGAGGCAGGGGGCAACCGGTCCGGACAGGGCCTACGCGGGCTCGAGGAGGTCCCAGCGGTTGCCGTAGAGGTCCTCGAAGACCGCCACCGAGCCGTACGCCTCGTGGCGCGGCTCCTCCAGGAAGCGGACGCCCTCCGCCGTCATCCGGGTGTGGTCCCGGGCGAAGTCGTCGGTGTACAGGAAGAAGCCGACCCGGCCGCCCGTCTGGTCGCCGACGCGGGAGCTCTGGGCCTCGTCCTTGGCGCGGGCCAGCAGCAGCGCCGCCTCCGTGGCGCCCTCCGGGCGGACCACGACCCAGCGGGAGCCGTCCGGGCGCGCGGTGTCCTCGACGAGGTTGAAGCCGAGGGCGCGGGTGTAGAAGTCGATTGCCTCGTCGTAGTCGTGGACGACGAGGGCGGTGAGCGCGATGTATGCGGGCATGGCACTCATTCTGCTGGTCCGGTCAGCAGGACCACCTCCAGGGTGCGCGGGCCGTGCACACCCTCCACCCGGTCGAGTTCGATGTCGCTGGTGGCGGAGGGGCCGGAGATCCAGGTCAGCGGCCGCGTCGGGTCCAGCAGGGGCAGGGCCTGCGGGACCGAGTCCACCACCTGGTCCGGGACCCGGACCACGCAGATGTGGTGGTCCGGGATCAGGGTGATGCGGCGCCGGCCCTGCCCGGGGCCGCCGTCGAGGACGATCGTGCCGGTCTCGGCGATCGCCAGGGCGCAGCCGGTCACCACGCCGTCCACCGCGTCCAGTTCGTACGGGGTCGACTCCGCGCGGTCGTGGACGCGGACCGGGTCCGCCGCCGACAGCCAGTACGCAGGCAGGCCGGGCGGGACGAGGACCGTCCGGGCGCCGCGCTCGGCCAGCAGCCGCGCGAGGAGCGGGGCGATCCCCGCGCCGTCCGTGCGGTGCACCTTCGCGCGGTACTCCGCGAGGTTCGCGGCGAGGAGGTCGGCCTTCGCGGCCGGGGTACGGGCGCCGTGGACCCGGAGGTAGTCCCTGGGGACGGCCGGGTCGGGGGCGCCGTCCGCCGTCGCGCGGCGGATCCGGCCCAGGATGCGGTCCCTGCTGCTCATGCCGTCCCTCCCCCTGCTCCCCGCTCCCGCGCCCACCAGTCCCGGAACGACTCCGCCGGGAGCTCCGGCAGCTCCCGGCTGTCCGTCCACGCCCGCCCGGGCCCCGGCAGCCGGCGCGGCCGCAGCCGCCGGGCCCGGGCCAGCAGCCGCTCCCCCGCGCGCAGCGCGCCCGGGCGGTCCAGGAGCAGCCGGGCGGCCCGCATCGCGGCCCGCTCGGCCGCGTGCCCCCGGGCCGGCAGGATCCGTACGCGGATGCCCTCGCGGGTCACCGGGCCGCCCTGGGCCACCCTCTCGCGCAGGTGGACCAGGACCTCCGGGATGTCGATGGCGACCGGGCAGACCTCGTAGCAGGCCCCGCACAGGGTGGACGCGTACGGCAGCGACGCGTCGATCTCGCTGCCGGTGCCCCGCAGTTGGGGGCTGAGGATGGCGCCGATCGGACCAGGGTAGACGGAGCCGTACGCGTGGCCGCCGGCGCGTTCGTAGACCGGGCAGACGTTGAGGCAGGCGGAGCAGCGGATGCAGCGCAGGGCCTGGCGGCCGACCGGGTCGGCGAGGGTGTCGGTGCGGCCGTTGTCGAGCAGGACGAGGTGGAAGGCGGAGGGGCCGTCGCCGTCGGTGGTGCCGGTCCACATCGTCGTGTACGGGTTCATGCGCTCGGCCGTGGAGGAGCGCGGCAGCGTCTGGAGGAAGATCTCCAGGTCCCGGAAGGTGGGGACCACCTTCTCGATGCCCACCACCGAGATCAGGGTTTCGGGCAGCGTCAGGCACATGCGGCCGTTGCCCTCGGACTCGAAGACGACCATCGTGCCCGTCTCGGCGACCATGAAGTTGGCTCCGGAGACCCCGACCTTGGCGCGCAGGAACTTCTCGCGCAGGTGGAGGCGGGCGGCCTCGGCGAGCTCGCGCGGGTCGTCGCCGAGCCCGTCCGGGGCGGGGCGGCCCCAGTGGCCCATCTCCGCCGCGAAGACGTCCCGGATCTCGGCCCGGTTGCGGTGGATGGCCGGGACCAGGATGTGGGAGGGCCGGTCGTGGCCGAGCTGGACGATGAGCTCGGCCAGGTCCGTCTCGTACGCGGCGATCCCGGCGGCTTCGAGGGCCTCGTTGAGGCCGATCTCCTGGGTGGCCATGGACTTGACCTTGACCACCTCGCGCTCGCCGGTGGCCAGCACCAGCCCGGTGACGATCCGGTTGGCCTCGTCCGCGTCGACGGCCCAGTGGACGGTACCGCCCGCCGCCGTCACCGACTCCTCCAGTTGGAGCAGGTAGCGGTCGAGGTGGCCCAGGGTGTGGTCCTTGACGGCCTTGCCCGCCGCGCGCAGCCGGTCCCAGTCGGCCAGCTCGGCGACGGCCCGGGCCCGTCTGTCGCGGATCGTGTGGGTGGCGCGGCGGAGGTTGGCGCGCAGCACCCGGTCTCCGACGGCCTCGCGCGCCGCGTCCGGGAAGGCCGGCATCCCCATGAACGTGCCCGTCATCTCAGCGGTTCCTCCTCCGTCGAGGCCAGGATCTCGGCGAGGTGCAGGGCCCGCATCGCGTCTCCCCGGCGGCGCAGGATCCCGTCGAGGTGGGCCAGGCAGGAGTTGTCCGCCCCGCAGAGCACGTCCGCGCCCGTCCCGGCCGCGTTGCCGATCTTGTCGGTGCCCATGGCCGCCGACACGTCCGGGTTCTTCAGCGCGAAGGTGCCGCCGAAGCCGCAGCACTCCTCGGCGCCGGGCAGCTCGACCAGGTCCAGGCCCTTCACCGCGGCGAGCAGCCGCCGCGGGCGGTCCCCCAGCCCGAGCCCCCGCAGGCCGTGGCACGAGGGGTGGTAGGTGACGGTGTGCGGGAAGTACGCGCCCACGTCGGTCACCCCCAGGACGTCCACCAGGAACTCGGTCAGCTCGTGGACGCGCGGTACGAGGTCCTCGGCCAGCGCCGCCAGCTCGGAGCCCCGCCCCTCCTGCTCCGCCTGCCGGCCGATGCGCGGGTAGTGGGTACGGACCATCGCCGCGCAGGAACCCGACGGCGTGACCACGTACGGGTGTCCCGCGAAGGCCTCGGCGGTGCGCCGCAGCAGCGGTTCGCTCTCGCGCCGGTAGCCGGTGTTGTACTGCGGCTGCCCGCAGCAGCTCTGGGCCGCCGGGAAGTCCACGCCGACGCCGAGCCGCTCCAGCAGGCGCACGACGGCGATGCCGGTGCGCGGGTACAGCGCGTCGTTGACGCAGGTGACGAACAGGGCGGCACGCATGACGGGCAGAATAGCGGCGTGAAGAAGTTCTCAGTGATCGGCATAGGCGCGGGCGACCCGGACCACCTGACCCTCCAGGCGGTCAAGGCGATCGGCGCGGCGGACGCATTCCTCATCCTGGAGAAGGGCGAGGAGAAGGCGGATCTGACCGGGCTGCGGCGCGCGATGCTCGACGCGCACGCCCGCCCCGGCCACCGGCTGGTGGAGGGCCGCGACCCGGACCGGGACCGGACCCCGGCCGCGTACGCCCCGACCGTGGACGGCTGGCGCAGCGCGCGGGCCGAGATCTTCGAGCGGTTCGTCGCCGAGGATCTGGCGGACGGCGAGACCGGCGCGTTCCTGGTCTGGGGCGACCCCTCGCTGTACGACTCCACCCTCGCCATCCTCGACGAGGTGCTGGAGCGGGGCCGGGTGGCGTTCGAGCACGAGGTCGTGCCGGGCATCAGCAGCATCTCCGCGCTGCTGGCCCGGCACCGGACCAACCTGAACCGGGTGGGCCGGCCGGTCCAGATCACCACCGGGCGGCGGCTGGCCGAGGGCTGGCCGCAGGACGTGGACGACGTGGTGGTGATGCTGGACGCGCGGCACGCCTTCACGGCCCACCTCGACCAGGACCTCTTCATCTACTGGGGGGCCTACGTCGGCACCCCGGACGAGATCCTGGTCTCGGGGAAGCTGGCGGAGGTCGCCGGCCGGATCGAGGAGCTCCGGACCGAGGCCCGCGCCCGCAAGGGCTGGATCATGGACACGTACCTGCTCCGGCGCCGCTAGACACGGCCCGAGCCCGCTCGGCCCAGCAGGGCCGGGAGCCCGGCAGCGAGGCGTTCGTACTCCTCGGGACGGTTGTAGACCTGCCCGCAGACGCGGATGCCGCCGCCGCCCGGCCACGCCCAGACCAGCACCCGGATGCCCAGATCCGCCGCGATCCGCTCGCGCAGGGCCCTCGCGCCCTCCTGGGTCTCGGCGGTGCCGGCCGGCAGCCGCAGGGCGCGCATGGCGAGCCCCTCGGTGTACGGGAGCGGGGTGAGCCCGGGGATCTCGGCGAGCAGGGCCGCGCCGTGGGCGGCGAGGGCGGCGTTGTGGGCCCGTACCTTCGCGGCGTCGAGCCGGTCGAGGAGGTCCAGGCCCTCGGGGGCGGCGAGCCAGCCGGTGTAGTCGGCGGTGGCCCGGTTCTCGACGGAGCGGGGGAACCCGTGCGCGTCCTCCCAGGAGGGGACCAGTGCCCGGACCCGGCCGCGGTGGGCGGGGGCGACGGCGAGGACTGCGCTGCCGGAGGGGGCGTACCCCCATTTGTGCAGGTTGCCGAACCAGAAGTCGGCGCCTCCGACGAGCGGGTCCGCGACCATGCCGGGGGCGTGCGCCCCGTCCACGAGGGTGGCGATCCCGCGGGTGGCGAGGTCGGCGAGCAGCCGGGGCGAGGCGATGAGCCGGGCGGTGGGCGAGCTGATGTGGTCGAGCACCACCGCCCTGGTACGGGGCGTCAGCGCGGCCAGCACGGTCTCGCGTACGGCGTCCTCGTCGGGCAGGTACGGATCCAGGGCGACGGTGGTGATCGGGGCGCGGCGGGCGGCGGCCGCGACGACGGTGCCGTATCCGTGGTCGGTGACCAGGATCTCGTCGCCGTCGGCGAAGGGGACGGCGTCGAGCGCGAGGTTGGCGCCCTCGGTGGCGTTGGCGATGAAGGCGATGCCGTCGGGGTCGGCGCCGAGGTGCCGGGCGACGCGGGCCCGCGCTCCGGCGATCCGGTCGGGGGCGTCGATGAAGAAGGCGTCGGGATCGGCGTGCGCCTCCTCGCGCAAGGCGGCCTGGGCCTCCTGTACGGGGACCGGCACGGCGCCGAACGACCCGTGGTTCAGGTGGGAGACGGCGGGATCGAGCCGGAACAGGGCCCTGCCGCCGGGGAACTCGGCGGGGAGCCCGGCGGGGCGTATCGGCGTCGGCTGGTTCATGGGACCTCCGGGGTGCGGCGCGGCAGTCCCCCGCATCATCGCTCCCCGCGCCGCCCCGGCCCAGTGGGCCCCCGGTCAACCCGGTCAACCCGGTCAACCGGCCGGGCGGGTTTCGCCGCGGTCAGGGCCCGATCTCGAACTGCGGTGGCTTGAGGCTGCTCAGGCATGCGGTCTTCGGCGCGGCCGGGTCGTCGAAGAACGAGACGGTGATCTCCTGGGCGCACTTCGAGGTGGCGAACACCACGTGCGGCTCGTACGGGACCGTGACGACCTTGGCCTTGCCCAGCGTACGGGCGACGTACGGCCCGTTGTCCGCCCCGGTCTGGGAGTCGAAGCCGCCCGACAGGGCGAGGGTCGGGATGTCGCCGCGCGTGGCGTCCCGGATGGAGGGCGGGGCCGCGGGGACGTTCCAGACGGCGCAGTCCGGACGGAGGGAGGTCAGCTGCGGAGCCTGGGCCTGTACCGAGCGGGGGAACGACGGGAAGGCGTCCTGCCCGCCCTTGAGTGCTTCGGCCTGGCTCTCGTACGGCGTCCACTCGCTGCAGAAGACGCCGTAGACGAGCCCGTGCGCGATCCTTCCGACGGCCTGGGGGCTGAGCTTGCCGCCCGCCCACTGCTGGGCGATCCGCTGCGGCTTGCCGTGCGCCAGTTCGTCGAGGGCGCGGGGTACCTGGGGCGCGACGTGGGTGGCGGAGGTCATCCAGTTCACGAGGGCTCCGCCGTCGAGTACGACCTTCACCGGCTTGTCGTTGCCGGGGAGCGTGACGGTGGTGGTGACCGGCTTGGCTTCGAGTTGGCGGACGAGCCGGTCGAAGGTGGCCGACAGGTTCGGATAGCGCTTGTTGCACGCCGGCTGGTCCGCGCAGGCCTTGAACAGGCCGTCGAATCCCTGCCGGGCGCTGCTCCACGTCGCCGCCGAGCCGGCCCTGGAGGGCGGCAGGATGCCGTCGATGCCCACCGAGCGGAGCCCCTCGGGGTGCAGGCGCATGTAGACCAGCGCGAGGTGGGTGCCGTAGGAGATCCCGTACAGGTTCCACTGCTTGACGCCCAGCGCGGCGCGCAGGTCCTCGTAGTCGGCGGCGCTCTCGGTGTCGTTGTAGGCGCCGAGGTCGAGCCCGCGGGCCGCCAGTCGGTCGCGGCAGGCCTTCGTGGCGGCGACGTGCAGGCGTTCGGTGGACGGGGCGTCGTGGACGAGGCCCACGGCGCGTGCGTTGAACTCGTCGATGTTGGGACACAGGAGCGTCGGGTCGGCCGAGTACGTACCGCGCTGGGACATGAAGACGACGTCACGGTCGCGGTTCAGGCCGCCGTCGATCGCCATCTTCGCCTCGCCCACGGCGTCGTCGCCGGGTCCGCCCGCGAGCCACACGATGGGGTCGGGCTTGGGCTTGTCGGCCTTGGCGGGCACGATCGCGACACCGAGTCTGATCGTCCGGCCGCCCGGCTCGGCGCGGTTCTCGGGCACGGTGAGCGTTCCGCAGCGGGCCCCTTCGAGCGCCTCGATCGGTTCCGGCGTCTTCGGGCAGGGGCCAGGTTCGAAGCGGGCGTCGCCCACCGTCCGGGCGGCCGTGCCGATCGGCGCTTCGGGGCCCGTACTGGTGTCGGTGCGGGAGCGCGCCTGAGCGGGCGCCACGAGCAGACCGGTGACGAGGAGACCGGTCGCCATGCCGGCCGACGCGGCCCGGAGTCGTCGTACGGTGCGGCCACGACGGGGCGCTTGCCGGCGTGTCATGAGGCCTCCCGGTCACTTCGGGACGATCGTGAACGGTTCGGGCCGGAGGTCGTCCACGCAAGCGGTGTCGGGCGCGGTCGGCCGGGCGAGGAACGAGGCCAGCACGCGCTGCGCGCAAGGTGACTGCGGGACCACCCAGTGGCCGATTCCGGGGACCTGCACGGCAGTCGAGCGGGACAGGTTGCGGGCCACGCCCTTCGCCCAGCTCGCCCCGGTCTTCACGTCGAACGTGCCGGAGACGACGAGTGCCGGCACCGAGCTGACCGTGGCCACCCGCTGGACCTTCGCGCGGTCCGGAACGTTCCAGATCCCGCACATCGGGTACTGGAAGGGCAGCTGCGGCACCTGGGCCAGGACCGTGTCCGGCCATCCGGGGAAGGCCTTGCGCCCCGCCTTCAGGACATCGGCTTCCGAGTACCCCGGAGCCCACTCGCTGCACGCTATCGAGTTCGTCAGACCGTGTGCGAACTCGCCGACCTTCTGGACCGAGCCGGCCGCGCGGGCCTGCGCGAAGCGCTCCGGGTTTCCGCGGCTGAGCTCGTCGAGCGCCGCCGGGATGTCCTTGGGCCGGGGGGTGAAGGCGACGATCAGGTTCAGCAGCGCGCCCCCGTCGAGAACGGTCCTGACCGGCTTTCCTCCGCTCGGCGGCGTGACGTTCAGCGTCAGGGGGTGGGCCTCCAGCTTGCGCACCTGCTCCGTCAGCATGCGGGGGAGGTCCGGGTACCGGTCCTTGCAGGCGGGCTGCGCCGCGCACGCCTCGAAGACGTTGTGAATCCCCTCGGCGGTGCTGGCCCATGTCCACGGCAGGGTCACGACCTGGGGAGGTGTGATCGAGTCGATCGCCACCGCGCGGATTCCCTCGGGGTGCAGCCGCAGGTACGTGAGGGCCAGGTTGCTGCCATAGGAGTAGCCGTAGACATTCCACCGCGGGATGCCCAGCGCCTTGCGGAGGTCGGCGAAGTCCGCCGCGTTCTCGGTGGTGTTGTAGGCGCTCAGATCGACGCCGTCTGCCGTCAGGCGCGCCCGGCAGTCCTTCACCGCCTTCAGCATGAGCTGCTGCGCCTGCTTCGCGTCATATCCCAGGCCCACGGCCTGCGCGTTGAACCGGTCGACCTCCGGGCAGGCGAGGTTCGGCTTGTCGTAGAGGTTGCCGCGCTGGGCCATGACGATCAGTTCGCGGTCCTTGTTCAGGCCGGAGTCGATCAGGAACGGGATGTCGTCGAACGTGTCGGCACCCGGGCCGCCCGCCATGAACACCACGGGGTCCTGCGCCGGCTTCGCCGGGTTGACGGCCGGAATGACCGCCACGGCCAGTTTGATGGTCTTCTGCCCGCCGGGGCGGGAGCGGTTCTCGGGGACCTCCAGGAAACCGCACCGCGCGCCGCTCAATGCCTCGATCGGCTCGGGCGTTTTCGGGCAGGAGCCGGGCACGAACCGCGGCGCGGCGCTCGGGCCGGGCCCGGTGGACGGGGCCTGTGGTGACCCGGCGGCACTGCTCGGCGTCCCGCCGAACGCCGCCAGGCAGACCAGCACGGCCGCGGCGGCCGCCGCGTCGACACGGTGCTTTGCCATGTGCTCTCGCTCCCGAAGCGGGTTGGTGAAAGCCACCCCTACGACGGTACCGGCCGGCACGAAACCGCGCACACGGTGGGAAAAGCCCCGCCACCGGCCTGGGTCGTGTCGTCAAAGTCCCGTCTGGTCGGCGGGGTCTGGCACGCACGCTCGCCGCGTTGTCGTCGGTCACCGACGCTCCGCGTCGATTCCCTCCTCCGCCTTGCGATCGCACGCACCAGACCCCGCCGACCACCGCCCTTCCGGGCGGCCGACGCTACTTTGACGACACTCCCTAGTCCCGCCCACTGGTGACGGCGTAGTACTGCAGGTCCTGGACCTGCACCGTGCGGTCCGCCGCGTAGGGCAGTTTCACCTCCGCAGCGGCCTTCCCGTCGCGGACCACCGTCGCGGAGCTGCTGCCCGGGCGCAGCGGGAGCAGTTCGCAGTGGATGCCGGCCGGGGCCTCGTGGGCGTCCTCGGCCGCGCCCACCACCGTACGGACGGTCGCCGGGGCCGTGAGGAAGCTGAGCACCTCCACCGTGTCGCGGGACGCGGCGCTGCCCTTGCGCAAGGACATCACCAGCGACTGGGCGCCGGTGGGGTCCGCGCCGGCGAACTGGGTGCGGGCGGAGACGTACAGGGTGTCGCGGACGATCTTGGGCCAGCTGCCCGTCTTGAACTTGGTCAGGTAGTACGAGGAGAGGTCCAGGTAGGCGTAGCCGTTGTGCAGCGAGGGCGCGAACTGGCTGCCCTCGGAGTAGTCGTTCCAGGTCGTGAGCTGCACCCAGTCCGCGCCGTCGTCGATGGCGTGCGTCCAGGTGGAGCGCAGGGTGGCGGTGTTGCCGGCCTCGTCGTACACGCCCTGGTTGGGGCGGGTGTCCTGGACCGACACGGGCTGCATCCAGATCTTGCCCATGCCGTGGGCCCGCTGCACGTCGCGGGTGGCGCTCTCCTGGCCGACGTAGCTGCGGCTGCCCCACTCGGAGAAGCCGTGACTGATCGGCGCGAACCGTGCGTTGTTGGCTTCGAAGTCGAGGAACGTCGGGACGAAGGCGGTGCGGATGCCGTGCCGGGTCCTGAGGAGGTCGAGGACCTGCGTCCACCAGGCGACGCTCTTGGCCTCGGCCTTGAAGGGGGAGACGACGAGCCGGCCGTCGCCGAGGCGGTGCGCGGCGGGTGCCTTGCCCAGGGCCGCGACGGCGTCGGCGAGCACGCCGGGGTCGTCGGTGTTCAGCGAGGTCATGTCCGGCATCAGCATGATCTTGAAGGCGGGGTCGACGGTGTGGGCGGCCTCCATCAGGAGGTGGGCGCGGTCCCGGTTCTGCCCGGACAGGGACAGCATGTCGAGGGTGAACCCGTCGAGGCCCGCGGCGCGGGCGGTGCGCACCTCCTGCTCCAGGTTGGCGAGTTCCCAGTTGCCGCCCCGGGGCTGGACGGGCGGCGGCCGGTCGCGCAGCAGGCCGCCGTACCGCTCGTGCTTGCCGTTCTCCCCGGCCGGGTTCAGGTAGTTGCGGGTGTAGTAGTCGGCGTCGGCGCCGGCGTTGTCCAACGAGAGGGGGTACGGCGTGAAGTAGTGCGCGAACACCAGCTTCCTGCCCGCGCCTCCGGTGCGCAGGGCGGCCGGCCCGGGCAGGTCGAACGGCAGGGCGCCGGCGGGCCGCCCGCCACCGGCCTCCCCGGCGCCCGGGACGCTGCCGGTGCCCTGGTCCGTGCCGCCCGGGCTCCGGCCGGGTGCGGTCGGGGCCTGGCCGGTGGCGCCGGGTGCCGGGCCCCCCGTACCCGTGTCGGGCCCGGCGGCCCAGGGCGTGCCGGTGGCGGGAGCGGACGCGGCGTCTTGGCGGGCGTCGGCCGTGAACGGGTCCCAGGCGATGCCGGCGGCGGTGCAGACGCCGACGAGCAGGAAGGCGGCGGCCGGCAGAGTCAGCAGCGGCCGGCCCCGGAAGCCCGGACGGCGGCGGTGTGAACTCATCGTGGGTGCCCTCCCCTGCACGGTGCCCCGGGTACGGGACTGCAGAGCAGTACAGCCGATCGGCGGCTCCCGGACAACCGTCAGGAGCGGGGGGCCGCGATGTCCACGTTCTCCAGGACCCCGAGGGCGTCGGGGACGAGGACGGCCGTCGAGTAGTAGGCGCTGACCAGGTAGGACATGATCGAGCGCTGGTCGATGCCCATGTAGCGGACGTTCAGGCCGGGTTCGTACTCCTCGGGGATCGCGGTCGGGCGCAGGCCGATGACGCCCTCCTGCTCCTCACCGGTGCGCAGCGCGAGGATCGAGCTGGTGTGGCCGCCGACGACCGGGATCTTGCCGCAGGGCAGCAGCGGGATCCCGCGCCAGGCGGGCACGGACTTCCCCTGCACCTCGACGTTGTCGAGGATCAGCCCGCGCTTGTTGCACTCGCGGAAGAAGGCGGCGATGGCCTTGGGGTGGGCGAGCAGCACCTTCGTGCCGCGGCGCATGGTGACCAGCTCGTCGAGGTCGTCGGGGGTCGGCGGCCCGGACCAGGTGTTGACGCGCTGGTCGTACGCGGCGTTGTGGAGCAGCCCGAACTCCCGGTTGTTGACCAGTTCCCACTCCTGGCGCTCGCGCAACGCCTCGACGGTCAGCCGCAGTTGCTGCTCGAACTGGTTCATAGGGTCGTTGTAGAGGTCGGCGACGCGGGTGTGGATCTGCAGGACGGTCTGGGCGAGGGAGAGTTCGTACTCGCGCGGGCTGAGGTCGTAGTCGACGAAGGTGGCGGGGAGCAGGGCCTCGCCCGCGTGGCCGGAGGCGAGCTCGATGTCGGCCTCGCCGCGCCGGTTGACGGGGCGGCGGCCGCTCTCCACGTACTGTTCGAGGTGGGCGCGCAGGGCGGCGGAGCGCTCCAGGACCTCCTGGAAGGCGCGCCAGCGCAGCACCATCACAGTGCCGGCGGTCGCGGCCCGTACGGAGTAGTCCCAGCGCGGTTCGGGACGGCCGAGGGCGTCGTCGCCGAGCTGGTCGCCGTCGGCGACGACGCCGAGGACGTCGATCGCCCCGTACTTGCCCTGGGCCCTCTTCTCCAGGCGGCCGTGGGCGACGATGAAGACCTCCTCCACGGGCGCGCCCTCCTCGACGAGGGTGTCGCCGGCGCGCAGGTCGCGTTTGACGAACCGCGCGGCGAGGTCCTCGAAGACCTCCTGGTCCGGGAAGCCCTTGAGGGTGGGGAGTTCGCTCAGCGTGGGCGCGAGGATCCGCACGTCGTCGGCGCCGGTCTGGACGAAGGAGACCCTGCCCCGGCCCACGGCGTGGCTCAGGCGCCGGTTGACGCGGTAGGTGCCGGCGCTGACGTCGACCCAGGGCAGCACGCGCGTCAGCCAGCGGGAGCTGATGCCCTGCATCTGGGGCACGGACTTGGTGGTGGTCGCGAGGTTGCGGGCGGCCGCGGTGCTGAGGGCGGCCTGCCGGGCCGCCGCTTCGGCCTCGGGGGTGGGGGCTTCGGGGGTGGTCATGCCGTGGTCCCTCCGTGCGTCGGGCCGGGTGTCCGGGTGCTGTCCAGGGCCGTGGCCCGGCCCGCCGGGTTGTAGCGGGCGCTGGTGCGGTGCCATTCGAGGTTTCCGCCGAGCCAGGCCCATACGTCGGCCAGGAAGCGGACCAGCGGCGGGAATCCGGCCGCGGCGAGGAGGGCCGACTCCTCCTCGAAGGCGTGGACGAGCTCGTCGTGGAGATCGGCGGAGCGCCGCACCGCCTCGGCGCGCGAGCAGCCCTCCTCCGCCTCGATCAGGGCGGGCAGGTTGTAGTTGACGGCGGCGCTCTCGTCCTCGCGGTGCATGGAGTAGAGGTCGTTGACGATGACGCTGGCGGACGCCGCCTTGAGGACCGCGCCCCGCACGCGCGGGTCTGCGTACGCCTCGACCGGGAGCTCGTAGCCGCCGGCCGGGTCGAGCATCACCATCGTGGGCATGAAGCTGTTGTCCTGGCGGACGGCCAGGAACTCCCAGACGGGCGGGGTCCGTCCGGAGACCCGCCAGCCCGCCTCGGCGGTGTATCCGGAGAACAGCGCGGCCATCTCGTGCCGGTAGCGGGTGAGCTGGCAGCGGGTGGCGTACCGGGACAGGTGCTCGCTGCTGGAGCGCAGCGCGACGAGGACCGGGTCGGCGCGCATGGCCTGCTCCAGCAGGGGTGCGTAGGCGGCCGGGAGGTGCGCCGGGTCGATGGCGGCCAGGGCCTGGGACAGGTGGGTGGCGATCCGGAGGGGGACGGCGCCGGCGCTCTCGTCGTCGCAGTAGTAGTCGTCGGTGGCCCACTGGGCGAGGGTGCACTTGGCGGGGGCGAGCAGCCGGTCCGGGTCCTCGACGTGGGCGTAGGTGAGCATGGTGTACCGGCCCATCGCGAGCGCCCGTACGTCGGCCGGCCGCCCGGCGTAGATCCCGGTCTCCTCGGCCCAGGCGACGAGCCGGTCCTCGACCGCCTCCGCGAGGGCCGGGTCGTCGCGCTGCGGGGGCGGGCAGTACAGCTCGGGGACGGCGGGATTCCCCCGGGAACCGCCGGGCGCCGCGGGGGCGGCCGCTGGAACGGCGGACGGTGCGGCCGATGGGCGCTCCGGTACGGAGGCGGGGCGCGGAGCGGGTACGGCCGCCGGGGCCGGGGCCGGGAGGGCGGGCCGGATGCGCAGGGTGCTGGTGCCGGGTCCGCCCGGACCCCCGCGCAGCCGGGCCAGCAACGCCGCACGGGACGGGACGGGAGGGGACGGCGGAACGGAGGGGTCGGGGGCGCGGGACAGGTCGGACGGGTCTGGCGGGTGGGCGGGGTAGGCAGCGGGCGGATGCTTCTGCATGGCACGACAGTGCGTTGCGGGCCGGGCGTACCGGTAGCCGTGCCGGCGTCGGCCCTGTTGAAAATCCGGCGCGGTTGAAGCTCTGCACGGATGTGCGACGGGAGGTCCCGTTACGTTCCCGCCGCCACCCGCTCCAGCAGCGGCCGTACGACCCCGCTGGCGCGGACCGCCCGCAGCCGCCCCCGCATCCGGCGCAGTGCGTCGGACACCCGGGCCGATTCCAGCTGCGGTACGGCGTCCAGTACCTCGTGCCAGGCGGCGCAGGCCCGCTCCAGGTGCCCCTGGCCCAGGTGGAGTTCGGCGAGCCGGGCCGCGGTGACGGCCCGGGCCCGGCGCTCCGCCGCCGGCCGGTGGCGCAGCGAGGCGCCGAGCGCGGCGATGGCGCCCCGGCCGTCACCCAGCGCGGCCAGCGCCTCCGCCTCCTGGTGGCACAGCGCGGCCTGGTGGTAGTCGCCGATCGGCGCGCTCTGCCCTTCCGAGCGCTCCAACAGCCGCTGTGCGCCCGCCAGATGGGAGACCGCGGCCCGCCGGTCCCCGCAGGCGGCCTCCGCCACCGCCAACTGCCCGGTGACGAAGGCCGCTTGGAGCGTCGGCAGCCGCCCCACCTCCCGCGCGGCCGCCTGGGCGAGCTCCAGCGCCTGCATGCGGTGGCCGAGGTGGTGGGCCTGCACGCTCATCGCCCGCAGCACGGGTGCGTGGCACTGCGGATCGCCCGCCTCCCGGCCCAGCCGCAGCGCCGCCCGGTAGTAGGCCTGGGCCACCCCGTGCTGGTTGCTGTCGAAGCACAGGAACCCGGCGGTGTAGGCGAGCCGGGAGGTGGCGCCCAGCAGCCGGTGGCGTACGGAGGGCGGCGCGTCGGCGCGCAGCCATGGGGCGACGGTGGTGGCGAGGTAGGCGGTCAGGGCGGGCCGGGCGAGGCCGCTGCCGAACATCATGTCGGCGTTGCGGAAGACCGGGAGCACCGCCTCGGCGGCCTGTACGTGGTCCTGCCCTATCCGTACCCCGGTGCGCGTGCCCGTCGCCTCCGGACCGGCGTGCTGCCCCTCCGGCGGCCGCCAGGCCGAGGAGTACACGGGTATCTCGCCGAACGCGCCGACCCCGAAGTCCGGGCCGTTGTCCGGCAGTTGGGCGCCGAGGGCGGGGATGAGGCCGCCGGCGTCCGCGGAGCGTTCCCGCCCCCGCGGCGCGGCGGACGGCCGGGCGAGCCCGGTGTCGGAGGCGTCGATCCGGCGCCGGGTGCGCCGGCTCAGGGCCTCGGCGGCGAGGGCGACGACGTGCGCGGGCGGCTTGGTGCCCGCGAGCCAGTGGGAGACGGAGGTCCGGTCGTAGCTCAGGGTGAGGCCGGCCTCGGCTGCGACGCCGTTGACGGCCCGTGCGAAGTCCTGCCCGCTCCAGCGGGCTTCGGTGAGGAGGGTGCGGAGTCGTCCGTTGGGGTCACGCTTCGCCATCCAGAACCGCCCAACTCGTACGTGTGTCCAGCGTTTCAACACGGTCGGAGATTCAACAGGGTGGGACAGGGGCCCGTGTACCCGGTGGGGCCGCCCTGCCTCTAACTAAGACGTGTGCACACCGTGGCCCCCGGTCACACCGGGTGTGCGTGGCGTGTGGGAGCACAGCGGATCACGCACAAGCGGGGCCGCTCCTTCCGATCAACCCCGTGCACGACGAACGCGACCGCCACCGACGCCGCATCCGGAGCCAGGAAGACCGGCCGGCCAAGGAACACCGGCCGAGGAACACCGGCCGAGGAAGACCGAGCGAGGAAGACCGACCGAGAGGACGTTCCGTCATGTCTGTCGACCCGACGACCGAAGCCGGCGCCGCCGCACCGCAGACCCGCTCCGCCCGCCAGAGCCTCAGTACCGACGCGGCGCGGAACCTGGCCACCACCACCAAGTCCGCCCCGCAGATGCAGGGCATCAGCTCCCGCTGGCTGCTGAAGATCCTGCCGTGGGTCCAGACCAGCGGCGGCACGTACCGGGTCAACCGCACGGTCAGCTACACCCTCGGCGACGGGCGCATCAGCTTCGTCAAGACCGGATCCGAACTGCGGGTCATCCCGCCCATGCTGCGCGAGCTCGGCATGCTGCGGCACTTCCCCGACGACGCCGTCGTCAAGTCGATCGCGGACCGGTTCGTCAAGGAGGAGTTCCGCAAGGGCGACGTGATCGTCCGCCGCGGCGAGCCCGTCGACAAGATCTACCTGATCGCCCACGGCCGCATCGAGCAGCTCGGTGAGAGCGCGTACGGGGAGGAGGCGAGCCTCGGCGTCCTCAGCGACGGTGACCACTTCGGCCACCACCCGCTGCCGGACGCCCGCTGGGAGTTCACCGCCCGGGCCCAGACCGACGTCGTGACCATGACGTACAACCGCGGCAACTGGGACGAGGCGCTGAACCGCTCACCCGCCCTGCGCCGGCACGCCGAGGCCTATCTGGAGGCGGAGCGGGTCGGCCGCAAGGGCAGCGAGGCCGTGGACCTGTCGGCCGGCCACACCGGCGAGGTCATGCTGCCCGGCACGTACGTCGACTACGACCTGAGCCCCCGCGAGTACGAGCTGAGCGTCGCCCAGACCGTGCTGCGCGTGCACACCCGCGTGGCCGACCTCTACAACCAGCCGATGAACCAGTCGGAGCAGCAGCTGCGCCTGACCATCGAGGCCCTCAAGGAGCGTCAGGAGAGCGAGCTGGTCAACCACCCGGAGTTCGGGCTGCTGCACAACGCCGAGTACGAGCAGCGGATCTACGCCCGCACCGGCCCGCCCACCCCCGACGACATGGACGACCTGCTCAGCCGGCGGCGCGGCTCCCAGTACTTCCTCGCGCACCCGCGCACGATCGCCGCGTTCGGCCGCGAGTGCAGCCGGCGCGGCCTGTACCCGGCCTCCGTCGAGTTCCAGGGGCACATGATGCCCGCCTGGCGGGGGGTGCCGCTGCTGCCCTGCAACAAGATCCCGATCACGAAGGAGCGGACCAGCTCGATCCTGGTCATGCGCACCGGCGAGGACAACGAGGGGGTCATCGGACTCCACCAGCTGGGCCTGCCGGACGAGTACCAGCCGGGGCTGTCCGTCCGCTTCATGAGCATCAACGAGCAGGCGATCGTCTCCTACCTGGTCACCGCCTACTACTCGGCGGCGATCCTGGTTCCCGACGCCGTCGGGGTGCTGGAGAACGTAGAGATCTCGCGCTTCGAGGACTGAGGGCGGCGGCCGATGAGCAGCAACACAGGGAGCGAGCAGCCCTTCGAACTGCCCGAGTTCTACGTCCCGCATCCCGCCCGCCTCAATCCCCACCTGGCCCGCGCCCGCGCCCACGCCCTCGGCTGGGCCCGCGGCATGGGCATGCTGGAGGGCTCCGGCGTCTGGGACCAGGCCGACCTGGAGGCCCACGACTACGCGCTGCTGTGCGCCTACACCCATCCCGAATGCGATGCGTCGATGCTCTCGCTGGTCACCGACTGGTACGTGTGGGTGTTCTTCTTCGACGACTGGTTCCTGGAGGTCTTCAAGCGGCGCGGCGACCGGGAGGGCGGGCGCACCGCACTGGAGCGCCTGGCCCTGTTCATGCCCGATACCGCACCCGCACACGGGGTGGGGGCGCAGAGCCCGGAGCCCGGCAACCCGGTCGAGGCGGGGCTCGCCGACCTGTGGGCCCGTACCGTCCCCGGGCATTCGCCGGACTGGATCGCCCGTTTCTCCCTCAGCACCCGCAATCTCCTCGTGGAGTCCCTGTGGGAGCTCGACAACATCAGCATCGGCCGGGTCGCCAATCCGGTCGAGTACGTGGAACAGCGCCGCAAGGTCGGCGGAGCACCCTGGTCGGCGGGGCTCATCGAGCACGCGGTGGGCGCCGAGGTACCCGCCGCCGTCTCCGGCGAACGGCCGCTGCGCGTGCTGCGCGACTGCTTCGCGGACTCGGTGCATTTCCGCAACGACCTGTTCAGCTACGAGCGCGAGGTCGGCCAGGAGGGCGAACTCAGCAATGGGGTGCTGGTGCTGGAGACGTTCTTCGGGTGCACCACCCAGGAGGCGGCCGACCAGCTGAACCGGCTGCTGACCTCGCGGCTCCAGCAGTTCGAGCACACCTTCTTCGCCGAGCTGCCCCCGATGTTCGTACGGACCGGCCTGACCCCGGAGCAGGTCGCCGCGGTGCTCACGTACGCGCGCGGTCTCCAGGACTGGCAGTCCGGCGGCCACGAGTGGCACCTGCGCTCCAGCCGCTACATGAACCGGCGGGCCGGGCTGCCCTCCGGGCCCCCGGGGCTGGGCAGCGCGGCCTCCGCCCTCAAGGCGCTGCTGGGGATCACCGGAGGCGCGGACCGGCGCCGGCGGCACACCCGCACCCCGCACCCGGTGGGCCCGTCGGTGGTCCCGGAGTTCTACCTGCCGTACCCGAACCGGCTCAACCCGCACCTGGAGGGCGCCCGCGGGCGGCTGGTGGAGTGGAACCGCGCGATGGGGATGTTCGACGAGGGCCTGTGGTGGGAGGAGAAGGCCGTCGACTTCGACTTCGCGCTGTGCTCGGCGGGCATCGACCCGAAGGCCTCGGCCGAGGACCTGGACGTCAGCGCGGCCTGGCTGAGCTGGGGCACGTACGCGGACGACCTCTATCCCATCCGCTTCGGCGCCACCCGCGACCTGGCCGGGGCCCGGGCCCAGGACGCCCGGCTGCGCGCGCTCATGCCGCTGGAGCCGCAGGAGCCCACCCCTCCCCCGGTGAACGCGGTGGAACGGGGGCTCGCCGACGTCTGGCTGCGCACGATCACCCCGATGGCCCCGGCCGGGCGGCGCATGTTCCGGGCGGCGATGGACTCGGTGCTCGACGGCTGGCTGTGGGAGGTGGAGAACCAGGCGGTCCACCGGGTACCCGACCCGGTGGACTACCTGGAGATGCGCCGGGTGACCTTCGGCTCTCCCATGACGGCCTCGCTGGCCCGGATGGCGCACATGGACGTCGTACCGGAGGCCGTGTACGAGAGTGCGGCGATGCAGTCGCTGGAGGCGGCCGCCTTCGACTACTCGGGGTTGATGAACGACGTGTACTCGTACCAGAAGGAGGTGGAGTACGAGGGCGAGCTGCTCAACATGCTGGTCGTGACGGAGACCTTCTTCGACTGCGACTACCCGACGGCGCTCGGGGTCGTGAACGACCTGATGACCTCGCGGATGAAGCAGTTCGAGCACGTACTGGGACACGAGTTCCCCGCGATGTACCGGGACTTCGGGCTGGACGCGGCGGCGCGGGCGGCGCTGGACCGGTACGCGGAGGAGCTCAAGCAGTGGATGGCCGGGATCGCCACCTGGCACGCGGAGACCCGGCGCTACCGGGAGGAGGACCTGAAACGGCACCACGCGCGGCGGACCGGGGCGGTGGTGGCGGCCGCGCCCGGCGCACTGCCCCGCGCTCCGCACCGGGCCGGGTGGGGGTGACGGCGCCCGCGGTCACGTGTGCAGGGCCCGCGCGTCCTCGGTGTGCCCCTCCGGTTCCAGCTGGAGGGTGGAGTGGGCCACGTCGAAGTGGTCGCCCACGCAGGCCTGGAGCCGGGCCAGCAGCTTCCCGTGGTCCTCGCCGCGCAGGGTCTCGGCGGCGACCACGACGTGCGCGATGAGCACGGGCATGCCGGAGGTGACGGTCCAGGCGTGCAGATCGTGCACGGCCAGTACGCCGGGCTCCTGCAGGAGGTGGCGCCGTACGTCGGCCAGGTCCATGTCCTGCGGGGTGGCCTCCAGCAGGACGTGGGCGGCTTCGCGCAGCAGTCCGTACGCGCGCGGGACGATGAGCAGGCCAATGACGATGGAGGCGATGGGGTCGGCGGCCTCCCAGCCGGTGAGCAGGATGACCAGGCCGCCGATGATGACGGCGATGGAGCCGAGGGCGTCGCCGAGCACCTCCAGGTAGGCGCCGCGCAGGTTGAGGCTGTGCTCCTTGGCGTCGCGCAGCAGCCACAGGCCGACGCCGTTCGCGGCCAGGCCCACCACGGCGACGCCGAACATCAGCCCGCCCTTGACCTCGACGGGTTCGCTGAAGCGGCGGATGGCGGTGTAGAGGACCCAGACGAAGATGCCGAGGAGGAGCAGGGCGTTCAGGACGGCCGAGAAGATCTCGACCCGGTAGAAGCCGAAGGTGCGGCGGGGGGTCGGGGCACGCTGGGCGAGGGTGACCGCGCCGAGCGCGAGGGAGACCCCGACGGCGTCGGTGAGGCTGTGCGCGGCGTCGGCGAGGAGGGCGAGGCTGCCGGAGAGCAGGGAGCCGACGACCTGGATCACGGTGATCGTGACGCTGATGCCGATGGTCCAGAGCAGGCGGGCGCGGAACGTCCCGCTGACGGTTCCGGTGGCCGCCGAGGGAGCTCCGTGGTCATGGCCCATGATCACCATCCGAGCACAGGGCGGCCGCTCCCGCCCGCCATCGTCCCCCACCTGGACGAATGGACAAAAGCACGTCGTGTGTACAACTTATCCGGAATCCGACATTCCCCTGGCCTTCCGGCAGAACTGGCGCATAATCATCGCTACGCGGCTCGAAAGAACCCTTGGCCGCGCATGGGACACGCATGCAATGGGGGGCATCGTGCCGATGAGGGATTCGGGCCGGGCCGGCACGCTGCCGGCGACATCCGACGAGCTGTCGCGGCTGCTGACCGCCGTCCGGCGCGGACGGGTGCTGACGATCACGGGGCGGTTCCGAGAGCCGCGGAGCCGGCTGGTGCGGGAGATCGCCGAGCGGCTGGCGTCCAATTTCTGCGACGGCGCGGCCGTCGTCACGATGGGCCGGCCCTTCGGCGTACGCGAGCTGACGGCCGCGCTGGGCTGCGTACCGGGCATGCCGTTCCTGCCGTACGGGACGACGGACCCCGTGTCATGGCTCGCGGAGCGGGACATGCTCCTCGTCCTGGACGGCACCGAGCACCTCGCGCCGGAGGCGCTTGCCTGGCTGCGGCGCCTGCTCACGGCGGCCCCGGGGCTGCGCATCCTGGCCGCGGGCCGGTCCCCGCTGGCCTTCGAGGGGGAACGCGTCCACCGGCTCTGACCAGGAGCCGGACGCGCGAGCGGTCCCGTCAGCCCCGGTACTTGCGCAGGATCCGCTTCAGCAGGGGCGTCCCCGCGGGCCCCGCGGCCCCCGCGGCCGCCACGGCCGTACGGACGGCCGCCGGACGGCGGGCCTGGAGCTCGGACCAGACGGCGTCCGGGCAGGGGCCCTGCGGCCGGAACTTGAGGAACCTGCGGTAGGGCACCACACGGGGCTCGCGGCCGATCTCCACCCAGTGGGAGCGGCCCGAGAACTCGTCCCAGCCGTGGTTCGGGATCCGGATGTGGTCACGCCGGCCGTCCTTGTCCTTACTGGTGATCTGGGCGACCCGGGCCGCGCCCGAGCCGGTCTCCAGCACCACGCAGTAGTGCCGCAGCCGCTGCTCGGGGTCTTCGCGCAGCGGCACCATGGCCAGCCAGACCTCGCCCGGCCGAGGGCGCGCGCCGACCGTCTTGGCCGCGACGGCGGCGAGCACGGCGGCCACCCGGACCCGGAACGTGTTCTTGCGACGCGCCACCCGAACTCCCCCCAGATTCCCGGCGGCACGCTAACGCACCCGCCACAGGGGCGCCAGGGGCCGCCGGCGGTCACTGGCGCGGTTCGGCCCCCCGCTTCCACTCCTCCACCGGCAGCCCGAGGATGACCTCGTCGACGAAGGACCCCGCCACCCAGGCGGAACGCCGGAGCGTGCCCTCCGGCGTGAAGCCCGCGCGGGTCGCGGCGCCGATCATGGCGGCGTTGTCGGCGAGGGTCTCCACCTGGAGCCGGTGCAGCCCGCGCACGGTGAACCCGTAGTGGCACAGCAGCTGCACGACTTCCGCGCCCAGGCCGCGGCCGCGGGAGCCGGGCAGGAGGGAGATCCCGAGGTGGCCGTTGCGGTTGTGGGTGTCGATGCCCCACAGCCCGGCGTCGCCCGCGAGCGATCCGGAGCCGGCCTCGACCACCGAGAAGAACGACGCGGTTTCGGACGGGGCGGACGGCTCGTACGGGGAGTGGCCGGTGCTCGGGGTTATCGGACGCCACGGCCCGGCTTCAGCGCGCGAGCGCGTCGCCACGTCCTCGTACAGCCCGGCGTGGAGCACGGCTACGTCATCGGCGCACCGGGCGCGCAGCCCGGCCAGGGTTCCCTGGATCACGGGGACTTCCTAGCCGTCGGCGGAACCGCCCCGCAACCGGGTTTCCTGCGCGCGCGGGCGGCGGCGTACGGGTCCGCCCCGGTCGGCTGCTGCCGACCGGGGCGGAATCGATCAAGACAACCTGACCTCAGGCGAGGGTCGCGATCGCCTGGTTGAAGGTCGCGGACGGCCGCATGACCGCCGAGGCCTTCGCGGCGTCGGGCTGGTAGTACCCGCCGATGTCGACCGGGGAGCCCTGGACGGCGATGAGCTCGCCGACGATGGTCTGCTCCTGCTCGCCCAGCGTCTTGGCGAGTGCCTCGAACGCGGTGGCCAGCTCGGCGTCGTCGGTCTGCTTGGCCAGCTCCTGCGCCCAGTAGAGGGCGAGGTAGAAGTGGCTGCCGCGGTTGTCGATGCCGCCCAGCTTGCGGCTCGGCGACTTGTCCTCGTTGAGGAAGGTGCCGGTCGCGCGGTCCAGGGTGTCGGCCAGCACCTGGGCGCGGGCGTTGCCGGTGGTGGTCGCGAGGTGCTCGAAGGAGACGGCCAGCGCGAGGAACTCACCGAGGGAGTCCCAGCGCAGGTAGTTCTCCTTGACCAGCTGCTGGACGTGCTTCGGGGCGGAGCCGCCGGCGCCGGTCTCGAAGAGGCCGCCGCCGTTCATGAGCGGGACGACCGACAGCATCTTGGCGCTGGTGCCCAGCTCCAGGATCGGGAAGAGGTCGGTCAGGTAGTCGCGCAGCACGTTGCCGGTCACCGAGATGGTGTCCTCGCCGCGGCGGATGCGCTCCAGGGAGTACTTGGTGGCCTCGACCGGGGAGAGGATCTCGATGGTGAGACCGTCGGTGTTGTGGTCGGCGAGGTACGTCTTGACCTTGGCGATCAGCTGCGCGTCGTGCGCGCGGCCCTCGTCGAGCCAGAAGACGGCCGGGACGCCGGTGGCGCGGGCGCGGGTGACGGCGAGCTTGACCCAGTCCTGGATCGGCGCGTCCTTGGTCTGGCAGGCGCGGAAGATGTCGCCCTTGGCGACCTGCTGCTCCAGGAGGACCTTGCCCTCGAAGTCGACGACGCGGACGGTGCCCGCGGCGGCGATCTCGAAGGTCTTGTCGTGGCTGCCGTACTCCTCGGCCTTCTGGGCCATGAGGCCGACGTTCGGCACCGAGCCCATGGTGGACGGGTCGAAGGCGCCGTGCGCGCGGCAGTCGTCGATGACGACCTGGTAGACGCCCGCGTAGCTGCTGTCCGGGAGGACGGCCAGGGTGTCGGCCTCGTTGCCGTCCGGGCCCCACATGTGGCCGGAGGTGCGGATCATGGCCGGCATGGAGGCGTCGACGATGACGTCGGACGGGACGTGCAGGTTGGTGATGCCCTTGTCCGAGTCGACCATCGCGAGGGCCGGGCCCTCGGCGATCTCGGCGTCGAAGGAGGCCTTGATCGCGTCGGCGTCGGGCAGCGCGCCCAGGCCGTTCAGGATGGTGCCGAGGCCGTCGTTCGGGGACAGGCCGGCGGCGGCCAGGGTCTCGCCGTAGCGGGCGAAGGTCTTCGGGAAGAAGGCGCGGACCACGTGGCCGAAGACGATCGGGTCGGAGACCTTCATCATCGTGGCCTTGAGGTGCACGGAGAACAGGACGTCCTCGGCCTTGGCGCGCTCGATCTGGTCGTTCAGGAAGGTGCGCAGCGCGTCGACGTGCAGGACGGACGCGTCCACGACCTCACCGGTGAGGACCGGTACGGACGGGCGGAGCACGGTGACGGTGCCGTCGGCGGCGACGTGCTCGATGTGCACCACGCCGTCCTCGCGGACGACCGCGGACTTCTCGGTGGAGCGGAAGTCCTCGGCGCCCATGGTGGCGACGTTCGTCTTCGACTCGGAGGTCCAGGCGCCCATGCGGTGCGGGTGGGCCTTGGCGTAGTTCTTGACCGAGGCGGGGGCGCGGCGGTCGGAGTTGCCCTCGCGCAGGACCGGGTTGACGGCGCTGCCCTTGATCTTGTCGTAACGGGCGCGGTTCTCGCGCTCCTCGTCGGTCTTCGGGTCGTCCGGGTAGTCCGGGAGCGCGTAACCCTGGCCCTGGAGCTCGGCGACCGCGGCCTTCAGCTGCGGGATCGAGGCCGAGACGTTGGGCAGCTTGATGATGTTGGCGCCCGGGGTCTTCGCCAGTTCACCGAGCTCGGCGAGGGCGTCCGCGATCCGCTGGCCCTCTTCCAGGTACTCGGGGAAGCTGGCGATGATCCGACCGGCCAGGGAGATGTCACGGGTCTCGACATTCACACCGGCCGTCGACGCGTAGGCCTGGATCACAGGCAGGAAGGAATACGTCGCGAGGGCCGGGGCCTCGTCAGTGTGCGTGTAGATGATGGTCGAGTCAGTCACCGGATGCTCCGCTCCACAGTCTGCGTCTCTCGTCTGCAACATTGCTCGACATCAAGATATCTCGTGATCGGACCGGTCCGGACAGCCCCCTGCCCGAGTCCCGGGGAGACGCGCGTCACCCTCGCCCGGCCGGGGCGCCGCCGGGCCCCGCAAACGGCGAGAGCGCCGCCCCGCGGCTGTTTCCAGCCGCGGGAGGCGCTCAGGCGATCAGGCGTGCGAGCCTGCTCAGGCGTGGACGGCCTTCGGGTTCGGGCCGTACTCGTTCGGCTGCGGCTGACCCTCGGTCGCCATGAGGACGATGAGCCAGATGCCACCGATCAGCGGGACGAGGCCGATGAGGATCCACCAGCCGGACTTGCCGGTGTCGTGCAGGCGGCGGACGGCGACCGCGAGGCTCGGGAGGAAGACCGCGAGGGCGTAGATCGCGTAGAGCAGCGGGTACGTGCCGAGCGCACCGTCGACGATGGCGAGGATGAGCGCGGCGGCGAAGTTGAACAGGAAGAACATCCAGTACTCCTGGCGGCGGGCGCGGCCGGAGAAGACGGTGTACTTCTTCAGGACGTCGGTGTAGTAGTTCATGAGTCCCCCCTGAGGACGGTTCGTCGGCCCGTCCTGCTGGAGCAAGCCGAGGCAGAACTTATGCCCCGCTTATGTGGCGGTCAAGCCAGTTCACAACACGCCGGAATCACCGCTTTTCCAGGGTTCACCGGTCAAAATCACGGGCCCCGACGGCCACTTGGAACCCGCTGGTCGTGCCGGGTCACACGGGGTGACGAAACAGGGGTGATAGGGACCGATTCGTGATGCCCGAGAGCCTCCTGAGCCGCTCGGCGGCAACCCTCGTACGCCCTCACCCCCGGCGGAGCACGCCCATCCGCACCCACATCGTTACGCCTCCGCGACCCTGTCAGCCTCTGTCACGTACGCGAACGGCGTCCCGCGCCGGACCCTGGGGCCGGCGCGGGACGCCGCGAACTCACCCTGAACTCACCCTGAACTCACCGACCGGTTCAGCCGATGTGGAACGAGTCCCCGTAGACCTTCCAGTCGAGCGGGGTGTTGAGGTTCAGGTTGCCCTTCTTGAGGAAGACCCGCTGCGCGGTGTCGACACGGCTCGTGTCGCTGTGCGCCTCTTCCTGCTTCATCGCCCAGACACGGGCGTCGAGGAAGGCGTTCAGCCAGGTGGTCTCGTTCCCGCCCTGGGCCGGGGGCTTGGCCTTGGACAGGGCCCGCTTGCGGATGTTGCGGAAGCTGGTGGAGTCGTCGCCGTCGCCGTGCATGACGATGGCGTCGTAGTACATGAACTGGCCGAGCGTGCCGACCCCGTCGGACTTGCCCTGGCTGACGGCGGGGTTGAAGTAGACCCGGTCGCGCTCGTGGTCCTGGGCCTTCTTGAACTCGCTGTCCTGGGCCGCCTTCGCCCAGTCCTTCGTGAAGTTCGGGTCGAGGCCCTTGTGCGAGTCGGTGCCGTTGACCTTCCGGAGGGCCGGGAGGTACTTGGCGAGCACGTTGCCCGGCTTGACGTCGGTGTAGTACTCGACGAGGTCGAGCATGTCGCCGGTGCCGGAGCAGAAGCCGATGATCCCGGCCGTGTAGCCGCGTTCGTCGCCTATGTCCTCGATGTACTTGTACTGCGCCTTCCAGTCCAGGGAGGAGTTCTCCGCGCTGGAGACGATCTGCATGGCGATGTCCTTCTTCGCCGGGTCGTCGAGGCCGACGGCCTTCGCCGATGCCGCGGCGGGGGACACGGATGCGGACGCGGGCGCCGCCGTCGCGTGGGCGGTCACCGGTACGGCGAGGAGCGCGCCACCGAGCAGGGCGCTGATGGCGATTTTCTTGCGGTGGGGGGCGAACACAAGTCCTCCATGGGGAAGTTGAGACTTGAGCGGCTTCGTTAGGAAACTTTACTACCAGAGGTCGGGACAGCTCAATACCCGTGCGCGCCATGCGTGTTGTAGGACTGCCGGGAGTCAGAGCCAGCCGTTGCGGCGGAAGCCGCGGTGGATGGCGAAGCAGGCGAGGGCCATGACGCCGACCACGATCGGGTAGCCGTACGTCCAGTGCAGCTCGGGCATGTTGTCGAAGTTCATGCCGTAGACCCCGCAGACCATGGTGGGCACGGCGACGATGGCAGCCCACGCCGTGATCTTGCGCATGTCCTCGTTCTGCGCGACGGTCACCTGCGCGAGGTGCGCCTGGAGGATGGAGTCGAGCAGCGCGTCGTACGCGTTGATCTGGTCGGTGGCCCGGGTCAGGTGGTCGGAGACGTCCCGGAAGTAGGCGCGGACCTCCGCCGGGATCACCGTTATCGGCTGCGTGGCCAGGTGCTGGAGCGGGCGGCTGAGCGGGGCCACCGCCCGGCGCAGCTCCAGCAGTTCGCGCTTGAGCTGGTAGATCCGGCCCGCGTCGCCCCGGCCGCCGTACTCGCTGAACACCGCGGTCTCGACGGCGTCGATGTCGCTCTGCACCGCGTCCGTGACGGCCACGTAGTCGTCGACGACGTGGTCGGCGATGGCGTGCAGAACCGAGGCCGGCCCCTTGGCCAGTTGGTCCGGCGCCGCTTCCAGGCTCTCGCGGACCGGTCCCAGCGTGCCGTGGCCGCCGTGCCGGATGGTGATGACGAAGTCGTCGCCGGTGAACGCCATCAGCTCGCCGGTCTCCACGACCTCGCTGGTCGCGGTGAGCTCCTCGTGCTCCACGTAGCGCACCGTCTTGAAGACGGAGAAGAGTATGTCGTCGAACCGCTCCACCTTGGGGCGCTGGTGCGCGGTCACCGCGTCCTCGACGGCGAGCGGGTGCAGGCCGAACAGCTCGGCGAGCCCGGCGAGCTCCTCATTCGTCGGTTCGTGGAGGCCGATCCAGACGAACCCGTCGCCCGTCTTGCGGACCCGCCGCAGCGCCTCCTCCACCTCGGCGCAGCCGTCCTGCCGTACGCCGTCGACGTAGACCACGCAGTTGACCACCGCGCTTCCGAGCGGGGAGCGGGACGGGTGGCTGAGGTCGACGGCGCGACGGTAGCCGCGACGCACGGCCCGGCGCAGGTTGCTGAACATGGACAACGAGGTACTCCCCTTCGGCGGATCAGCGGCCAGTCTGCCACCGCCGCCGACCGGCCCCCGTCAGACCTTGTCGATGAACACACTCGTCGACTTGACCCGGGCCACCGCCCGCGCGCCGACCTCCAGGCCGAGCTCCTCCACCGCCTCCCGGGTCAGGAGCGACACGATGCGGTGCGGGCCGGCCTGGATCTCGACCTGGGCGTCGACCGTGCCGAGCTTCACGGCGGTGACGATGCCCGGGAACGCATTGCGCGCCGAGGTGTAGGGGGCGTCCTCGCCCTCGCCGGCCTCCTGGGCGGCCTGTACGCAGAACGCGGCCAGGTCCGGCCCGTCCACCATCCGCCGCGTGCCCTCGCGCCGGGTGGGGAACCGCTCGGCGTCGGCCCAGCGCCGGGCCGTGTCGACGCTCACGCCGAGCAGCCGGGCGGCCTGGCCGATCGTGTAGGACTCCATACCCGCAGCTTAGGGGGTGTCCGCAGGGATCAGGACCGACCCCGGCCCGCCGGGTGGCGGGTCCCGTCCCGGCGGAGGGTCCCGTCCTGGCGGAGGGCCTCGGCCGCCGCGCCCGCGACCACCTCCGCCACCGTCGACAGCGCCGGGGAGTCGAGTTTCCACTGCTGCCAGTACAGCGGCACGTCCATCGGCCGCCGCGGCACCAGCAGGTCCAGCCTGCCCGCACGCAGCAGCGGCTCCGACTGGGGCTCCGGCACCAGCCCCCAGCCCAGCCCGGCCGCCACCGCGTCGCAGAACCCCTCCGAGGTCGGTACGTGGTGGCGCAGTGGCCCGGCCCCGGCGTCCTGATCGCCGGTCAGCGACCGTACGAACACGTCCTGGAGCTCGTCCCGCCGGTCGAAGACGATCACCGGAGCCTCCCGCAGGCCCTGTTCGAGGCCCCCGGCCAGGTACCGGGCCGCGAATCCGGGGCTCGCCACCGCCAGGTACCGGGCCAGCCCCAGCCCGCGTACGGTGCACCCCGCCACCGGGTCCGGCGAGGAGGTGACCGCCGCCATCACCTGGCCCTCCCGCAGCAGGGCCGTCGTATGCCCCTCGTCCTCCCGGTGCAGTTCGAAGAAGACCGGCGGATCCTGCGGCACCCGCGTGAGCGCCGGCAGGAACCAGGTGGCGAGGGAATCCGCGTTGACGGCGATCGGCAGCCGCACCGGACCTCCCGACTCCTGCGCCATGCCGAGCTCGGCGCGCGCGTCCCGCTCCAGACGGGCCAGCTGCCGGGCGAACCGGACCACCACCTGCCCGGACTCGGTCGCCCGTACCGGCTTCGTGCGCATCAGCAGCACCCGCCCGGTCCGCTGCTCCAGCGCCTTGACCCGCTGGCTCACGGCGGACGGGGTCACGTGCAGGGCCGCGGCCGCCGCGTCGAAGGTGCCCTCGTCGACCACGGCGAGCAGGGTCCGTACCTGGTCCAGGGGTAGCTCGTCCATCACGAGCGCTAAGGGTACGTAAAAATCTTTAGCTGTACTGAAACCACGCCGATGCCTACGGTCGGAGACATGACACACGGCATCATCGCGGCGGCACTCGCCGGCTTCGGCACCGGACTCTCCCTCATCGTCGCCATCGGCGCGCAGAACGCCTTCGTCCTGCGGCAGGGGGTGCGCCGGCACGCCGTCCTCGCCGTGGTCGCGATCTGCGCCGTCTCCGACGCGCTCCTCATCGCCCTCGGCGTCGCCGGGGTCGGCGCCTTCGTCACCGCCTGGCCGGCCGCCCTGACCGCGGTCGCCATCGCCGGCGGCGGATTCCTGATCTGCTACGGATTCCTGGCCGCCCGCCGGGTACTGCGGCCCACCCCCGGCGCCGCCCTGGGCACCGAGGGGGCCACCGCCGGGTCCCGCCGCCGGGCCGTGCTGACCTGCCTGGCCATGACCTGGCTCAACCCGCACGTCTACCTGGACACCGTCCTGCTGCTCGGCTCCCTCGCCGCCGACCGCGGGGACCTGCGCTGGGCCTTCGGCATCGGGGCCGGGCTGGCCAGCCTGATCTGGTTCGGCACCCTCGGCTACGGCGCCCGGCTGCTGAGCGGCCTGCTGGCGCGCCCCGCGGCCTGGCGGGTGCTGGACGGGCTCGTCGCGGCGACCATGGTCACGATGGGCGGGATGCTCCTGGCCCGGGCCTGACCGCCGAGCGCGGCGGGGCCGGGCGGGGTACGGATCCGCCCCGTACGGTGGCACGACACGGGGATCCGCCGGGCACCCCCTAGATCATGGGAGTCCCCAGTGCCCGACCGCCCGTCCGACCGCCCGTCCGACCGCCCTCCCGTCCGGCAGTACGGCCAACCGCCCGACGGGCCCTCCGGTGGCCCCTCCCCCGACGAGGTCCGCCTGTACTACGCCGCCCGGCCGTCCCCGCTCGTCGCCGCCACCGCGATCGTCCTGGACTCCGCCGGGCGGGTCCTCGTACTGGCGCCCTCGTACCGGGCGGAGACGGAGCTTCCGGGCGGCACCGTCGAGGACACCGAGACCCCGGAGGAGGCGCTGGCCCGGGAGCTGGAGGCGGAGCTGGGCCTGTCCGTACCGGTCGGCCGGCTGCTCGCCGTGGACTCGCGTCGGCCCGGCTCCCTCGGCCGCTCCCTCATCGCCCACGTCCACCTGGTCGGGCCGCTCTCGCCGAAGCAGGCCAGTGCGCTCTCCCTCCCGGACGGTGAGGCCTCCCCGGCCCGCTGGCTCGCGCCGGAGGAGGCGTACGCGGTGCTGCCCGCCCGGCTCGCGCCCCGGCTGCGCGCCGCCCTGGCCGCCCTGTACGCCGGCTCCCTCGCGCACCTCGTCGACGGCGTGCCGCAGCCCGGCTCCCCGGCCGGCCTGGACCCGGAGCGGCGTACGGCCCTGGAACACGCAGGGTCCTTCGACGCCGCGAGCCACCGGGCCGCCCGCCCCAAGGCGATCACCGCGGCCAGCGTGCTGTTCACCGACGCCGCGGGCCGGATCCTGCTGGTGGAGCCCTCGTACGACAAGTCCGGGCGCTGGAACCTGCCGGGCGGCGGTATCGACAGCGACCTGGGCGAGACCCCGCGCGCCGCCGCCCGCCGGGAGGTGTACGAGGAACTCGGCCTCGACCTCGCACCGGGCCGGCTGCTCGGCGTCAACTGGGCCCACAAGCCCGGTTATCCGGCCCGCATCCGCTTCCTCTACGACGGCGGGGTGCTGGACGCCGCCACCCTGGCCCGGATCCGGCTCGCCCCCTTCGAGCTGCTGAGCTGGCGGGCGGTGCCCGCCTCGGAGCTGCGCGCCCTGGTCAAACCCTCCCTGCGCCGTCAGATCGAGGCCTGCCTGCGCGCCCGCGGCGAGGGCACGGGCCCGCTGGAACTCCACGCCGGCCGCCCGGTCGACGCCCCGCGCAAGAAGAACAGGAAGAAGAAGGGGAAAGGGTAGGAGAAACGACCGCTCCACTGGTCCATCCGGACGGCGTCATGGCGTGGCGCGCGGGTGACGGGGCCGTCTCACGCATCGTCGAGACAGACAGTCCACGCAAACGCGTACGCCCTCCCACCGGCGAGAACGCGCGGAACCCATGGAGAGCGCCACCATGTCCGCAGAGCCGACCCGTCCCGGAACCAGCACCGCTTCCGCCGCCCCCGACGCCGCGGCGCCGCCCGATCCGCGCCGCTGGTGGATCCTGGGCGTCATCGGCCTGGCCCAGCTCATGGTCGTCCTCGACGCCACCATCGTGAACATCGCCCTGCCCTCCGCCCAGGCCGACCTCGGGTTCTCCGACGGCCAGCGGCAGTGGGTGGTGACCGCGTACGCGATCACCTTCGGCAGTCTCCTGCTGCTCGGCGGGCGGCTGGCCGACAAGTTCGGGCGGCGCCGGGCCTTCCTCATCGGGCAGATCGGCTTCGCCGCGGCCTCCGCGCTCGGCGGCGCGGCGGCCACCTTCGGGACCCTCGTCACGGCCCGCGCCCTGCAAGGGGTGTTCGCGGCGCTGCTGGCTCCGGCCGCGCTCTCGCTGCTGACCACCACGTTCTCCGCGCCCGCCGAGCGCGCGAAGGCCTTCGGCGTGTTCGGGTCGCTCGCCGCGTCCGGGGGCGCCGTGGGGCTGCTGCTGGGCGGTTTCCTCACCGAGCACCTGAGCTGGCGCTCGACGATGTACGTGAACCTGCTGTTCGCCGCCGTCGCCGTCACCGGCGGTGTGCTGCTGCTCGGGCGTTCGGCGCCGACCACCCCGCCCCGGCTGGACCTGCCGGGCACGGTGCTCGCCTCGTCCGGGCTGTTCTGCCTGGTCTACGGGCTGGCCACGGCCGGCTCCCACGGCTGGCAGTCCGTCCGCACCCTGGGCTTCCTGGTCATGGCCGCCCTGCTGCTCACCGGGTTCGTGTGGTGGCAGCGCCGCAGCCCGCACCCGCTGCTGCCGCTGCGGATCGTGCTCGACCGGGTCCGGGGCGCGGCGCTGATCGCCGTGTTCATCACCGGGGTCGGCATGTTCGGGGTGTTCCTGTTCCTGACGTACTACCTCCAGCACGCCCGCGGCTACAGCCCGGCCCAGACCGGCCTGGCCTTCATGCCGATGTCCGGCTGCACGATGATCGGCGCGATCGGCAGCAACATGGGGCTGCTCGGCCGGATCGGCGGACGCCCGCGCATCGTCACCGGCATGCTGCTCTCGGCGTGCGGCATGGCCTGGATGACGAACGTGACGGCGACCGGCCCCTACGTGGTCGACGTGCTGCCGGGCCAGGTGGCGACGGGACTGGGCATGGGCCTGATCACGGCGGCCGCCATGAACCTCGGCACGGCCGGCATCGACCCGCGGGACGCGGGCGTCGGCTCCGCGACGGTCAACGCCATGCGGCAGACGGGCGGCTCCGTCGGCACGGCGCTCATGAGCACCCTTGCCGCCGGAGCCATCGCCCGCTCGCTGGCGGGCCGGCAGCCCACGCCGGAACTGGCGGCGCGGGCTGCCCTGGAGGGTTACCACACGGTCTTCACGGCAGCGGCGGCGATCTTCGCCGTCGGCGCGGTGCTGACCCTGTTCATGCTGCCCGGCGGCCTGTCCGTGGAGCGCCGGCACGGCGCGCCCGGGGGCCGCCGCCCGTCAGCGCGGTGAGTGGCCGCCGGGGGCCGCGGAAGCCGCCGGCTGGGCGGGCTTCGCGGGGGAGGCGGGCGCTGCGGGGGCGGTCGGCGCCGCGGGGGTGCCGTCGGCCGTCAGGCAGTTCGACAGCGAGCTGCGGACCCGGTCGCCGGTGGAGAAGTGCTTCACCCGGCAGGAGTTGGTCCCGATCCCGCCGTCGACCTGGCCGTAGCCCGGTCCGATCGTCAGGACGGTGTCGTTCAGGCCGCGGACCGTGTCGTTGCCGGGGCCGCCCTGGACGATGCCCGCGGACTCGGCGCCCACCGACTTGGGCTCGATGACGTCGTTCTCGCTGCCGCCGAGCACCCGGCCGCCCAGGTCGATGTTGCCCGTGCGGATGAGGTCGCTGCCGTCGTTGCCGAAGACCTGGCCGCCGCCGCGCTCGTACTCGCCCGGCTGGCCCATCACGCTGCCCGTGGTGATCTTGTCGTCGCCGTGGTCGCCGTAGACGCTCGCCCCGTGCTCCGCCGTGCCCACGACGAGCGCGGTGATGATGGTGTCGTTGCCCGCACCGCCGCGCACCGAGGAGCTGCCGTTGCGCGGGGAGAGGTTGTTGACCTGGAGCGTGTCGTCGCCCTCGCCGCCGAGCACCTGGGAGTCGATCAGCATGCCCTTGACGCGGATGTTGTCGTTGCCGCCGCCGCCGTAGATGATCGCGTTCTCGACGTCGTTCTCGCAGACGATGGTGTCATCGGCCGATGTGCCGTTGACCTGCGATCCGGGCTTCGCCTCGACACCGTTGACGTAGCACCAGTGCGACGGCAGGGGTTCGGCGGCCCGGGCCGGGCCCACGGCGAGCGAGGCACTGGCGGCGACCATGGTCGCGAGGGCGTACGAGGCGGTGCGAAGTTTGCGGCGCGTGCGCAGCATGAATTCTCCCGAGCGTGGTGTGCGTGTGTTTTGGTTGTTGCGGTGGTGGTCAGGACAGCTCGTGGCGCAGCGGCGTGAGCTGTTCGATGTCGTAGCGCTTCCGGAGTGCGTGGATCGCGGCGGGATCCGGGGTGGCGCTCGTGTCGAGCAGTTCGAGGAGCTCCTCGAAGTACCGCTCGTGATCGGGGGGCGGGGAGGCCTGGAAGAACATCCGGGCCGGTTCGCCGGTGGGGTTCGCGAAGGCGTGCGGACAACCGGGCGGAACCACGATGACGGTTCCGGGCGTGGCACGGACGACCTGGCGTCCGTCGAGCGACTCCCAGTGTCGCCAGTCGTCCGCGGAACGGACGCGCGGCTCGAAGGCCATGACGTCGAGTTCACCCTCCAGGACGTAGAACAGCTCTTCGCTCCGGGTGTGCAGGTGCGCCCCGACGTCGAACCCGGGCGGTACGACGACCTCGAAGCTGGAGGCCACCGCGGAGTGCTCCCCGGTGACCTTGAACGTGACCTGCTGGGCCTCGGTGTGCAGCTTGCGGCCGTGACCCGGTGGCACGAGCAGCCCGTCGCGGGCGACGTGCGCGGTCATGACCAGGTCACGGGCAGACCTTCGGGCCCGCGGATGAGGGCCCCGGGCCGCCAGCGCAGCTCGCCGACGGGGACGCTGAAGCGCAGGTCCTCGAAGCGGTCGAGCAGGGCGTCCACCATCAGCTCGGATTCGAGGCGGGCCAGCATGTTCCCGGGACAGAAGTGGGGTCCGTACCCGAAGGAGACGTGCGGGTTGGGGCTGCGTTCCAGCTGCAGTTCCTCGGGGTCGGGGAAGACCTCCGGGTCGCGGTTGGCCGCGAGGTACGAGACGTAGACCGCCTCGCCCGCCCGGATGAGCTGGCCCGCGACGGTGACGTCCTCCAGGGCGATCCGCGAGAGCCCGACCGCGTTGCGGTGCGGGATGTAGCGCAGCAGCTCGTTGATGGCCGCGGGCCGCAGGCCGGGCTCCCTGCGCATCCGGTCCATCAGGTCCGGCCGGGTGAGCAGGATGTAGACCATGTTGCCCACGTTGTTGGTGACGGCCTCGCCCCCGATCTGGATGAGCAGGGCGAGGCCGGTCGCCTCCTCGGCGGTGACCTCGCCGGCCTCGACGGCCTTGACGAGGAGCCCGATGACGCTGTCGCCGCCGGCCACTTCCCCGGTGCGCATGCGCCCGCCCAGGTAGGCGCACATGTCGTTCTTCGCCTGCTCGCTGCGTTCGACGCCCTGGGCCGAGGAGAGGATCAGCGTGGTCCATTCGTGGACCATGGGCCGGTCTTGCTCAGGGACGCCCATCAGCTCGCACACGACGGCGAGCGGGAAGGGCGCCAGCAGGCGCTCGGTCAGGTCCGCGGGCGGGCCGTCGCGCAGCATCCCGTCGACGAGGGCGTCGAGCATCTCCTTCGCTCGGGTGCGCAGGCGCTCAACCCCGGGGGTGGTGAAGGCCGCGGCGACGGTGCGCCGCAGCCGGGTGTGGTCGGGCGGGTCCTCGAACCCGACCGCACCCGGCGCGGGGATGAAGTGCGGGGCCAGCCGGGTGACATCGTGTTCCGCGACCAGCTTGCGGCTGAACCGGGGATCGTTGGCCACCATGCGCACGTCGTCGTACCGGCAGACGAGCCAGGCCCACCCGCTTCCGTTGGGCATGCGGATCCGGGTGATCGGACCCGCCCGCATCAGCTCGGCGAGGACGGGGTCGAAGTCGACCCCGTCCAGTGCCGGGGTGGGCCAGTGCGTGATGGGTGGCCTTGCGGTTGCGGGGCCGTCCTTCAGCATTCTTCGGATTCCTCCCTCACCCGGTCCCTCGTCCCGAGGTCCAGCTGCCCAGTGAGATCTCTGCGGTGATGCCCGGGCCGAAACCGGCCAGCAGGCCCCGCGCGGCGTCAGCGGTGGCGTTCTCGTCGAACAGTCGGCGCAGTGCGTCCAGGACGACGGCGCTGGCGATGTTGCCGTACTCGGTCAGTGTGGCCCGACTGAAGCGGAATGCCTCGGGTGCCACACCGAGGTACTTGCTGAGGTCGTCCAGGATGCGCGGCCCACCTGCGTGGATGATGTAGAAATCCAGCGCGGCGGCGTCCCACCCATGGAGCTTGGCCAGGTCCTTGAGGGACGGCGCGAGCGGTTCCATGGTCCCCGGGACCCGCCGGTCGAGTTTGAAGTGGAACCCGGTGGACTTGACGTCGTACATGATCCAGTCCTCCGTCTGGGGGATGATGTACGAGCTGTTGCGGTGCAGTTCCATGCCAGTTCCGCCCCGGCCGCGGACGACGGCGGCGCCCACTCCGTCGCCGAACAGGCCGTTGGAGAGCAGGTTGCCGACCTCCAGGTCGCTGGGCTGGTAGCAGAGCGAGCAGAACTCGCAGGACACGATCAGCGCGTTCGCCTCCGGGTAGGCGGTGCAGAAGTCGTGGGCCCGGTTGACCGCCGCGCCGCCCGCCGCACAGCCCAGCTGGGCGATGGGGAGCTGTTTGGTGTCCGTCCGGAAACCCATCGCGTTGATCATCCACGCGGTCAGCGAGGGCATCATGAAGCCCGTGCACGACACGTAGATGATCATGTCGATGTCCTGGGCACGCAGCTGCGCGTCCTCCAGCGCCTGCCGCACCACCGCGGGGACCCGCGCCTTGGCCTCGGTCTCGTACACGGCGTTGCGCGATTCGAAACCGGGGTGCTTGAGGGTCTCCTCGATGGGGCGCACGATGTGCCGCTTCGCGACGCCGGTGTTGCGGATCAGGCGCAGCGCCAGGTCGAGCTGCGGATGGTCCGCGTGCACGGACCGGCACAGATCGAGGGTCTGCTCCATCGTGATCACGTGCTCGGGCACGCACACCGTTGGCCTGCACAGAGTCGCCATGGGTGGCTCTCCTTTCGTGTCTGACACAGCCTCATCGACCTCCGCCGGAAGCGCGCGCGGGACTACGGCGTTGGTGACATGAGCCAATCCGGTGACGCTGAGCCGTGGAGGCAGCGGAGCGTGTGACGAGAGGGAAGGGATGGCTGTGCCGATTTCCCGCGGAATCGCGCCTTGGGGGGTGACATCCACGCAGGGAGATGAACCATGACGTCAGACCCGCAAACCGCCCTCAGGCCGGACCCGGAGATGGACCCGGAGACGGCCACGGAGCTGGACCCGGCCTCGGGCGAACCGGTGCACTGCTGGAACCTGGACGACTTCGAGGCGCTGGACTTCGACCCGTTCCTGCACGACCGCCTGCGGGACAAACGGGCCACCCGGATCCGGCTGCCGTTCGGGCAGGGCACCGCCTGGCTGATGGCGCGCTACGCCGATGTGAAGGCGGCGACCACCGACCCGCGCTTCAGCCGTTCTGAACTGGTCGGCCGGACGATCACCGCCTCCTCCCCGCACGCGATCGCCTCGCAGCAGGCGTCGATGAACTACGCCGACCCGCCGCGCCTGAACGACATGCGCCGCGTGGTCGCCCGGGCGTTCACCGGCAAGAGCATGCAGAAGCTGCGGCCGACCGTGCAGCAGACGGCCGACGGCCTCCTGGACGAGATGGAGCGGCACGGTTCGCCTGCGGACCTCGTCGAGCACCTGCACGGCCCGTTCCCGCTCGCAGCCGTCGCCGACCTGCTGGGAATGCCCCAGGACATGCGCAAGGACATGACCTCCTGGGCGAACGTGATCATGACCCCGGGCCCGTCCCCCGACAAGAGCACCGACGCCCTGAAGACGGTGCGCGAATGCGTGGTCGCCCTGCTGGCCATGCGGCGGGAGAAGCAGAGCGACGACCTCGCCGGGGTCCTCGCCGGCGCCGCCGACGCCGGTGAGATCACCGAGCCGGAGGCGGTCTCCATCGCCACCGCGATCCTCGTGAGCGGTGCGCACGCCGTCCGCAACAACAGCGCGAACATGGTGTACGCCCTGCTCACCCATCCGGAGCACCACGAACGGCTGCGCAGGGAGCCGGAGATGATCCCCCAGGCCGTCGACGAGCTGCTGCGGTTCATCCCGCACCGCAGCGGGGTCGGTCTGCCGCGGATCGCGACGCGGGACGTGGACATCGCCGGCGTCACGATCAAGGCCGGGGACACGGTGTACTCCTCGTACCTCGCGGCCAACCGCGACCCCGAGGTCTTCCCGAACCCGGACGCGCTGGACTTCGACCGCGGGCCCATCGCCCACATGGCCTTCGGGAACGGGCCCCACCACTGCGTGGGCTCGATGCTGGCCCGTATGGAGTCCGAGATCGTCATCACCACGCTGATCGAACGCTATCCGCGCCTCGCCCTGGCCGTGCCGCCCGAGCAGCTCGAATGGCAGGCCGGGGCGCTGATCCGGGGGCCCAAGACCCTGCCGGTGACCTGGTGATACGCCGGCACCGGATCAGGGTGGTCCGGGGCACCCCGGACCACATAGAACTGGCGGCCCTCACGGCCGCCCTGCTCATACTGGCGCGCACGGCCGCCGTGCCGTGCGCGCCCCACTCCGTCCGGCGCCACCGGGCCCACTGGGACCGGAACATGTCGTCGGTCGTGCACTGTCCCGCCCACTCCTGGCGGGCGCGCCCGCCTGCCGGGTTCGTCTAGGGAGTGTCGCCGGAAGGACCCCGGGTGTCAGGCGCGGCCCGGCTGCGTGGCGGCCGGGCCTGTCGGGGCCGCAGAGGGGCTCGGGGGCGCGGGGGTCTGCGAGGTCTGCGGGTCGCAGGTGACCTCGTCGCGCGGGGTGTAGTGCGTCTTGTAGGTCTCCCGCTTGACCTCCTGCCCGCCCTGGACGAAGACCCGGTCGACGGCCACGTCGAAGCCCTCCAGCGGGGTCTGCACCTCGCAGGTCGGACCGGAGCCCGTGCGCTTGGCCGGCGGGGTGGTGTTCGTCCGCGGGCCCTGGGTCGCGCGTATCTCCTCGTACTTCTTCGTGCCGAGCAGGCTGATGGTCACCGAGGTGTCGGTGGACTCGGCCTGGACGTAGATCGCGTGGCCGGAGTCGTTCTTCCAGCGCAGGTCGAGGGTGCCCCAGGCGACGGTGGCCTCGCGGCCCTCGGGATAGCGCTCGATGTAGAACGAGTGGGCCCCGTGCTCCAGCGGGTGGACTCCCGCGAAGAACATGGCGTTGTACATGGTCGTCGCGACCGCCGAGACACCGCCGCCGGGGGACTTCACGAACTGGCCGTCGTTGATCATGATGCCGTCGACGAAGCCGTTCTCCTTGGTCCGCTCGCCGACCGTCTTGTTGAAGCTCCACGTCTCGCCCGGCAGCACGACGGAGCCGTTGATCAGCTCGACGGCCCGCCCGATGTTGGTGGTGCGGTACGGCGCGGCCGGGAACTTGACCGTGAAGGAGGACATCTTCTCCTTGATGCCGAGGCGCTGTGCGTTCTGCGCGGTCAGGCGCGGGTGGACCGTCGTCACGGCGAGCTCCCCCGTACGGGCGGCGCCGGTGCGCGTCAGCAGCGGGACGACGGCGTCGGCGAAGGCCTTCTCGGTGACCTGCACCCCGGAGCGCCCGTCCTGGGCGACGACCGCCCGGCCGGTGGAGTCCACGCGGAAGGTGGCCCCGCGGGAGGGGCTGGTGGCCGCGGCGACCTGCCGGGCGACCGCGGGCTCGGCCAGCAGCCCCTTGGCGTCGAGCTTCGGGACCAGCCGGCCCTGCCCGTCGGGATCGACCGACAGGTGCCTGCCGAGCACGGCGGGGGTGAGGGTGACCGTCTTTCCGGCCACCTTGAGCGTGACCGGGCCGGACATCGCGGGCTGGGCGAACTCCGTCAGGGCCCGCGCGGTCTCCTGCTGTCCCACGGCGGGCGGCTTCTGGTCCACGGGGAGGGCGACCGGCCCGCCCTGGGGGTGCAGGTAGGCGGCGCGTACGGTGTCGGCCGCCCGGTCGGCCCGTACGGCGACACCGGTGACCGGGGCGGTGGCCCGGGCCGTGCCGCCCTCGAAGGTGATGTCGCCGTCGCGGGCCTCGCGGCCGGCGGCGGTGATCCGGTCGACCTCGGCGGTGCTCGTGGGGCCGTCCGTACGGACCACGGGCTCCACGTCCCGGTTCTCGGCCGGGGTGAGCAGGCGGCCGATCACGGTGAAGGGGTCGGATCCGGTCTGCGCGGCGCGGTCGACGGTGGCGGCGGTGTCCAGCGACAGCCCGAAGGCGGCGGGGGCGGCCTGCTCGGCGCGGTCGCCGATCCGCAGCTCGATCGGGGCGGCCGCGGCGGGGCCGAGCGCGCGGTCGAGCGCGGTCCTGGCCTCCGTACGGCTCATGCCGCCGATGTCGACACCCCGTACGTGGGTGCCGTCGGCGATGGCGTCGCCCGCCACGGCCAGACCGGTGAGGTAGAGGCCGCCGAAGCCGAGGACGGCGGCTCCGCCGACGAGGGGGAGGGCTGTCCGCCGGTTGACCGTCAGGCCGTGTACGCGTCGCATGTCTCTCGTCTCTTCCGGTGCCGGTGGCGCTGGTGGGGGCGCGTGTGGAGGGTCGCGGCCCGGAAACCAGCATTCACCAATTCGGACTAAACGGGGCGAAAATGTGCCAGTTCTCACGAGGCGGGACGCGCTGAGGCGCCCCCGGATCGAATCGGAGAAAGTAAGGCCACTTGGTTTGGATTGGCCCTGTTGGGCCGTTCAGGGGATGCCACACGGTAAGACCTGTCGGTCTTTGGCTCCCTGAAAGGCTCCACCGGTGTCCCTCGCCCCCGTCCGCCCCGCCCGGCGTCTGCCCCGCCGGCTCCTGCAGCTCTACGTCGGGCTCGCGCTGTACGGCGCGAGCTCGGCCTTCCTCGTCCGCGCCGGGCTGGGGCTGGACCCGTGGGACGTCTTCCACCAGGGGCTCGCCGAGCGCACGGGGTGGAGCATCGGCACGGTCTCGGTGGCCGTCGGGGCGCTGGTCCTGCTGCTGTGGGTGCCGCTGCGGCAGCGGCCCGGGCTCGGGACCGTCTCCAACGTGTTCGCCGTCGGCCTGACCATGGACGCCACCCTCGCGGTGCTGCCGGACGTGCACGGCACGGTCGCGCAGGCCGCCCTGCTGACGGCGGGCATCGTCCTCAACGGCGCCGCGACCGGCCTCTACATCGCCGCGTGCTTCGGGCCCGGCCCGCGCGACGGCCTCATGACCGGGCTGCACCGGCGGACCGGGCGCTCGCTGCGGCTGGTCCGTACCGGGATCGAGCTCACGGTCCTGGCGGCCGGAGTCCTGCTGGGCGGCACGGCCGGCGTGGGCACGGTGGCGTACGCCCTGGCCATCGGCCCGCTCTCGCAGCTCTTCCTCCGCGTCTTCGCGCTTCCGTCCCCGGCCGGGGACGCGTCGGACCGTTCGGACCATGAGGCCGACACGCAGACCCCGGCCCCGGCCCCGGCCCCGGCCCAAGGCTGACGGTCTGCTCCGGGCTCACCCGACCTGGCGGCGCACCAGTTCGTGGAACGGGCCCGCCGGATCGGCGAGCAGCTCGGCGGGCGGGCCCTGCTGGGCGATCCGGCCGTCCGCCATGACGATCACCCGGTCGGCGTCCATGACCGTGGACAGCCGGTGGGCGATCACGATGCGGGTGGCGCGCAGGGCGCGGGTGGACTCGATGACCACGCGCTGGGCCTCGTTGTCCAGCGCGCTGGTCGCCTCGTCCAGGAACAGGATGCGCGGCTTGCCGATGAGGGCCTGGGCGATCATCAGCCGCTGGCGCTGCCCGCCCGAGACGGTTCCGCCACCGTCGGACAGCACGGTGTGCAGGCCCATCGGCATCGCCTTGATGTCCTCGGCGAGGCCCGCCAGCGCGGCGGCCTCCGCCGCCTCTTCGAGGGAGTACGTACCGGAGCCGCGGATGCAGTCGAGGATCGACCCGGAGAACGGCTGCGCGTTCTGGAGGACGACACCGCACTGGCGGCGTACGGCCGCCTGGTCGAGTGCGGCCAGGTCCTGGCCGTCGTACCGCACGCTGCCGGAGGCCGGCCGGTCGAAGCCGATGAGCATGCGCAGCAGGGTCGACTTGCCGCAGCCGCTGGCCCCCACGACCGCGACGAACTCCCCCGGCCGCACCGCGAACGACACGTCGTCCAGCACGAGCGGGCCGTCGTCGGCGTACCGGTACGAGAGGTTCTGCACCTCGACGGCGCCGCTGAGCTCGCCCGGCCGGATGCCGGCGGCACGTACCTCGGGGGCCGCCTGGAGCAGCGGCTTGACCTGCTCGAACATCGGCTGCACGGCGGCTGCCGAGAGCAGGACGCCGGTCAGCTGGGTGGCCGAGGACAGCATCATCGTCACGGCGGTGCTGAAGGTGAGGAACTCGGCCGCGGACATGCTGCCCCGGGCCGGTCCGGCCAGCAGCATGAACATCACGAGCGTACAGAGCGGCAGATAGACCGCGTTGAGGACGGTGAGGACGTTCTTGATCCGGCCGATGCGCTGGTGCAGCTCGCGGGTACGGGCGAACTCCCGCGCCCAGGCGGCGTACGCGAAGCTCTCGGCCGCGGCCACGCGCAGCTTGGGCAGTCCGCGCAGGGTCTGGAACGCCTGGTTGTCGAGCTTGTTGCCGAGCCGGATCAGCCGGCGCTGGTAGCGGAGCTGCCAGAGCCCCAGGCCCAGGAAGACGACGGCGACGCCGAGCAGCATGGCGAGCGCCGCCAGCGCCAGCGGCACGCTGTAGACGAGCAGCAGCGCGAGGTTCATCGCGCCGACGGTGCCGGCCTGCAGCGACACCGGGACGATGCCGGACAGCACGCTGCGGATGGAGCTGATGCCCATGGCCGCGGCGGCGAGTTCCCCGGTGGAGCGGCCGGCGAAGAAGGTCACCGGCAGCCGCAGCAGCCGGTCCCAGACGGCCGGTTGCAAGGTGGCCTCGATGCGGCCCTCCATCCGCAGCACGGAGACGTTCTGGAGCAGCATGAAGGCGGCCGAGACCACGCTGGTCGCGATGAGCGCCAGCGCGGTCTGCACGATGAGGCTGTCCTCGGCGTGCGGTACGTACGCGCCGAGCACCCGACCGGTGGCCACGGGGACGAGCGCGCCGAGGCCGACGGCTCCGAGCCCGCCCAGGACCAGGCTGCGCAGGTCCTGGCCGCTGCCGCGCACGCTGAAGCGCATCAGGTGCAGCAGGCCCGGCTTCCGGTCGGGCAGCGGGCGGTAGAACATGACGGCGTCCGGTGCGAAGGCGGCCGCGTTGCCCTGGCGGATGCGCTCACGGGCGCCGGTGGCCGGGTCGACGGCCTCGTACCGGCCGCGCCGCCAGAGCAGAGCGACGGGGGTTCCGTCGTCCGCGCGCCGGCCGGCCAGGGGGCCGCCGTACTCCCGCCACCAGCGGCCGCCGAGCCTGACGGGGCGGGTGCGGATGCGGGAGGCGAGGGCGATGCGTTCGATCGGGTCCGTCCGTGCGGAGGCGGAGGCGGCGGAGGCGGGGGCCGCGTCCGCGCCCGTGGGCTCGGTGAGGGCCATGCCGGCTTCGGCGGCCACCAGGCGGCACACGGCGAAGGTCGCGTCGTCGCCGGCGGCGCGGCGGGAGCCCCGGCGGGGGCGGCCGATGGCGGCGAGCAGGGCGCGGTCCGCCTGGGTACGGGCGGCTTCTCCGGCCTCGATGCCGGCCGCGGTGCGGTCCGCGTGGGCGCGCTCGTCCTGCTCGATGCGGCGGTCCAGGGCGGAGAGCAGCCGGTACTGCCGGTCGACCATGCCCTGCCACACGGCTTCGTCGACGAGGAGCGTGCCGGCCGTGCCCGCGCCCTCGTACGATGCGTGTGCCTCGTACACGGCCCCGTACTGCACGCTCCCCGGCGGGACCTGCATCCACAGGATGTCCTCGTCGGCCCCGCCGCGGGCGGCGGTGTCGGGGCCGCCTTCCAGCGGTGCCTGGTACAGCACGCGCAGACCGCGGCCGATGCCGCGGGCGAAGGCGTCCTCCAGGGGGCTGGGCGCGGTCTGCCACGGGTCGGCGTGATCGCCGTACGCCCCGTACTCGCCGTACTCGCCGTACGCTCCGTACTCGCCGTGCCCGCCCCAGGATCCGCCGTACGCGGGCCGGTTCAACTCGCGCAGCTCGATGCGGCGCAGTACGCAGCCTTGCAGCGGGCGCCCGGTCAGCGTGTGCGCGGGGCCCTCGACCGGGCCGAGGAGCAGCGCGCCCGACTCCAGCCGGCCGAGGAAATGCCAGTGGCCCGCCTGCGCGGCATCGACGGCGAACAGGTCCAGCTCGCCCTGGACGACGAGCCACAGCACGAGCGGCCCCTCCAGGGACAGGCTGCGCAGGCCCGTGCAGTCGACGGCCGAGCCCAGCCCGCCGAGCGCCGCGACGACGGGATCCGATACGGGGTGGGGCTGATGAGCCTGTTGCGGGGTCGCCACGTCAGTGCTCCTTGACCAGTGCGGCGTACGCGCCCCGCGCGGCGAGCAGTTGCTCGTGCCGGCCGCGCTCCACGACCGTGCCCCGGTCGAGCACGACGATCTCGTCACTGTCCCGTACGGTGCTCAGCCGATGGGCGATCACCACGCAGGCGCAACCGCGGCGCCGCAGGTTGTCGATGACGATCCGCTCGGTCGCCGCGTCGAGGGCGCTGGTCACCTCGTCCAGGATCATGACGCTGGGGCGGCGCACCAGGGCGCGGGCGATCTCCAGGCGCTGGCGCTGGCCGCCGGAGAAATTGCGGCCGTCCTGCTCGACGCGGCCGTGGATGCCGCCGGCCCGGCGCGCCACCACCTCGTACACGGCGGCGTCCTGGAGGGCGGCGACGACCGCCTCGTCCGGGATGGAGGGGTCCCACAGCGCGACGTTGTCGCGGACGGTGCCCTCGAAGAGGAAGACGTCCTGGTCCACGAAGGAGACGGAGGCGGCCAGCGCGCCGCGCGGGATGTCCTCCATCCGCATCCCGTCGATGCGGATGGCGCCCTTCCACGGGGTGTAGAGGCCGGAAATCAGCCGGGAGACGGTGGACTTGCCGCTCCCGGAGCCGCCGACGAGCGCGATCTGCTGCCCGGGGCCGACCGCGAGCGAAACGTCCTTCAGCAGCGGAGCGTCCAGCGGGCTGTAGCCGAAGGTGACGCCGTCCAGCTCCAGATGGCCCTTGAGGCGGCGGGTGCCGGCCGGGCTCTCGCCGCGCGCGTGCCGCACGTACAGCGGGTCGACGGGAAAGTTCTCGACGTCCTTGAGGCGGGCGACGTCGGCGGCGAAGTCCTGGATCCGTCCGGCCACGCCGCCCAGGCGGGTGATCGGTGCGGTGAAGCTGGTCACGAGGGCCTGGAAGGCGACCAGCAGACCGACCGTGAGGTGCCCCTCCACCGCCCGCAGGCCGCCGATCATCAGGATCAGTGCACTGTTGAGCGCGGCGAGCGTGGGCGCGACGACGGCCAGCCAGGCGCTGGGGACGCCGAGCCGCTGCTGCACGTCGAGGGTGACGGCGTGCTGGCCGGCCCAGCGGCGGAAGAAGGCGTTCTCCCCGCCGGTGGCCTTCATCGTCTCGATGAGCTGGAGGCCGCTGTACGAGGTGTTGGTGAGCCGGGCGCTCTCGGCGCGCAGCTTCTGCGTGCCGGTGGCCCTCAGACGCATCACGATCCGCAGGGCCACGAGGTTGAGCAGGGCGATGAGCACCCCGACGGCGGTGAGTTGCGGATCGTACGTCCACAGCAGGACCGCGTAGAGCACGACCACCACGGCGTCCACGCCCGCGGCGGCCAGGTCCCGGGCGAGGGTCTCGGCGACCGCGTCGTTGGACTGGAGGCGCTGGACGAGGTCGGCCGGGTTGCGCTGGGTGAAGAAGGCGACCGGAAGTCGGAGCAGGTGGCGCAGGAAGCGGGCGCTGCCGAGCGTGGAGGAGATGACGCGCCCGCGCAGCAGATTGGCCTGCTGCAGCCAGGTGAGTACGGCCGTGAGCACCAGGGCCGCCGCCATCGCGGAGAACAGGACGCCCAGCAGGGAGGTCTGCTCGCCGATGAGGAACATGTCGATGTACGTACGGCTCAGCGCGGGCACCGTCGCGCCGACGGCCACCAGGAGGAGGCTGGAGAGCACGGCGGCGAGCATGGTGCCCGAGGTGCCGCGCAGGCGGGCCGGCATGGCGCTCATGACGGATTGTCTGCGGCCGGTGCGGCGGAAGCGCGGGCCGGGTTCGAAGACGAGCGCGATGCCGGTGAAGGCGGTGTCGAACTCCTCCATGGGGACGAACCGCCGTCCCTTGGCGGGGTCGTTGAGGTACGCGCCCCGGCGGCCGAGGCGTCGGCCCGTGCCCTCGTAGACGACGTAGTGGTTGAACTCCCAGAAGAGGATGGCAGGCGGGGCCAGCCGGGCGAGCGCGGCCAGGTCCATCTGCATGCCCTTGGCGGTCAGCCCGTAACCGCGGGCGGCCTTGAGCAGGTTCCCGGCGCGGGAGCCGTCCCGCGACACCCCGCAGGCGATGCGCAGCTCTTCGAGGGGTACGAAACGGCCGTGGTGGCCGAGGACCATGGCCAGCGCGGCGGCCCCGCACTCCACCGCCTCCATCTGGAGCACGGTGGGGGTGCGTACGGGCCGCGGCGGGCGGCGGGGTCGGCGCGGTCGGCCGCGGGAGGAGACTCGGGGGGCGTGCGGCACGGTGGTCACGGGAGCAGCCAATCGACGGGGCGCTGTGCGGGGAGGTGGACGGCTCCGGTGAGCGGCGTCGTGGAGTCGAGGGCGTACGGGGGCCCGCCCGCGGTGGACCACCGGTAGCCGGAGGTGGTCGCGGAGGAACGTTCGAGCTGTACGAGCACCGCGACGGGATTGCCCTGGCGGGCGAACTGGGCGGCGAGGCGGGCGTCGCCGAGGAAGCCGGCGATCTGCTCCTGCGTCTGGGGCGTACGCCCGACTTCCTTGACGCGCCCGCGCACCACGCCGAACCGCTGCCGGGGGGCGGACTGGACGTCCAGGTCGACGGCGGCCCCGGCGCGGATCTCCGCACCGCCGGCGCCGGACACGTAGAGCACGGCCACCAGCGGGTCGTCCGCGCCGCCCAGGCGCTCCAGGACGGCAAGGTCCGCACCGGTCGTCACGACGGCACCCGTCTTGGCGGCCAGGCTCGTCACCCGCCCGCCGGCCACGACGCGCACGGTCCGGTCGCCCTGCTCGGTGGCGAGCTGGAGCAGGGGTGCGCCGGGGGAGAGTTTCTGGCCCTCCTTGGCGAGGACGGCGGTGACCTGTCCGGAGTACGGGCTCTGGAGCAGATAACTGCCCTCGGCCCGGGTGAGGATGCCGGGGGCGCTCAGCTTGGAGGAAACAGATCCGGTGAATGCCCAGAAACTCGCCGCGGCCATGACGAGGGCGGTGACGGCGAGAACGAATCGCCCCTGCGGGCGCGCGAACCGTACGGGCAGATCGAGTTCTTCCGGCGATTGCAGCCTGGAGAGCGCCTTTTGACGGAACTGCACGACCAGCGACCTGTCCTTCGAATGCATTTCACGACACGGGCACGCGCACGGGCACGCGCACGGGCACGGGCACGGGCACGCACGCGGCCATGGGCACCCGTGAACCCCGGAACGCGTACGTCCCGGGGTTCACGCGCCCTGATGTACCGGCTCGGCTCAGAGGCCGGCGACACCGGCGCGAACGCCGACGATGCCCTCGACCTGGCCGGGCAGGGCCTGCACGCCCTGGACCGTCTGGAGCGAGGTCACCGTGTTCAGGACGTGGAACACGTCGCCGGTCACGCCGCCGAGAAGCCCACCGGAGATGCTGACACCGCCGGAAACCGCGTCCAGTTCGTCGTCGGCGATCTCACGGGTCTCGATGTCGTTACGCATGATGTGCGCACCCTTCAGTCGTCTGAATGTTTCTCAAATGGCGTGGCCGTTCCGCGACAAGGCGGTTCGACCACTCCCGAGGCCAGATGTAAGCACGCGAACAGGCGACCGGGCGAACCGTGTTGACGGCTTCGATCAAGCGATATGGCCATTCACCCGAGGGGCTTTCCGATTGATTCGGCGGATCACCACGGGTTCTCCACAAGATCGCGTAACAAAGAAGGGCGGCATGCGACCCTGCGTACCCAAATCGGTCCAAACTCCCCCATCCCCCCGCCCGCACCGAGGAGGAATGTAATGGGAGGCACCCCCTCCACTTTCACCGGGTGAAGATTTCCAGGAGCGACACAACGCAACGAACCGGAAACGCTCCGTAATGTTGCTGCGCCGTGGCGGCCTACGGGATCAGTCGGCGTCGAGGCCGTCGACCAGGCGGTTCAGGAACCGGGTGAAGGTGGCGTCCGGGGCGAGGGGGCCTCCGGGCGCGGAGAGGGCTTCGGCGAGTTCCGGGTGGCGGCCGTCCGTCGCGACGGCGGCGAGGTAGCGGGCTTCGGCCGCGGCTCGGTCCGGGGAGTGCGAGGTTGCGGCCTGTGCGATCTCGTAGGCGACGTGCCCGGCCACGAATGCCGTGAGCTGGGCGAAGACTTCCAGCTTCGCCGCACCGCCCAGTCCGGCGGGCCGCAGGGCGACGAGCGCGCGTTCCAGGAAGGCCAGGGCGTGGGGTCCGGGGACGCGGCGGGTGGTCAGGGCGGCGGGCAGCCAGGGGTGGCGCAGCATGTGAGCGCGCTGGAGGCCTGCGATCGCCTTCAGGTCGGCGCGCCAGTCACCGGTGAGCGGGTGCGCGGTCGGCAGTTCGCCGCTGACGTGGTCGACCATCAGGTTCAGCAGCGTCTCCTTGTCGGGGGCGTAGCTGTAGAGCGACATGACGCCGGCTCCGACCTGTGCGGCCACCTTCCGCATGGTGACCGCTTCGAGCCCTTCCGCGTCCGCCAGGGCGACGGCCGCGGCGGTGATCACCTCTCGGCTGTAGGCGGGCCTGCGGCCCCTGCGGGGTTGGTCGGAGCTCAGCCAGAGCTGCTGGGGGTCGACGCCCGGGCCGCCGGCACTTCCTTCGCGGGACACGGCCCACGCCCCTCTCCCTGATCGGCGGCCCTGTGCTCGCCCAGTCAAGCATGCTCTATTCTCGTACATCGTACGGAAATCAAGGAGGGCAACGATGACGTCACCCACGCACGGTCCTGTGTCGAGGCCGACCTGGGCACCGCCTGCCGGGAAACCGCCGCTGTCCGCACGGATGATGAGGGCGACCTGGCGTCGCCTCCCGGCCAAACTGCACGATGTCGGGTGGGAGCCCGGACTGGTGGTGCCGGCCGCCGACGGCAGCCCGCTGATCACGGACCACTACTTCCCGCGCGCCGAGGGCGACTTCCCCACCCTCCTCGTGCGCTCGCCGTACGGCAGGGGCCTGCCCTGGTCCCCCATGTACGGCCTGCTCTTCGCCGAACAGGGCTTCCACGTGGTCCTGCAGAGCTGCCGCGGCACCGGTGGTTCCGGGGGGACGTTCGACCTGTGGCGCAACGAAGTCGCCGACGGCGCGGCCGCGGTGTCCTGGCTGCGCGAGCAACCCTGGTTCAACGGAACGCTGGGAACCGTCGGCCCCAGCTACCTGGGCTACGTACAGTGGGCCCTCGCCCTGGACCCGCCGCCGGAACTGAAGGCGATGGTGGTGCAGCTGGGCCTGCACGATCCGCATGCCCTGTTCCACAGGGACGGTGCGCTGCACCTGGAAACCGCCCTCGCCGTCGGCGTGGGCATGACCTACCAGCACCAGGGCATGGGACCGTTCCTGAAGGCGACACTGCGCCTGCAGCGCCGACTGCGCGACGTCACCACCGCGAAGCCGCTGCGCGGGGCGCACGTGTCAGCCCTCGGGAGCGAACCGCCGCCCTGGCTGGACGGCGTAATGACGCACCCGGACGCCGAGGACGCCTACTGGCGCGGCGCATCGTTGGCGCAGTCGGCGGAGCGACTGCGCGTGCCCACGGCTCTGATCACCGGATGGCACGACGCCCTGGCCGACCAGACCTTCGGGCAGTACGACCGGCTGCGGGCGGCCGGCTGCGAGACCGCCCTGCTCGTCGGCCCCTGGACCCACACCTCCGCCCTGCAACAGGGATGGCCCGAGGTGTTCGCCGAGAGCCTCGCCTGGCTGCGCGCCCACCTCAACGCCGACCCCTCGGGCCTGCGCCCCACGAGGGTGCGCGTGCACGTCGGCGGCGAGAACGCCTGGCGGAACCTCGACGACTGGCCTCCGGCCGCGGACGTCAACCCGCGGTTCCCCACCCCGCAGGGGCACCTCACCGAGGAGGCTCCCACGGACTCCGCACCCCTGGCGTCGTTCCGCTACGACCCGGAGGACCCGACCCCCTCCCTCGGCGGCCCTCTCCTCTCCCGTACCGCCGGTCCGCGGGACAACGGCACCCTGGAGGCCCGGGACGACGTCCTCATCTTCACCAGCCCCCCGCTGACCGAGCCGCTGGACATCCTGGGCCCCGTCTCCGCCCGCCTGAGCATCTCCACGGACACCGGTCACGCCGACGTCTTCACCCGCCTGTGCGACGTGGACGCGCAGGGCCGCTCCGTCAACATCTGTGACGGGCTGGGCCGCCTGCGGACGGACGGGCGGGAGCCGTCGCAGATCACCGTGCCGATGAGCTCCACCGCCCACCGCTTCGCCGTCGGCCACCGCATACGCTGGCAGATCAGCGGAGGCGCCCACCCGCGCTACGCCCGCAATCCCGGCACCGGTGAGTCGCCGGTGGACGCCACCACCTTCACACCGGTGCGCATCACGCTCCACGCGGACTCGGCCTTGATACTGGCGATGGACACCCGCGGTTCCGACCCCAGTGCTGCACCCAACGGCTGACCACCAGCCCGGCGAACGGCCGGAGGGCTGAAGCAGCCCGAACGCCCCGCGGAACACGCCGGCCCGTCCCTGATCCGTGATCGTCTCGGCCCCGCCGTATCCCTCGACCTCGACCCTGCTGTCATCGAAGATCGAGAAACTGCCTCCCGGGTGGACCAGGGGGCGAACGCGGGCCGGGATGATCCGTAGACACACCCTAGGGCCTGAGGACGATCTTGCCGTGGGTGTGGCGGCGTTCGAGCTCGGTGTAGGCCTCGCGGACCTGCGCCAGCGGGTAGACGTTCGCGATCGGCACTTCGAGGTGTCCGTCGGCGATCAGGCCGGCAAGCTCGGCGAGTACCTTGGCGCCCGGCCCGGCCTCGATCCCGCCGTCAGTCTTCACCCCGTGCTTCTCGGCTGCCGCGAAATCGGCGATGGTGTCGATCCGATCGGTCGCTACGCCGAGGGCGAGGGCCAGCTCGACGTACCCGTCGCCGAAGGTGTCGACGAAGGCGTCCACGCCACTGGGCGCGGCGGCCCTGATGCGGTCCGCGACGCCCTCACCGTACGCGACCGGGATCACCCCGTGGCTCTTCAGCCACTCGTGGTTGCTCTCGCTCGCCAGGCCGATGACCGTGGCCCCGGTACGGCGCGCGAGCTGGACCGCGAGCGAGCCGACTCCCCCGGCGGCACCGGAGATGACGACGGTCTCGCCCTCCTCGGGCTGGACGGCGCGTAGGGCCCCCACTGCGGTCACGCCGACGACGTACAGGCTGCCGGCCACCTCCCATGAGACCTTCTCCGGCTTGCGCGTGAGGTCACCCGCCTCGACCAGGACCAGCTCGGCCTGGGAGGCCCGCTCCTGGCTGAATCCGATCACCTCGTCGCCGGCCGAGAATCCGGCAACCCCGGCGCCGGCCTCCTCGATGACCCCGGCGAGGTCACTGCCCTGCCCGGACGGGAACGTCGACGGGAACACGTCCGCCAATGCCCCCGCGCGGATGAGCCCCTCACCGGGGTTGGTGCCGGCCGCTTTCACGCGTACGAGGACCTGCCCGTCCCCGGGCACCGGGCGTTCCACCTCTTCGACCCGCAGCACGTCGATCCCGCCGAACTCGTCGTACCTGACTGCCTTGGGCATGATCTCTCTCCTTCGACTCGCTGAAGCTGACGGGGGTGTGGGCTACGCCCGCCGGAGTTCGAGCACGGGAATGATGCGGATTCCGGCGGTCTGGCGGGCGTACTCGGCGAAGCCGGGGTAACGCCGCGCCTGCTCGTCGTAGATGCGGTCGCGTTCGGCGCCGGTCACTTCGCGGACGGTCACCTGGTAGGTCGCGGTGCCGCGTTCGATGGTGCCCTCACCGGCGGCGGTCAGGTTGCGGTACCAATCCGGGTTGGTGGATGCTCCGCCCTTGCTTGCGAAGACGTAGACGATGTCCGGATCCGTGTCGTGCGCGAGGTACATCATCGGGCTGACGTGTTCCTGCCCGCTCTTGCGGCCGCGGTGATGGACGATGACCAGCGGAGCGCCCTCGAAGATCCCGCCGACCCTGCCCTCGTTCGCTCGGAACTCCTCGATGGTCTTCGCGTTCTGGTCGACTGCTTCGCTCATGTCTGACTCCTGGTTGCTTCGAGGCTCTCTCGCTGTTCGGTGCTCAGGGAGGATCTCCCTTCGGCCGGCGGCCTCCTGCCGGGAGGCGGGCCCCTGTGATCCCTTCCACCAGGCAGGTGAGGATGCATCATCGGCGCCGCAAATGGGTGAACAGAGCCCGGCGGGCGGCTCAGGCTGCGGCGGCCGAGGCCATGCGCAGCGGTGCGAGCGCGGCGCTCCAGGCGATGACCTGGTCGAGCATCGTTCAGTACGCCGGGGCGGCGCCGCCGAGGATGATGCCGATCTTGACCATGACGCCCTCGATGACGTCCCGCAGGGCGCCCGCGGCTACCAGACGCGGCCGTCGTCGTCCGAGGTGAACAGCAAAACCACCTCGCCCTGGCCACGTACCTCGGGATCGACCGCACGGTGATGACCTACCTGATCGACGACCTCGTCACGGCCGGCCTGGTCGAGCGCCGGCTCAACCCCGCAGATCGGCGCCAGCGCAAGATCGTCACCGCCCCGGGCGTCGACGCCCTCCGCATGAGCGCCAGGCGTTCCGGACCCTGCTCGGCCGGATCGCCTGCGACGTCCGGGACACGGACTTGACCGCCGCCGCTGCCTCCTGCGACGTCACCGAATCGCCGTCCCGGCGGTGATGCTGCGTCAGCCCAGCGCGCGGTCGAGGTTGAAGGCGGCGCTGATCAGCGAGAGGTGGGTGAAGGCCTGGGGGAAGTTGCCCAGCTGTTCTCCGGTCGGGCCGATCTCCTCGGCGAACAGACCGAGGTGGTTGGCGTAGGTGAGCATCTTCTCGAAGGCGAGCCTCGCCTCCTCCAGCCGGCCTGCGCGGGCGAGCGCCTCCACGTACCAGAAGGAGCAGATCGAGAAGGTGCCCTCGGGGCCGTGCAGGCCGTCCGGGCTGGCGGTCGGGTCGTAGCGGTAGACCAGCGAGTCGGAGACCAGGTCCGTGGTGAGGGCGTCCAGGGTGGAGAGCCACTTGGGGTCGGTGGGCGAGACGAACTTGGCCATCGGCATCATCAGCAGCGAGGCGTCCAGCTCACCGCCGTCCAGGGCCTGGACGAACGTGCCCCGCTGCGCCGACCAGCCGCGCCGCATGATCTGCCGGTAGATCGCGTCCCGGGACTCCCGCCAGCGGGTCAGGTCCGCCGGCAGACCGCGGCGGTTCGCCATGCGCATCGCGCGCTCCAGCCCCACCCAGCACATCAGCCGCGAGTACACGAAGTTCCGCCGGCCCGCGCGGGTCTCCCAGATCCCCTCGTCGGGCTGGTCCCAGTGCTCGCAGAGCCAGTCCACCACGGCACCGACCTCGTCCCAGCGGTCACTGCTGATCGGCTGCCCCCACTTGTCGTAGAGGTAGATCGAGTCGATCAGCGCACCGTAGATGTCCAGCTGGAGCTGGCCGGTGGCGGCGTTGCCCACCCGGACCGGTGCGGAGCCGAGATATCCCTCCAGGTGCGGAAGCTCGTACTCGGGCAGGTCGATGCGCCCGTCGATGCCGTACATGATCTGCAACGGACCGCTCTCCCCCGTGCCCCGCAGGATGCCCCGCTCGGAGAGGAATCCCATGAACGCCTCGGCCTCCGAGGTGAACCCCAGGCGAAGCATCGCGTAGACGCAGAAGGCGGCGTCGCGGACCCAGACATAGCGGTAGTCCCAGTTGCGCGCGCCGCCGATCTGCTCGGGCAGGCTGGTGGTCGGTGCGGCGACGATCGCACCGGTCGGCGCGTAGGTGAGCAGCTTCAGCACCAGCGCGGAGCGGTTCACCATCTCCCGCCACCGCCCGTGGTAGCGCGAACCGGCCAGCCAGTGGCGCCAGTAGCGGACGGTCGCCTCGGCCTGCTCCTGTGCCTCGGCGCGCGGACACGACCGGGGCGGGACGTCGTCGCCGATCCGGTCGAGGGCGAACACGTGGGACTCGCCCTGAAGGAGCTTGAAGTGCGACCACACGTCCAGGCCGTCGCTCTCCAGGGGTGCCGTGGCGGTCAGCGCGAGCGTCAGTGACGGGGAGCGGAACACCGCCACGTGGCCTTCGAGGTGCGTGGTGTGCGCTTCGGTGCCGTAGCCGAAGCGGGGGGCGATCCGCGCCCTGAAGGGGAGGGTTCCGCGGACGCAGATCACCCGCCGGATCAGCCGGTGGCGGGCCGCCTCGCGCGACTCGTCGACCACGGGCATGAAGTCCTGTATCTCCGCCACCCCGTCCGCGGCGAAGAACCGCGTGATCAGGACGTTCGTGTCGGGGAAGTAGAACTGCCTGGTGCGGGTCGGGACCTCGGCGGCCAACTCGAACGACCCGCCCCGGTCGGCGTCGAGGATGGACCCGAACACGCTGGGCGCGTCGAAGCGCGGGCAGCAGTACCAGTCGATGGTGCCGTTCGTGCCGACCAGGGCGGTGGTACGAAGGTCGCCGATCAGGCCGTGCTCGGAGATCGGGGTGTAACGGCAGCCGTCCGCCTGCTCGAAACCAGTCGTTGCGAACGCCATACCGGCCTCCCTGCCGCTGTGGCCCGGGCCTGGAGATGAAGTCTCGCTTTCATGCTAGACCGCTACTCGAAGCGGGGTCTGGCGGAGCGGCGCGGACAGGACTCGGCGGCCGGCTCGCTTCAGGCCACCCCTGCTCACCGCGTCTGATCGGCGGTGGACGAGATCTGCTGCATGAGGCTGATCATGTCGGGGGCGACCCACTCCTCGGCGATCTTGTCGCCCTCGATGCGGTAGACCTCGATACTTCCGAAGCCGACCTGTCGGCCCGTCGCCCCGATCTGCTGGAACGCGCCCCGATGGGTTCCCTCGAAGTGGAGCAGCACCGTCACTTTGTCGCCGACGCCGAAGATGTCCCGGACTTCGATCTTCAGGTCGGGGAAGGCGTCCTTCATCGCCTGCGTGCCCAGGCGCCAGACGTCGCGGCCGACCAGCGGCGCGGGGCTGCCCGGAACGTTGGCGATGAAGTCCTCCGTCAGCATCTGCTCGGCCGCGTCGAGGTCGCCGCTCTCCACCGCCTGGTACGCGGTGCGCAGCAGGGTCATGTTCTTCTCGGGCGCGGTGGTCATCTCGATGTCCTTTCTGGGGACCGTCCCGCGAGCTCGGTGTTTGCTCCGGGCCGGGATGCCACTCAGTACAGACCCTGACGTCGCGGCAAGGTCAAGGGATCCACTGGGCTCGCGCTCGGGCTCCGCCGCGAGAGCCGCGGGGTCGCGGGGTCGCGGGTCAGCGTCGGAAGTCGTGTTCAGGCGAGCACTTGACAATGAAGTCAAGCAGTCGCTTGAGTTCTATCGTGAGGCCAGAGAAAACGGACCTTCGCCGCGAGGCCGGTCAGCGAACGCGGGGCGATCTGCTGGCGGCTGCCCTTGAGCTGCTCGCACAGCGGGGACAGGAAGGGGTGACCCTCCGCGAGATCACCCAGAGCGCCGGAGCCAACGTCGCGGCGGTGAGTTACCACTTCGGATCGCTGAAGGCGCTGTGCGATGTGGCGATCGAGCACGCGCTGGAGCGGTACCTGGACGCGCAGATCCGGGAGCTCGACGCTCTGGCGGGAAGCGCGACGCTGAGCGAGCTGGCCGAGGCCTTCGCGCGGCCGATGCTGAGCGCCCTCGTGGCCGGGGGGCGGGATCTGGCCGTGATACGGACCGTGGCGCGGGTGGGGATCGATCCGCCCGAAGGGTGGGAGAGGCTGGCCGGGAAGTTCGAGCAGGCCCGGCGGCAGGCGGTGCGCGTACTGGCGGCGAACCTTCCCGAGGTCGACGAGCGGGAGCTCGTCTTCCGTGTGCGCTGTGCGGCCGGGATGCTGAACTGGCTCGCGGTGGCACCCATCGGGGCCGAGCTGGGCGCCGAGCCCGCCGAGGAGGTGGAGCGGATGCTCATCCCCGTGGTGGCCGGGGCGCTTCAAGGAGTCCGGTGAGCGCGAAGAATTCAATCGGTTGCTTGACAAGACGGCCACCCCCTCCTCACAATTTAAATCAAAGGTTTGAATGGATTCTCTCAACGCGGGAGGGCACCATGCACACCAGCACGGAATCCGTGGTCCGGGCGGCGTACCGAGCGGCCGAGGGCAGCGTCCTGGACGTGCAGGGCTTCAGGGACCTGTTCGCCGAGGACGGCGTCTTCAACAACGTCGTCGCCGGCGAGAGCTACCGCGGTGAGCACCTTGGCGACCTGGTCGCCTTCATGGGAGCGCTCGCCCCCGACGTACACCGCGACCTGCACCGATTCCACGTCATGGGCAACGTCGTCACCGTCGAGCTGACGATCCAGGGCACCTTCACCGGCCCGTTCGAAACACCCGCCGGCACCATCCGGCCGACCGGCGCCAAGCTCAACATCCCCACCGCCGACTTCTGGTACGTCGAGAACGGGAAGATCAAGGAGTTCAACTGCTACGTCGGGCTCAGCATCATGCTCGCCCAGCTCGGCGTGGAGCCCGACTTCGCCTCCGCCGTCGCGGCGTCGACCGCCGTGCCGAGCTGAACCGCAGACGCAGGGCACTACGAAGAGGCAGGCCAACCATGCCCACCATCGGCATCATCCTCGGCAGCACGCGGCCCAACCGCGTCGGAGACCAGGTGGCACGCTGGGTCCTCGACCACGCCTCGCGCCGGACCGACGCCGGCTTCGAGCTGATCGATCTGCGCGACCACCCCCTCCCCCACCTCGACGAGCCGATGCCGCCGTCCCTCGGCCAGTACCAGAACGAGCACACCCGGCGCTGGGCCCAGGCCATCGCCGCGTACGACGGATTCGTCATCGTGACCCCCGAGTACAACCACGGCGTCCCCGGCGTGCTGAAGAACGCCCTGGACTACCTCTACGCCGAGTGGAACAACAAGGCCCTCGGCCTGGTCTCCTACGGGGCCGCCGGCGGCGCACGCTCCGCCGAACAACTGCGCCTGGTCGCCGCCGAACTCCAGATGGCCGACGTACGCCAGCAAGTCACGCTCTCCCTGCACACCGACTTCGAGAACTTCAGCGTCTTCGAACCCGGCGACCACAACCTCCATGCGCTGAACACCATGCTCGACCAGGTCATCGCCTGGACCTCGGCTCTCGCCCCGCTACGGACGGCCCCAGCTGTCGCGAACTGACCCACACGAACGGACTCCACCATGACCAGATCTGCCGCCGATCTGATGCGAGTCAACCTCCTTGAGGTGTTCAGCGAACCCGACCCGGATCGCCGGGCCGCGGTCATCGCCGAGAACTACGCGGAAGACGTGGTGTGGCACGAACCGGACCGCATCATCCGTGGGCGCACGGACTTCGCGCGCCGCGCGACAGAGTTGCTCGCCGAGAACCCGGACTGGGTCTTCCGACCCGCAGGCGCCGCGTCAGGGCTCGACGACATCGGTCAGCTCGGTTTCCGGTACGGCCCGGCCGACGGTGAACCGCCGCTGGTCAGCGGCATGGACATCGCCCGCACGAGGGACGGCGTCATCATCGAGCTCTACACGATCGTCACGGAGATCCGCCAGCCGTCCTAGGCGGTCGCGAGGGTGGTGTCGAGCCAGTCGTAGATGCGGGCGAGGGCCAGGCGCATGGCGCCGGGGTGGCAGTGAGCGCCGGCGCCTTCCTCGGCGGTGAACAGCATCAGGGTCTTGGGGCAGGTCAGGTGCTCGTAGAGCTGCTCGGGCTGACCCTTGAAGAACTCGTCCTCGGCGGCGTCGCACACGAGGGTGGGGCACTGGATCAGCTCGGCGATGCCGCCGTCGAGGGTGTAGTCGAGGTAGGAGGCGCTGAAGGCCCGGGGAGTGTCGACGCCCATCACGTACATGCCGTGGTTGATCGCCCATCGCGCGGTGGCGTCCTGGGCCGTGATCTGCTCGAAGCGTGCGTCGAGTTCGGGGGCGGAGTCCGCGCGCAGGAGCCGTTCGGCCTGGTCGCGGTCGCCGGGGACGTGGCGGGTGGATATCTGGCCGAGGTCGTAGACGCCGTCGACGGCGATCAGGGCGGCGAGGCGGTGCTCGAAAGCGGCCGCCCTGGGGGCGAGTACGCCGCCCATGCTGCTCCCGAGCAGCGCGATCCGGCTGTTGTCGACCTCGGGGAGCGTTTCGGCGAAGTCGATGACCGGGGTGATGACGTTCTCCCAGTCCGGGCGGAAGACCAGGCCCTGGTGGTGGCGGGGGCCGGGCTGCCCTGGGCCGTCGAAGGTCAGGACCGTGTACCCGCGCTCCACGGCGGCCAGCGCGCCGCTGAAGTGGAGTTCCTCGGCGGTGCCGTCGAAACCGCTGTGCATGATCAGGGTCGGGCGGGGCGTGCCGGAGTCGTCGGCCCGGTAGAGGTAGCCGGGGAGGGTGGTGTCCTCGTAGGGGATGCGGACCGGTTCGATGCGCGGGGTGTGGAGCGCGGCCGCGGCCTGGAAGCAGGCCACGCTGCGGTCGTAGGCGTGGTCGTGGCGGGGGTCGCACGGGTGGCCGTGCTGGAAGAACTCCGCCGACCGGTAGTAGTTCGAGGCACGCAGGAATCCGTCCCGGGCGCTGATGGTGTGGCCCGCGTCCAGGGCCCGCTGGGCTTCGGCGGCCACCCGGTCGGCGGTCGCCATCCACTCCTCGTGCCAGCTGTCGTAGTCGCCTTCCTTGATGCGCTCGGCGGTGGAGACGACCTCGCCGAAGTCGGCGCCGCCGTAGGCGATGTGGCTCATCGAGCGCAGGGTCTCGTACCAGAACTGGGGGTTGCCGGGGAACAGCAGCGGCTTCATCACACTCTCCTTAAGCACAGATCTGTGCGTATGGCAGGACTGTAGACCTGCGGGCGCGGTTAAGCAAATAGTTGTGCTTACGATGTGGGGGTGACTTCGAAACAGCCGGCCCCGCGCCTTCGCAAGAGCCCCGAGCAGGTCCGCTCGGCGGTCCACCAGGCCGTCATCGACCTGCTGTCCGACCCCGAGGGCGCGGACCTCACCATCCCCGCGGTCGCGCAGCGCGCCGGGGTGAACCACACCAGCGTCTACCGGCGCTGGGGCAGCCGGGAGGCGCTCCTGGCCGACGTGGTCGTCACCCGCCTCGAACGGGACTGGCCGCTGGCCGACACCGGAACCCTGCGCGGCGACCTGACGGCGTGGGCCGAAGCGGGCGTCGCGAGCATCCGCACGCCCGAAGGGCGACTGCTCATCCGCGCTGTCGCCCTGTCGATGCCGGGCAGCGCCACGGCGCAGGGGGAGCGCGCGCAGCAGTTCGAGCGCCGCATCGGCGCGATCGAGCGCATCCGCGACCGCGCCGCTGCCCGCGGCGAGGTCCCCCCGCCCCTCGACCAGATCCTCGACCAGCTCGTCGCGCCGCTCTACCTGCGGGCGATCTTCGGCATCGACCCGCCGGCCTCCGGCTACCCGGAACTCCTCGTGGACCGCCTCCTCGGCAGCACGGCCACACCACAGCCCTGACCCACGTACTGCCCGGCCCCACGCTCACCACCACGACACCGGCGCCCGGCCCGGCCCGGCCCGGCCCGGCCGGCCTGATCCTGCGCCGACCCGTGGGGCTCCACGCCAATTGGTAGAAGACGGAGTCCGCGGGGCGGACCGGGCTCGCCGCCGCCGCCTCCCCGGCCAACTCCGGTGCACCGCACAGGAATGGTCTTGCGGATCAGGTTTCGTGCGGAGTGTTCGTGGCGAAGTACTTCAACCATGGGCTTATCACCGGTTGCCGGTCATCCTGCTGTCGCTGTCTTCCGAGAGCCCCGAGGCGGGCGGCCCGTCCCGGTGTTGGGCCCACGGGTCGATACCGAGGCGGAGCGGACCGCGCGCGTGCTGGCCGCGGTGTCGACCCATGCCGGACCTGCCGAGCGCACCCTCGCGCTGCGGCAGGCTGCCACGATCGCCGGCGAGTTGGCGGCCGCGCTGACGGATCTGGCTCCGGCCGTGGTCGGTGAGGGGCTGCCGGCGGAGTCGACCAGTCAGTCGTTCTTCCGGGTCCGTGAGGGGGAACTGTCGGATCAACAGGCTGCCCTGCACGGTGTCATGGTCATCCACCGAGGTCTGGAAGATCTCTGTGATGCTCCGCTGTCAGGTTCCGACCTGGCGCTGGAGGTGACCGGGATGCGGCAGTCGGTGCTCGATCTCACCGGCGCAGCGCCATGCGCCGACCCTGACTCCGTCCCGCCGGTGGCCGTCCCCGAGGCCGGTGCGGGATCGTCGTTGGAGAGCGTGTGGAGTGCCCGGTGGCTCATCGGTCACCAGGTCCATGTCCTGTTCAACGTCTGCGCCGCGGTCGCCGTGGCCGACGCCGCCCACCATCTGCGGCACGGCGACGGCGACGCCGCGCTCACGCGGCTGGCCGATGCGACGGTGTACGTGCGCGGCTTCCCCGCAGCGATGGCCCACGCCAGTACGATCCCGGCCGACTACTACATGGCGGCGATACGCCACACCATGGCGCCTCCGTCGGTGGACATCCCGTTGAGCGGGCGCCAACATCGCGGATACAAGCTGTTCCGGGCGGCGATGAAGGACCTGCTGTCGGTGGTTCCCGACTCCTACGAGCACTTGGCGGCCCGCGCCCCGGAGCTGGCCGAGGCGCGGGGTGCTCTCCTGGAAGCCGACATCGTGGACGGTGAACGGCACGTCACCCTCGCGTACTCGATGGTGCATCTGCGCCGTTCCATCGCTCAGAAGCCCGAAGGCCCCGACAACGCGGTCGCCGAACTACGGCTCATGCGCCATCGCCGCGCGGCCCAGTACGCCTCGCTGATCCGATTCGGGGACCACTACATCGCCGACGCCGTGGCCGGCCTGCGCCACTCGTGAGTCCGCGCGTCCGCCGCCCACGCCCCCGGCAGGAGAGCCCGATGCCCGAGACGACACCCGACACCACCCGAAGCACCGTCCTCGCCGCAGACCTGGAGCTGGATACGGCCGATGCCGCCACGTGCGAGCGGCTGGCCCGCACCCTGTGCACCCGCGGGCACGACCGGGTCGACAGCCCCGAGTGGGTGGCCCGGGCCCGGGACGCGTGGGAAGACCTTCCGCTACTGCTGCGCCGTGAGGTGCGCCGGTTCAGAAGGCATTCCGGCCCGTACGGCACCTTGGTGATCCGCGGCCTGCCCGTCGATCAAGGGGCCCTGCCCGCGACACCGACCGTACCGGGATCGGTCCAGCGCCAGGCCACCCTCTCGGCGGCGGTGCTCACCATGGTGGCATGCGGGCTCGGCGAGCCCCTCGCCTACCTGGCGGAGAAATCCGGCGCCCTCGTGCAGGACGTCGTGCCCGTCCCCGGGCAGGAGACCTTCCACGGCAACGCCGGATCGGTGCCGCTGTCCTTCCACACCGAGAACGGCTTCCACCCCCACCCACCCGACTATGTGGTCTTCCTGTGCCTGCGTGCCGACCACGACCGACGCGCGGGCATGCGCATCGCCGGCATCCGCCAAGCACTGCCGCTCCTCACTCCGGCCGACCGCCAGGCCCTGTTCGCGTCGGAGTTCCTCACCACACCACCACCCTCCTTCGGCCCCGACGCTGCCGCGACCGAGTCCGGTGTCAAGCCCCGACCTGTGTTGTCGGGAGCAGTCGAGGATCCCGACATACGCATGGCCCAACTCGTCACCACCCCGCTCACCCCTCGGGCCGCAGCGGCGCTGGCCGAATTCGGCCGCGCCTGCGAGGCGACCGCCCGCACTCTGCGCCTGACACCCGGCGACCTGGTCGTCATCGACAACCGCGTCAGCGTCCACGGCCGCACCGCCTTCCACCCTCGATACGACGGAGCGGACCGCTGGCTGCAACGCACGTACGTGACCACCGACCTGCGCCGCTCCCGCGACCACCGCCCCCAAGACGGCCACATACTCGTCCGCTGACCAGCCAAATCGTCGCCGCGGGGCCGGCTGCGGACCAGCCCGCTGCGAAAGAGTTGGTGTGCGGGGCCGACGGAACCGGGTACCGTCTTTGTCATGTTCTTCCAGAGGCCGATTTACGAGTGAGAGCGTGACGGGCCCCTGCTGACGTCCTTCGACGTCGCCGCCCGTCCCCCACCGATGAATCCGTAGATCACTTCACATCATTACCGGGAGAACCCGTGACCGTGAGCAAGAACATCAACAACCCCGTGGGCCAGGGCGGCGGCCAGCGCAAGAGGCAGTCCCGCGCCGAACGGCAGAACAACGGTCCGCACCGCAACCTCGACCGCCGGGGTGCCGCCGACCAGAAGGCGGAGCTGGTGCGCAAGATGCGCGAGAAGGCAGCCGCAGGCGAGGGCGCCGGGCAGGCGGACGACGACACCGCACAGAGCTGACGCACCGCCGCCGCAGGGCGGCACCGCACGGGCATGGAAAAGGCCGTTCTCTCACGTGTGAGAGAACGGCCTCCGACGTGCGTAAACGCTGGTCGGGACAACAGGATGTCGCTCAGCCGGCGTACGGCGCAGCCGCCGCACCTGCGTTCTGACCGCCTGACGGAAGGGTGCGTTCCGGCGGGGTCCGTCCTCGGACGTATCCCGCGTCGCCCGCCCGTTCCAGATCACCGGCGGGTGCTCGATCGGCTGACGACACGGCCACTGATCCCGCCCTTACCCCACGACCGTCTACAGTGCAGTAGACGTGCGGCGGGGATACCTCTTGCCGTCGTCGGCCTGGTCGTCGCCCAATCTCCGCTGCCCCTGACGATCGAGCCGCTCCGCTCCCACCGGACCGGCAGCAAGTACCAGAACGGAACCGTTTGATGTCACCCCCGTACGATGGCTCGCGCATCGACGGCTCCGCCTACACCGACGTGATCGGCCTCACCCACCGCGCTCCGGGCTGGCTGGACACGGTGATCTCCGCCTGGTCGACCTACGGACTGGCCCTGTTCGCCCTGCTGATGCTGGCCGGGTGGTGGCGGGCCCGGCGCGCGGGCACGCCCGAGGCGGTCACAGCCCTCGCGGTACCACTGATCACGCTCCTCGCCTTCGGTATCGATGCCCTGGTCAAGCTCGCCGTGCGCGAGGACCGGCCGTGCCGGACCCTCCGGGTGGTCACCCTGGAAGCGTGCCCCGCGCCCGGTGACTGGTCCTTCCCCAGCAATCACGCCGCCCTCGCCGCCGCGGCGGCCGTCGCGCTGCTCTTCGTATCGCGCCGGCTCGGCGCCGTGGCCCTGATCGCCGCCGTCCTGATGGCCGCCTCCCGGGTTTGGGTGGGCGCGCACTACCCGCACGACGCCCTCGCCGGATTCCTTGTCGGCGCGCTCGTGGCCTTCGTCTCGGCCCGGACCGTCCGGCGGCATCAAAAGGCACTGGCCGGGCGGTTGAAGAGCAGCCCGCTGCGCCCGCTCCTGGCCGCCGCGTGAACCGCGCCCGGCTCGTCCGCCGGACCGGGCTGGTGGCCCTGACCTCCGCAGTGCTCTTCGCGCTGCTGACGGTGTGGGTCGTACGGGCCCCGGGCCACCTGCTGCCCTCCGATGCGGGCCTGCACCGCTGGTCCGTGGAGCACCGCCCCGCCGTCGCCTCGGCCCTGGCCCGTGCGGTCACCGACACCGGCACCGGTGTCGTCCCGTACGCCCTTCTCCTGCTGGCGGGCCTGTACGCGGGCCGCACCACCCGGGAGCGCGCCTGGACGGCGGCCGCCCTGATGGTGTGCCTCGGCGTGGGCCAGGCCCTGCGGTACGCGGCCATGACGGTGATCGCCCGCCCGCGCCCCGCCGTCGGCGACTGGGCCGCGCACGCCTCGGGCTGGTCCTTCCCCTCCGGCCACACCACCACCGCCGCGATGACCGCCGGACTCCTGGTCGCAGCGCTGTTCCTGCGCGGTTCCCCGGTACCCCGCACCGCGCTCGTCCTGATCGGGGCCTGGGGGGCGGCCGTCGGCCTCACCCGCGCCTATCTGGGGGTCCATTGGTTCACGGACGTCATCGGGGGCTGGCTCTTCGCCACCGCCTGGCTGTCCTTCCTGGCCTTCGTATACCTGTGGCGTACGGGTGACCAGCCGGCGCCCGCCGTCTGACGTGCGCCGGCGCATCCTCGTCGTCGAGGACGACCACGCGCTCCGGGACGTACTGCTGCGCGGCCTGCGCGAGGAGGACTTCGACCCGGCCCCCGCGGCTGACGGGGCCGGCGCCCTGCGGCTGGCCGGGGACGGCTTCGACGCGGTCGTCCTGGACGTCGGGCTGCCGGACGCGGACGGCCGGGACGTCTGCCAGGCCCTCAGGGCCCGCGGGTTCCTCGCCCCCGTCGTCTTCCTGACGGCCCACCACCACCTCACCGACCGGCTGACCGGATTCTCCGCCGGGGGCGACGATTACCTCGCCAAACCCTTCCACCTCACCGAGCTCGCCGCCCGCCTTCGGGCCGCACTCAGGCGGGCAGGCCCGCGCACGGCCGCCACGGCCGCCACGGCAGGAGACCTGCTGCTCGATCCGGTCCGCTACACCTGCACCGTCGCGGGGGCGCCCGTGCGGCTGACTCCGACAGAGTTCCGGCTGCTGGCGGTGCTCATCGCCGCCGAGGGCGGCCTCGTCGCTCGCCGTGAGCTCATCCGGGCCGGCTGGCCCGAGGGCGCCCAGGTCAGCGACAACACCCTCGACCAGTACCTGAGCCGGCTGCGCCGCAAGCTCCGTACCGCCGGCAGCGAACGGACGCTCACCACCAGCCGCGGGATGGGGCACCGCCTGTCATGAACCTCCTGAAGCACGGCCGGCTTCCCCGCACCCTGCGCGGTCGGCTCTCGCTGGTCGCGCTCGTGGCGGCGTCACTCCTGATGATCGTGCTCACCGTCGTCTTCAACGCCGTCGTCCGCCAGCGGCTCCAGCAGCAGGCGGACGACCACCTGCACACCCGGGCCGCAGCGATCGCCGCGACGGTGGACACCACCGGACCCGCGGCTCGCGTCGTGGAAGTACCCAACGACGACGTACTCGACGCCGACGTCTGGATCTACGCGGGACCCGTGCGGCTGGAGACCCCGCCCGGCGCAGCCGCCGAAGGACCGCTCAGCCGGGCCGCCGACGCCCTCGCAGCCGGTGGAGGCCGACGCTGCGCCACCGTCGGGGACCGGGAGCCGGTCCGGCTGTGCGTGCAGTCGGTCGCGGGCGAGGGGACCGCACCGGCCTCCGTGGTCACCGCCCTCGGTCTCGCCCCCTACCGCGGTTCCGCGGACACCGTGCTGTACGCGTCGCTCGCGCTGGACGCGGCCGTGCTGGCCTGCACGTACGCGCTGACCCACCTCGCGGTGGGCCGCGCGCTGCGTCCCGTGCGCACCATGACCGAACAGGCCACCGCCTGGAGTGCGGCGGCTTGCGACGACCGGTTCGGCGACGCCCGACGGCCCGACGAACTCGCCCGGCTCGGAAACTCGTTGGACGCCCTGCTGGACCGCATCCGGTCGGGGCTGCGCCACGAGCAACAGCTCACCCGGGAGCTGTCCCACGAGCTGCGCAACCCGCTCGCCCGGGTCATCGCCGAACTCGACTGGTGGCAGAGCCGGCCGCGCTCCCCCTCCGAGACGCAACGCGCCTGCACCGCCATCGAGGGCGCCGCACACTCCATGGTCACCATCTGCGACACCCTCCTCGACGATGCCCGTGGCAGTGCCACCACCCGGCGCGGCAGCGCTGACGTCCGGTCCGCGCTGATCCAGCTCAGCGGCAGGGTCTCCCCCTCGGGCTCGGTCGATGTCCGGGTCTCGGCCACGGCCGAGGGCCTGACCGCCGGCGTCCCGCAGGCCCTCCTCGAACGGGCCGTGAGCCCCGTGCTCGACAATGCCCTGCGGCACGCCCGCTCCCGCGTCCTGTTGAGCGCCTGCCGCCGGGACGGGAGGATCCACGTCGAGATCACCGACGACGGGCCGGGCGTGCCGCCTCGCTTCACCGCAGAGCTCTTCCTCCCGGGACGGCGCGCAGACCCCGGCGACGGACACACCGGAGCGGGCCTCGGGCTGCCGCTCGCGCGGCGCCTGGCCCGCTCCGTGGGCGGTGACGTCCACCATGACGAACGCCACGGGCCCGGTACGCGGTTCGTGGTCACACTGCCGGCCGGGTGACCTGTTCCCCGTCCGTCACATCGCGCCGGGACACCGCGAGGAACACCACGAGGGCCAGGATCACCGCGAGGAACAGCGCGCTGGTGATCACCGTACCGAGCCCCAGGCCGCCGTCGTCGGCGGGCTGCGACAGGAAGTCGCCCACCGAGGCACCGAGCGGGCGGGTGAGGACGTACACGGTCCAGAAGCTCAGCACCGTGCCCAGCCCCATGGTGTAGTGCGTGAGCGCGATTACCGCGATGACCAGGCCGAAGAGCACTGCGGCGACCCAGTATCCCAGGGACATCCGCTCCGCCACGAGGTCGCCGGCCGCGGTGCCCAGCGCGAAGGTGAACAGCACCGCCGCCCAGTAGAACCCCTCGCGGCGCACCGAGTCGACGCGGTAGATCGACAGCGTCCCCTCCGCCTTGAACCAGAGGGCGAAGGTGGCCGCCAGGGCCAGCGCGAACACAGCGGTCGTGACCTCCAGCGCGACGCCCAGGTTGTCCGTGAGGTTGTCGCTGATCAAAGTGCCGACGATGCTGACCAGTACCACGACCAGCCAGTAGACGCCGGGGTGGTAGGCGGCCGTACGGAACTGCGCGATCAGGGCCAGCACCAGCAGGGCCGCCATCACGAGGGAGGTGCCCGTGAGGCCCAGGCCCAGCTGCGCGTTCAAGAAGTCGGCCGCGGTCTCACCCACGGTGGTGCACAGCACCTTGATCACCCAGAAGTAGGCGGTGATCTCGGGGACCTTGTTGCGTCGGGCCACGGTGGGCGCGGGCGAGCCGTAGGACGCTTGAGTCTCGTATGTCATACCGCGGACGCTGCCTGCTGCTGCCTGAACACATCCTGAGCGCTTTCGGCCGCGACGGCCCGAATGCCGCGGCCCGGGACCGCGCCGCGCCTACGCTCCCCGCCATGCAGACCGCGCCGCCTTCCGGACATCTCCTCGCCGGGCCGCTGACGTTCCTGCGCAGACGGCTCGGCCGGGCCTCCTGCGCGGCTTACGTCGCGGCCGCCGCCCTGCCCGCCCCGGGCCTGTGGCTGAGCCACGCGCATACCGCGGCTCTGGGCGCACCGATGCGTGCCGGCGTCAGCATCCCGCAGATCCTGCTCGCCGCCGTCCTGTTCGCGGCCGGGCTGCGGGCCTGCCCCCGAGGCCTGACCCGCATGCTGCGCCGGCCCCGCGTCCTGGTGGCCGGACTGGCCCTCCACCTGACCACACCGCTGCTGATCATCCCCGTCGTCGTCCTGGCCCTGCGCTGCTCTCCCGACTCCGACGGCGGCAGCGGCATGGTCGCCGCGATGATCCTGACGCTCGCCATGCCGGTGGCCGCCGGGGCCACCGTGTGGACCGGCGGGGGCCGGGGTGACGAACCGGCCATACTGGGCCTGGTCCTCGCGTCCGCTCTCGTCAGCCCCCTGACCGTGCCGGTCACGATCGGCGCCCTGGCCCCACTGCTCAGCTCCGAGTACGCGCAGTCCCTGGCGGCCGCCGCACACGCCACGGGCAGCGGCTTCGCTCTCACCGGGGTCCTACTGCCCTGCGCCGCCGGCATCGGCTGCCGCCTCCTGTTACCCGAACGCGCGGAGCGCACCATGCTGCCCCTGGCCGCGCTCACGGCGGTCCTCGCCGCGCTCCTGCTCACCTACGTCAACGCCAGCGGCGCGCTGGGCCAGTTCCTTATGCACCCCCGCCCGCTGCTCCTCCTCGCGGCGGGCGGCACCGCCGTGGTCGTCTGCGTCCTGTCCTTCGGCTGGGGCCGCTGCTGCGCCCGCGCCCTGCGTCTGACAACGCCCGCCGGCATGTCCGTCACGCTGGCCTGCGGCATGAGCAACAGCAGCGCGGGCGCCGTGCTCATCACCACCGCGATGCCGGACCGGCCGCAGATCCTGCTGCCCGTGCTCGCGTTCAGCCTGCTGCAGAAGCTCGCCGCGAACCGGGTCACGCGCTTTCGTCCAGCGGCAGCAGCAGGGTGAAGCGGGTGGGGGCGAGCCCGGTCAGCCCCAGGCGGGCACCGGCGTCCTCGGCCAGCTCCCGCGCCAGTGCCAGCCCGATGCCCGAGCCGGTACCGGTACCGGTACCGGTACCGCGTTCGAAGATCATCCGAGCGTCCAGGGCGGCGGTTCCCTCGTCGGCGACGTCCAGGGCGAGCGCCGTTCCCAGGTCGCGCAGGGTCAGCGTGACGGTTCCGCCGCCGTGGCGGTGGGCGTTGTCCAAGAGGATGTCGAGGATCTGATCGGTGGTGCGGCCGGGCACGGACAACTGTCCCACCGCCGACTCCCAGCCCATGGTCAGACGGCGGCCGTCTTGGGCCAGCACGCCATGCCACCGGCGCTCGGCCGCCTCCAGCAGATCACCGACCGGCTGCGCCGAGGCAGGTACAGGCGCAGAGGCATCCGTCGTGGCCAGCCGCAGCACCTCGTCGATGGTGCGGTCCAGGTGCCGTGACTGCTCCGCCGCCTCCGCGAGCGCGGCGCGCGGATCCGTGTCCGGGTCGGCCAAGGCCGCTTCCAGGCCGAGCTGCATTCCGGTCAGGGGGGTGCGCAGCTGGTGGGAGGCATTGGCGGTGAAGTGCCGTTCGCGTTCCAGAAGCCGTGCGAGTCGGGTGACCATCGCGTTGTGGGCGCGCGCCACCTCGTCGATCTCGGTGATCGTGCTGCGAGGGGCCCTGGCCGTCAGATCGCCATCGGCGATGGCGAGCGAGGTAAGGGCGAGGGCCTCCAGCGGGGAGCTGAGGGCGGACGCCTGCCTGCGGGCCACGACGACGGCCGCGCCGAGCGCCAGCAGACAGAGTCCCAGCAGAGCGGCCCAGCCCCACAGCACCCGTGTCCACACGCTGCGGGCAAGGGTCGAAGCACGGATCACCCCGATGACCCGCTCACCGCTGGACACGGGTACCGCAACGACGAGTTCGCCACCGGGCTGCTCCTGGGCCACGCCCCCGGCCAGCGCTCGGCGGACGGCGTCGCCGCCCGCGGCCGGCCCCGCTCCGGAGCGCAGCCTGGCGGCGGTGTCATAGACGCCCAGCCGCGCTTCGCCCCGCCTGCCGGGGAGCTCCACGGGGTCTCCGGAGGTGAACTCGGGCCCGACCCGTACGACAGCGGCCGTGGCGTCCCGCTCCAGCTCCCCGTACTCGTCGGCGAAGAACGTGAACCGGATGGCCACGGCCAGCGGCACGGCCAGCAGAAGAAGGGCCACAGCCGCAGCCACCAGGGCCACGCGGACCACGCGCGCTCTCATGCCGCCCATCATGGGGGCGCGTGGCCGCCGGGCACGGCTTCCGCAACCGACGGCGGGTTTTACCGTCCTCTCACCGTGCCCGGGCCGGGCGCCGACCATCCTCTTCCTAACGTCGTCGACAGAGCAGTCCGCCCTCCGCAAAGGACGCGAGGATCATGCGACGCACTCCCGCCCTCCCTCTGGCCGCACTCGCGCTGGCCGGCGCCGTCCTGGCCGGATGCGGCGGCGCCTCCCAGCCCGCCGCTCCCCGGCCACCCGGCACAGCCGCCGCACCGGTTCCGGCGGAGTCCAACCCGGCCGGCGACATCCCCGACAGCCAGGATCGGCGTCCTGCTCCAGTCGGGGAACCTCCGCTTCCTCGTCGCCAACGCCGACTACGTTGCCCGCAGTACCGGCAACGACGCCGTCGGTGCCTTCCTCCTGGACACCGGCGGCACGCATCAGGGCGGCATCGCCGCCGGCCTCCGCCGTCAGCTGGGCACCGCGGCCACGGTCACGGACCTCACCCTGACCCGCTCCACCGTCGGCTCCAGCCTCACCTCCGTGGACCTGGCCGGACTCACCCGGATCGAACTCGGCTTCGCCGTCCTGCTGGCGGCCGCGTCCGGCGGCCTCGTCCTGGCCCTGGGCCTGGCCGAGCGGCGACGTACCTTCGCGATCGCCACCGTCCTCGGTGCCACCCGGCGCCAGCTGCGCGGACTCGTCCTCACCGAGGCGGCGGCCCTGACCGCGGGAGGGCTCGCGGGCGGCTCCCTCATCGGCTGGTCCCTGTCGCAGATGCTCGTCAAGGTCCTCACCGGCGTCTTCGACCCGCCGCCCGCCACCACCGCCGTCCCATGGACCTACCTCGTCCTCACCGCCGCCGCCGCCCTGAACGCCGCCCGGCGCTCCTCCCGTCCGGCCGTCGAGGAACTGCGCGAACTGTGAGGCGTACGCCTACGCTCTGACCATGCCCGCGCCCCAGGACCGCAGCCCCGCCCCCGTCCTCCTGGTCATCGAGGACGACGACACCATCGGACGGCACCTCGACACCGGACTGCGGGCGCAGGGGTACGCCACCACCTGGTGCCGCACCGGCAGCGGCGGCCTCGCCGCCGCCCGCGCCACGCCCCCTGACGTCGTGCTGCTCGACCTCGGACTGCCCGACGCCGACGGCATCGACATCGCCCGCGAGCTGCGCAGCCGCCATCCCTACCTGCTGCTCGTCATCCTGACCGCCCGCAGTGAGGAGATCGACGTCATCGCGGGCCTCGACGCGGGAGCCGACGACTACCTCGTCAAGCCCTTCACCCTGTCCGTGCTGTTGGCCCGGCTCCGCGCCCACCTGCGCCGCCTCCCGGCCGGTCACGGCGAGCGCGAGACGACGTACCGGATCGGCGACCTCACCTTGGACACCCGAGCCCACAAATGCCTGCTCGGGGACGTCGAAGTCCCCCTGCGGCCGAAGGAATTCGACCTGCTCGCCGTCCTGGCCCGACACGCCGGCGCTGCCGTGTCCCGTGAAGACCTGATGGCGCAGGTGTGGGACGAGAACTGGTTCGGGCCGACCAAAACGCTGGACGTCACCCTCGCCTCGCTCCGCCGGCGCCTCCAGCAGTCCGCCCCCGACTCCCGACAGCCTGCGCAAGCCCCCAGCATCACCACCCTGCGCGGCTACGGGTACCGCCTCGAGAACGAGCGACGGTGATTGGAGCCGCTCCGGCCCGCGCGCGCCGCAAGTCCGGGATTTAGTGCAGGCCGGGCGGGCGTTCGACCCGCGTCATGGGTATGTCCGTCAGCCGCAGTACCGTCCTGCGTCCGGTGGACGCGCGCGCGGCCGGCCCTTCCCGAACCGGAAGTGCCGGCCCCGCGGGTCGTGGGCGTCGATGAGTATGCGTCGCGCAACTCGCAGGGGCTGAGCGCCCCGGGGATCGCCGCGGGGCCGAGGGACCCCTCGGCGGGTCCGCTCGGGCAGCGCTGTCCCGCGCTGCCGCCGTGTCGTTCTTGTGCCGTGGTACACCGTCGCTCCCCTGCCCACCGAGCGCCGACCGGCCGGTCCTTGCGGAGCGTGGCGGGCCGGGCGGCGGCGACGGGCGGCAGGCCGCCTACTCGGCTGCCGGTGCCCCGGTGGCCTTCGGCCGAGGGACGGGCCGGGTTCGTTCCGGGGCGAGGAAGAAGGCCATGACCGGTGCCAGGTACAGGCCCCAGACGGTCACCTGGAGCACGGTGGGGTCGGACTGGAAGTTGAAGACGCCCTTGAGGAGGGTGCCGTACCAGGAGTCCGGCGGCACGGCCGCGCTGATGTCGAACGCCAGGCGGTGCAGACCGGGCAGGATGTCGGCTTCCTGGAGGTCGTGGATGCCGTACGCGAGAACGCCCGCGGCGACGACGACGAGCATGGCGCCGGTCCAGCGGAAGAACTTGGCCAGGTTGATGCGCAGGGCGCCCTTGTAGAAGAGCCAGCCGAGGACGACGGAAGTGGCGAGTCCCAGGAGGGCGCCGACGAGGGGGCGGACGCCGTCGCCGGTGGCCTGGACCGCGGTCCAGATGAACAGGGAGGTTTCCAGGCCTTCGCGGCCGACTGCGAAGAAGGAGGTCACCACGAGGGCTCCGGTGCCGACGGCGAGGGCGGCGTCCAGCTTGTCCTGGAGTTCGCTCTTGAGATGGCGGGCGGTGCGCCGCATCCAGAACACCATCCAGGTGACCAGGGCGACGGACAGGACGGACAGGGTTCCGCCGAGGGCTTCCTTGGCCTGGAAGGTCAGGGTGGAGGAGCCGAACTGGAGGAGCGCCCCGAAGGCGAGGCTGAGGGCGACCGCGATGCCGACGCCGGCCCACAGGGGCGGGAGCTGGCGGCGGTTGCCGGTCTTGACGAGGTAGGCGACGAGGATGCAGACGACGAGGCTCGCTTCGAGGCCTTCGCGCAGTCCGATCAGGAAGTTGCCGAACATGGGTGGCGGTGTCCTTCCGGACTACTTTGCGACGGCGGCGGCGAGCTTGGACAGGGGTTCGGCGAGTGCGTTCACGCCGTCGGAGAGCTCCTTGCGCTGCGGCTCGGCGATGGTGCCGTAGGACGCGTACTCGTATCCGCTCGTGCCGATCCGGTACTTGTCCAGCAGCGCGGCCAGGGCCGCGAACTGGCCGTCGAGGTCCTTCACCAGCTGGGGGTCGTTCTTGGCGGCGACGGGCTTGAGGAGCTCGTACGCCTTCTGGGCCCCTTCGAGGTTGCCCTTGAAGTCCACGAGGTCGGTGTGGGAGTAGCGGTCCTCCTCACCGGTGATCTTGTTGCGGGAGACCTCGTCGAGGAGCTCCTTGGCACCGTTCGCCATGGAGGTGGGTGTGATCTCGGCGGTGCCGACCTTCGTCACCCAGTCGTTCAGGTCGGTCATGAGCTGGCCGGCGAGTTCCTTCTCCCGGTCGCCGATCTTGCCGTCCTGCCACAGCGCCTTCTCCAGGCGGTGCCAGCCGGTCCAGTCCTTCGCCGGGTCCTGCCCGGCCTCCAGACCGTCCTCGCGTACGTCGACCTTCGGGTCGATGTCGCCGAAGGACTCGGCGACCGGCTCGGTGCGCTCCCAGCCGATGCGGGAGGGTGCGTAGAGCTTCTTCGCGGTTTCTAGGTCCCCGGCCTTGACGGCGTCGGCGAATTCCTTGGCCTTCGGGAGGGTCTCCTGTGCCTGTTCGAGGACGTACGAACGGTAGGCGGCGACGGCGGCGTCCGCCTCCGGGCTCCGCTTGGCAGCCGCGTTCTGCCCGGTGGCTGTGACCTTCTGGCGGATGCCGTCACCCTTCATGCCGGGCTTGCAGGAGATCTCGTAGTCGCCCGCCTTGAGCTCGGCGGTGATCGAGGTCTTGGTGCCCGGGCCGATGTTCTCGCGTTCCGCCGCGATCCGGTCGTCCGGGAACAGCACATACACCTCGGTGACCTTGGAGCCGGTGTTCTCCACGTCCAGGGTGAGGTGTCCGGCCGGGAATTCGGCCTTGGAGACCTCGCAGGCAGAGTCCGAGGCCGTCACCTTGATCGCACCGTCGCCGCTCGCGGATTTCTGCGAGCAGCCCGAAAGCGATACGACGGCCGCTATGACGGCGCTGGCGCCGGCAAGCAGGTGACGGGATCTCGCGGGCATGGGGGCCTCGTTTCACGCGGGGGTATGCAAGCACCGGGAAATCAGGCCCGGCCGCCGCGGAGTCTACTCACATGTAGACAGTAAGGAAAGGCTGCCCTTACGCGCACATTCGGCGAGCACCGGAAGCCGGGACCGACAAGGCCCCGACGGCCTGCCGGACATCAGTCGGCGGGGTGCTCGCCCTGGGCGATTTCGACCCCTTGGTGCAGCCAGACGGCCCCGGCCAGGGAGGATGCGCCGGCCGCGGTGCACAGCAGGGCCATGGCCAGCACCGCGGGGGCGATGCGCCGGGCCGGCGCCTGGGTGAGCAGGGCCTTCACCCGGGCGGGGACCGGCCCGGTGACAGCTCCCGCCGCCAGCACGGATCCCCCGGGCCGCTCGCCGCCACGGGTGACGGCCAGCGCAGCGCGCCCCACGGCATGCGCGGTGAGCGTCCGGCTGCCGGTGGTGCGGGCCGCGGACTCGTCCGCCGCCCGTTCAGCGGCGAACGACACCTGCGGGATGACGGCGGCCAGCGCCGGGTGACACCATCCGGCGAGCTGGGCGACGGCGAGGAAGAGGTGGTGGCGCGAGGCGAGGTGCGCGCGCTCGTGGGCCAGGAGGGCTTCTCGTTCGCGCGGCTCCAGTGAGCGCAACATGCCGGTGGTCACCACGACCCGGCCCTCGCCCCGCAGTCCACCGGGAAGGGCGTAGGCGTCCGGGCGCGGGTCGCACAATACGCACAACCCCCCGACCGCCGGGAGGTGGGCGACGTCGCCGTGGGCGGTACGCAGGTGCTTGGCCTCGGACAGCCCGCATCGGGCCACGGTGACGCCGATGGCCGCGACGATCCCGGAGGACAGCACGGAGATGCCCAGCGCCAGCGGCGCCGGACCGGCCTGGAACGGCTGGATCAGGTGCACGAGGGCAGCCAGGGGCGGGATCGTCAGGGCCAGGGGCAGCAGCAGGGCGCCCAGGCACGCCACGACCCCGAGGGCCAGCGCTCCCGTGGCGGTGGTGATCGTCCACAGCGCGACCTCAGGACGCACCCGGCCCGCCGTGCGCCGGGCGAGCGGCGGCAGGAGCCAGGGCAGGAGGAGGGGGACGATCAGCAGCGCAATCACTGCCCGCCTCCCTCCAGCAGCCGCCTGAGCTCCGCCTCGTCGTCGGAGCCGAGCCCTTCGACGAACCGGGCCAGGACGACGCTGCGGTCACCGTCCTGATCGAGCTCGCGGTGCATCCGGCGGGCGGTGAGGCCGTGCGCGTCCTCCACCGGGAAGTACAGGAAGCCCCGCCCGTCGGGATTGCGGTCGATGACGCCCTTCTCGTGCAGCCGGGCGAGCAGCGTCGCCACCGTGGTCCGGGCCAGCGGCTGCGGTATCGCCTCCCTGACCTGCGCCGCCGACCGCGGCTTCCCCGCAGCCCACAGCGCCGCCAGGACGCTGGCCTCCAACTCGCCGGCCGGCCGGCGTTCGCTCGCGCTGCCCGTCATGACACCTTCCTCTCACGGAGATCGTCTACAGCGAGGCAGATCGACTACTGCTCTGTAGACAGAGAGTAGGTGGACCGCATCCGATACGGTCCGGCGGCCTCGTCCCTGCGGCGGTAGGTCCGCCCCGACCACCATTATCGACGGGGCCGCTCCGATGCCCGCAGCACAGCTCGCCGCGGCCGCAGACCGACGCATCCGCGGCTACGCCATGCCCGGCGACGTCGTCGCCGTGTTCGCCGAGGCACTGAAAACCGTGGCTGGGGAGACCATCCCGCACCCCTGAGCCCGAGGCCGGCTCTCACGCGCCGGGGACGAGCTCGGCGGTGACCCCGCGGGTGGTCACTCGGCCGGTCTCCAGGAGGTGCACGGTGTCGGTGTGGGCGGCGATCAGGTGGAGCTCGTGGGAGACCGTCACGACGGTCAGACCGCGTTCGGTGCGCAGACGGGCCGGCAGCTCCATGACGTGACGGCGGTCTCGGGGTCGAGGGCGGACGTGATCTCGTCGCAGAGCAGGTAGCCGGGATCGGTGGCGAGGGCTCGGGCTCGGGCTCGGGCTCGGGCGACGGATGCGCGCTGACGCTGGCCGCCGGAGAGTTCGCCGGGGTATCGGGCGGCGAAGTCGGCCGGGAGTTCAACCTGCTCCAGGAGCTCGCCGACGTTTCCCGCGATCTGCGGCCGCGGCAGCCCGCTGTGCAGGCGCAGGGGTCTGGCGAGGGCGGCGCCGACGGTACGGGAGGGGTTCAGGGCATCGAGAGGGTTCTGCGGCACGAGTTGAATTCGACGATGGCGCTCGCGCCGGCGCTTGCGGGCGGTGAAGGCGAGCGGGTGACCATCCAGAGTGAGCCGGCCGGCGTCCGCAGGGTGGAGCCCCGCCAGCACACGGAGCAGAGTGGTCTTGCCGGAGCCCGAGGGCCCGACGATTCCGGTGGCGGTGCCGGGAGCTGCGGCGAAGTCGACCGAGTCGAGAGCCTGCTGGCGCCCGGCGCGGTGGCTGAAGGCGACGCGGATGCCCTGCGCGCGCAGCCCTTCCCCGTCCTCCTTGGAAACCGGTGACATGGGACCGGCGTCGGGTGCGGTGAGGCGTACGACGTGATGGGCGCAGGCCTCGACGAGTTCGGGGTCGTGGCAGGCCATGACGACGGCCAGGCCCCGGCTCGTGGACAGGTCACGGAGCAGTTCGGCGATCTCATCGCGGAGGCCGGAGTCGAGTCCGGCGGTGGGTTCGTCGAGGAGGAGGATCTCGGGGGTGCGGGCCAGGGCCCGGGCAAGGGCCACACGGCGCTGCTGGCCGCCGGATATCGCGGTGGGGCGTCGGTCGGGCAGGCCGTCGTCGACCGGGAGGCGGCACTCGCGCAGGAGCCCGGGCACGGCTTCGTCGCTCGGGTCGCCGGCGGTCTCGGCGACGATGCCGCGGAAGGGGGTCGCCGTGGTCGGGGTGGACGGGTGTTCCGCTGCGGGTGCGGTGTCGCTCACGAGGTGGTCACCGCCTTGAGTGCGGAGCGGGAGGCGAGGGAGGCGGAGGCCAGGTTGAAGCTGATCGCCAGGACGGCGATGGCCAGGCCGGGGGCGAGTACGGCCCAGGGGTCGAGGAGGATGCCCGGGCGTTCTCACGGATCATCAGGGCCCAGTCGGCTGCCGGGGGCTGGGGTCCGATCTGGGGAAACCCCGCCATGGAGATGACGTACACGGCTTCCACGAAGCGGAGCCCGAACAGGGCGAGGACGGTGGCCCGCAGGTTCGGGAGTGCCTCCCGTTCCCGCGCACATCGGCTGTTCGCAGCGAGCGTGCGACTCCCACATCGCGTGTCGAAACGATGTCGCAACTCAACTCGCGTACACAGCCACCCTCACCCGAGCCCAGAAGCGAAACGACCGACGGGCCTGGCCGGAACGGCTGCGACCACCACGCGACCAACCTCCAGCACCTCCGCGAAGCCCTCAACCGGCTCCGCTCCCCCGCCCCGACCGGCTTCCACCCCACCGCCGACCAACCCCAGAGCGGGCGTGCGACCGCACTGCGACCACCAGCATTCCGGGCATGGAAAAGGCCGTTCTCTCACGTGTGAGAGAACGGCCTCCGACCTGCATCAAGCATGGTCGGGACGACAGGATTTGAACCTGCGACCCCTTGACCCCCAGTCAAGTGCGCTACCAAGCTGCGCCACGTCCCGATACCCGTTGACCTGGGGTTTTCCCTGGCCGAACGCGCAGGAGAACAATACCGCACTTCGCGGGGTGGTCGCGCGCACCTTTCGTCAGGTCGGGGCGGGCTTGACCTCAAGCAGACTTGAGGTTGCACGATCGGTGCATGACACAGGCAACCGCGGACACGGGGTTCCGCTACGAGGATCTGGGCCGGCTCATCGCGCTCATGACCGGGGCCGAGAAGCACGGGCCCGCCGCTCACTCCACGCTCGACGTGCTGTGGGTGCTCTACGACCGGGTGCTGCGCGTGGAGCCCGAGGCGGCCGAGGAGGCCGGGCGCGACCGGTTCCTGCTCTCCAAGGGGCACGGGCCGATGGCGTACTACGCCGTACTCGCCGCCAAGGGGTTCTTCCCGGTGGACTGGCTGCGCGGTTTCGGCTCGTACGACTCGCCCCTCGGGCACCACCCGGACCGCACGCTGATCCCCGGAGTGGAGATCGGCAGCGGCTCGCTCGGGCACGGGCTGCCGCTCGCCGTCGGCAGCGCGCTCGGGCTGCGGGCTCAGGGGCTGGACGACCCGGCGGTGTGGGTGCTGATCGGGGACGCGGAGCTCGACGAGGGCAGCAACCACGAGGCCATCGCCTACGCCGGCGCCGCCGGGCTGGAGCGGCTGCACACCGTCGTGATCGACAACGACTCCGCGACCCACGGCTGGCGCGGCGGGATCGCCTCCCGCTTCGAGGCCGCCGGCTGGTCGGCGGTGACCGTCGACGGCCGGGACCACGCGGCGCTGCACGCCGCATTCACCACACCGCATCCGGGCCGGCCCCACGCCGTCATCGCCCGTGTCGAGAAGAAGCAGTAGAGGGGTTTGGTCGTGGACAACATGCGGGAGCGGTTCGTCTCCGTCACTTCGCGCGCGCTCGACGAGGATCCGCGGCTGGCGCTCGTGCTCGCCGAGATCACCATGGACGGGTTCCGGCCCGGCCGGCAGCGCCATCCGGAGCGGGTGATCAACGTCGGGATCAGGGAACAGCTGCTGATCGGGGTCGGCGGCGGGCTGGCCCTGACCGGGCTGCGGCCGATCGTGCACACCTTCGCCAGCTTCCTGGTGGAGCGGCCGTTCGAGCAGGTCAAGCTGGACTTCGGGCACCAGGGCACGGGCGGGGTCCTGGTCAGCGCGAGCGCCAGCTACGACTGGCCGGCCGGCGGGCTCACGCACATGGCACCGGGGGACGTGGCGCTGATGGACACCCTCGACGGCTGGACGGTCCACGTGCCGGGGCATCCGGACGAGGCCGAGGCGCTGCTGCGCCACGCCTACGCCGCCGGGGACGACAAGGTCTACGTGCGCCTCTCGCAGCAGTCGAACGCCGCCCCGCGCGCGGTGAACGGCGCGGGCTTCCTGACCGTACGGGAGGCAGGCCCCGGCGCCGCCGTCGTCGTCGCCGTCGGCCCGCTGCTGGACAACGTGCTCGCCGCGACGGAGGGGCTGGACGTGACCGTGCTGTACGCCACGACCGTGCGGCCCTTCGACGATTCGGCCCTGCGCGGGGCCGTCGGCCGGGGCACGGCCGACGTGGTCCTCGTCGAGCCGTACCTGGCCGGCACCTCCACGGCGGCCGCGGCGCAGGCCCTGACGGAGGTCCCGCACCGGATCCTCGGCCTCGGCGTCGGCCGCGCCGAGCTCCGCCGCTACGGCACGATCGAGGAGCACACCGCCGCGCACGGCCTCGACCCGCACTCCCTCCGTGAGCGGATCGGCGCCTTCGTCCAGCCGCGCTAGCGCCCGTCCAGTTCCGGGTGGGCCGCGGCCAGGCGCTTGGGGGCCGCCTGGAGCCAGGAGTCGATCAGGATCGCGCGCAGCTCGGCGGCGCCCTCCAGCGCCGCCAGCCGGACCCGGAGCCAGGCGTAGTTGTCGTCGTGTCCCTCCCGGATGAAGAACTTCTCCGGCTCGGCGGCGATCAGCTCGGCGCGGTCCTCCTTCGGGCACTTCACCCCGATCGAGGCGTCGTCCTCGCCGAGCGCGGCGAATATCTTCCCGCCCACCCGGAACGTGGGCATGCCCCATGCGAGCTTCTCGCTGCTGCCGGGCAGCGACAGCGCGGTCGTACGCACGTCCTCGGCGGTCACGGCCATCGCGCGACTCCTCTCCCCACCACCGGTCGGGCTGATGTCGTCGACCGTAACGGCCGGCACTGACAACCGCCCCCGGACGGGGGCTCAGCCGGTGCGGAGGGTGTCTTCGCGCGCGTGGATGATCTCCAGGAGGTCCGCCGCCAGGGATTTGGCCGTGGCCAGGCCTTTCAGGCCCCAGCGGCGGGGTTCCACGTCGACCGCGCAGACCGTGCCCAGGACGGCCCCCGTCCGGTCGATCAGCGGCGCGCCCACGTACGACCGGACCCCGCTCTCGTCCACCACCGCGTTGCCCGCGAAGCGCGCGAAGTCCCGTACGTCCTCCAGCACCAGCGCCCGGCGCCGCACCACCACGTGCGGGCAGTACCCACGGTCCCGCGGCAGCACCCGCGCCGGGTACCCGCTCGCCGGGGCGTCCGGCGCGTGGTGCAGCCCGGCGAAGAACTGCCGCTCCTCACCGACGAAGTTGACCCCCGCGTACGGGGCCGCCAGTACCTCGGCGATCTGCCGGGCGAAGGCGTCGAGCTCCGTGTCCGCCCGCTCCCCCAGGCCCAGTTCGCGCAGCCGGACGGCGCGCGCGGGCGCCTCCCGGTCCACCGGCGTGAGCAGCAGGTGTCCGGTCGACTCGTAGTACGTCATCGCAGTTTCCCCCCATCCCCATCCCATGATTTTGCTGACTTGTCTGTCGCCGCCATGAAGAGCAAGTGGTGGACCAGGGCGGCCAGCGCCCCCGTACCCGAGCTGGTCAGCCGCGCGTCGCACCGTACGACGGGCACTTCGGGCCCGAGTCCCACCGCATCCCGGACCTCGGCGGCGGTGTAGCGGTGGCCCTCGTCGAACTCGTTGACGGCGACGATGAACCCGATGCCGCGCCGCTCGAAGAAGTCCACGGCCGGGAAGCAGTCGGCGAGGCGGCGCGTGTCCGCGAGCACCACCGCGCCGAGCGCACCCGCGCACAGCTCCTCCCACAGGAACCAGAAGCGCTGCTGCCCCGGCGTACCGAAGAGGTACAGGACGTGCCGCTCGTCCAGGGTGATCCGGCCGAAGTCGAGCGCGACGGTCGTCGACGTCTTCGCCTCGACCCCGTCGAGCGGGTCGGGGCCCTCGCTCAGCCCGCTGAGCAGCTCCTCCGTGCACAGCGGCTCGATCTCGCTCACCGCGCCCACGAAGGTCGTCTTGCCCGCCCCGAACCCTCCCGCGACCAGGATCTTCAGCGTCGCGGGCAGGGCAGGGGCGAGGCGGGTGTCACAGTCGTCGGCGTAGGCCATCGAGCACCGCCCGGAGCAGGTTCTGGTCGTCGGCGGCGACGTATCCGCCACCCGGGAACCGCGGCGCCTGCGCCGTGACGGCCCCGTATTCCATCAGGTCGGACAGCAGCACCTTCACCACCACCGCCGGCAGCCGCAGCTGTCCGGCCACCTCGGCGACGGTGACGGCCGCGGAGCCCGCGCACAGGCGCAGCGCCAGCGTGTGCTCCGCGCCGAGCGGGCCGCGCGGCCGCACCCCCGTCGCGGTCACCAGGGACAGCAGGTCGAGTGCGGCGGTCGGGCGGGTCCGCCCGCCGCTGGCGGTGTACGGGCGCATCACCCGGCCCGCCGAATCGTCGAGCCAGGGCGTGTCCCGCGCAGCCCCCATGCCGTACGTGACGCGGGCGCACATCACTCCGGGTCGCCGACGGGCCGCCGCGGCGGGGCCGCGAGGTACGGTCGGACGCTCTTGACCAGCATCGCCATCTCGTAGCCGAGTACGCCCGCATCGGCTTCCCGGTCGGCCAGGACCGCGAGGCAGGTGCCCGCCCCGGCGGCCGACACGAACACGATCGCGGTGTCGAGCTCGACCACCACCTGCCGGACCTCCGCGCCGTCCCCGAAGCGGGATCCGGCGCTCCGCCCGAGCGAGTAGAGCCCGGAGGCCAGGGCCGCCAGGTGGTCGGCGCTGTCGTTGTCGAGGCCGTGGACGCAGGTGACGAGGCCGTCGGCGGTGAGGAGGACCGCGCTGCGCGTGTAGGGGACCCGCTGGACCAGGCCGCTGAGCAGCCAGTCGAGGTCCGAGAGCCGGCTGGTCTTCGTCGCCGCTTCGCCGCCCATGGTGGTGCGCTCCTTGCTGAGGTGAGAGGTCGGGGTCATGGCTGGTTCTCCGACTGGGCGAGGCCGAAGCCCCGTTGGAAGGCGGCCATCAGGCCCGGGTCGTGCACGGGTTGTTCGGGTGTGTCGGCCGGCCGCGGGGCGGGGGCGTCCCGCAGCTGCGGGACGAGGTGGTGCTGGGCCCGGCGGCGGGGCAGGGCCGGCCGGTCGGGATCCGTCCGGGCGGCCGGTACGGAGACCACCGCCATGGTCGGCGGGGCCACCGGCACGGGTGCGGGGGCGGGCGCGGGCACCGGAGGTGCCGGCTCCTGTACGACCGGCCGCGCGGGCCACCGTACGGCCGCTCCCCCGCCCGGAGTCGCGCCCGGAGTCGCGCCCGGAGTCGCGCCCGGGGTCCGGTCCGGGGCCCGGCCCGGCGAGGTCACGTCCAGCCCCAGGTCGAGGCCCAGGTCCAGGGTCGTCTCGACGGCCGGCGCCTCCCTCGGCTCCCGGCGATCCGTCTCGTGCCACGCCGACCTCGGCCGCGTACGCGTCTGCGGGCGCGGCGCGGGCGGCGCCGCCCAGGTCGGTGCCGCCGGCTCCGGCTCCCGTCGAAGCGGTGGTTCCGGCCGCGGTTCCGGCTTCGGCTTCGACTGCGGCCGCGGCTTCGGCTGTGGCGGCTGCGGCACGGCCACCCGTACGGGCTCCAGAGGAGGCAGGCCGGCGCCCCCGTCCCCGGTCCCCCACGACGTGGCCCGGGAGCCCCCGAGCGCATCTGCGGCGCTCGGCGCCTCCGCCCCCAGCAGCTCCTGCGGCAGCACCAGCACCGCGAGCACGCCGCCGTAGATGTTGGACTTGAGCTCGACGGCGATCCCGTGCCTCCGGGCCAGCGCCGACACCACGAACAGGCCGATCCGCCCGTCCGCCAGCAGGTGCCGGACGCTGATCTGGTCGGGGTCGACGAGCAGGGCGTTCATCCGGTGCTGCTCCGCGGTCGGCATGCCCAGCCCGCGGTCCTCCACCTCGACGGCGATGCCGGCGGTGACCCGCTCGGCGCGCACCACCACGTCGGTGTCGGGGGCGGAGAACACCGTGGCGTTCTCGACCAGTTCGGCCAGCAGGTGCACGACGTCGGCGACGGCATGGCCGCGTACGGTGCCGCCCGCCGGGGGCACCACCTTGACCCGCGTGTACTGCTCGACCTCCGCGACGGAGGAGCGCAGCACCTCGCTCAGGTCGATGGGCCGGGTCCACTGGCGCCGGGAGGCGGCGCCACCGAGCACGGCCAGGTTCTCGGCGTGGCGGCGGATCCGGGTGGCGAGGTGGTCGACGTGGAAGAGCTCCTTGAGGAGGTCGGGATCCTCGACCGTGTCCTCCAGCTCGTCGAGCAGCGAGATCTCCCGGTGCACGAGGGACTGGAGCCGGCGCGCGAGGTTGACGAAGACCTCGACCTTGCGGTCGCTGTCGGACGGCGCGGCCGGGCCGGCCAGCCGTACGAGGGTCGTGTGCGCGTGTTCGCGGGCGCCGCGCAGCTCCTGGGAGAGCAGCCAGAACTCGTCGACGCGGGCCGGGTCGGTGCCGGGCGGCGGCGCCGTCGGTCCGCCGCGGACCGGGCGGACCGGGGGCTCACCCCGTTCCAGCCGCTCGGCGGCGGTCCGCAGCTCCTGGCGTCCGCGCACGCTGGAGCGGCGCAGGGCCTCGCAGCGATCCCGGACGGCCTTGGCGGAACGCTGGGCTCCGAGCAGGGCGGCGGCCAGCGCGCCGATGACGAGCAGGGCGCAGCCCGCCAGGATCGGCCAGAGCCGTGCGTCCCGCGCCCCCGCGCCCCCGCCGAGCTGCAGCGTGAAGATCACCGCGGCGGCGCCGCTGAGCCCGGCGGCGAGCGTGGGCAGCAGGGCGGTGCGGACCAGCTGGGGCCGTATCTGCCGGCCGGGACCGGTGACGGCGTATCTCGACGGGGCGTGGCGGGCGGCGCGGAGTCCGGACATCGGCGTCCTCTACGTGGGGCCCGGGCCCCCAGGGTTCCGGGGCCCGGTGTGGATCACGGTGTTGATCACCGGATACCCACGCTAGACCGCACGATCCCGCCCCTGACAGCCAGTTGGGGAACTTCGCCGGGGTGCTTCCCGCTCCCGATGGAGCGCTCGTACGACAGCCCGAATCCGCCGGGGGCGCACGTTCTGCAAGGACCGTACGAGACGCACACCCCCCAGCGCCGGAAGCACCCCCTACGAGCCGACGGCCTCCGGTTCCTCGTGCGCCGCGGCCGGGGGCCGGGTCGTCGCGACCGGGCGGGACGGCGTCGCCGGGGCGGGCGGGGCCGAGGCCACGAACGGGCGCCACCACGGCTCGCTCGGGGCGCCCGCGTCGCCCGGCTCGAACGGCTGGCCCGGGATCGGCAGCGCGATGGCCGCCCCGGTGGCCTCGGAGGCGGCCACGGTGCCCTCGCCCGGCTCGTCCCACGGGTGCAGCGCCAGGTTGAAGGTGCCCCAGTGGATCGGCAGCATCGTGCCGTGCGGGATCCCGCCCTGGAGGTCGAGGTGGGCCTGCATGCCCTCCTCGGGGGTCATGTGGATGTCGGGCCAGTACTCCGAGTACGCACCGATCTGGATCATCGTGGCGTCGAAGGGGCCGTGCGCGGCGCCGATCTCCGCGAACCCGGGGAAGTACCCCGTGTCACCGCTGTGGAAGATGCGGTGCTCGTCGCCCGCGACCACCCACGAGGCCCACAGGGTGTTCTGCTGGTTGCGCAGGCCGCGCCCGCAGAAGTGCCGCGCCGGGGTCGCCGTCAGCGAGAGCCCCGCGATCTCGGTGGCCTCGTTCCAGTCGAGCTCGCGCAGCCGGTCCGGCGACACGCCCCAGCGCTCCAGGTGGGCGCCGACGCCGAGCGGCACGGCGAAGACGGTGTCCGTCCCGGCCAGTTCCTTGATGGTCGGCAGGTCGAGGTGGTCGTAGTGGTCGTGCGAGATCACCACGGCGTCGACCGGCCCCAGCGAGGCCAGCGGTACGGGGACGGGGTGCAGCCGCTTGGGCCCGGCGAACGGGAACGGAGAGCACCGCTCACCCCACACGGGGTCGAACAGCACCCGCCGCCCGTCGATCTCCGCGAGCACGCCCGAGTGCCCCATCCAGGTCAGGCGCAACCCGCTCACCGGCGGTTTCGCCAGCTCGGCGAGCGTCGTCGGGTACACCGGGATCGGCGCACCCGGGTTGCGCCGGGTCCGCTGCTCCTTGTGGAAGTAGATCTTGGCGAACTCCATCATGGAGCCCGAGGGCCTGGTCCGGGCCCCGACCGGGTTCTGGAAGACGCCGTCGGCGAAGTTCGGCGAGCGCCGGATCCGCTCCAGGCGGGCGCCGGACGGATCCGCGCCGAAGGCTTCGGGCCTCAGGGCGCGCAGCCGAGGACGCAGGGGACGGGAGCCGGTCAAAGCGCCTCCTGGGAGGGTGGGGCGGATGGTTGTGAGGCCGTACGGAATACCGGTCTACCACCATGCCAACGCGCACCGGTCCCGAAGGATTCCGCCGCGCGCCTGCGTTCTCGCGCCCTCCCCCTTCCCTCCACTCCCGTCCCTTCCCCTCCTCCGTCCCCTTCCCCCTCGCGTCCGCCCCGCCGCCCCGCCGCCCTACAACGGCAGCAGGTCCGGACGCTTCGCCTCCACGTGGTCCCCGGAGGACTCCCCGCGCAGCCGCCGCCCGATCCAGGGCACCAGGTACTCGCGTGCCCACTGGATGTTGTCCCGGGTCACGTCCACCGAGCCGCGCGGCTGCTGCGGCGGCCACGGCTGGTCGGGATCGGCCGGCACCTCCAGCCCCAGCACCTGGGCGGCGCGCAGCGCGACCCGGGTGTGTCCCTCGGGCGACAGGTGCAGCCGGTCGTCGTCCCAAGCCCGCCGGTCCTGTACGGACTTCAGCGACCAGAGGTCGAGCACCGGGCAGTCGTAGCGGTCGGCGATGGCGCGCACGTGCGCGCTGTACGTCGCCACCTTGCCCCGGAGGTGCTTGAGGACCGGAACGCCGCGGGTGTCGAAGCCCGTGGTGATCATGACCTGCCCGACGGCTCCGGTGAGGTCGGCGACCGCCGCCTCGAACCGCTCCGCCACGTCGTCCGGGTCACTGCCGGGCCGGATGATGTCGTTGCCGCCCGCGCAGAAGCTCACCAGGTCGGGTGCGAGCTCCTTGGCCCTTGGGACCTGTTCGGCCACGATCTGGTCGAGGAGGCGCCCCCGCACGGCCAGGTTCGCGTACCGGAATTCGTTTTCCTCGCGCTGATCGGCCAGGAGTACGGCCAGCCGGTCCGCCCAGCCGAGAAAGGTCTCCCCGGGCCCCGGGTCCCCCACACCCTCGGTGAAGCTGTCCCCGATCGCCGCGTACGAGCCGATGGTCTTGAGTGTCGTCTTCGTCGCTGCCACGAGGACACATCTTTCACCCCGGCACGTGACCTACGCCACCGTAGGCAGGGGTTGACGGACCGTGATCTATACCACCCGGTCGGTACGGAATAACAGCGCGTGAGGCCGGAACCCCCCTCGGGTCCCGGCCTCACGTGTCCGGCTGCCTCTCCGACGGCGGGAGCCGTCAGATGCTCACACCCTTCGAGCGGAGGTAGGCCAGCGGGTCGATGTCCGAGCCGTAGGACGGCCCGGTGCGGATCTCGAAGTGCAGGTGCGGGCCGGTCGAGTTGCCGGTGGAGCCGGAGAGGCCGATGGTCTGGCCGCCGGTGACGCTCTGGCCGACCGAGACGGAGAGCTGGGACAGGTGGCCGTACTGGGAGTACTTGCCGTCCGTGTGCCGGATGACGACCTCGTTGCCGTACGCGCCGCCCCAGCCGGCGGAGACGACGGTGCCCGCGCCGACGGCGCGGACGGTGGTGCCGGAGCTCGCGATGAAGTCGACACCGGTGTGGTAGCCGCTGGACCACATGGCGCCGGGGGTCTTGTACTGGGTGGATATCCCGCCACCGCCGACGGGGGCGACGAAGCCGGCGGCGCTGACCGCACCGGCGGCGGACTTGGCGGCGGTGCTCTTCTTGGCGGGCGCGGCGGCGGGGGCCGGCGCGGCGTCCGCGGAGCCCTTGGCATCCGCGGAGCCCTTGGAGTCCGGGGCCGCGTCCGCACCCGAGTCCGAGGACTTCTTCGCCGGGGCCGGGGCCGGGGCCGCCTTCTCCGCGGGAGCCGGGGCCGCCTCGCCCTTCGCGCCGAGGGTCAGGGTCAGCCTCAACCCGGGGTGGATCAGCGAGGGGTCGGCGCCGACGGCCTCGCGGTTGTCGGCGTACAGCCGCTGCCAGCCGCCCGAGAGGTGGCGGTCCTGGGCGATCTTGGAGAGGTAGTCACCCGGCACGACCGTGTAGACGGCCGAAGCGGCCGGCGAGCCCTGCTCGGCGGCGGCGGGCGCGGCCTGGAGCGCCGCCGGAAGCCGCGGTGCCTGCACGGGAGCCGCTGCGGGTGCGGCGGCCGGGGCGCCCGCCGCGTGGGCGCCGGCGGCGCCCAGCAGCGGCAGCGCGAGGGCCGCACCGCCGGTGCCCGCGACGGCGAAGCCGCGCGCCATGGAACGGGACTTGGGACGTCGGTGCTTACCCTTTGCAGGCATGGCGAATTCCTCTCCGTCGCCTGCGAGGTGAGCTGTCGGGTTCGGACTGGAGATGTCCGGCCGTACATGAACAGAACATGAACGGCTTCACCCCGAGCTGCTCCGATACGAATGATCGGGAACAGCGGCCTACCTGGTTCCCCCGCTCCTGCCGCGCGCGTGAATAGTCGGGTGCGGTTTCCGGACGGCGGCAGGATTCGGCGGTCCATCCGGATCGATCGCGAAGGTAATCGAGTTGAGCCGCACCGAACAAGCCACGAATTTCCTGACGGATTCACAGAAGCCCGAATCCGCCGGAATTCCGGTCACCCTCCGTCAATTCCCCGGCGCCAACAACCGCCCCGGCCGGGGCGTTCCGCTTCGACGATCAGGCACTCACGGTCACCGTATGATCTGGCTCACGGGGCCGCGCCCGATCTCGCCTCCGGTTATGGCAAGTTGGCCCCAAGTAGTGTAATTCGGACAGATCGCGACGATGCGGAGGAGTTCCCGTGACCCAGCAGATACCCCGGCCCCCGCGGACGGAGCCCGTACCGGAGCCCGAGCTCGCGGAAGTGCGCAACTTCCGTGACGTGGGCGGCCTCCCGACCACCGACGGGCGGAGGGTCAAGCCGGGAAAACTATTCCGTAGCGGACATCTGGCACATGCCACCGAAACCGATACAGAATTCCTCACATCGCTCGGCCTGCACACCGTCTTCGACTTCCGCAACGCCGCCGACCACGCCCTGGAGGGGCCCGACGTCGAGCTCCCCGGAGTACGGAACGTCAACATCCCGCTGTCGGATCCGGCCGACGGCAAGGAGTTCTGGAAGATGGTCCGCGACGGCGGCGTCGAACAGCTCCGCGGACTCCTCGGCGAGGGGAAGGCCGCCGAGCGGATGGCCAACTCGTACCGCGCGATGATCGAGAACCGCACCGCCGAGCACAGCCGGGTCGTGCACGCCCTCGCCGAAGACAGCGTTCCGGCGCTCATGCACTGCGCGGCCGGCAAGGACCGGGCCGGCCTGTCGATCGCCGTCACCCTGCTCGCGCTGGGCGTCGAGCGCGAGGCGATCGTGGCGGACTACCTGGAGTCCAACGCCCCGCACCGCCGCTACCGGGTGCGCCGCGGCAGCGAAGCGCCCGAGGCCCGCTCCCCCGAGGTGATGGAGCTGCTCTCGCCGCTCTTCGACGCCCGCGCCGAGTACCTGACGGCCGCCTTCGACGCCATCGACGGGCACTGGGGCGGGGTCGACCGGTACCTCGACGAGGGCCTCGGACTCACGCCCGAGACCCTCGGCCGGCTGCGGGACCGGCTGCTCGACTGAGCCGGCCCCCTCGAAGGGGAGCGGGCCGTCAGCCGCCGCCGACGGCCTGCTTCACCAGCGTCCTGCCGAAGTCCCACATCAGGGCGCCCCCGCCGTGCGCCTCGTCCATGACCTCGCGGAAGGCCCCGACGAACCGGTCGACGTCCCCCTCGTCCACGATCAGCGGCGGGATGAGCTTGATGACCTCCAGATGGTCGCCCGACACCTGTGTCAGGATCCGGTGCTTCTGCAGCAGCGGCACCACCACCATCTGCGCGAAGAGCCCCTTGCGGGCCGCCTGGAGCATGGCCCACCGGCTGCGCAGCCCGAGCGAGGACGGCCGCCCGAACTCGATTCCGATCATCAGGCCGCGCCCGCGCACCTCGTGGAGCAGCTCGTACTCGTCCACGAGCGCGGCGAGCCGCCCGCGCAGCAGGTCGCCCATCGCGCGCGCGTTCGCGACCACCGACTCGTCCTCCATGACGGAGAGCACCGCCAGCCCGGCCGCCATCGCCTGCGCGTTGGAGCCGAAGCTGGCGGAGTGCACCAGCACCCGGTCCATGGACGAGTAGACGCGTTTGAAGATCCAGTCCTTGCCCAGGGTCGCGCCCACCGGCACGTAGCCGCCCGAAAGGGCCTTGGCCACGCACACCAGGTCCGGCTCCACGCCCGGCTCGTGCTGGTACGCGTAGAAATCGCCGGTCCGGCCGAGGCCCGTCTGCACCTCGTCCGCGATCAGCAGGGCCTTGTGCCGGTGCAGCAGCTCCTGCGCCGCGCGCAGGAATCCGGGCGGGGCCGCGAGCACGCCCTTGCCCTGGATCGGCTCGACGACGAAGGCGGCGACGTCGCCCCGCTTCAGCTCCCGCTCCAGGGCGGCCAGGTCCCCGAGGGGGATCTTCGTATCGGGCAGCAGCGGCGCGAAGCCGTCCCGGAAGCCGCCCTCCCCGTTGACCGACAGCGAGCCCGTGGTCAGCCCGTGGAAGGCGTGGTCGCAGTAGAGGACCCTCGTCCGCCCCGTCGCGTACCGGGCGAACTTGAGGGCCGTCTCCACCGCCTCGGTGCCGCTGTTGCCGAAGAAGACCCGGTCCAGGTGCGGGCTGTACGAGAGCAGCTTCTCCGCCAGCAGCCCGGGCAGCGGCTGGCAGTCGAAGCGGGTCAGATCGGCCAGCTGCGCGTCCAGGACGTCGTGCAGGGCCCGGCGGACCACCGGGTGGTGCCGGCCCAGGCCCATCACGCCGAACCCGGCCAGCATGTCCAGGTAGTCGTTGCCCTCGGCGTCCCAGAAGTGCGCGCCCTCGGCCCGGACGTAGACCTTGTCGAAGCCGATCGTGTGCAGCATCCGGGGCAGCTGGTGGTTGAGGTGGCGCGCGTGGAGCTCGTACCGTTCCCCGCCCCGCTCGTCCAGCAGGGCGGGGAGGTCGAAGCCGGTCACGGCTTCTCCCGGTTCCCCGAGACCGTCTCGCGGGCGGCGCGCAGGGATTCCTTGAGGGAGCCCATGGTGGCGAGGACGGCGGTGGGCTCGTAGCCGCAGTGCGCCATGCAGTTCGCGCAGCGCGGGTCCTTTCCGCGCCCGTACTTGCTCCAGTCGGTTTCCTCGATCAGTTCCCGGTAGGTGGGCACGTACCCGTCGCTCATCAGATAGCAGGGGCGCTGCCAGCCGAAGAGGGAGTAATTCGGAATGGCCCAGGCGGTGCAGGGGAAATCCACCTTGCCCTCCAGGAAGTCCAGGAACAGCGGGGAGTGGTTGAGCCGCCAGCGCCGCCGGTTTCCGCCCGCGAACGCCTTCTTGAAGAGTTCCCGGGTCTGCTCGACCCCCAGGAAGTGCTCCTGGTCGGGGGCCTTTTCGTAGGCGTAGGCGGGCGAGATCATCATTTCGTCGACCTTGAGGTCGTCATTGAGGTAGTTGAGCACCTCGATGATCGTCTGCGGGGTGTCGGTGTTGAAGAAGGTGGAGTTGGTGGTGACCCGGAACCCGCGCTTCTTCGCCTCCTTGATGGCGGCGACCGCCTCGTCGAAGACGCCTTCCTTGGCCACGGACTCGTCGTGGCGTTCGCGCAGTCCGTCGATGTGCACCGCGAAGGCGAAGTACGGGGACGGGGTGAACTTCTCGATCTTCTTGCGCAGCAGCATCGCGTTGGTGCACAGGAACACGTACTTCCGCTTTGCCACCAACTGCCGGACGATCTCGTCGATCTGCGGGTGCATCAGGGGCTCTCCGCCCGCGATGGACACCATCGGCGCGCCGGACTCCAGGACGGCGCCGACCGCCTGGGCCACCGGCATGCGCTGCTTGAGCACGCCCGCCGGGTGCTGGATCTTCCCACACCCCTCGCACGCCAGATTGCAGGCGTAGAGCGGTTCCAGCTCGACGATCAGCGGGAACTTCTCACGCTTGCGGAGCTTCTGTTCGAGAAGATACGTCCCGACCCTGATGGACTGTCGCAGCGGCATGGCCATCTGGCTCACCTCCTGGGGAGCAGCAAAGAACGGTGCCAGTCATAAAACGCGGGCAGTACGACACGCAATACGCGGAAGGCCGATATTCCACCGCGGAACGTGCCGATGCGGACGAGCTCATGCTCCGGAGCGTCCACGATCACCCGGACGGCCGCAACCGGACGGTTCCAGCCATCCGCGGCGGCCCGGGTGGCCGTCCACAGGGTGGCCGCGGACTCCATGTCGACCGCGATGGCGCCGGTGGCGCGCAGCTCGGCGCGCTCCTGGCCGCGGACGACATGGTCGGATCCGGTCAGTGCGCCGGTGTGCACGGTCCGGCCCGGAGCGGCCCGGGCCAGTGCCTCGGCGAGCAGGGCGGTGCCAGCGCACGCGACGTTGCCCCGCGGATCCCGGGTCTCCTCGGCGACGACCAGGTCGCCGGGGCTCATACCGGGGACCAGCCCGGCGCAGAACCCGGTGGCGAGGACGGGGGCCCGGCGCAGCCCGCGCTCGGCGAGCGCCCGGCCGACGGCCCGCTCGGCGGCGCGCGGGCCCATGCCCGTACGGAGCACGGCGTAGCCCGGTTCGGGTCGGGCGGCGCCGCGGCCTCCGCCACTGCGCAGGGCCGCCTGCTCGATGCGCAGCGCGCAGGCGACCAGCAGCGGTGCGGGCGGCTCGGACGGTACGGGGCCGCCGGCCCGGGCGGCGCCGGCCATCAGGCCTCCCCGGGCGCGAAGGGGTCCCCGTACAGATAGCGGCCGAGCGCGGTGAGCGGGAACACCTGCCGGTACAGGTGGTAGTTGATGGAGAAGTCCCACGGGAACCCGGTGCCGGTGAAGTACGGCTCGTCCCAGGAGCCGTCCCCGCGCTGCGTCTCCACCAGGTAGGCGATGCCGCGCTCGACGGCCTTGCCGTCCCGCTCCCCCGCCGACAGCAGGGCCATCAGCGCCCACGCCGTCTGAGAGGGGGTCGAGGCCCCCTTCCCGGCCCACTCCGGGTCCTTGTAGGAGCGCTGGTCCTCGCCCCACCCGCCGTCCTCGTTCTGTACGGATTCCAGCCAGCGCACGGCCCGCCTGATCGCGGGATGCGCCGGAGCCAGACCCGCGGCGGTCAGGGCCGGGACCACCGACCCGGTCCCGTACACGTAGTTGGTGCCCCAGCGGCCGAACCAGGCGCCGGTGGGCTCCTGTTCGGCGAGCAGCCAGGCGATGCCGCGCCGGGTCCGCGGGTCGGCGGCCTTGCCCTCGACGGCGAGCATCTCCACCACGTGGGCGGTGACGTCGGCCGACGGCGGGTCGATGACCTCACCGAAGTCGCAGAACGGCAGCCGGTTCGGGAAGGGGCTGGTGTTGTCGGCGTCGAAGGCGCCCCAGGCGCCGTTCTTCGACTGCATCCCCAGGTTCCAGGACACCCCGCGGGCGATGGCCGCCTCGACCCGGGCCGGCTCCGGGTGCCTGATCCGGCGCAGCGCGAGCACCACCTCGGCGGTGTCGTCGATGTCGGGGTAGGTGTCGTTGTGGAACTCGAACGCCCAGCCGCCCGGGGCGAGTCCGGGCCGGCGCACCGCCCAGTCGCCGGTGCGGACGATCTCCTCGCCGAGCATCCAGTCGGCGGCCTTCACCAGGGCCGGGTGGTCGGGCGCCAGGCCCGCGTCGGCCAGGGCGATGGCGGCGAGGCAGGTGTCCCAGACCGGGGACTGGCAGGCCTCGATCATCCGGGCACCGTCCTCGCGCCACACCGCGAACCGGTCCAGGGACTCCAGCCCGGCCCGCATCACCGGGTGGGCGAGGTCGTACCCGAGGAGGTGCAGGGCGATGACGGAGTACACGGCGGGTGGCTGGATCCCGCCCCAGCAGCCGTCGTTCTCCTGCCGCTCGATGATCCAGCGGGCGGCGGTGTCCATCGCGGCCTTGCGCAGCTGGCGCGGGGCGAACCTGCGGTAGGCGTGCAGGACCTTGTCCATCCGCTGGAAGGCGCCCTCCCAACTGGCCAGCGGGGCCGGACGCTTGGCGGCGGGGTACGGGCGCCGCGCGTCGGTGTGCAGTTCGTCGAGGGCGAACGGGGCCGGGCGGACGGGCCGCTTCGCGGAGACCACGGTCAGCGGGACGATGGTCTGGCGGGCCCAGCAGCCGAAGTCGTAGATGTTCAGCGGCACCCACGGCGGCAGGAAGACCAGCTCGGGCGGGAGTTCGGGCAGGTGGTCCCAGCTCCACCAGCCGAAGAGGGCCAGCCAGATCCGGGTGAAGACGCGGGCGGCGGCGATCCCGCCGTGGGCCCGGATCCAGGCAGAGGCGCGGGCCATGTGCGGGGCGTCGGGCGCGTCGCCGGCGAGCCGCAGGGCGACGTACGCCTCGATGGTGGCGGAGAGTTCGGGCGGTCCGCCGTGGAAGGTGGCCCAGGTGCCGTCCGCGCCCTGTTCGCCGCGGATGAAGAGGGCGGCGGCCTGCGTGGTGGCCTCGTCCCGGATCCCGAGGAACTGCCGCAGCAGCAGGTCCTCGGCGTCCATGGTGACGTTGGTCTCCAGGTCGCCCTTCCACCAGCCGGCCGCGTCCTGGCGGGCCAGCAGGTGCCGGGTCGCCCGCGCGGCGGCCTCCTGGGCCCCCCGCAGCGTGGCGGGCCCGGGCGCGGGCGCGGTGTCAGCCGGGTCGGCGCCGGGGGTACCGGCGCCGTCGGTCGTCGCTGTCATGGCTTCCCCTTACGTGGCAGTGGTCCTCTGCTGTGCTGGGGTATGCCGTCGGCCGGGCGCTGCTGTCAGGCGGCGCCGGCCGGCGACTCGCGAGTCATATCCCTGCTCGGGTGGCGGTCACCTCTTGCGCACGACGACGAAGTCGGCGAGGGCGACGAGCTGTTCGCGCACCCGCTGCGGCATGTCCACGTCCTCCAGGGCGCGGATGGCGATCGCGTGCTGGCGGCGCGCCTCCTCGGCGGTCCACTCGCGCCCGCCCGCGGCCTCGATGAGCGCGGCGCGCGCCGCGAACTCCTCCTCCGAGAAGTTCTCGAAGTCGTTGCTCTTGGCGTCGTCGGCGAGCAGCTCGGCGAGCTCCTCGCAGGCGGGCCCGCCCGCCGCGAGGGCGGCGACGACCGGCAGGGACTTCTTGCGCTGGCGCAGGTCGCTCCAGGTCTGCTTGCCGGTGGCCTCCGGGTCGCCCCAGATGCCGAGGAGGTCGTCGACGGCCTGGAAGGCGAGGCCGAGGTGGTAGCCGTACTCCTCCAGCTTGTCGGCCGTACGGTCGTCCGCGCCGCCGAGCACGGCGCCGATGGAGACCGCGCAGGCGAGCAGGGCGCCGGTCTTGTTGCCCTCCATCTCCAGGCACTCCTCGACGCTGACGCGCTCGCGGTGCTCGTAGGAGATGTCCTGGGCCTGGCCGTCGATGAGCTTGCGGCTGGCGGTGGTCAGGCGGCGCGCGGCGCGGCCGGCCTCGGCGGTGCCGAGTTCCAGCAGGACCTCGTTGGCGAGGGCGAACAGCGCGTCGCCGACCAGGATCGCCAGCGCCGGGCCGTGCACCTTCCACACCGTGTCGCGGTGGCGGCGCTGCTCGTCGCCGTCCATCAGGTCGTCGTGGAGCAGCGAGAAGTTGTGGACGAGCTCGACGGCCACGGCGCCCGGGATGCCGACCTCGGCCGCGGCCCCCGCGGCCTCGGCGGAGAGCAGCGCGAGGGCGGGGCGCACGGCCTTGCCGCCGTCGCCGTCCGCCGCGTTGCCCTGGGCGTCGATCCAGCCGAAGTGGTACGCGGCGACGGTGTCCATGGGCGCCGCGAGCCGGTCGACCGCGGCGCGGAGCACGGGGGTCGACAGCGCGCGGCCGCGCTCCAGGAGTGCGAGCGTGTCCGCCTTCTCGACGCCCCCTGCGGCTGCGCCGTTGCCGGCGTCCGTGTTCTCGACAGCCGGATTCCCCGGGTTCACTGGCTCTCCTCTGTGTCCTGTACGTGCTGCTGCGGTCGTGCTGGTGGTCGTCATGCCGCCTCCTGCAGGGGGTGCTCCCGGTGGCGGCCGAGTGCGGCGAGTGCGGCGTGCGCCGCGCTCAGTCCGCTGCGGACAGCGCCCTCCATGGTCGCGGGCCAACCGGTGGCGGTCCACGCACCGGCGAGGTAGAGGCCCGGCGTGTCGGTCCGCGCCCCGGGGCGCAGCCGGCCGACGCCGGGGGTGGGGGCGAACGTGGCGGTCCGCTCCCGGGTCACGAAGAAGTCCCGTACCTTGGCGCCGCGCGCGGCCGGCAGCAGCCGTTCCAGCTCGGGCAGGTACTTGGCGCGCAGCACCGAGACGGGCTCGTCGATGTCGTCCTGGGCTGCCGACTGGGACAGCGCCAGGTACTGGCCGCCGTCGGGCAGCCCGGAGGCGTCGGTGCGGTCGAACACCCACTGGACCGGGGAGCCGAGCGCGGCGAAGAAGGGCTGCTTGAGCACCTTGCGGTCGTAGACGACGTGCACGTTGAGGATGGGCGCGGTGCCGATGTCGAGGAGCTTGTCCGGGTCGGCGAGGGCTCCGGGCGGCAGCAGTGCGTGCGCCTCCCGCTGCGGAACCGCGAGGACGACGGTGCCTGCGTCGAGGGACCCGCTCTCGGTGTCGACCCGCCAGTTCCCGTCCTGAATACGGGAGATGCAGGTGACGCGGGTGCGCAGCTCGGTGCGTACGCCGGCCGCGTCGAGCTGCTTGCGGGCGAGGGTGTCGTGCAGGTCGCCGAGCGGGACGGTGGCCCAGCCGATGTCGGCGGCGCCGTTCTCGGAGAGCAGGCCGGTCTTGAAGACCATGGCGGCCAGGCCCAGCGAGCACTGTCCGGCGGTGGCGTTGAGGGTGGCGATGCCGACGAGGTCCCACAGGGCCTCGATGGTGCGCGGGCTCTGGCCGTAGCGGCCGAGCCAGGTCGCGAAGTCCACGCCGTCCAGCGCCGGGTCGGCGGGGTCGAGCCGGCGCAGCGCGAGGGCGGCGCGGCCGACGCTCAGCCGCTCGGCGAGCGAGAGGTGCGGGTAGCGGGCGAGGGAGCCCGCGAGGTGCAGGGGTACGGGCAGGGCGCTGCGGCGCAGCCGGCCCAGGCGGGGGCCGGCGGGGTGGGCGACGTCGAGTACGGGTACGTCGAGCCGGTCCTGGACGGGGGCGAGGGCGGCGCCCTCGACGCGGTCGAGGAACCACCGGTAGGCGGTGCAGCAGCGCAGGTAGACGTGCTGGCCGTTGTCGACGGTGAGGTCGCCGCGCTTGAAGGAGAAGGCGAGCCCGCCGAGCCGCGGGCGGCCTTCGAGCAGGGTGACCTCGAGGCCCGCGTCGGCGAGTTCGAGCGCGGCGCTCACTCCGGCGAGCCCGCCACCGATGACGACGGCGCGGTCGTCGCTGCCGTTCATGAGCCCTCCCGGGTGCCGTGGCCTGCGGCGCACGCCTGGAGGGACGCGGCCGTGCGGAAGGGGGTTGCGTCCGCCGCGACGGGCGCGGCGGGCGGGGGCGTCGGCCGGATCACGCGCGCCTCCGCGTGCTCTGGCGGGAGATGGTCCGGGCGTCGAGGCCGGACAGGCCGCGCACGGCGACGTACGCCTTCTCGTGCGGGGGCAGCGAGACGCGGCCGCGGAGCACGGCCTCGGGCTCGCGCTCGATGCGGTCGAGCAGGCGCCGGTAGATGCCGGCCATGGCGGCGACGCAGGCGCCGCTGCGCCGGTCGAGCATGGGCAGCAGCCGGTAGCCCTCGACGAACAGGGCCCGGGCGCGCCGCACTTCGTGGTGGACGAGCCCGGCGAAGTCGGCCCCGGCGGGCATCCGGTCGCTTCCGAACCCGTCCGAGCACCCGAACTTGGCGAGGTCCTCGGCCGGCAGGTAGGTGCGTCCGTTGCCGGCGTCCTCGCGGACGTCGCGCAGGATGTTGGTGAGCTGGAGGGCGAGGCCGAGGGTGTCGGCGTACTCGCCGGCCCGCGCGGCGTCGGCGGCGCCCAGGCCGCCGGTGTGCACGGTGCCGAACACGCCGAGGGAGAGCCGCCCGATGGCTCCGGCCACGCAGCGGCAGTAGGCCCTGAGGTCGTCCCAGGTCTCGTAGGTCTCGCCGCGGACGTCCATGAGGACGCCGTCGATGAGCTCGTCGAGGCCGCCGAGCGGGATCGGGAAGCGGCGGGCGGCATGGGAGAGGGCGACGGCGACCGGGTCGGTGTCGTCCTCGTCGATCTCCTCGGCCCGGATCCGGCCGAGGAGGGCGCGGGTCTCCTCCAGCCGGACGAACTTGGCCTCGGGGGCGAGCGTGCCGTCGCCGATGTCGTCGACGCGCCGGGAGAACGCGTACAGCGCGGACATCGCCTGCCGCTTGTCGGAGGGCAGCAGCCGGATGCCGTACGCGAAGTTGCGCGCCTGGGAACCGGTGACGGCCTCGCAGTAGCTGTACGCCGCCAGGACCGCTGCGGACGGTGCGGACGTGTGTGCGGAACCCTCCACGGTCGGGCTCACCCCTTTCTCGGCGCTGTGCGCAGGACGGCGGCCACCTCGCGGAGCAGGCCGCTCCTGGTGGGCTTGGGCGGGCCGGGAAGTACGTCGAAGCCGGCGGCGGTGACGGCTCGCAGGGCGGCACGCCCTCCTCCCACGAAGCCCGCGAGCAGCAGCCGGAGTCTGCCGTGCACGCTACCCACGAGCGGGGTGCCTTCATTCAGGAGGTCCCGGGCGCGTTCTGCTTCGAACGCGACCAGGGAGCGCACGGAGGCGCCGGCGTGGTGGGCCTTGAGGTCGGTTTCGGCCACGTGGAAGCGGCGCATGTCCTCGGCCGGCAGGTAGATCCGGTCGCGGCGGAGGTCCTCCGTGACGTCCTGTACGTGTTCGACGATCTGCAGGGCGGTGCAGACGGCGTCGGAGCGGCGGATCCGCTCGGGGGTGCTGGTGCCGGTGAGGGACAGCACGAGGCGGCCGACGGGGTTCGCGGACAGCTCGCAGTACGCGAGGAGTTCGCCGTACGTCTCGTAGCGCGTGACGCGCTGGTCCTGGCGGTTGGCCTCGATGAGCCCGAGGAAGGGCTCGGGAGTGAGGCCGTGGGCGCGGACCACGGGCCGCAGCGCCTGCAGGAGGGGATGGCGCGGCGCGCCGCCGGGGGCGCCGGGACCGCCGAACACGCGGTGCAGGTCGGCTTCGAGGGCGTCGAGCATGGCGAGCGGTTCGTCCGCCGCGGCCGGGTCGAGGCCGAGGAGTACGGCGTCGTGTCCGCCGGGGGCGAGGTCGCCGTCGCCGATGTCGTCGACCAAGCGGGCGTACCCGTACACCGCCATGAGGCCTTCGCGCCAGGCGCGCGGGAGGAAGGACGGGGCGACGGGGAAGTTCTCCGAGCGCGCCTTGCCGAGGGTGGCGTACGCGTGGGCTCGGGCGTCGGGGGCTGTGGGGGCCGCGTCCCGGTGTGGCCGGATACCGTGCCCGGGGGTCACCGCCCGCCGCCCGCGCGGGGGACGGCCGTAATGCCTGGGGGCCGGAGAATTCCCGTAGCCATTGCCGTCACGTCTCCCGTTCTACACTGCCGACCCAATACATCCTATTTCGGACACGCCGCCGGACTTTCCCCGGGGTACCCCAGGCCGTTCACCTGCGGGGAATCGTCCCCTCTGGCGTGATTCAGGACTGCTCCAGCTTACGCTGTACAACGCCGCGGCAGCCTCTCGGGTATTCACTCCGCCACCGAATGTCGGCCCCGGGCGCCCCGGACATGCCGAAGCCCCCACCGCTCGGAGCGACGGGGGCCGGCGAAGACCGCGGTCAGGCGCTGGTCGCCTTCTCGTAGGCCGAGACGACTTCTTCCGTGGGCCCGTCCATCAGCAGCTCACCCTTCTCCAGCCACAGCACGCGGCTGCAGGTGTCGCGGATGGATTTGTTGTTGTGGCTCACCAGGAAAACGGTTCCGGCGTGCTTGCGCAGTTCGCGGATGCGCTCCTCGGAACGCACCTGGAACTTGCGGTCACCGGTGGCCAGGGCCTCGTCGATCATCAGGACGTCGTGGTCCTTGGCCGCGGCAATGGAAAAGCGCAGGCGCGCCGCCATACCGGAGGAGTATGTGCGCATCGGAAGGGAGATGAAATCGCCCTTGTCGTTGATGCCCGAGAAGTCGACGATGTCGTCGTAGCGCTCCCGGATCTGCTCGCGGCTCATTCCCATCGCGAGACCGCCGAGGACCACGTTGCGCTCACCGGTGAGGTCGTTCATCAGTGCGGCGTTGACACCCAGCAGCGAGGGCTGGCCGTCCGTGTAGACCTTGCCGGACTCGCAGGGCAGGAGGCCCGCGATGGCGCGCAGCAGGGTGGACTTGCCGGAGCCGTTGGAGCCGATGACGCCGATGGCCTCGCCGCGGTACGCCGTGAAGGAGACGCCGCGAACGGCGTGGACCCGGCGGACGCCCGGGGCATCGCCCTTGCCCCGGCGCATTATCTTGCTCAGCGCGGCGGTGGCGCTGCCCCTGCCGGAGCTGCCGGTGTTGACGCGGTAGACGATGTGCACGTCGTCGGCGATGACGGTGGGGACGTCGCCCCGGTAGTTCTCAGCCACGGCCGTAACGCTCCTCAGCCTTCCAGAAGTACACGAAACCGCCGAGGCCGGTCACGACGGCCCAGCCGACGGCGAAGGCCCAGACGTGCGGCGGCAGGTTCTCCGGGCCGTAGTCGTCGATCAGCGCGAACCGGACCAGGTCCATGTAGATCGCCGCGGGGTTCCACTGGAGCACGTCCGAGACCCACGCGGGCACGTCCCTCTCCTTGAGCGCCCCGCTGATCGAGAACATGACGCCCGAGGCGTACATCCACGTACGCGTGATGAACGGCATCAGCTGCGCGAGGTCGGGGGTCTTGGAACCCATCCGCCCGAAGACCAGCGCGAGGCCGGTGTTGAAGACGAACTGGAGCGCCAGGGTCGGGATGACCAGCAGCCACGACAGCCTCGGGTAGTTGCCGAAGCCGACCGTGACGACCACCACGACGATCATCGAGTACAGCAGCTGCTGGAGCTGCTGCATCGAGAAGGAGATCGGCAGGGAGGCGCGCGGGAAGTGCAGGGCGCGGACCAGGCCGAGGTTGCCGGGGATGGCCCGGACTCCCGCCATCAGCGAGCTCTGGGTGAAGGTGAAGACGAAGATGCCCGTCACCAGGAAGGGGATGTAGACCCCCTTCTCCATGCCCCGGCCCGCGTTCAGGATCAGGCCGAAGATCAGGTAGTACACCAGCGCGTTGAGCAGCGGGGTGGCCACCTGCCAGATCTGGCCGAGCCTCGCCTCGCTGTACTGGGCCATCAGCTTGGCCCGGGAGAACGCCATGATGAAGTGGCGCCGGTCCCACAGCTGCCGCACGTACTCGGCCAGGGTCGGCCGGGCACCGCTGACGGACAGGTTGTACTTCCTGGCGAGCTCCGCCGGGGTCAGCCCCGCGTCTTCGGACGGCGGCTTGCTCGTGGCGAGGGCGCCATCCTGGGTTGTGTCACTCACAAGTTGAAACTTTCCGTCTTCAAGATGCGGCAGAAGGTGGCATCGGGCCTGGGGCGCTCGGCCCGAGAACATGCATGTTCCGTGATCACGTATGTTCCGTGACCGCGTCATGTTCTCAGACGCGAGCGTGTCAGATGACAGGCGGTCGGCCCAGCCGGGTCAGCCGCCAGACCGTACGCCACTTCATGGGGCGCCGGGGACCGCAGGGGGTGGTCCATCCCTCTTTGAACCCACCGAACCAGGCCTTGAGCGCCGGTGCCGACGGCTTGCGCAGGAGCGTCAGCAGGAGCCAGACGCCCAGGTAGACCGGGACCAGCGGGGCGGGCAGGTTACGGCGGGCGAGCCACACCCGGTTACGGGCAACCATACGGTGGTAGACCGCGTGCCGGGAGGGGGCGGTCGTCGGATGCAGGAGCACCATGTCCGCCCGGTAGTCGATCAGCCACCCTGCGTCGAGCGCCCGCCAGGCCAGATCGGTCTCCTCGTGCGCGTAGAAGAACTCCCCCGGCAACTCTCCGACCTGCTTGAACACCGACGTGCGGACGGCGTTGGCGCCGCCCAGGAAGGTGGTCACACGGGAGGAGCGCATCGGGTCCGAGGCGCGCAACCGGGGCACGTGCCGGCGCTGGGTCTCACCGGACTCCGGATCGGCGATCCGGAAGCTGACGATCCCGAGCCGGGGGTCCTCGGCGAAGGCCTGCCGGCACAGCTCGGCGGTGTCGGTGCGCTCCAGCAGCCCGTCGTCGTCGAGGAAGAGCAGGGCGTCGACCTCGCTGCCGCCGGGGCCGAAGGCCTCGATGCCGACGTTGCGGCCGCCGGGGATGCCCAGGTTCTCGGGCAGCTCGACGGTGCGCAGACCCGGCAGCAAACCCTCCAGCCCGGTGACCTGGACGCCCTGGCCCACGACGACGACCTCGATCGGGTCGCCCTCCTGGCGGGCCACCGAGTCGAGGAGCGCCTTGAGCTCGTCGGGACGGTTGCCCATGGTGATGATCACGGCGCCCAGCCGCATCGGCGTCGTCACTTGAGCCTGCTGGAGGCCAGGATCGACACCAGGTGCAGCACCGTCTGGAGCATCGCGATGCCGGCCAGCACGGCGACGCCGAGCCGGGTGAAGAACAGGTCGCCCCGTATCTGGTCCAGGATCGCCAGCAGCAGGATGAGCAGCGAGGCCTCGATGCCGAGGACGAGCCGGTGGAACTTGAGCGCGGACGCCGCCCGGCGGGCGAGCGCCATGCCGGAGGAGCGCGGCTCGGCGGCGGCCTCGGCGACGGGCTCCTTGCCCGTCTGGTGCCGGGCGACGCCGACCAGGTCGGTCTCGGCCTTGATCAGGATGGCGCCGAGGGCCGCGAGGGTGCCCAGGAAGGCCCACAGCCAGTCGATCCGGCCGGTGCCCCACAGGTCGGAGGCGCGCAGGCCGAAGCCGACGAGGACCGCCGCGTCGCACAGGTAGGCGCCGACCCGGTCCAGGTACACCCCGGAGAGGGAGAACTGCTTCTTCCAGCGGGCGACCTCACCGTCGACGCAGTCGAGCAGCAGGTACATCTGCACCGCGACCACGCCGAGGACGGCGCCCAGGATGCCCGGCACGAGCAGTGCCGGGGCGGCCAGGACACCGGCGAGGGTCATCACGTAGGTCAGCTGGTTGGGCGTGACCTTGGTGTTCACCAGGACGCGGGTGATGCGCAGGGAGATCTCGCGCATGTACAGGCGACCGCCCCAGTGCTCGCCACTGCGCCGGTCCTTGACGCCCGGCGGGTGAACGACGGGCCGGAGTTCAGCTACGGATGGTCTTGGCATAGTCGGCGTAAGCGTCCCTGATCTCGGCTGCGGACAGATTGAGGTGCTCCAGGATCGTGAAGCGTCCCGGACGGGTCTGGGGGGCGTACTCGACGGCCGCGACGAACTCGTCCACGCTGAACCCGATCTCGGCGGGCAGCACGGGCAGTCCGTGGCCGCGCAGTGACTCGACGAAGAGCCCTGCCTGTTCGTCGGCGCCGCGCAGGAACATCGCGAAGGCGGCGCCGAGGCCGACCTGCTCGCCGTGGAGCGCGGAGCGCCCCGGGTAGAGCAGGTCGAAGGCGTGGCTGATCTCGTGGCAGGCGCCGGACGCCGGCCGGGTGTCCCCGCTGATCGACATGGCGATGCCGGTGAGCACCAGGGCCTCGGCGAGCACGGTGAGGAACGTGTCGTCGCCGCAGCCGCCGGGGTGGCGCAGGACGGCTTCGCCGGCCGTACGGGCCATGGCCGCGGCCAGGCCGTCCACGGGCTCCCCGGTGATCTTGTGAGAGAGCTCCCAGTCGGCGATGGCCGAGATGTTGGAGAGCGCGTCGCCGATGCCGGAGCGGACGAACCGCACCGGGGCGTCGCGGATCACGTCGAGGTCGATGACCATCGCGATCGGCGTGGGCACGCCGTAGGAACCGCGGCCGTTGTCGTTGTCCAGCGTGGCCACGGGCGAGCAGATGCCGTCGTGCGCCAGGTTGGTGGCGACGGCCACCATGGGCAGCCCGACCCGCGCCGCGGCGTACTTGGCCACGTCGATGATCTTGCCGCCGCCCAGGCCGACGACGGCGTCGTAGCGGCGACCCTTTATGTCGTCGGCCAGCTTGACGGCGGAGTCGATGGTGCCGTCGACGACCGGGTACCAGTCGGCGTGCGGCAGTACGGGCTCCAGCTTGGAGCGGAGCAGCTGGCCGGAGCCGCCGCTGATCGCGATCGCCAGCTTGCCGGACGCCGAGATCCGCTGGTCGGCCAGGAGGCCGGCCAGGTCGTCCATGGCGCCGCGGGAGATGTCGACGACGACCGGGGAGGGGATGAGCCTCGTCAGTACTGGCATGCGATCGTCCGGCCCTTGGCGAGGTCGTCGTGGTTGTCGATCTCGACCCACTTGACGTCGCCGATGGGGGCCACGTCGATGACGAAGCCGTCGTTGACGAGCTGCTGGTAGCCGTCCTCGTAGTACAGGTCGGGGTCGCGCTCGAAGGTGGTCTTCAGCGCCTCGGCGAGGGCCTCGGCGGCCTCCGGCTCGATGAGGGTGACGCCGATGTACTCGCCGGTGGCGTCGGACGGCTCCATCAGCTTCGTGATCTTCTGCACGCCCTTGGCGCCGTCGACGACGACCTTCATCTCCTCGTCGGCCAGGCTCTTGACCGCGTCCAGGGCGAGGATGATCTTCTGGCCGTTGCCCCGGGCGTCGAGCAGGGTCCGCTCGACGGAGACCGGGTGGACGGTGTCGCCGTTGGCGAGGATCACACCCTGCTTCAGGACGTCACGGGCGCACCACAGGGAGTAGGCGTTGTTCCACTCCTCGGCCTTGTCGTTGTCGATCAGCGTGATCTTGACCCCGTACTTGGCCTCCAGGGCCTCGCGGCGCTCGTACACGGCCTCCTTGCGGTAGCCGACGACGATCGCGACCTCGGTGAGGCCGACCTCGGCGAAGTTGCCGAGGGTGAGGTCCAGCACGGTCAGGCTGTCCTCGGCGCCTTCGGGGCCGACGGGCACGAGGGCCTTGGGCAGGGTGTCGGTGTAGGGACGCAGGCGGCGTCCGGCACCGGCAGCGAGTACAAGGCCGATCATGCTGGTTCTCCTTCGTCATGTACGGCGGGTGCCCCGGAGGAGACCCAGAAGCGGATGCTCTCCACGAGCACCACCAGTGCCACGAACACGGCCAGGGCCGTGAGCGCGACGGGGAAGTCCGTGGCGCGCGTCGCCAGGGCGGCGGCCAGGGCCGCGGTCAGCAGGACCCGGCCGTCGTGACCGCCGATCGTCCACACCAGCCACCGCGGGGGCGCGCCCGATCCACCGCGGATGCGGTAGACCGTGTCGTAGTGATGGTAGGCGACCGCCGCGACCAGTCCGAATGCCGCGGGAAGGGCCCCGGGTACGTCCGCCTTGACGGCGAGCGCGAGGACGGTCACGTACTCGGCGCACCGGAAGAGCGGCGGGAGCAGCCAGTCCAGCGGGCCCTTGAGGGGGCGGGCGACGGCCGCTCCGGCGAGCACGGCGTACAGCACGGCGGCGCCCAGGACGGTCACGGAGCCGAACGGCTCGTACCAGGCGGCGCCCAGCAGGGCCGCCGAGCCGAGCACGGCGAACGGCAGGTGCAGGGAGCGCGCCGGCACGGCCGCGACCCGGGCGACCAGGGCGGCGACCGGCCCGGAGTCGGCGAGATCGGCCAGCGCCTGGGCGGCCCGGTCGGTACGGACGGCCTTGCGGGTCAGCGAGCGCAGCACCCGGCCGGCGGTGGTGTAGAGGGCGCCGAAGGTGCAGCCGATGAGCAGGGCGTAGAAGACGATCCGGGGGGTGGTGGCCGCGGTGAGCACCGCGATCATGGCCCAGCGCTCGCCGATCGGCAGGATGATCATCCGCCGGACCCAGACCGTCCAGCCGACGCTGTCGAGCTTGTCGGACAGGGCGGCCGTGGGGCTGGTGTTCGCCGTGGCGTCGTGGTTGGCCTCGTTGAAGGCGAAGTCCACGACGTGCCGGCAGGTCATGAGGATCATCGCGCCGAGCGCGAGGGCCCACACGTCGTCGCCGTTCCTGGCCGCGCCGAGCGCGAGGCCCGCGTAGAAGGAGTACTCCTTCGCGCGGTCGAAGGTGGCGTCGAGCCAGGCGCCCATCGTCGAGTACTGGAGCGAGTAGCGGGCGAGCTGCCCGTCCGTGCAGTCCAGGACGAAGGAGACGAGGAGCAGCACACCGGCCGCGATGTAGCCGCCGCGCTCGCCGGTGGCGGCGCAGGCGGCCGCTATCAGCGCGGTGATCAGCGAGGCGGTGGTGACCTGGTTCGGGGTCAGGCCGCGGCGCGCGCACCAGCGGGCGATGTAGCGCGAGTACGGGCTGATGAAGAAGGTGGTGAAGAACCCGTCGCGGGACTTCACGGCGGTACGCAGCCGTACGGCCTCGTCGTCCACGGAGGCTACGGCGGCGTCCGCCGCGGCGCGCTCGGCGTCCGTGGCGGGGACCGCGGCGACCAGGGTGCCGAGCTCGGGGCGGTGGACGGGGGTCCCGGCGGCCTCGACGGCGGCGGCGAGCCGGTCCGCGTACGGGCCGTCACCCTCCGCCGGGAGGGCCGCGGCCTTGTCCAGGGCCGCGCGGGCGCCCGGCTGGACGGCGAAGGCGCCGGTCACGCCGCAGGCGTCGAAGCGCGGGTCGGTCAGCGCGAGCCGCAGGGCGTGGACGTGCCCGACGAAGGCGCTGTCGACGACGGCGACGCGCTGGTCGGCGGATACGCCGGCCAGCACAGCGGCGGTCGCTTCAGGACCGGCGGCCGGGCGGACGTCGAAGCCGAGGGAGCGCAGCTCGTCGGCGAGCGGTGATCCGGGTACCGGCAGGCCGGTGAGGATGACGGTCGACAGACGGACTCACTCCTTGCAGCGAACACTGGACGGGCGCCCCCGTGGGGGCGGCGGCACGTCGGCAGAGGCTATCGGATGGATGGAAGCAGGGGTTCACCACCCGTTTACTCCCCGATAAGCCGAAGATTCCGGGGCTTGGGGCCCCGGCGCGATCATCATTGACGATCGCGGTGAGATACCACAAACCCGGGGAGCACGGGTGCTCCGCCACCGCCGCTTACCACGCTGCGTGGGCGGACATGCGCGGATGGCCGAAGTGGGGACAAGCCTCTTTTGTACGGCAGACTGAAGGTCGAAGTCCGAAGCGAAGGATGGGTATGCCGACCACACCAGCCACCGCCGCGAACACCGCGTCCCCCGGCACCGGCACTCAGGAACCGATCATGCTCGAACTGGTCGATGAGTCCGGCAACACCATCGGCACGGCGGAGAAGCTCTCCGCCCATCAGGCGCCCGGTCTGCTGCACCGGGCCTTCTCCGTGTTCCTCTTCGACGAGCAGGGCCGCCTGCTGCTCCAGCAGCGGGCCCTCGGGAAGTACCACTCCCCCGGCGTCTGGTCGAACACCTGCTGCGGTCACCCCTACCCCGGGGAGTCGCCGTTCGCGGCGGCGGCCCGGCGGACCCACGAGGAGCTGGGCCTGTCGCCCTCGCTGCTCGCGGAGGCGGGAACCGTGCGCTACAACCACCCGGACCCCGCGTCGGGCCTGGTGGAGCAGGAGTACAACCACCTTTTCGTGGGACTTGCGCAGTCGCAGCTGCGGCCGGATCCGGAGGAGGTCGGGGACACCTCGTTCGTGACCGCCGAGGAGCTGGCCGAGCGGCATGCCGAGGTGCCGTTCTCCGCCTGGTTCATGACCGTGCTGGACGCGGCCCGGCCCGCGATCCGCGAACTGACCGGGGATGCCGCGGGCTGGTAGCCCGTACGCCGTCTCAGACCACGGGTGCGGCGAGCGGCAGGGCCGCCCAGATGACCTTGCCGCCCGTCGAGGTGTGCTCGACGTCGCAGACCCCGCCGGACTCGCGCGTGACCTCGCGCACCAGGAGCAGGCCCCGGCCGCCGGTCTGGCCGAAATCCGCCTCCAGCGCCTTGGGGCGGTACGGGTGGTTGTCCTCGACCGCCACCCGTACCCAGTCCCGGCCGATGGCGACCTCGACCGCGACCTCCGGCGAGAGCAGGGCCGCGTGCCGGACCGAGTTCGTCACCAGTTCGGAGACGATCAGCAGCAGCGAGTACACGAGGTCCCGGTCGGCGGGCACGCCCTGGCGGCCCAGCAGGTCGCGGACGGCCCGGCGGGCCTGCGGAACGGATTCTTCTACAGCGGGCACGGTGAACCGCCACACGCCTTCGTAGGCGAGGGGGTCGGCCGGGGCGGCCGGCTCCCCCTCCTTGGCTGGCGGGACGCTCCCGCTGACATCCATCTTCCGGCCCCCGTCTTCACGCTCGATCGTCTCCACGCGTCAAGAGTGGGGAGCGGACCGGTCCGGACCGGACCCCTGACCAGAAGTCAGCGTCAATCGGACGCTTTCTGACCGTTGGCGTATGACAGCGTCAGTTGTGCGACCGTTCCTGGTCTTCTGTGGGACCTTTCTCGGCCGCGCGCTCCGGCCCGGCCGCGGCGGCCTCGCCCGCCGGGACCTCGTCTTCCCTGACCAAGCCCAGAATGCGCCGGGCGCTCATGCCCAGGAGGACCAGGCTCAGCCCGTCGAACAGCAGGGCGAGCGAGAAGAAGGTTCCGATCACGTAGAGACTGTTGCCGGGCCAGTTGGCGAGGACCAGGAAGCCCAGCAGGATCCCGAAGGCGCCCTGGACCAGGTTGACCCAGAGGTTCGTCCCGCGCACCACCAGGCCGCCGACCAGCCGGAACAGCCCGCCGATGAGGAAGAACAGCGCGGCGAACATGGTCAGCGCCTCGGCGCTCGCCTCGGGCCGGCGCAGGATCACGAAGCCGGCGGCGATGTTGATCGCGGCGACGACGACGGCGAGCCAGAAGTGGTTGCTCTTGCGGGACTGGAACGCCTGAACCAGGCCCACCAGGCCGCCGGCCAGCAGCAGCCAGCCGAAGAGGAACACCGTGGTCAGCGTGGCGAAGGCGGCGTAGAACAGACCGACCAGCCCGGCCACCACCAGGAGCAACCCGAGCACGGCCAGCAGCCCGAAACGGCGCTTGAGCTGCTTCCTGTCCTTGTCCTTGCCCTTGCCTTCGGCCTCGGCTGAGGCCCCGGCCCCGGCCCCGGAACGGTCTGCGCCCACGGTCGTGCCACCTTTCAGCACCCCCCGGACGGACTCCCCTTGATCATAGGATCGGCCGACCGGGATAGCATCCGGCGCATGGACGCAGCCCAGGAAGCAGCCCTCCTGCACACCGTCGCCGACGGGGTCGCCACGGTCGTCATCTCGCATCCCGCCAAGCGCAACGCCATGACCGCGGCGATGTGGCGGGCACTCCCGGAGGTACTGGACGGGCTCGCCGCCGATCGGGCCGTACGGGTGCTCGTCCTGACCGGGGCCGGACCGACCTTCTGCGCGGGGGCCGACATCTCCTCGCTGACCGGGGACGAGGACCCGCAGGCGCTGGCCGTGGCGGCGGAGGAGGCCCTCGCCGCCTTCCCGAAGCCGACGCTCGCGGCCATCCGCGGGTTCTGCGTGGGCGGCGGCAGCCAGCTGGCGGCGGCCTGTGACCTGCGCTTCGCGCAGGAGGGGGCGTCGTTCGGGGTGACCCCGGCGAAGCTGGGCATCGTCTACCCCGCGTCCTCGACCCGCCGGCTGGCCGCACTGGTCGGCCCGGCGGTGGCCAAGTACCTGCTCTTCTCGGCAGAGTTGATCGACGCGGAGCACGCGCTGCGGGCCGGCTTCCTGAACGAGCTGCTGCCGGCCGGGCAACTGGACAAGCGCGTGGCGGACTTCGCCCGCGTCCTGACCACCCGCTCCCGGCTGACGCAGGCGGCGGCCAAGGAGTTCGCGAACGGGCGGACGGACCGGGACGCGTACTGGGCGCAGCAGGCGGCCGCGAGCGGCGACACCGCGGAGGGTGTCGCCGCGTTCCTGGAACGCCGTACCCCGTCGTTCGGCTGGACCACCGGGGACGCTACCGGGCGGACTGCCGGGCGCTGAGCGCGCGCAGCCGGGCCACGATCTCGGCGGGGGCCTTGTCCGGCGAGCCGGCGTCGTAGGGCGGCTGCGGGTCGTACTCGGTCATCAGCTGGACGGTCTGCGCGTACTCGTCGCCGGCGATCCGGCCGAGGAGGCCGAGGCCCATGTCGATGCCGGAGGACACCCCGGCGGCGGTGACGTACTTCCCGTCGTACACGACGCGCTCGCCGGTGGGCTCGGCGCCGAAGGCGGGCAGCCGGTCCAGGTAGAGCCAGTGGCTTGCGGCGCGCCGCCCCTTGAGCAGCCCGGCGGCGGCCAGCAGGAGCGAGCCGGTGCAGACGGAGGTGGTCCAGGTGGTGGTGGCGTCGACGGTGCGCAGCCAGTCGACGACGGCGGGGTTCTCCATCTCCAGCTCGGGGTGCGGCCCGCCGGGTACGACGACGATGTCGGGCCGGGTCACCTCGTCGAGCCCCTTGTCGGCGACGAGCGCGAGCGCCCCGCTGTCGGTCCGCACCGGCCCGGGCCGCTGAGAGACGAACACGACCTCGGCGTCGGGCAGCCGCCCGAGGGTGTCGAAGGGCCCGATGGCGTCGAGCGCGGTGAACCGGTCGTAGAGCAGTACGGCGATCTGCATGTTTCCTCCGGAGTGGTAAGAGTCGGTGTGGTGAAGAGTCGGGTGGTGAGGAATCGGGGTGGTGAGGAATCGGGTCGGTTACGCGGGGTCGGGACCGAAGCGGCGGCGGTACTCGGCCGGGGGCTGGCCCAGGGTTTTCACGAAGGCCCGGCGCAGCGCCTCCGGGGTGCCGTAGCCGCAGGCCCGGGAGATCTGGGCGACCCCGTCCCCCGTGTCCTCCAGGAGGCGCCGCGCGTGCTCGACCCGGACGCGCTCCACGTAGCGGCCGGGCGTCACCCCCGTCTCCGCCTGAAAGGCCCGGGCGAAGTGCCGCGGCGAGAGCCGGGCGCGCGCCGCCAGGGCCTCCACGCCCAGGTCCGCACCCGGATGCTCGGTGATCCACTGCTGCACCTCCCGCAACGGCTCCCGTTGCGCGGTCTGCGCCGCCAGCTGCGCGCTGAACTGCGCCTGGTTGCCGGGCCTGCGCAGGAACACCACCAGGTGCCGCGCGATGCGCAGCGCCAGCTCCCTCCCGTGGTCCTCCTCCACCAGCGCCAGCGCGAGGTCGATCCCGGCCGTGACCCCCGCCGAGGTGGCCACCGGGCCGTCCCGTACGTAGATCGGGTCCGGTTCGACGGTCACCCTCGGGTAGTCCAGGGCCATCTGCTCGCACACGTACCAGTGCGTCGTGGCCCGCCGCCCGTCCAGCAGCCCGGCCTCGGCCAGCAGCAGCCCGCCCGTGCAGACGGACACCAGCCGCTCCGCGCCACCCCCGTAGGCGCGGAGCCACTCGGTCAGCCGGGGCTCGAAGTCCCCCCGGTACTGGCCGCCCGGCACCAGCAGCGTGGTGCCCGCCCCCGGCCGCGCGCTCTCCAGGTCCCCGTCAGGCACCAGCGTGAGCCCGCTGTTCGTCCGGACGGGCGCCCCGCCGGGAGAGACCGTGCGGATCGCGTACCCGGCCCGCGCCCGCTCCGGGAAGCGGCCGACCGCGGCGAACACCTCCACGGGTCCGGTCACGTCCAGGCTCTGCAGGCCGTCGTAGAGGACGACGAGCACGTTTCGCAACGACATGACCCCATGGTGTGACGCGGCCGCCGGTGGCCGCAATGACGCTCATCCCACCTTTACGGCCATGCCCTGCCGCGCGGATAGGATCGACGGACCATGACTGCAACCCTCGTCGCCAAGAACCTCACCGCCGCGCACGGTGAGCGCACGCTCTTCGCCGATCTCGACCTCGTCGTCGCCCCCGGCGACGTCATCGGCCTCGTCGGCGTCAACGGCGCCGGAAAGTCCACCCTGCTGCGCCTGCTCGCCGGCCTGGACACTCCCGAGACCGGTGAGCTGCGGCTCTCCCCGCCCACCGCCGCCGTCGGCCATCTGCCCCAGGAGCCGGAGCGGCGCCCCGAAGAGTCCGTACGGGACTTCCTGGCCCGGCGTACGGGCGTCGCCGCCGCCCAGGCGGCGCTGGACGCGGCGACCCAGGGCCTGGTCGACGGGACCCCGGGCGCGGACGACGCGTACGCGACGACCCTGGACCAGTGGCTGAACCTCGGCGGCGCCGACCTCGACGAGCGGGCCCAGGAGGTCGCCGACGAGCTCGGGCTGGCCGTCAGCCTGGACCTGCCGATGACCGCGCTGTCCGGCGGCCAGGCCGCCCGCGCCGGCCTCGCCTCGCTGCTGCTCTCCCGCTACGACGTCTTCCTGCTCGACGAGCCGACCAACGACCTGGACCTGGAGGGTCTGGAGCGCCTGGAGCAGTTCGTGAAGGGCCTGCGCGCGGGCACCGTCGTGATCAGCCACGACCGCGAGTTCCTGACCCGGACCGTCACCAAGGTCCTCGAACTCGATCTGGCGCAGCAGCGGATCAACCTCTACGGCGGCGGCTACGACGCCTATCTGGAGGAGCGCGAGCGGGCCCGTACGCACGCCCGCGAGGAGTACGACGAGTACGCGGACAAGCGCTCGGCGCTCGAAGGCCGGGCCCAGATGCAGCGCGGCTGGATGGACAAGGGCGTCAAGAACGCCCGCCGCAAGGCCACGGACAACGACAAGATCGGCAAGAAGTTCCGCAGCGAGGCGAGCGAGAAGCAGGCCTCCAAGGCCCGCCAGACGCAGCGCGCCATCGAGCGGCTCGAAGTCGTCGACGAGCCCCGCAAGGAGTGGGAGCTGCGCATGGAGATCGCGGCGGCTCCGCGCTCCGGCTCGGTCGTCGCCACCCTGAACGAGGCGTCCGTGCGGCGCGGGGACTTCTCCTTCGGCCCGGCCAGCCTGCAGATCGACTGGGCGGACCGGGTGGCGATCACCGGCGCCAACGGCGCGGGCAAGTCCACGCTCCTCGCCGTCCTGCTCGGCCGGCTGGTGCCCGACTCCGGTGCGGCCACGCTCGGTTCGGGCGTGCTGGTCGGCGAGGTGGACCAGGCGCGCGGGCTCTTCCTCGGGGACGAGCCGCTGATGGAGGCCTTCTGCGCGGCGGTCCCGGACACCGAGCCGGCCGAAGTGCGGACCCTGCTGGCCAAGTTCGGCCTGAAGGCGGCGCACGTACTGCGTCCGGCGGCCACGCTCTCCCCCGGCGAGCGCACCCGGGCGGCCCTGGCGCTGCTCCAGGGCCGCGGGGTGAACCTGCTGGTGCTCGACGAGCCCACGAACCACCTGGACCTCCCGGCGATCGAACAGCTGGAGGCGGCCCTGGACGCGTACGAGGGCACCCTGCTGCTGGTCACGCACGACCGCCGGATGCTGGACGCGGTGCACGTGACCCGCCGCCTGGAGGTCGCGAACGGCAAGGTCACCGAGCTCTAGGGGCCGTCCGGCCGCTACTGCTCGGGGTACTGCTCGGGCGCGTGCCGTTTGCGCGCGAGCCTGGCGGCCACGAAGCCGCGCGGCAGGTGCCGGACGGCGAGCGCGTACGCCTGGTAGCGCCGGCCGGTGATGCTCACCGGCCGGCGCAGGGCCAGGTCCCGCAGGGCCTTGGCCACCACGGCCTCGGGGTCCAGCCACACCGCCTCGCGCAGGGAGCTGACGTCCATCCCGGCGCGCGCCTGGAACTCGGTGCGGGTGAACCCCGGGACCACCGCCAGGACCCGGACCCCGTACGGCGCCATGTCCACCCGCAGGGACTCGCTGAACGCGGTGACCCAGGCCTTGGCGGCCCCGTACGTCCCCGTCGGCAGCAGCCCGGCCACCGAGGAGACGTTCACCACCGCGCCCCGGCGGCGCGCGCGCAGCCCCGGCAGCATGGCGTGGGTGAGCCGCAGCGGGACCCTCACCAGCAGGTCGAGCAGCCGCTCCTCGTCTTCGACCGGGCTGTACGGGAACGGCGCGGGGAGCCCGAAGCCCGCATTGTTGACCAGGATGTCCACGGGCCGGTCCCGGTCGGCGAGCCGCTCGGCGACGGCCGTGCAGTCCGCCGGGTCCAGCAGATCGGCGGGCAGCACCTCGCTGGCCGTGCCGAACTCCCGGCCGAGCTCCCGGGCCACGGCTTCGAGGCGGTCCTTGTCGCGGGCGACCAGGACGAGCTCGCAGCCCTTGGCCGCGAAGCCGCGGGCGAAGGCGGCGCCGAGTCCGGCACTGGCCCCGGTGATCAGAACGGTGGTCAAGAGAGGGTCACTTCCTTACGGGGTGTGCGGGCGTTCCGGGGTGAAGTCCGTGGTCGACGGCGATCCGTAGGCCTGGGCCACGTCGACCAGGAACCGGGCCTCGTCGTCGAGGTCGCCGCCCTCGGCGGAGGTCTGCATCGCGGCGGGCAGCTCCCACGCCGCGTCCTCCCCCGGCTGCCCGGGCCGTCCGGCGAGCTTCGCCTGCCGCGCCTCCTTCAGTACGCAGGCCAGCGCGGCCGCGGTGCGCCGCTGCTCGGGGATCCCGCGCCCGGTGACATGGGTGCGGGCGAGCTCCGGGACGCCCGGGGCCACGTACTCGCCGAGGATCAGGATCGCGTCGCGGGTCTCGATCACCTTGCGGTACACCAGCAGGTTGCGCGGGACGGGCGGCCACAGCAGCTCCACTACCCGGCCGGCCCGCGGCTTGGTGAGGGCGACGTGCGGGACGGCCTGGACCAGGTCGTGCCAGAGCGGCCACAGCCGCCAGGCGGTGGCGATGTCGGCGCTCGTGCGGCGCAGCGTGAACAGGGTGGGCACGAGGATCGCGGCGGCCCGCAGCAGTCCGTGCAGGTTCATCATCAGCGGCAGGGCGGGCATCGCCCAGGTACTGGCGAACAGGGCCTTGAGCAGGTACACGAACCAGAACAGGCCGGCGAGCGCGGTGCCGAGGCCGAACAGCCGCAGCCCGGCGGCCAGTCCCCGGCTCTCGGTGCGGCGGCTGTAGCGCCAGCAGAGGGAGACGCAGGTGATGTTGGCGACGAGGTGCGCGGAGATCAGGAACAGCCAGTAGGCGAGGGAGGGCACCGCATGGCCCTGCGGCGGGATGGTGTGCGCGGTGTGCGCGGGGGCGGCCGTGTCCAGCACCACGAGGGTGGTCAGCCAGACCACCGTACCCACCCAGGAGGCGAGTTGGAGGGCCCGGCCGCGGGTGGCGGCGGCGACGAAGTAGAGCACGGTGCCCGCGGAGAGCACGCCGATCAGGTTGCGGACGAGGCCGACGGTGTGCGCGTAGTCCGGGTCGCGCATCGCGTACGTGACGACGTCCGGGAGGTTCAGGGTCATCGCGGCGGCGGCGGTGGCGACGGCGAGCCACAGCCCGCGCTGCTGCGGGGAGCGCAGGGCGGCGGGGGCGCGCAGCAGGACCGCGATCCAGAGGCAGAGCACGCTGGGCACGGCGAGCGAGTCGCCGAAGGCGGTGAGATCAGCGGCGCCCATGGTTCCCCCGCCCGTAACCCATGGCGGATTCCAGCCAGGCGAGGGTGCCGCGGGGTGCGGCGGCCGACTGCGGGCAGGGGCCCGTCGTGCGGATGCGGATCATGCTGGCCAGCATTTCCGCCTCCTGCTCCTGGCTGGTGGTGTAGTTGGTGCGCCCGAGGACGACCGGGACCTGCCCGTCGTTGTCCTCGGCCTCCAGGGAGTTGTGGCCGAACAGGATGTGCCCGAGCTCGTGGAGCACGATGTGCTCGCGGTGCAGCGCGGTGGTCTGGGCCTCGTAGAAGACGAAGTCGACGCTGTCGGTGCCCACCCACAGCCCGCAGACCCCCGATTCCGCCGCCTCCTTGGGGAGCGGGTGGAGGTGGATGGGACGGCCCCGCTGCTCGGCGATCCGGTTGCACAGCCCTTCGATGGAGAAAGGATGTGTCAGATCCAGATGGCCGAGAATCTTCTCGCACCGTTTCCGGAGGCTGGGTTGCGAGTGGGGCATGTGATCCCTCTTCGGACCCTTTCGCGGGCAGCGTCGGTAGGCGTGCGTGGGCGTGGGCATGGCGTCCTGTGCCTTCAAGGCGGCCTCTGGGAGTGGGGTCCTGAGGGGAGAAACGGAAGCCCGTTCGCCACTCGGCGAACGGGCGTTCCACCATGCCTACAGATCTTGTACGGGAGTTCGCAAGGTGTGTGCCCAGGTGGGGTGCCTATTCGGCCATCCCGGAGTCCCCCGATTCCGGCGTGCGCGGCCGGATGCTGAACACCAGCAGGCCGTAGCCTACGGCCAGCAGGACCGCCGGTACCAGCAGGGCCAGCACCAGGAGGCTCCACGGCCCGAGCCCCATGGTGAACAGGGCGACCGCGATGATGCCGAACGCGACGGACGCGACGACGGTGACGCCGAGGTTCGACAGGTTCCGCTCGCGGGGGCGGGCCAGCTCGGCCTCCACCTGACGGCGTGCCACGTCGAGGGCCATTCGGCGGACGCGTTCGTGCTCCTGCAGCAACTGCCAGTTCCGGGTGCTGACGCCCTCCAGGTGCGGGGGCATGGAATCCTCGTCGGGCCGCCCGCGCGGTTCGCGTCCTGCGCCCGGTGCACTCGACGATGCCATCGAGAAGCCTCCCTTACTCCGGTTACTTCAGTGCGTACGAAGCCGCGAGGATGCTGGCCAGCGATTCCATGAGCGGGACGTGCCGGTCGACGAGGTCGGCGAAGCGGGGCGCGTCGACGGAGAGTACGCCTATCTTCTCGGTGCCGTGGATCACCGGGACGGCGATGACCGCTTCGTATCCCGTTCCCCCAGGGATGAGATAGGACTGCGTCACGAGCTTGCCGTCGATCCTGAAGGTCGTTCCGGTGCCGCCAAGGATCTCGTTCTTCATGTGCGCCGCGCCGACCGGGTCGATGACGGGCCTGGGCGGCCGGTACCCGGGAAAGGTGCCCTCCAGGGTGAAGCCGTCGGTGGCGGCGTCGTACAGGTAGAAACTGCACCGCGCCCGCGGCAGGAGTCCCGGCTCCAACGGCGGGGCGGTGAGGTCGACCGCTCCGGCCAGGACCTGGTCGAGGATGTCCTTGCGCTTGTCCTTGAGATCGTCGACCGTCTGCGGGGGCAAGGGGGACGGAACCCGGGCCTTGTCCGCATAGAACACGGCCAGGTCCCTGATCTTGTCGCTCAGAGGGCCCAGCGTGCTCGAGTAAAGCTTCGTGACCTCCGCATTCGTCTGGCTGGCATAGTCCTTGGCCCGCTTCTCGCCGTTCTCCGCGAACCGCTTCTCGAAGTGGGTGATCAGGACGACACCGCAGGCGGCTACGCCGGCTATGAGGGCCCAGCGCTGCTTGTCGGCCCCGGTGGCCCCGTCCGCCCACACGGAGACGACGGCGACGGCCACACCGAGGGCTGCGGAGAAGAGCAGGAACAGATAGTGGACGCCCCGTTCGGCCAGCCATTGCTTCATCCGTACGTGCCACTCCCCGCGGGTGGAAGGTCTGGGATCGCAGAATCCCATATTTCCCGTGCGGAGACTCGGAGTTGACGATCTGCAGAAAGTCGACCCACGGCGAGGAAAACGCCCCCTCCCGGCCCTGGGCCGGGAGGGGGCATTGTGCGTTCCCGCGCTGGACTGTGCGGTGACGTGCCCCGCGGGCTGCCTGAACTACTGGGCCGCGGACTAGCGGCCGATCAGCGGGTAGTGGTCGGAGAGGTTGGTGTACGTGTACGAGGTGCCCCAGCTGGAGACGGTCCAGGGCGCCGACTCCTCCTTGACCACGTTGTTCTCCCAGCCCGCCGGGCGCGCGTTGCCCTTGCGGTAGAGGACGTAGTCCAGGTCCTCGCGCGGGTCCGTCGGGTAGCGGTAGTTCGCGATGGAGTTCAGCGCGGTGTCGAACGAGTACGGGTGGCCCGTGCGCGAGTCGGAGTTGGCCAGGTCGGCGTTGGCGAGCATGGACGCGAACTCGGGGGAGCGCGAGTCGACGTTCATGTCACCGGCGACGATGACCTGCTCGTTCGCCGGGATGTTCTTGCCGTCCAGGAAGGCGTCTATCGCCTTGAACTGGCGGGCGCGCATGTCCGCCGCCTCGCCCGAGCCGCAGCCCGGGTCGGTGGACTGGGCGTGGGTGCCGACCACGTGGACCTTGGTGCCGCCCACGTTCAGCACGACGTAGGCGAAGCCCTTGTTGGACCACCAGTCGGCGCCGCAGGCGTCCTTGTAGACGACCTGCTCCTTGCGGACGATCGGCCACTTGCTGAGGATCGTGACGCCGCCGTCCTCGGGGGTGGTCGAGGAGTACGCGCCGCCCGTGGCGTCCCAGCCGCTCGTGCTGCGGCCGACGATCGGGGTCTGGTACGGGTACTGCGCCGAGGCATTGGACTTCAGCGCGTCCGAGGCGCCGTTGTCGAAGGCCTCCTGGAGCACGACCACGTCGTGGCCCTGGAAGAAGGACGCCTTGGGGATCTCCGAAGCCCGGTGGTCCTGACCCCAGTTGGGGTAGAGGTTCTTGCTCATCAGGAACGTGTTGTACGTGAGGACGCTGAGCCGCGGGGCCGCGGCGCTCTCCGCGGCCGAGGCGGCCGGCGCACTGGTGGCGGCCAGTGCGCCGACGGCGATCGCCGCAACGGCCGTGGCGGCGGCGCGGTTGCGGCTGAGCTTGGTGTGCAGCATGAGGTCTCCATCATTCCTGCAGGGGGGAGATCGACTCCGTCATCCAAGCAGCCGCGGTTACCTCTGGGTAACACCCGCGACAAGACTTTCTGTCCGGGAGAGGACTTCTGGCACTCGCATACTGGAACCATGAACGAAACAGAGCTCCCCGCACCCGGACCGACGGCCGCGCGCCGCCCCGATCCCGAGCCGCCGGCCCCCGGCGGGGTGCTCTGGACCATCTCCGGCGACGTCCGGGCCCTGCTGATGCTGCCCGCCGCCTTCACCATGCAGGTCGCCCACCCCGCGATCGGCGCCGGCGTCGACGAGCACTCGGTGTTCCGTACCGACCCCTGGGGGCGCGGCGAGCGCTCCCTGCGCTCCGTCCAGCTGTGGGTGTACGGCGGGGCGGAGGCCGCCGAGGAGGGCCGCCGGGTGCGCCGCCTGCACAAGGAGATCCAGGGAATCGACACCCGGGGACGGCGCTACCACTCCCTCGACCCCGCCTGCTACTCCTGGGTGCACGCCACCGGCTTCCCGATCTACCTGTACGCCGGGCGGTACCTGCTGCGCCGCTTCACCCCCGCGCAGGAGCGGCAACTGTACCGGGAGTGGCTCCAGGTGGGCCGGATCCTCGGCATACGGGACCGGGACATGCCCCAGAGCATCGAGGAGTACTGGGTCTACTACCGCCGGATGCTGGCCGAGGAGATCGAGCCGACCAAGGTCGCCCGCGAGCTGATCGCCACCGACGTGCCGCTGCCGAGGCCCGAGGGCGGCTCCCTGCCGGTGCGGCTCCTGCTGCGGCTCACCTGGCCGGTGCTGCGGGCGGCGTTCCTGCGCTTCCGGGCCTTCGTCACCGTCGGGTACATGCCGCCCGAGGCCCGCGCCGCCATCGGGCTGGAGTGGAGCCCGGCCCAGGAGCGCAGGCTCCGGCGGTTCAGCACGGCCGTACGGCTCCTCGTACCGCTGCTGCCGGAGCGCCTGCGGTACCTGCCCATCGCGCGCGCGGCCCGGGCCCGGTGGCGCGCCGGCACCCCCTGAGGGGCGCCGGCGCGCGGAGCCGCGTACGCGCTGCGGGTCTCAGTGCTCGTGGATCGTGTTCGTCTCGGCGATCTTCTTCCAGGACTTCGGCTCCACCGGCTTCGCGGCGGGGGCCTTGAGGGACCGGGCGGCCGGGGCCGCGGCGGCCGGCGGGGCGAAGGCCGGCTTGCCCGGGGTGTACAGCCAGGTCTCGAACAGCTGCGCCAGCGGCTTGTTCGACACCTTCTCCGCGTACCGGACGAAGTCCCCGACCTTGGCGTTCCCGTAGGCCCGCTCGGTCGGCCAGCCCTTGAGGATCTTGAAGAACTTCTCGTCGCCGACCTCGTTGCGCAGCGCCTGCAGGGCGATCGCGCCGCGGTCGTACACGGCCCCGTGGAACTGGTTGTCCGGGCCCGGGTCACCCGGCTTGACCTGCCAGAACGGGTCGTCCGCCGGGTGCAGCCCGTACGCCCAGTCGGCGAGCTCCTGCGCGGTGCCCTCGCCCTCCTTCTCCGACCACAGCCACTGGCTGTAGCGGGCGAAGCCCTCGTTGATCCAGATGTCCTTCCAGCCGTCGACGGAGACGCTGTCCCCGTACCACTGGTGGGCCAGCTCGTGCACGACGACCGAGACGTTCGCACCGTTCGCGAACTGCTTCGGGCTGTAGAACGGCCGGGTCTGCGTCTCCAGCGCGAAGCTCGACGGCACGTTGGGCACGTACCCGCCCAGGGCGTTGAAGGGGTACGGCCCGAAGACCCCCTCCAGCCATTCGGCGACCTCGCCGGTCCGCTCCACGCTCGCGCGCGCCGCGCCCGCGTTGTCGCCGAGGTCCTTGCTGTACGCGTTGAGGATCGGCAGACCGCTCGCCGTCTTGTCGGTGGTGACGTCGAACTTGCCGATGGCGAGAGTGGCGAGGTACGTGGCCTGCGGCTTGTTCGAGCGCCAGTTGTACCGGGTCCAGCCGAGCCGGGAACTCTGCGACTGGAGCACGCCGTTGCTGATGGCCTGGGTGCCGTCGGGGACGTTGACCGAGATGTCGAAGGTGGCCTTGTCGAGCGGGTGGTCGTTGCTCGGGAACCACCAGACGGCCGAGTCGGGCTCCTGTGCGGCGACGCCGCCGTCCGGGGTGCGCTGCCAGGCCGACCAGCCGTCGATCTTGAACTCCGAGGGCTTTCCGGCGTACTTGACGACGACCGTGGCCGGCGTGTCCTTCTTCAGCGGCTGGGCGGGGGTCACCTCCAGCTCGTGCTCCCCGGACGTGGCGAACTTCGCCTTGGCGCCGTTGACCCGGATCTCGCCGACCTTCAGGCCGAAGTCCAGGTTGAAGCGGGAGAGGTCCTGCTTGGCGGTGGTCAGGAGGGTGGCGGTGCCCTCCAGCAGGTCCGTCTTCGGCTGGTACTGCAGGCGCAGGTCGTAGTGGGACACGTCGTATCCGCTGTTGCCGCTGGCCGGGTAGTAGGGATCGCCGATACCCGGGGCCCCTTGGACCGAACTCGCCGCCGAGGCCGGGATCACCAGCAGGAGGGAGGCGGCGAGCACGCTCGGGGCGATGACTTTGCGGTGCACGAAGAGCTCCAAGTGGTAGGGAGACAGTTCTGTTCAACGGCTTGTCGTCCGACCGTATTCACGCCCGGCCCCCTACGTCATGTCCATGGCTCCCGGTGTCACACGATCGCCATTCGGCCGTCACAGGCCGGGGGCCGGACCGGGGGCCCACCGCCCCGAAGAGCCGTGTTCGGGTACGCGAACGGCCTTCCTCCGCCGTGGGGACGGCGGAAGAAGGCCGGAAACCGGATGTCGTCCGGATGCGGAAGAGGCGGCTTAGAGGCCGTTCAGCTTCGATTTGGTCGCCAGGAACTGGGAGCCGAGGCCGGTGTCGTTGCTGGTGAAGAGGCCCGACGCGCCGCGCAGGCTGGTCTTCTCCGCCGCCAGACGGCCCATCAGGGTCTTCACCTGCTGGTCCCAGGTGTCCGCCACCTTCTTCAGGCCGGCGGCCGTCTCCCAGCCGTCGAAGCCCTTCTGGGCGGTGCCGGTGTCGGCGTCCGCGTACTGCGCGGCCTTCTTGGTGTTGGGCTCCAGCTCGGTCTCGATCGTGTTCGCCGCGTCCTTCTTCTGCGCCGGCGTCGACGCGAAGTCCCCGGATCCGCCCGGGACGAACGGGCCCATCGGGCCCTTCGGCGCACCCGGGGCGGCCGGTCCCGCCGGAGCCGTCGGTTCGCTCGGTTCGACCGGCACATGGTTCAAGCGCATGCCGACCTGAAGGTCCGCCACCTGGCCGCTGTCTCCTGACATGTTCACGCCTCCCCGTTGGGTTTCGGCTCGATCATATGCATGGCGGCCGGGACTTGGTCTACCCGACATACTGAGCGGTCGGTAATCTGACCGGCATGACGATTCCTCCGCGCGCCGCCCGTCACTGTTGGCATGCAGCGATCAACCCGCTGCATGCCACCATCTACTTCTCTCCCGACCTGGGCAAGGAGTTCGCCGCCCTCGGCGTCACCGAGCGGCCCGCCGTGAACCTCGCCTCCCGGTCCGCCGCCATGGGCGCCGTCGGGCCCGGCACGGTCACCGCCACCTTCTACAACTACCGCCACGACTTCGTCGCCCGGCACCTTCCCGCCGTCTGGGACACCATCACCCCCGAACAGGCCCTCGACGCCCGGCTGCGCGCCGCCGACAGCACCCTGCGCCGACTGCTCGGCGAGGAGGCGATCGAATCCCCCGAGCTCGCCGAGACCGCCGACCTCGCCCTGCGTGCCACCGAGGGCTGCACCCGGCACGCCCGGCCCCTCTACGCCGCCCACGCCGACCTCCCCGTACCCGAGGAGCCGCACCTGCGCCTCTGGTACGCCACCACCCTGCTGCGCGAACACCGCGGCGACGGCCATCTCGCCGCCCTGCTGCTCGCCGGACTGGACCCGCTGGAGGCCCTGGTCAGCCACACCGCCACCGGCCGCGGCATGACCCCGAAGTGGATCAAGGTTATCCGCGGCTGGGAGCAGTCCGACCTCGACGCCGCCGCCGACCGGCTGCGCGAGCGCGGGATCCTCGACGCCGACGGCGAGCTCACCGAGGAGGGCGCGGCCGTACGCGAGCGCCTCGAAGCCGACACCGACCGCCTCGACGCGGCCCCGTACGAGCACCTCGGCGCCGAGGGCCTGGCCCGGCTGGCCGAGCTGGGCGGCGGATTCGTCGTCAAGGCCGTCACCGCCGGCGCCTTCCCCGCGGACGCCTTCGGCAAGGCCTGACGGGACCGGGCACGGGACCGGGCACGGGACCGGGCGCGGGGCCAGGCACAGGGCCGGGCACAGGGCCGGGCGCGGGGCTCCCGGACGCCGTCACCGCCACCTGCCACAATTGGCAGCCTTCCAGTGCAAACGAAGGCAGGCGGGACCCGATCGTGACGATGTCCATCGAAGGCAGGATCGCCGAGGAGCTCGGCGTACGGGAGCGGCAGGTCAAGGCCGCCGTCGAGCTGCTCGACGGCGGCTCCACCGTGCCGTTCATCGCGCGCTACCGCAAGGAAGCGACCGAGATGCTCGACGACGCCCAGCTGCGCACCCTCGAGGAGCGGCTGCGGTATCTGCGCGAGCTGGAGGACCGGCGCGCGGCGATCCTGGACTCCGTACGGGAGCAGGGCAAGCTCGACGCCGAGCTGGAGGCCCGGATCAACGCGGCCGACACCAAGGCCCGGCTGGAGGACATCTACCTCCCGTTCAAGCCCAAGCGGCGCACCAAGGCGCAGATCGCCCGTGAGGCCGGTCTGGAGCCGCTCGCCGACGGCCTGCTGGCCGACCCGTCGGTGGAACCGGCCGCCGCCGCGGCCGCGTTCGTCGACGCCGACAAGGGCGTCGCCGATCCGGCCGCGGCCCTGGAGGGCGCCCGCGCCATCCTGACCGAACGCTTCGGCGAGGACGCCGACCTGATCGGCGAGCTGCGCGAGCGCATGTGGGGCCGCGGCCGGCTCGCCGCGAAGGTCCGCGAGGGCAAGGAGGAGGCGGGCGCCAAGTTCGCCGACTACTTCGACTTCGCCGAGCCCTTCACCGCGCTGCCCTCGCACCGCGTCCTCGCCATGCTGCGCGGGGAGAAGGAGGACGTCCTCGACCTCACCCTGGAGCCCGAGGAGCCGGGCGACACCCCCGGCCCGTCCACGTACGAGGGCATGGTCGCCCGCCGCTTCGGCGTCGCCGACCGCGGCCGCCCCGGCGACAAGTGGCTGGCCGACACCGTCCGCTGGGCCTGGCGCACGAAGATCCAGGTGCACCTCGGCATCGACCTGCGGATGCGGCTGCGCGCCGCCGCCGAGGACGAGGCCGTACGGGTCTTCGCCGCCAACCTGCGCGACCTGCTGCTCGCCGCCCCGGCCGGCACCCGGGCCACGCTCGGCCTCGATCCGGGCTTCCGCACCGGTGTGAAGGTCGCCGTCGTGGACGCCACCGGCAAGGTCGTCGCCACGGAGGTGATCTACCCGCACGTGCCCGCCAACAAGTGGGACGAGTCCCTCGCCAAGCTGGCCCGCCTCGCCAAGGAGCACGCGGTCGAGCTGGTCGCCATCGGCAACGGCACGGCCTCGCGCGAGACCGACAAGCTCGCCGGGGACCTGATCACCCGCCACCCCGAGCTCAAGCTCACCAAGGTGATGGTGTCCGAGGCGGGTGCCTCCGTGTACTCGGCCTCCGCGTTCGCCTCGCAGGAACTCCCGGACATGGACGTGTCGCTGCGCGGCGCCGTGTCCATCGCCCGCCGCCTCCAGGACCCGCTCGCCGAGCTCGTCAAGATCGACCCCAAGTCGATCGGCGTCGGCCAGTACCAGCACGACCTCTCCGAGGTGAAGCTCTCGCGCTCGCTCGACGCGGTGGTCGAGGACTGCGTGAACGGCGTCGGCGTGGACGTCAACACCGCCTCCGCTCGGCTGCTCTCGCGGGTGTCGGGCATCAGCGGCGGGCTCGCCGAGAACATCGTGGCCCACCGCGACAACAACGGCCCCTTCCGCAGCCGCAAGGCGCTCAAGGACGTGGCACGGCTCGGCCCGAAGGCGTACGAGCAGTGCGCGGGCTTCCTGCGGATCCGCGGCGGGGACGACCCGCTGGACTTCTCCAGCGTGCACCCCGAGTCGTACCCGCTGGTCCGGGGCATGGCCAAGACGGCCGGCAGCGACGTGGCGGCGATGATCGGCAACACCGGCGTGCTGCGCTCGCTGCGGCCGGAGCAGTTCGTCACCGAGGCCTTCGGCCTGCCGACCGTGACGGACATCCTGCGCGAGCTGGAGAAGCCGGGCCGCGACCCGCGGCCCGCGTTCAAGACGGCCACCTTCAAGGAGGGCGTCGAGAAGATCGGCGACCTGGCGCCCGGGATGATCCTGGAGGGCGTGGTCACGAACGTGGCCGCGTTCGGAGCCTTCATCGACATCGGCGTCCACCAGGACGGGCTTGCCCACGTCTCGGCGCTGTCGAAGAACTTCGTCAAGGACCCGCGGCACGTGGTCAAGCCGGGCGACATCGTCCGGGTGAAGGTCCTGGACGTGGACATCCCGCGCAAGCGGATCTCGCTGACGCTGCGGCTGGAGGACGAGGCCGACCGCTCGGCGGGCGGCGCTCCCCGCCAGCGCGAGGACCGCCAGGAGCGGCAGGAGCGGCAGGAGCGGCGCGGCGGCGGCCGTCCCCCGCAGCAGCGCGGCGGCGGCCAGGGCGGCCAGGGCCAGGGCCGGAGTCAGGGCGGCGGCGGCCAGCGCCAGGGAGGGCAGCGCCAGGGCGGCAACGCCTCCCCGGCCCCGGCCAACAGCGCGATGGCGGACGCCCTGCGCCGCGCCGGCCTCACCGGCGCCCCCGAGGAGCGCCGCAAGCGCTAGGCAGTTTCCTTGGGATCACCTTGCTGACCAGATGAAGGCGGCGGCGAGGTGGATGGTGGCGGTCTTGTCGAAGGCCCGCGGGTGCCCGCCGTACGGCGGGCACCCGGGGGGACGCGCCGGCGCCGCTAGTCGGCCTGGGCGCGCTGCCATTCCGCCGCGTACTCCTGGAAGATCTCCCTCAGGTGGTGGCCGACCTTGAGGTAGTCGAGGTCGTCGAGGTTGGCCAGGGAGACCCGGACCGACCACTGCGGGCCGTCGAAGCCGCCGCCGTTCAGCAGCACCACCGAGGTCTGTTCCGCGAGGCGCAACAGGGGGTCGACGGGCTCGTAGTTCTTCTCCAGGAACTGCGCGAACTCCTTGCCGTGGACCCGTTCCGCCTCGGCCAGCAGGTCGAGTTCGACGTAGTACCCGGCCCGCCGGTCGTCTTCGGCGATCTTCATTCCGGCGCCCTCCAGCAGCAGGCCGAGCCGCCTGCGGACGATCCCGCGGATGCGCTCCTTGTACGCCTGGCCCTCCTCCAGCAGGTCGAACAGCGAGAAGAGCACCATCAGCGCCTGCTGCGGCGGGGAGAGCCCCGCCGTGTGGTTGAGCGCCACCGAGCGGGAGTCCGCCACCATCCGGTCGATGAACCGGATCCCCGCCGGCTCCAGGCTGAGCGAACCGTACCGCCGGGCGAGCCGCTCCTTCTCCTCCCGCGGGAGGTCCGCGATCATCTCGTCGACGACGTTGTCGTCGTGCAGGCCGATGACGCCGAGCCGCCAGCCGGTCGCCCCGTAGTGCTTGGAGTACGAGTACACCAGCAGCGTGTTGCGCGGCAGTTCGGCGGCGAGCGAGCGGAAGCCGGGCACGAACGTGCCGTACACGTCGTCGGTGACGATCAGCAGGCGCGGGTTGGCGGTGGCCACGATCTCCTTGATCTGCCCCGCCACCCGGTCGCTCAGCGCGAGCGAGGGCGGGTTGCTCGGATTGACCAGGCAGACCAGCTTGACCTCCGGGTCGGCCAGCTTGGCGACCTCCTCCGGCGGGTAGCGCCACTGGCGCACGCCCGTCTCGGCGAACAGGCTCGCGCTGACGTTGACCACCTCGAACTCGAAGGTGTCGAGCCCGGGGATCTCGATGTACGGGGCGAACACCGGGGTCATCAGGGCGATCTTGTCGCCCTTGCGGAGGATCCCGTTCTGGACGAGCGAGTCGAAGACGTAGCACATCGCGGCCGTGCCGCCCTCGGTGGCGAACAGCGACAGACGGTCCACGGCCGGCCGTTCGCCGAAGATCTCGAAGTCGAGGTAGCCGCGGACGATCTGCTCGGCGTGCACCAGCATCCGGTCCGGCACGGGGTAGTTGTCGCCGATCACGGCGTCGGCCAGCTCGTGCACGAGGGCGTCCTCGTCGAACCCCCACCGCGACAGGGCGTACGCGACGCACGCGGAGAGCAGCTCGGTGCCGGGCAGCTCCGGGTGGCGGCGGATCCACGAGTCGAACCGCTTCCCGATCCCGCGGCGCTCCGGCATACCGCCGAGGTGGTCGGCGGTCCACACGCGGCGGGACTCGTCGAGGGCGAAGTAGCCGAGGGCGTGGAAGGCCTCGCGGGGGCCGGTGGCGATCCAGTTGGGGTTGCCGCGGCCCGCGTTCAGCATGGCGCGGGCGGTGGTGTCCTTCTGGCCCGGCCGGTCGGCCTGGGCCGCCTGGGCGAGCTGGATGAACCTGTCCTTCAGCTCGAACGGGCTGAGCCGTGCGAGGGACTGGATCTCCTCGCGGCTGAAACGGGTCTCCGGCATCTTCCCAGCCTCGTCCGGCGGGCGCCCGCGCGCCCACCGGACGGGACCATTCGGGCTACTGCACCCCGGCCCGGCGCGGTTCCTCGTACGGGTCGGCGTACAGCGCGTCGATGAGGGCGCCGTACTTCTCCCGGACCACCCGGCGGCGCAGTTTCAGCGACGGGGTGAGCTCCCCGGACGCGGGGCCCCACTCCTGCGTCAGCAGCCGGTACCGCTTGATCTGCTCGGTCCGGTTGAGCCGGACGTTGGCCGCCTCGACCGCGGCGGCGATCTCCTCCCGGACGGCCGGGTGCTCCGCGAGCCCGGCGAGCGAGCCGGCCTCGATGCCGCGGGCCGCCGCCCACGCCGGGGCCACCTCCCCGTCCAGCACCAGCAGGGCGACGAGGTAGGAGCGGCCGTCGCCGTGCACCAGGGCCTGGCCGATCAGCGGGTGCTCCTTGACGGTGTTCTCCACCAGGGCCGGCGAGACGTTCTTGCCGTTCGAGGTGATGATGAGTTCCTTCTTGCGGTCGGTCAGCCAGAGGAACCCGTCCTCGTCGAGCCGGCCGACGTCCCCGGTCGGGAACCAGCCCTCGGCATCGTGCGCGCTCTCCACCGACCCGTCGGGCCGCAGGTAGCCGGCGAAGACGGTCGCGCCCCGCGTGAGGATCTCCCCGTCCTCGGCGAGCCGCAGCTCCAGCCCCTCGATCGGCCGCCCCACCGAGCCCAGCCGGAAGCCGTCCGGGCTGTTGATCGTGCACACGCCCGAGGTCTCGGTGAGCCCCCAGGCGTCCATGATGGTGATCCCCCAGCCCGCCCAGAACCTGACCACGTCGATGGGCATCGGCGCGGTGGCGCTGGCCGTCCACTCCAGCCGGTCCAGCCCGGCCAGGCCCAGCAGCGGGTCCAGCACCTGCTCCTTCGCCCGGGCGTACGAGGCTTCGAGCGCGGCCGGGATCCGCTCGCCGCGCTCCCGGTGGCCGGCCCGGGCGCGGGCGAGCTCGTTCGCGGCCTCGATGGATTCCCGCTGGGCGGCCGGAAGCTGCGCCAGCACGGCCCGTACGGACGCGGCGAGCTTCTCCCAGACCCGGGGCACCCCGAAGAACTGCACCGGGTGCAGCTCGCGTACGGCGGCCCCCACGGCGGCCGGGTCGGCGACGAGCCGGACGTGCGCGGCCCGCAGCAGCGGCAGGTAGATGCCGAGGATCCGCTCGGCGATGTGCGCGAACGGCAGGTAGCAGATGTGCTCGGCGTGCTCGGGCAGCTCCGTGCGCCCGTCGATGCGGATGGCCTGCAGCATGATGTTGCGGTGGGTCAGCCGCACGCCCTTGGGGTCTCCGGTGGTGCCGGAGGTGTAGACGACGGTCAGCGGGTCCTCGGGGCGGGTCTCCCGCCAGGCCTTCTCGAAGGCGTCGGGGCGGTGCGTACGGGCGCCGCTCGCGTGCAGGGAGCCGTACGTACGGTGCGGACCCGCCTCGGCGGCCTCGGCCACGACCAGCCGCTCCAGGGGCACCTGGGCGTCGGCGAGCAGCGGTTCCCAGCGGGCCAGCTCGCGGGCGCCTTCGAGGACGGCGACCCGGGCCCGGCTGTGCCGGGCGATGTGGGCGATCTGCTCGGGCGCGGAGGTCCCGTACACGGTGACGGGGGCGGCGCCGAGGTGGACGAGGGCGAGGTCGGTCAGCCAGTGCTCGGGGCGGTTGCCCATCATGATCAGGACGTGTTCGCCGCGTTCTATGCCGAGGGCGGCGTATCCGGAGGCGAGGACGGCGACCTTGCGGCGGACCTCGGTCCAGTCGAGGGTCGTCCAGCCGTCGCCCTCGCGCCAGGAGAGGGCGGGGAGAGCGCCGTACTCGGCGGCGTTGCGCGCCAGCAGGGCGGGGATCGTGAGCTCTTCGGGTCGTCCGGGCAGTCGCAGTTTCATGGTCATGGGCAGCTCCTGGCCGTTTCACATCGTTGGTGCGACAGCAATACTGTTGAACCCAAGCTGTGGAGCAGAGAGCGAGGCGCAGACGATGGCCGACCAGGCACCCGAGCCGATGCTCACCGTCGACGAGCTGGCGGCCAGGGCGGGCGTCACCGTGCGCACCGTTCGTTTCTACAGCACGCGCGGGCTTTTGCCCCCTCCCGTGATCGGCCCTCGTCGGGTGGGGCACTACGGGCCGGAACACCTGTCCCGGCTGGCGCTGATCGAGGAACTCCAGCACCAGGGCATGACCTTGTCCGCCATCGAGCGCTATCTGGACGCGCTGCCCGACGACCTGAGCGCGCACGACCTGGCGATCCACCGCGCGATGGTGTCCAGTTGGGCTCCGGACGCGCCGCAGGAGGTGTCGCGGGAGGAGCTGGAGAAGCGGGCGGGGCGGAACCTGTCGGACGCCGACGTCCGGCGGCTGACGGCGATGAACGTGCTGGCGCCGGCCGGGGAGGACTTCCGGGTGGACGTCGGGCTGCTGCGGCTGGGGGTCGCCCTGCTGGACGTGCCGATCGCGCACGAGACGATCCTGGTGGCGCGCGAGGTGCTGCTGGAGCACGCGCGGACGGCGGCGCACGAGCTGACGGCGCTCTTCCGGGACGAGGTGTGGGGGCCGTTCACCCGGGGCGAGAGCGATCCGGAGCGGGTGGAGTCGATGAAGGCGCTGTCCGCGCACATGCAGCCGATGGTGGTGCAGGCGCTGGTGACCGCGTTCCAGCGGTCGCTGAAGGAGGAACTGCGGGCGGCGTTCGTCTCGGAGTCCGCCGACTCCGAGTGAACGCCGCCCGCGGCGGGTGCTACGGGTCCTACGGGTGCTACGCGGGTCAGTCGGCGTACGTCTCGCCGCGCTCGGCCTTCGCGACGAGCGAGGCCGGCGGGGTGAAGCGCTCGCCGTACTGGTCGGCCAGCTCACGGGAGCGGGCGACGAAGCCCGCCGGGCCGCCCTCGTAGCCGTTGATGTACTGGATCACGCCGCCGGTCCAGGCCGGGAAGCCGATGCCCATGATGGAGCCGATGTTGGCGTCGGCGATCGAGGTCAGGACTCCCTCGTCGAGGCAGCGGACGGTGTCCAGAGCCTCGGAGAACAGCATCCGCTCCTTCATGTCCTCGAACGGGATGTCCGCGTCCGGCTTCGCGAAGTGCTCGCGCAGGCCCGGCCAGATGCCGGCGCGCCTGCCGCTCTCGTCGTACTCGTAGAAGCCGGCCCCGCCGCTGCGGCCGGGGCGGCCGAACTCGTCGACCATCCGGTCGATGACCGTGTCCGCGGGGTGCGCGCTCCACGAGCGGCCCTCGGCCTCGAAGGCCTTGCGGGTCTCGTTGCGGATCTTGCGCGGGAGGGTGAGGGTGAGCTCGTCCATCAGGGAGAGCACCTTGGCCGGGTAGCCGGCCTGGGCCGCGGCCTGCTCGATGGAGGCGGGCTCGACGCCCTCGCCGACCATCGCCACGCCCTCGTTGATGAACTGGCCGATGACGCGCGAGGTGAAGAAGCCGCGCGAGTCGTTGACGACGATCGGGGTCTTGTTGATCTGCCGTACGAGGTCGAAGGCGCGGGCGATGGCCTCGTCGCCGGTGCGCTCGCCCTTGATGATCTCCACGAGCGGCATCTTGTCGACGGGCGAGAAGAAGTGCAGTCCGATGAAGTCCTCGGGTCGCGAAACCCCTTCCGCGAGGCCCGTGATGGGCAGCGTGGACGTGTTGGAGCAGAGCAGCGCGTCGGGGGCGATGGCGTCCTGGATCTCCTGGAACACCTTGTGCTTGAGGGAGGTGTCCTCGAAGACGGCCTCGATGACGGCGTCGCAGCCGGCCAGGTCGGCGGCTTCGGCGGTCGGCGTGATCCGGGCGAGCAGCTCGGCGCGCTGGGCCTCGGTCGTACGGCCTCGGGAGACGGCCTTGTCGAGCAGCTTCTCGGAGTACGCCTTGCCCTTCGCGGCGGCCTCGGCGGTGACGTCCTTCAGCACCACCTCGATGCCCGCGCGGGCGCAGGAGTACGCGATGCCCGCGCCCATCATGCCGGCGCCGAGGACGGCGACCTTGGTGACCTTGCGGGGCGCGATGCCCTGCGGGCGGCTGCGGCCGGCGTTGACGGCCTGGAGGTCGAAGAAGAACGCCTGGATCATGTTCTTGGCGGTCTGCCCGGTGACCAGCTCGGTGAAGTAGCGGGCCTCGATGGTCAGCGCGGTCTCGAAGTCCACCTGGGCGCCCTCGACGGCGCAGGCCAGGATGTTGCGCGGGGCCGGGTACGGGGCCCCGTTCAGCTGCTTCTTCAGGTTGGCCGGGAAGGCCGGGAGGTTGGCCGCGAACTTCGGGTTCGACGGCGTGCCGCCCGGGATCCGGTAGCCGGGGACGTCCCAGGGCTGCTTCGACTCGGGGTTGGCGTCGATGAAGGCGCGGGCCTTGGCCAGCATCTCCTCCGGGGTGGCGGCCAGTTCGTGGACGAGGCCGTTGTCGAGGGCGCGCTGCGGGTTGTACTGGGTGCCCTGGAGCAGGACCTTGAGCAGCGCGTCGGCGATGCCCATGAGGCGCACCGTACGGGTGACACCGCCGCCGGCCGGGAGCAGGCCGAGGGTGACCTCGGGCAGGCCGATCTTGGAGCCGGGGGCGTCGAGGGCGATGCGGTGGTGCGAGGCGAGGCAGATCTCGTAACCGCCGCCGAGGGCCGCTCCGTTGATGGCGGCGACGACGGGCTTGCCGAGGGTCTCGATGCGGCGCAGCGAGCGCTTGATGGCGGTGCCGGTCTCGAAGGCGAGGCCCGCGTCCTCGGGGCGCAGCCGGATCATGTCCTTGAGGTCGCCGCCTGCGAAGAAGGTCTTCTTGGCGGAGGTGTAGATGATGCCGCGGATGGAGTCCTTCTCGGCCTCGGCGCGGTCTGCGATCGCGGCGATGGAGTCCTTGAAGGCCTGGTTCATCGTATTGGCGGACTGGCCCGGGTCGTCGAGGATCAGGGTGACGACGCCGGTCTCGTCCTGTTCCCAGCGGATCGTGGTGGACTCGCTCATGTTCTCGCTACTTCCGTGTCAGAGAGGAGGTCTGGGGGATACAGGACGCGGTTCAGAGGCGCTCGACGATGGTGGCGACGCCCATGCCGCCGCCGACGCAGAGGGTGACGAGCCCGTAGCGCTTGTCCTGGCGCTCCAGTTCGTCGATGACGGTGCCGAGCAGCATCGCGCCGGTGGCGCCGAGCGGGTGGCCGAGCGCGATGGAACCGCCGTTGACGTTGACCTTGTCGAGCGAGACGCCCATGTCCTTGACGAAGCGCAGGACGACGCCGGCGAAGGCCTCGTTCATCTCGATCAGATCGATGTCGTCGATGGTCAGGCCGGCCTTGGCGAGGGCCTTGCGGGTGGCCGGGGCGGGGCCGGTGAGCATGATGGTGGGCTCGGAGCCGGAGACGGCGGCCGAGACGATGCGGGCGCGGGGCGCCAGACCGTTGCGCTCACCCGCCTCGCGGGTGCCGATCGCGACGAGCGAGGCGCCGTCGACGATGCCGGAGGAGTTGCCCGCGTGGTGCACGTGGTCGATCTTCTCGATCCAGTGGTACTTCTGCAGGGCGACGGCGTCGAAGCCGCCGAGGTCGCCGATGTCCGCGAAGGACGGCTTGAGCTTCGCGAGGGTCTCGGCGGTGGTGCCGGGGCGGACGAACTCCTCCTGGTCCAGGACGACCAGGCCGTTGCGGTCGGTGACCGGGACGACGGACTTCGCGAAGCGGCCGTCCTTGATGGCGGCGGCGGCCCGCTCCTGGGAGAGGGCGGCGTACTCGTCGACGTCGCGCCGGGAGAAGCCCTCGATGGTGGCGATGAGGTCGGCGCCGATGCCCTGCGGGACGAAGCCGGTGTCCCAGTTGGTCATGGGGTCGTTGAACCAGGCGCCGCCGTCGGAGGCCATCGGAACGCGGGACATGGACTCCACGCCGCCCGCGAGGACGAGGTCCTCCCAGCCGGAGCGGACCTTGGCGGCGGCCAGGTTGACGGCCTCCAGGCCGGAGGCGCAGAAGCGGTTCTCCTGTACGCCGGCCACCGTGTCCGGGAGTCCTGCGGCGATGGCCGCGATCCGGGCGATGTCGGAGCCCTGGTCGCCGACCGGGCCGACGACGCCGAGGACGATGTCGTCGATGGTGGCGGGGTCCAGGCCGGGGTTGCGCTCGCGCAGGGCGTTGATGAGGCCGACGACCAGGTCGATCGGCTTGGTGCCGTGCAGGGCGCCGTTGGCCTTGCCGCGGCCGCGCGGCGTGCGGATCGCGTCGTATACGTACGCTTCGGTGCTCACTGTCAAAGCCTTTCGGGGAGAGGTCGTGCGTCAGCCGAGGAGGGAGCGGCCGATGATCTCTTTCATGATCTCGGTCGTGCCGCCGTAGATGGTCTGGATGCGGCCGTCGGTGAAGGCCCGGGCGACCCGGTATTCGCTCATGTAGCCGTACCCGCCGTGCAGTTGCAGGCAGCGGTCGGCGACCCGCTTCTGGAGCTCGGTCGCCCACCACTTGGCCATCGAGGCGTGCACGTGGTCCAGCTCGCCGTTGGAGTGGTCGACGATGCAGCGGTCCAGGAAGGTGCGGGTGACGGCGCATTCGGTGGCCATCTCCGCTATCTCGAAGCGGATGTGCTGGAGCTTGGAGAGCGGCCGCCCGAAGGCCTCGCGCTCCTTAACGTACTGGGTGGTGATCTCCACCAGGTGCTCGGCGGCGGCGATTCCGGCCATCGCGATGCCCATCCGCTCCTGCGCGAGATTGGTCATCAGGTGGACGAAGGCCCCGTTCAGCTCGCCGAGCAGGTTCTCCTTGGGGACGCGTACGTCGTGGAAGAACAGCTCGGCGGTGTCCTGCGCCTTCTGGCCGATCTTGTCGAGGTTGCGGCCGCGTTCGAAGCCCTCCGTGCCCCGCTCGACCACGAGCAGCGACAGGCCGTGCGCCCCGCCCTCCGGGCCGGTCTTCGCGACCACGATCACCAGATCGGCCAGGATGCCGTTGGAGATGAAGGTCTTGGAGCCGTTGAGCACCCAGTGGTCGCCCCGGTCCTCGGCACCGGTCCGGATCCCCTGGAGGTCCGAGCCCGCGCCCGGCTCCGTCATGGCGATGGCGGTGATGGTCTCGCCGGAGCAGAACCCGGGCAGCCAGCGCCGCTTCTGCTCCTCGGTGGCGAGCGAGGTCAGGTACGGGCCGATGATGTCGTTGTGCAGGCCGATCGCGAGCCCGGCCGCGCCCGCCCGGGTGAACTCCTCGGCGATCACGGCGGCGTAGCGGAAGTCGGTGTTCCCGCCGCCCCCGTACTCCTCCGGGACGGCCAGGCCCAGCAGGCCCTGCCGGCCCGCGGCCCGCCAGGCCTCGCGGCTGACGATCCCGTCCTTCTCCCACTGCTCGTAGTGCGGCAGCACCTCCTTGGTGAGGAAGGTGCGGACCGTTTCGCGGAACGCCTCGTGGTCGGCGTCGAAGATGCGGCGTTGCATCGGGGCCCCCTAGAGCCAGCTCTTGACGGTTTCGATCAGCCGGGCCGGCTCGGCTCCGACGGGTGTGACGTTGAGCATGGTGACGCCCGCCTCCCGGAAGGCCTCCACCCGCTCGCGTACGTAGCCCTCCGGCCCGCACAGCGTCATGAGCTCGCAGAACTCGTCCGGTACGGCGGCCGCCGCATCGCGCTTGCGGCCGGAGAGGTAGAGCTCCTGGATCTTCCTGGCCTCCTCCCCGTACCCGTAGGCGACGGCGAGGTCGTTGTAGAAGTTCTTGCCGACGGCGCCCATCCCGCCGACGTACAGCGCGATCTGCGGGCGCGCGCGGTCCCGTACGGCGGCGGCGTCCTCGCCGATCGCGAGCAGCCCGCCGGCCACGGTCTGCAGCGGGCCGAGCTCCGGGTCGCGCAGGGCCGCGCCCTCGGCGAGGGCGCTCCCCCACACCGCGTGGGCCTTCTCGGGGAGGAACAGCGTGGGCAGCCAGCCGTCGGCGATCTCGGCGGTCATCCGCACGTTGGCGGGACCGAGCGAGGCGATGTAGACGGGGACCGCTTCGCGGACCGGCCGGGTGAGGATCTTCAGCGGCTTGCCGTGCCGGCCGCCCCTTTCCGGGGGCAGCGGCATGTCGGTGATGCCGTGGTGGTCGATCGTCTCGCGGCGCCAGATCCGGCGGCACAGCTCGACGGTCTCGCGGGTCCGGCCGATCGGCTTGTCGTACGGCTTCCCGTGCCAGCCCTCGACCACCTGCGGGCCGGAGGCGCCGAGGCCCAGCAGCGCCCGGCCGCCGGAGAGCGCGTCCAGTCCGGCGGCCGTCTGGGCGATGAGGGCCGGGGTACGCGAGTAGACGTTGAGGATGGCCGAGCCGATCTTCATCCGCTCGGTGCGGGCGGCGAGGTAGCCCATGATCGTCGGGGAGTCGAAGCCCCAGGCCTCGGCGACCCACACGGCGTCGAGCCCGGCCGCTTCCAGCGCCGCCGCCTCGTCGGCGGCCCGGCGCGGGTCCCCGGCGTAGTCGAGCATCATGGACAGTTCCATCAGACCTCTTTCGGGAGCAGGGCCGGTACGTCCCAGTCGCGGGCCACGGATTCGGTGTGCGCGCCCGGCAGAGCGGGGCCCGCGGTGACCGCGGCCGGGGTGGCCGAGAACCGGGGCGCGGGGGCGGGCTGGGTGATCCCGCCGAAGTCGGTGAAGGTGGCGCGGGCGGCGAGGTGCGGGTGCTGCGGCGCCTCGCGCAGGGAGAGCACGGGCGCCACGCACGCGTCGGAGCCCTCGAACACCGCCGTCCACTCCTGGCGCGTACGGGACTTGAAGCGGGCGGCGACGGCCTCGCGGAGCTCGCCCCAGCGGGCCAGGTCCTTGCGGGCCGGGGCCTCGTCCCTGATGCCGAGCAGCTCGACGAAGGTGTCGTAGAACTGCTGCTCCAGCGCGCCGACCGCCATGTACCCGCCGTCGGAGGTCTCGTACGTGCCGTAGAACGGGCAGCCGCCGTCGAGGAGGTTGGCCCCGCGCCGGTCCTGCCAGCCGCCGGCCGCCATCATGCCGTGGATCATGGCGGTGAGGTGGGCGGTGCCGTCGACGATGGCCGCGTCGACGACCTGGCCGGCGCCGCCGGGGGTGCGGGCGTGCTGGAGGGCCGCGAGCACGCCGATCACCAGGTAGAGCGAGCCTCCCGCGTAGTCCCCGACGAGGTTGGCGGGGACGGCCGGCGCCTCGTCCGGATTCCCGATCATGCCGAGTGCGCCGGTGACGGCGATGTACGCGATGTCGTGCCCGGCGGTGTGCGCGAGCGGGCCGTCCTGGCCCCAGCCGGTCATCCGGCCGTAGACGAGCTGCGGGTTGCGGGCGTGGCAGTCGGCGGGTCCGACGCCGAGCCGCTCGGCGACGCCGGGGCGGAAGCCCTCGATCAGCACGTCGGCCCGCTCGACGAGGTCCAGTACGCGGGCGGGGCCCTCGGCGGACTTCAGGTCGACCAGGACGGAGCGTTTGCCGCGGTTGGTGACGTCGTACGCGGGGTTGACCGCGAGCCCGCCGCCGCCGGGCCGGTCCACCCGTACGACGTCGGCCCCCAGGTCGGCGAGGAGCATGGCGGCGAACGGGCCCGGGCCGATGCCCGCCAGTTCGACGACGCGCACGCCCGCGAGCGGGCCGCCGCCGGCCGCCGGCCCCGTGGTCGTGGGCCTGCCGGGCACGTTCCCTGTCACTGCCATCGAGCCCCCAGCATCCGTAGCATCCGTGGCGCGCGCCATTGTGTGACACAACTGATGTAACACCAGAGATGCTAGGAACGCGTTCCACTCAGCACAAGAGCAACCGCTTAGCCGGTTGACTCGTTTCGCGCGTCGGGGCTCGCGTCGAGCCGCCCGTCGAGTTCCTTCAGGTGCCGCTTGAGGGCGACCGTGCGGTAGCTCTCCTCCACCCACTCGCACAGCACGTCGAGGGGCGGCGCCCCCTTCTCCCCCAAGGGCACGGAGACCCAGCCGGCCCTCCCCAGCCCGTACCCGGTCGGCTCCGCCCCCGGCGCGGTCATGGCGTGGCCGTGCAGCGCCTCGTCCTTGAGCTTCACGGAGAACCCGGGCGACCGCGGGCCGTCGACGCCGCCCAGGAACACGAAGATCTTCTTGTTGACCTTCACGACGCAGTCCTCGGGCCCCCAGGGAAACTCCATCACGGCCTCCGGCAGCCCCCGGGCAAACTCCCGCACCGCCTCCCACTTGCGCACCGCAGCCTTCATCGACGCCTCCTTCACCACAGCTCATACGCGCCCGCACGGACAGTCCCTCTCCACGCTAGCGCCGCCCCCTGACACGGGCCGGGAACCGGGAAACGGACACCGGGAACCCGACAACGGCCTTTCCCGCCGGGGCCATCGGGCCTCCCGACCCGCGCCATCGACTACCGGAACCGGAACGACGGCGACATCGGCCCCGCCGTCGGCCTTTTCGGGGCCTACCCGGACAACTGATCAGAGAACACGAAACCCCTGATCACAGCAGCCGGGATACGATTTTCAGGCTGCTGTCGAGGTAGTTCCCGAAGGCGCGTGAAATTAAGGCGGGGGGCCTTAAGCGGAAGGTCAGGAGCTATGTAATCTGAGCGAGCTTTCAGCCCTGGCCAAGGGCTCACGGAACATAGGGGGCTCGGTGTCCTACCGCCGACTCGCAGCATCTGCGGCCGTCTTCGCGGCCGGCATTTCTCTCATACCGGGCATGGCCCACGCGGCCGGCGCGGACTCAGGCGATGCCCAGGGCATCAGCAAGCCCGACCTGGCCCAGGACGGGCTGAAGGACACCACCAAGTTCTCCAGCCCGGCGAACCGGTCGATCCGGCAGAGCGCACCGGTCCCCACGGGCAAGCTCGCGGCCGCTCCCATGGCGGAGACCGCCGGCGCCGCCAACCCGACCCTCGCGGTCGGCCTGGACGCGTTCGCCCTTTCCGCGCACACGGTCGCGCTGGACAGCTCCGTCACCAGCGCGGCCACCCCGCTCGACATCAGCATCGCCTGGGGCGACGGGGCCACCACCACCGCCTCGGCCTCCGGCACTCAGGTCGTGAACTCCGAGCACACCTACGCGGAGCTCGGCACCTACACCGTCAAGGTCACCGTGACGGACAAGGCGGCCAACACCTCGGTCACCAACGAGGTGGCGTTCACGACCGCGGGCTCGGACTACACCCCGTACGGCCCGACCCGTCTGCTGGACACCCGCAACGGCACCGGCGCCCCGAAGGCCGCCAAGGTCGCCGCGTACACCTCCGCGCACCTGAAGATCGGCGGGAACGGCTCCATCCCCGCCGGCGTGACCGCAGTGGTCCTCAACGTCACCGTCACCGGCACCACCAGCGGCGGCCACGTCACCGCCTTCGCCGACGGCGACGACCGTCCGAGCACCTCGAACGTCAACTTCGTCCCCGGCCAGACGGTCCCGAACCTGGTCATCGTGCCGGTCGGCCCGAACGGTTACGTCAACCTGTACAACGGCGGCTGGGAGTCGGTCGACCTCATCGCCGACGTCACCGGCTACTTCACGCAGACGGCGTCCAGCGGCTACACCCCGCTGGCGCCGCAGCGGTTCGTCGACACCCGCAGCGGCACGGGCACCGCCAAGGGCCAGCTCGCCGGGTACGGGTCCTTCAGCACCCAGATCAGCGGCCTGGGCCAGGTGCCGGCCTCCGGCGTCACCGCCGTGGCGCTCAACGTGACCGTCACCAACCCGCGCAGCGACGGCCACCTGACCGTCTACCCGAGCGGTCAGCAGGCCCCGACCGCGTCCAACGTGAACTTCACCACCGGTCAGACCATCGCCAACTCGGTGATCGTCCCGGTCGGCCCCGACGGCAAGATCAGCATCCGCAACGGCGGCTGGAACCCGGCCGACATCATCGTCGACGTCGTCGGCTACTACAGCCCGCAGAGCAAGGGCTCGTACCTGCCGTTCACACCGGTGCGCATGCTCGACACCCGCGACCCCCAGGACCCGGTCTACGGCCCCCTGGCCGGCCGCGACTACATCTACACGGCGATGTCCGACCCCGGTGACGGCGTCACGGGCTTCGTGCTCAACACCACGGTGACCAACACCAGGGACAGCGGCTTCCTCGCGGTCTCCCCGGACCCGAACACGCAGGACGCGTACGACAACGACGCGGCGAGCCAGCCGACGCCGCCCACCTCCTCCACCCTGAACTGGACGACCGGCAAGACCGTCCCGAACCTGGTCCAGGCGAGCACCGGCGGCACCGGCCTCGTCGACTTCTGGAACCAGAGCGACGGCGACACCGACCTCATCGTCGACGTCTTCGGGATGTACCAGGAGAACTGACCCACCGCGCCCCGCGCCGCTCGCAGCGCCCCGGGAACGGCCGTCCAGGCCGCCCCCGGGGCGCTGTTCTGCGTACGGGGCGCGGGGGTTAGCCTCAGCCACCGACAGGAGTGGGAGGAGCCGTGATGGACGAAGAGGTTCGGCGGGCTGACGAGGCTGCGGAGCGCGAACGGGGCGGGGACCGGGATCGGGATCGGGAACGGGAACGGGAACGGGATCGGGATCGGGAACGTTCCTACGACGTGGTGCTCTTCGGGGCGACCGGGTTCGTCGGGGCCCTGACCGCCGAGTACCTCGCCGCGCACGCCCCCGCCGACTGCCGGTGGGCCCTCGCGGGGCGCGACCTCGGGAAGCTGGAGCGGCTGCGCGAGCGGCTGACCCTGCTCGACCCCGGCTGCGCGTCGCTGCCCCTGCTGCGCGCGGACGCCGGGGACGCGCGGGCCGTACGGGAACTGGCCGCCTCCACCCGGGTCCTGGCCACGACCGTCGGACCGTACGTCCTGTACGGAGCGGAGCTGGTCGCCGCCTGCGCCGCGGCGGGCACGGACTACGTGGACCTCACCGGCGAGCCGGAGTTCGTGGACCGGATGTACGTCGAGCACGACGCCCGGGCCCGGGAGACCGGCGCGCGGCTCGTGCACGCCTGCGGCTTCGACTCGATCCCGGCCGACCTCGGCGCGTACTTCACGGTGGGGCAGCTGCCGGAGGGCGTCCCGCTCCGGGTGGACGGGTTCATGCGCTCCAATGCGACCTTCTCCGGCGGAACCCTGGCCTCCGCCCTGACCGCCATGGGCCGCGGACCGCAGACCCTGGCCGCGGCGCAGGAGCGCCGCCTCCACGAGCCCCGACTGCCGGGGCGCCGCGTACGAAGCCCCCTGGGCGCGCCGCGGTTCAGCCGGGAGACCGGCACGTGGGCGCTGCCGCTGCCGACCCTGGACCACCGCGTCGTGACCCGCTCGGCAGCCGCGCTGGAGCGGTACGGGCCGGACTTCCGCTATCGGCAGTACGCCTCGGTGAAGCACCTGCCGGTAGCCGTGGGCGGTGCGGCGGCGGTCGGCGGAGCGGTGGCCCTGGCTCAGCTCCCGGCGGCGCGGCGGTGGCTGATGAGCCGCTGGGAGGCGGGCCAGGGCCCGGACGCGGAGCGGCGGGCGCGCAGCTGGTTCACGGTCCGCTTCGTGGGCGAGGGCGGTGGCAGCCGGGTGTTCACCGAGGTCTCGGGCGGCGACCCGGGCTACGGGGAGACCGCCAAGATGCTGGCGGAGTCGGCGCTGTGCCTCGCGTACGACGCCCTGCCGGAGCGGGCCGGCCAGCTCACCACGGCGGTGGCGATGGGCGACGCTCTGCTGGACCGGCTCCAGAAGGCGGGGATCCGGTTCCGGGTGGCCTCGGCTCGCTGAACCGGCCGGTGGTCAGGAGGCTTCGCGCAGGGCGCGTCGGCAGAGGGAGTCGGCGTGCCGGGTGGACTCGGGGATCCGGAAGCGCGGGCTCAGCGCGAGGGCGTGGGCGCAGGCGGTGTCGAGCGAGATCCGGTGGCCCACGGAGACGTACACCGGCTTGATCCCGTCCTGCGTGCGCAGCGCCCGCCCGACGACGACGCCGTCGGCCGCGACCAGCGGGGCCGCGTCGCCGCGCCGGTCCCCCGGCTCCTCGTACGTGAACGTGAAGGGGTTCTTCGCGACGCCCATGCTCGGCAGTCCGGTGACGACCCCGAGGTGGCAGGCGAGGCCGAAGCCGCGGGGGTGGGCGAGCCCGTAGCCGTCGCAGACGACCAGGTCGGGGGCGGCGGTGAGGGAGTCGAGCGCGGCCAGCACGGTGGGCAGCTCCCGGAAGGCGAGGAGCCCGGGCACGTACGGGAAGCTGACGTGCCCGACGGCGGTCGCCTGCTCGACGACCTCCAGCGTGGCGGCGTCGAGGACGACTGCCGCGGCGGCGACCAGGTCGCGCTCGTCGTCGTAGGCGACGTCCACGCCAGCGACCAGCCCGCGCCCGGGCGGCGGGCCGGCCTCGTCGAGCACCACACTCTTACGCAGTTCGTCCTGTATCGCCCGGGCCTCGGCCTCACCGGCGGGGATCTTCACACTCGTCATGATGGTGCGAGAGTAGCCTGACGATCATGTTCGTCATGGAGCTCACCTACACCGCACCCATCGAGGCCGTCGAAGACGAGCTGGACGCCCACATCGCGTGGCTGGACGGCTACTACGCCTCGGGCGTCTTCCTCGCCTCGGGCCGCAAGGTCCCGCGCGAGGGCGGGATCATTCTCGCCGCGGGCGTCTCCCGCGCGGAAGTCGAGCGCATCGCGGCAGAGGACCCCTTCACCGTGGCCGGCGTCTGCGAGTACCGCATCACGGAGTTCATCGCGACGAAGACGTCGTCGGACCTGGCGACGGTACGGGAGAACCCGGGGGCGTAGGGGTGGGGTGGGGGGCTTCGGGGGCGGGGGCCGTCTTTTCGGGGTCGGGCGGGCCGGTCGGGGTTTCGGGGGTCGGGGCCCTGTCGTTCGGGGTCGGTGGTGTGTCCGGGGGCGTCCCGTCAGTCCACTGTCCTTCCGTGTCGGGTCGGTCCGTCAAGGGCGCTCACTTCGTTCGCGTCGCTTCGCGATGGCCTTCGGCCACCCTTGACCGACCGCCCCGCCCCGGAATGCCATAAGACTGCCGGGAAGCCCCCGAAGGAATGGCCGGGAGGTCAACCGACCAGGAGCGGCCGAGTCAGAGATCCTGATCTCCCGCCCCTGTCCATCCGCACCCCGCCCACCAGGACCACCAAGCCCAGCCGGTGACGGGGGCCCGGGGAGAGCCAACCTGCACCAGACAGCGATGAGATGACGATGCAGCCCCCAGGACGCGTCAGATCGCTACGCGCTCCTCATTTCTCAGCGTCCGACGACCGTCCGGGGCTGGACATAGGCCGCCCACGACCGGGACGAACTCCGCGACGACGCGACTGCGGGTCGTTCGGGGTGTTTTGGCGAGCGGGCGGGACGGAGGTGGGTCAGTCACGGATGAGAAGGACGACGAATCCCACTACGGCTCCCAGCGCCAGTCCGAGAACGGAGTAGCGGGGTCTCGACTCGCGCAGGACGGGGAGGAAGTGGTCGACGGAGAAGCGGCCCGGCCCGGTGAGGGTGAGGGCGATGACCGCGGCGAAGAGCACGGACTCGAGTTCCACACCCTTGGGGGCGAAGAAGGCGCTCAAGCCCCGAACTGCCAGGATGTTGATGAAGGTGCCGGTCAAGGCCGCGCCGACGAGCGGAGTGAGCAGGCCGAGGGCGAGACCCAGGCCACCCAGGGTCTCGGAGAGACCGGCGATGGCGGCCATGGCCTTCCCGGCGGGGTAGCCGCTCATCGAGAAACCCTTGCCGGTTGCGGTGAAACCGGGGCCGCTGAACCAACCGAAGAGCTTCTGCGTGCCGTGGCCGACCATGGTGAGGCCGACGACGAGCCGGAGCACGAGCAGGCCGATGTCGTGGGTGGCGGTGGTTGCGGACGTGGCACCAAAGATCGCGCGGTCCCGTAGTTCGTACGCCATGAACGTCCGTTTCTTCCGTCGCCTGCGAGCGACGGCCACCCTATGACGCTCCGCTGCAATGACCCGGCCGCAACGTCGTCGGCCCCCGTCGTCGACCCGTTCGGCCGCAGACCAACCGCGCCCAGCCCCAGACGGTCGTCGGACGCTGAGAAATGAGGAGCGCGTAGCGATCTGACGCGTCCCGGGGGCTACATCGTCATCTCATCGCTGTCTGGTGCAGGTTGGCCCTCCCCGCGCCCCGTCACCGGCTGGGCTTTGTGGTCCTGGTGGGCTGGGTGCGGATGGACAGGGAGGTCCTGGTCGGCATCTGTGACTCGGCCGCTCCTGGTCGGTTGACCTCCCGGCCATTCCTTCGGGGGCTTCCCGGCAGTCTTATGGCATTCCGGGGCGGGGCGGTCGGTCAAGGGTGGCCGAAGGCCATCGCGAAGCGACGCGAACGAAGTGAGCGCCCTTGACGGACCGACCCGACACGGAAGGACAGTGGACTGACGGGACGCCCCCGGACACACCACCGACCCCGAACGACAGGGCCCCGACCCCCGAAACCCCGACCGCCCCTCCCGACCCCGAACGACAGGGGCCCGACCCCCGAAACCCCGACCGGCCCCGAGCACATGGACCCGCCCCCGAAGCCCCGACCGGCCTCGCCCGACCCCAATTACTCGGCCTCCCCTCAAACCCCCTCCAGCCTCCCCACCCTCCCCTTCTCCCCCGCCGCCCAGCAGCCGCCGTCACCCGCGCAGTCGACCGTGTCGAACGAGCCCTCGGCCAATGCCCGCCACGTCCTGCCCCCGTCCGTCGTCACGTCCGTGCCCGTCGGGCCCACCGCCAGGGCCGCGGAGCGCAGGTGCGGGAGCCAGGCCGCGCCCGAGCGGTAGGCGGGTGGCGGGGTCGAAGCCGGGTGCCAGGTGCGACCCGCGTCCGCCGATACCGCGGCTGCCTGCGGGGAGGCCTCGCCGGTGCGGTAGTCGCCGCCGACCGCGAGGCCCGTCGTACGGTCGCGGAAGGCCAGGGCGAAGACCCCCTTGGCCGGGTCTCCCGCCGGGATGCCCGACTCGGCGACCCGCCAGGTGCGGCCGCGGTCCGCCGAGTGCAGGATCCGGGCGACCGCGCCGCCGCCCGTGGCCAGCCATACGTCGCGCGACCCGGCGTTCACCAGGCACTGGCCACTGGCCGCGAAGCCCGCCTCGCCCGGCAGGGCGTCGGGCATCCCCGTGCTCGGCAGCACCGCCCAGTTGCGGCCGCCGTCGTCCGTCGACAGGACCCGGAACTTGCCGTCCACCGGGTCGCTCATGGCCAGCCCGTGGCGGGAGTCGAAGAAGGTGAGGCAGTCGTAGAAGGCCCGCGGGTCGGGGTTGCGGAAGGCCTCGGTCCAGGTGGCGCCGCCGTCCTCGGTGCGCAGCACCCGCGAGGCTTCGCCCTCCCCGATGGACAGGGCCACCGCGCGCCGCGCGTCGAAGGCCTCGATGTCGCGCAGCTCCAGGCCCTCCGCGACCGCGCCCGGCGGTGAGACGTCACGCCAGCTGCGGCCGCCGTCCACCGTGCGCAGCACCGTGCCCTTGGAGCCGGCCACCCAGGCCGTGGAGCGGCTGACCGCCGCCAGCCCGCGGAACCGGGCGTCCTTGCCGGTGTCCTTCAGCGCCCAGCCCGCGCGCCCGTCCCGTAAGCCCTGCACGTCGTCCAGGTTCTCCGCGTGCGCCGGGGCGGCCAGCAGACCCACCGCCAGAGCCGCCGCGCACATGCCAACTCCAAGAAGTCTCATGGCGCCGGAAGCTAATGCAGACCGGATTCGGCGTCCAGGGTGCGTCCGTGCCGCCGCGTTCCTACGCTGAGGCCATGCCATCCAAGGAACCCAAGGCCTACGACGGCAAGCGCATCACCGTCACCTACGACACCGGGCGGTGCCTGCACGCCGCCGAATGCGTGCGCGGCCTCCCCGAGGTGTTCGACTCGGGGAAGCGTCCGTGGGTGCAGCCGGACGGCGCCGAGCCGGAGCGGGTCGCCGAGGTGATCCGCCGGTGCCCCTCGGGTGCGCTCCAGTACCGGCTCGCCGACGACGGGCCGGCCGAGGAGCCGGACCGGCCGACCACGGTCGTACGGTCGCCCGCCGGCCAGCTCGTGATGCGCGGCGATCTGCGCGTGACGACCCCCGAAGGGACCGTCCGACGCGAGACCAGGGCGATGCTTTGCGCCTGTGGAGTGAGCGGGAACCAGCCGTTCTGCGACCACTCCGGGGCGTGCGGCAGCGACTGAGGCCCCTTCACCCGCGCCCCTCCCCCCGTCACTCTGTGCGATCAAACGGACGCGTTCCAGCCAATCGGTGACACAGCTCACGTCAGTTCGCATGCACGGATTTGCCGATTCCGGCGTCTATCCGGTTGTCGGGCTTCACCCCACGCCCGGCAGCAGATCCGCCGCAAGGGAGCGAGCCTTGATCACTGTTATCGAGCAGGCCGTGCAGGCCCGTCTGGTCGCCACCGCCCCGAAGGTCGAGACCGTACCCGTCACGCTCTGCTACGACCGTGCCGATCCCTTCGCCGTGCGCATGGCCTTCCCCGCTCCGGCCACCCTGGAAGGCATCGAGGTTTCGTGGACGTTCGCCCGCGAGCTCCTCGAATCGGGGCTGGACCGCCCGACGGGGTGCGGCGACGTGCGGGTGCGGCCGTACGACATCGACCGGACCACGATCGAGTTCCACGCCCCCGAGGGCGTGGCGATCGTGCTGATGCTGACGGCCGAGCTGCACCGGTTCCTGGAGCGGGCCGCGGCGGTCGTGCCGCCGGGTCTGGAGCACCTGTACCTCGACATGGACCACAGCCTGGCCGAGCTGATGCGCGACCCGCACTGAGACCCGGCCCCGCCCCCTCCCGCGGTTAATTCGATTGCGGGCGGCTCCGGCCGCCCGTAGCTTCGTCGACGCCCCACTGCCGTCGAAACGGAGCAGGACATTGCTCTTCTGAGGTTCGAGACACCGACCGATCCCACCGATCCGCCACCGGATCCCACCGTCGGCTGTCTCCCCGCGTTGCACGTACCACTCACGCAACCTGGAGGCCTCCATGAGCCATACCCCTGCATTCATCACCTGCTCCGCCCTGTCCTTCGACTGGCCCGACGGCACTCCCGCCTTCGAGGACTTCCAGCTGGCCGTCGGCCCCGGCCGTACCGGCCTGATCGGGCTCAACGGTTGCGGGAAGTCCACCCTGCTGAAGCTCATCGCGGGTGAACTGACGCCGTCCGAAGGCCAGTTGTCCGTTGCCGGCACGGTCGGCCACCTCCCGCAGAACGTCACCCTCGACACCGCCCTGCGCGTGGACGAGGCGCTCGGCATCCACACCGTCCGTGCCGCCCTGCACGCCATCGAGGCGGGCGAGGCCACCGAGGCGAACTTCGCCGCGGTCGGCGACGACTGGGACGTCGAGGAACGGGCCCTGGCCACCCTCGACCAGCTCGGGCTCGCCCGGATCGGCCTGGACCGTACGGTCGGTGAACTGTCGGGCGGCGAATGCGTGTTGCTGCGCCTCGCCGCCCTGCTGCTCGCCCGCCCCGACGTCCTGCTGCTGGACGAGCCGACGAACAACCTGGACCTGCGGGCCCGGCGCCGGCTGTACGCGGCGGTCGAGTCCTGGTCCGGGGTGCTGCTGCTGGTCAGCCACGACCGGGAGCTGCTGGAGCGGGTCGACCAGATCGCCGACCTGCACGACGGCGAAGTCCGCTGGTACGGAGGGAACTTCACGGCGTACGAGGAGCAGCTCGCCGCCGAGCAGGACGCGGCCGAGCGAATGGTCCGGGTCGCGGAGGCCGACGTGCAGCGGCAGAAGCGGGAACTGTCCGACGCTCACCTGAAGTTGGCGCGGCGCAAGCGGTACGGCCAGAAGATGTACGACACGAAGCGCGAGCCGAAGATCGTCATGGGCGCCCGCAAGCGCGCGGCGCAGGAGTCGGCCGGCAAGCACCGCATCCTGCACACCGAGAAGCTGGCGCAGGCGAAGGAGCGGCTGGACCAGGCGGCGGAGGCGGTCCGGGACGACGACGAGATCCGGATCGAGCTGCCCGCCACCCAGGTCCCGCCGGGGCGCCGGGTCCTGACCCTGAGCAACGTGCACCTGGCGCACGGGGCCCGGGCCGAGGGCGAGTGGGAGCTGCGCGGTCCGGAGCGGATCGCGCTCGTGGGCCGCAACGGCAGCGGCAAGACGACCCTGCTGCGCACGATCGCGGGCGCGCTCGCCCCGGCGTCCGGTGAGGCGATCACGCATGTGCCGACGCGGTTCCTGCCGCAGCGGCTGGACGTGCTCGACGAGAGCCGGTCGGTGGTGGAGAACGTGGCCCGCTTCGCCCCGCAGGCCTCGAACAACCTGATCCGGGCGCGGCTCGCGCACTTCCTGTTCCGGGGCGCCCGGGCGGACCGGCCGGCCGGCACCCTGTCGGGCGGCGAGCGGTTCCGGGCGGCGCTGGCGGCACTGCTGCTGGCGGAGCCGGCTCCGCAGCTGCTGATGCTGGACGAGCCGACGAACAACCTGGACCTGGCGAGCGTACGGCAGCTCACGGACGCGCTGGGGTCGTACGAAGGCGCACTGCTGGTGGCCAGCCACGACGTGCCGTTCCTGGAGTCGATCGGGATCACCCGGTGGCTGCTGCTCGACGGCGAGCTGAAGCCGACCACGGCCGAGGAGGTGCGCGAGGCCCTCTGGCACGAGTGACTCCGCAGCCGCGATGCTCGCCGTCAAGGCGGGTGTCGCGGGCCACCTGCCGGGGCGACTTTCGCTCGGGCGGGTCCTTCCCGCGCGCCCTCAAACTGCACAGATAACGGGATGTAACCGGTCATATGAACGCCTGGGGCTTGGCTGGTCCTCACGCTCCGCTTAACCTACGGATTCGTAGGCTACGGAACCGTAGGTATTTCGCTTTGTCCTCAGGAGCACCCGTGACAATCACCTCTCCCCACCTCGGCAGCTCGGAGGCGTGGACCGACGCCAAGCTGCTGTACGCGCTGGAAGAGGTGGTCGAGAAGGAACTCAACCGCCATCTGAAGGTCACCAAGGACTGGATGCCCCACGAGTACGTCCCGTGGAGCGACGGCCGGAACTTCCCGGGCTTCTTCGAGGACGGCGAGGCGTGGGAGCCGGAGCAGTCCAAGGTCACCGACATCGGCAAGATCGCGCTGGTCGTGAACCTGCTGACCGAGGACAACCTCCCCAGCTACCACCACGAGATCGCCACGCTCTTCGGCCGCAACGGCGCCTGGGGCACCTGGGTGCACCGCTGGACGGCCGAGGAGGGCCGCCACGGCATCGTGATGCGCGACTACCTGCTGGCCTCGCGCGCCGTGGACCCGGACAAGCTGGAAGCGTTCCGCATGCAGCACATGTCGGAGGGCTTCGAGTCCGACAACCGGCACTCGATGCTGCACTCGGTGGCGTACGTGGCCTTCCAGGAGCTCGCGACCCGCATCTCGCACCGCAACACCGGCCACCAGTCCGGTGACCCGGTCTGCGACCGGATGCTGGCCCGTATCGCGCAGGACGAGAACCTGCACATGATCTTCTACCGCAACCTGCTGGGCGCGGCCTTCGAGATCGCCCCGGACCTGACGATGCAGGCCGTGCGGGACGTCGTGGTCAACTTCCGGATGCCCGGGCACGGCATGCCCGGCTTCGAGCGCATGGCCGCGCAGATGGCGATCGGCGAGGTCTACAACCTGCGGATCCACCACGACGACGTGCTGAGCCCGGTGATCCGCTTCCTGAAGATCATGGACATCGACGGTCTCGGCCCGGAGGGCCAGAAGGCCCAGGAGGAGCTCGGGCTCTTCATGAACGGCCTGGACTCCGAGGCCCGCAAGTTCGACGAGCGCCTGGCCGCCCGCGCGGCGCGTATCGCGGCCCGCAAGGCCTGACCGCCGCAGAGGCGCCCCAGAGCGCCCCAGAGCGCCTCGAAACCCTGGCACGGGCCCGCCCTGCCAGGGTTTCGCGCTGCCCCGGCGGTGTCGGGCACTGCCCGGCGGGTCGGGCCCTGTCAGCCGCGCGGGCGCAGGGCGAGGCGCTCCGACTCCGAGAGGCCGCCCCAGACGCCGAATCGCTCGTCGTTGGCCAGGGCGTACTCCAGGCATGCCGCGCGGCCCTCGCAGGCCCCGCACAGCCGCTTCGCGTCCCGCAGGGACGAGCCGGGCTCCGGGAAGAAGAAGCCCGGGCCGGTCTGGGCGCACAGGGCGAGGTCGTACCAGGCGGGTGCTGCGGTGGTGGTGGCGGTGTTCATCGACATGCCGGAGATACTCATCGCCGCCGATGGACGTCCGATCAACGCCTGATCAACACCGCTTCGCTGCCGGCCGCGCGCTCTCACGCCCCGGGCGCGGGGGCGCTGGCGATGACCGCGAACCGCGCGCCGTAGGGGTCCGCCAGCTTCGCGAAGCGGCCCACGCCCTCCATGGACACCGGCGACAGCCGGACCTTGCCGCCCGACTCCTCCGCCCTGGCCGCCGTCACGTCGCAGTCGGCGACCTCGAAGTACGGGGTCCAGTAGGGGCGTTCGGCGTCCTCCACCGGGTCGGCCCCGATCGGGACCAGGCCGCCGAAGGCCGCCTCGTCGGACGCGCCCGCCGCCTTGACCACCGTGTACGAGCCGCCCTCGAACGGCATCTCGCTGATCTCCCACCCGAAGACCGAGCCGTAGAAGGCGGCGGCCGCCGGCACATCACCCGTGTACAGCTCGGTCCAGCACAGGGTGCCGACGTCGGTCACCGCGCCGAGGCCTTCGATCCTGCCGGGCTGCCAGACCGAGAACGTGACCCCCGCCGGGTCGGCGAAGATCGCCATCCGGCCGAGGCCCATGACGTCCCGGGGTTCGACCGCCACCGTGCCGCCCGCCTTGACCACGGCAGCCGCCGTGGCGTCCGCGTCGGGGCTCTGGAAGTACAGCGTCCAGGCCGATCGGACCTCCTCCGGCGCGACGGCCATGCCGCCGGCCACCGTCTCGCCGTCGAGCTGGAACATCGCGTATCCGCCGGCTTCCTCGCCGCCCGGCCGGTAGTCCCAGCCGAACAGTCCGGTGTAGAACCCGGCCGCGCCGTCGAGGTCGGGCGTGCCGAGGTCGACCCAGTTCGGTGAGCCGCCCGTGTAGTCCGTCGTGAGCATGACCCGTACTCCTTCCGTCCTCCCTACGAGCATGGCACCCGCCACCGACAGCACGCTCAGTCCTCGTGCTTCGCCCGGCTCGGCTGGACGCGCTTGGGTTCGCCCGGCATCTTCGGGTAGTCCGGCGGGTAGGGCATGTCGCCGAGGCCGTGGTCGTGTTCGTGGCGCTCGGCCAGTTCCAGGGCCGCATCCAGGGTGAAGGCGTGGTCGTCCATGTCCGCGTGCAGGTCGCCGAGCTCGGCGTAGCGCGCCGGCATCGTGGTGATGTCGAAGTCGCGGGGCTCGGCCGAGTCGATCTCGTCCCAGCGCAGTGGGGCCGAGACGGGGGCGTGCGGGCGCGGGCGTACGGAGTACGCGGAGGCGATCGTGCGGTCGCGGGCGGTCTGGTTGTAGTCGACGAAGATCCGCTCGCCGCGCTCCTCCTTCCACCACGCCGTGGTCACCTTGCCGGGCATCCGCTGTTCCAGCTCGCGGCCGATCGCGATCGCGCAGCGCCGGACCTCGGTGAAGGTCCAGCGCGGTTCGATCGGGACGAAGACGTGCAGACCGCGCCCGCCGGAGGTCTTGGGCCAGCCGCGCAGGCCCAGGTCCTCCAGTACGTCGCGCAGTTCGTGGGCGCAGATCACCGCGTGGTGGTAGTCGGTGCCCGGCTGCGGGTCCAGGTCGATGCGCAGTTCGTCGGGACGGTCGGTGTCCTCGCGCCGCACCGGCCAGGGGTGGAAGGTGAGGCAGCCCAGGTTGGCGGCCCACAGCACGGCGGCCGGCTCGGTCGGGCAGATCTCGTCGGCCGTCCGCCCGCTGGGGAACTCGATGTGGGCGGTCGGGATCCAGTCGGGCAGGTTCTTCGGGGCCCGCTTCTGGAAGAAGGACTCGCCCTCCACCCCTTCGGGGTAGCGCTCCAGGGTGGTGGGCCGGTTGCGCAGGGCGCGCGTGATCCCGTCGGCCACCGACAGGTAGTACTGCGCCACGTCCAGCTTCGTCAGGCCCCGCTCGGGGAAGTAGACCTTGTCCGGGCTGGACAGCCGCACGGTGCGCCCGCCCGCGTCCAGCTCGATGGCATTACCGGATGCACCCATGTGCGCCACGGTAGGCGGCCCCCGCCTGGTGCGCATACCGGGCGGGCAGGGACGTACCACCGCAGAATCTAAGACATGGATCTGCCCGTGATGCCGCCCGTGAAGCCGATGCTCGCCAAGTCGGTGGCCAAGATCCCACCGGGCATGCAGTACGAGGCCAAATGGGACGGCTTCCGGGCCATCGTGCACCGCGACGGCGACGAGGTGGAGATCGGCAGCCGCACCGGCAAGACCCTGACCCGGTACTTTCCCGAGCTGGTGACCGCGCTGAAGGACAACCTGCCGGCCCGCTGCGTGGTGGACGGTGAGATCGTCATCGTTCACGGCGGGCGGCTGGACTTCGACCGGCTGACCGAGCGGATCCATCCCGCGCAGTCCCGTGTCGACATGCTGGCGCGGACGACCCCCGCCAGCTTCGTCGCCTTCGATCTGCTCGCGCTCGGCGACGAGGGGCTCCTCGACACCCCGCTCGCCGACCGCCGCAACGCCCTCACCGAAGCCCTGTCCACCGCTCGGCCCCCCGTTCACCTCGCGCCCGCGACCACCGACCCCGCGCTCGCGCAGGAGTGGTTCGAGCGGTTCGAGGGCGCCGGGCTCGACGGGGTGGTCGCCAAACCGCTCGATCTCCCCTACCGGCCCGATGCCCGTCTCATGTTCAAGATCAAGCACGAGCGTACGGCCGACCTCGTCATCGCGGGTTTCCGTTTCCACAAGAGCGGTCCGATTGTCGGATCGCTGCTCCTGGGCCTGTACGACGCCCACGGCGCCCTCCAGCACGTGGGGGTCTGCGCCGCCTTCCCGATGAAGCGCCGCGCCGAGCTGGTGGACGAGCTCGCACCGCTGCGGATGGACGACACCACCGGGCACCCCTGGGCCGCCTGGGCCGAGGAGTCCGCGCACGAGAGCGCCCGGCTGCCCGGCGCGCAGAGCCGCTGGACCGGCAAGAAGGACCTCTCCTGGGTGCCGCTGCGCCCCGAGCGCGTCTGCGAGGTCGCCTACGACCACATGGAGGGCGACCGCTTCCGGCACACGGCCCAGTTCCGCCGCTGGCGGCCCGACCGCGAACCGCAGAGCTGTACGTACGCCCAGCTCGAAGAGGTCGTCGGCTACGACCTCGCCGATGTCCTCGGCCCGACCGCCGGGTCGTAGATCAGCCTCTCCCACTCCTCCCGGTCCGGCCCCACCGCGTGCGGCGCGTACCCGGGCCGGGCCGCCAGCCAGCGCTCCACCCGGGCTCGCACCTGCGGGTCCGCGTACGCCCGCTCCGGCGGCTCGGCCAGGTGCCGCACCCGCGCCCGGGCCCGCATCACCTCGGGGTCCTCCAGCGCGCACTCGAACAGCGCGGCCACCACGCGCGCCGAGTCCGTCCGCCGCCCGGCCCGCGTCGCGAACCGCTCGCCGATGGCCGCGTCCGCCGCCACCTGGAAGTCGAACCACGGCTTCAGGGTCCGCACGGCCCACGCGTGGTACGCAGCGGCGAACCGCACCGACCCCGCGTCCTGGTGCGCCGTACGGGCCACCCGGCTCGCGGCCCACAGCGCCAGCGAGGTGCCCTGCCCCAGCGTCGGGTTGGTGTGCGCGATCGCGTCCCCGACCGGCACCAGTCCGGTCGCCACCGGCCCCCGCTCGTCGACCAGCGCGCTCCACCGGTTGTCCAGGCTCGCCGTGGCCAGTACGCCCGACAGCGGTTCGGCGCCCAGCTCCAGCCAGGCCGCACCCGGCGGAAAGGCGCGCGCGGCGGCCTCGAACACGGCGGGATCGCGCAGCGCGGAGCGAGTGGTGTCCTGGGTGTGGACGAACAGGGTCACGGCGAACAGCCGGTTGTCGGCCGGGAAGACGGCGCACCCGGCGAAGGCGCCGCCGGTCACCGCCCAGGGCCGGCGCGGCCCCTCCTCCATCCCCTCTGGCAGCCGGTACCAGCGGCAGAAGTACGCCAGCCCCGTGCGGTGCCGTTCCACGACGGCCGGCCGGCAGCCCGCCGCGGGCAGCAGTCGCTCGACGCCGCCGCGCCGCCCGCCCGCGTCCACGACGAGGTCCCCCGCGTACGCACCGGCCTGCGTGGTCACGCCCCGCACGCGTACGGCGGAGCCCCTCGGCTCGGCCAGCAGCCCGGTCACCGGCTCCCCGTGGTGCATGACGGCCCCCGGTTCCGCGCGCAGCGCGGTGGCCAGAGCACTCTCCAGCACGATGCGCCGGGCCTGGAGCATCACCAGGTCCTCGTCGCCGGGCCGCTCCGGCGGGCGTACGTCGAACCAGTCCAGCTCGTGCCGCTCGCGGGCCCCGAGCCGCAGCATCTCCGCGTGGACGTCGGGCAGTTCCTGCCGCAGGACGGTACGGGCCGCGCCGAGCAGGGCGTGCGGCTGCGCGGCCTGCGGGACGCCCGGCCGGTGCCATCCGAAGAAGTCCCGGTCGAGCGCGGCACCGGGTGCGCGCGTATCGCGCTCGAACAGTTCGGCGGTGTGTCCGTACCGCGCCGCGAGCAGCGCGGTCGCCAGCCCTCCGACACCTCCGCCGATGACCAGCACATGTGCCATTGCAAGCCCCCCGAGCCTCTGAGCCGATGAACGGTACGAAGATCAGACTGCTCAGAGCCTGCACGGGCCCGCCCTGACCGAAACCCGCACACCTGTCCGACGGGCTACGCCCCGCCCGCGCTCCCCCGGGCGGCGCGGTGGGCTTCGAGGGCCCGCCGGCCCTCCTCCTCGATCAGGTCGGTGTTGATCGCCACGGCCGCGCGGACCCCGGCCGCGGCCGCCCCGGCCAGCTGCTCCATGGGGCCGGCCACGTTCCCGGCGGCCCAGACGCCGCGCAGCGCGGTGGCCCCGCTCACCGGATCGGCCTCCAGACAGGTGCCGATCGCCGCTCCGGCCCGCTCCACGGTGGCGACGGGCAGCCCGAGGCCGGCCGCAACCCCGGCGCGGGCGGTGAACCTCGGGGCCACCACGAGCGCCGTGCACGCCACGGCCGCGCCACCGGCCAGGACCACCCCGGCCAGCCGGTCGTCGGCGATGTCGAGGCCGGTCACCTCGCCCTCCGCCACCGCGACACCGAGTGCGGACAGCAGCTCCCGCTCCTCGTCGGTGAGCCGCCGGGTGTGGGTCAGCAGGGTCACGCGGTCGGTCCAGTTCCGCCACATCTGCGCCTGGTGCACGGCGAGCGGGCCGGTGGCCAGCACCGCGACCGGCTCGTCGCGGACCTCCCAGCCGTGGCAGTACGGGCAGTGCAGCACGTCCCGCCCCCAGCGCTCCCGGAGCCCCGGCAGCTCCGGCAGCTCGTCCACCAGCCCGGTGGCGATCAGCAGCCGGCCGGCCCGGACCGCGGACCCGTCGGCGCACCGCACGAGGAAGCCGCCGCCGGGCAGCCGGTCGGCGGCGAGCGCGGTGCCGGCCGCCCCGGAACGGATCTCGCCCCCGTACCCGGTGACCTCGGCCCGCCCCACGGCCAGCAGCTCCGCAGGACTCGCCCCGTCCCGGCCCAGGTAGCCGTGCAGGTGAGCGGCGGGAGCGTTGCGCGGGCTGCCGGAATCCAGCACCAGCAGCGAACGGCGGGCCCGGGCCAGGGTCAGCGCCCCCGCGAGTCCGGCGGTCCCGCCGCCCACGACCACCACGTCGAAAGAGCTCGTCAGCGTGTTGTCCCTTGCGTTGTCCATACCGCCGAGGGTGTGGCCCGCCCAGCCGCTCGGCAAAATCTGTTGCCGAACCGGCAAAGGGAACGGTGACCCCCGCCGAACGGCCGGCTGTGACATCTCCCACCCCCTCTTGCCACGGGAAGGAAGGCATACCTAAGTTCTGACGTATGGCCCCACACCATCCCACACCCCCCACCGAACCGGGCACCCCCGAGCTGGTCGACTTCACCGTCGACCTCACCGCTCAGGAGGTCCTCCGGCGGGCCCAGGTCATGGCCGCCCTCGGCCCCGACTGGGACCCGATCGAGGTTCTGCGCGGTGAGGAGGCGGCGTACGACCTGCTGTACTCCGGCCTCGACGCCGAGCAGCAGCGCGTCTACGACGGCCTGGTCGCCGCCGGCGTGCTCGCCCCGCGCGGGGACGGCCATGCTGCCGCTTGACCCGCAGGCGGACCCCGGGCGACGCGCCTGGGTGGCCTGCCCGGGCTGCGACGACGCCCGCGGCTGTGCGCCCTGCGAGGAGCAGCGCACGTGCTCCGCGCACTGGCGCTACCTGCTCACCAACACCGGCAGCCTGCTGCACCTGCAGTGCCCGTCCTGCACCCACGTCTGGGTGCACGAGAGCGGCTTCGGCGCGACGCGTTCCCTGTGGAGCCGCATCACCAGCGGCCGGTCGGCCGGACTGTGACCGCGGTCGCGGGTCACAGCCCCGCCGGGGCCTTCTGCCCGAAGTAGCCCTCGCTCAGGTCCTCCACGAGCAGCCGCTTCGCGATCGCGTCGGCCGCCGCCCGGAGTTCCTCGCTCCGCGGGCGGCCACGGTCCTTCTCCAGTTCGCCGCCGAGCCAGTCCCCCCACGCCTTCGAGAGGGTCGCCGCCTCCCGCTGCCCCGCCGGCGTCAGCGTGAAGAAGGCGCCCTCGCGCGTCAGGTACCCCTCCTGCTCCATCCGGTCGAAGACCGGCACCAGGACCTCCGGCGGCAGGGCGCGGCGCGAGGCGATGAGCCCGAGGCTCGCGTGGCCGACCGTACGGGTCATGATCTCCACCTGCATCACCGCCCACGCACCCGCGATGTCCAGCCGGGTGTCCGAGGCGTTCACGATCGCCCGCGCCGTCTCCGGTCCCATGTTCCGTACGAGCTTCCCGACCGCCAGCTCCAGCAGTTTGGCCGAATCGCCGGAGGCCGTGGCCGGTGAGGCGAAGCCGTCGCCCATGTCCGTCGACGCCGCGCGGGCGCTGTCGCGCAGCCGGACCTCCTTGAGGAAGAGCGCGACGACGAAGCCGATCCCGGCCACCGGCACCGTCCACAGGAACACCGTGTGCAGCGCGTGCGCGTAGGCCTCGACGATCGGGCCGGCCGCCGCCGGTTCGAGCGCGTGGACGCCCTGGGGGCTCTGGGCCGCCTTCGCCAGCTGCTCCGGATCGGCCCCGGTGGCCCGTGCGGCCTCCGCGACGGCCTTCTCCAGCGCGGGGCCCAGGGTGTTGGCGTAGATGGTCCCGAACACGGCGGTGCCGAACGAGCTGCCGAGCGTACGGAAGAACGTGACACCTGATGTGGCGGTGCCGAGGTCGGCGTAGTCCACGGTGTTCTGCACGGCGATCGTCAGGACCTGCATGCACAGGCCGATCCCGACACCGAGCACGAACATGTACAGCGATTCCAGCCAGGCGCTGGTGCCCGGGCCCATCCGCGACAGCAGGTACAGTCCGATCCCCATCACCAGGCAGCCGACGATGGGGAAGATCCGGTACCGCCCGGTCTGGCTGGTGACGTTGCCGCTGAAGACGGACGCGATCAGCAGGCCGATCACCAGCGGCAGGGTCCGTACGCCCGAGACCGTGGCCGAATCCCCGTCCACGAACTGCAGGTACGTCGGCAGGAAGATCATCGCGCCGAGCATGGCGAAGCCGACCACGAAGCTGAGCACCGAGCAGATCGTGAAGACCGGGTTCCCGAAGAGCCGCATCGGCAGCATCGGTTCCGCCGCCCGCGTCTCCACCAGGCAGAACAGCGCCAGGGCCAGTACGCCGAGCATGAACAGCCCGATGATCTTCGCGGAGCCCCAGGCGTACTCGTTCCCGCCCCAGCTGGTGGCCAGGATCAGGGCGCTGGAGCCCACGGCGACCAGGGCGATGCCCAGGTAGTCGATGCGGGTGCCCCCGGGCGCGCGGACCGAAGGGATCGTCCGGGCCGCCGCGACGACCACCAGGATCGCGATCGGGACGTTCACGTAGAACGCCCAGCGCCAGCTGAGGTGGTCGGTGAACAGCCCGCCGAGCAGAGGTCCGATGACGGTCGCGACCCCGAAGACGGCGCCGATCGCGCCCTGGTACTTGCCGCGTTCGCGCAGCGGGATCACGTCGGCGATCAGGGCCATGGAGGTGACCATGAGGCCGCCGGCGCCGATGCCCTGGACTCCCCGCCACAGGATGAGCAGGGACATGTTGCTCGCCAGGCCGCACAGGAACGAGCCGGTGATGAAGACGATCGCCGAGATCTGGAAGATCAGTTTCCGGCCGAAGAGGTCACCGAACTTGCCCACGAGCACCGTCGCGACGGTCTCCGCGAGCAGGTACGAGGTCACCACCCACGACATGTGCTCGCCGCCGCCGAGATCCGCCACGATCGTGGGCAGCGCGGTGCCGACGATCGTCTGGTCCAGGGCCGCGAGCAGCACCCCGAGCATGATCGTGCCGAAGATGATGTTGCGCCGCCGCCGGTCGAGCACGGGAGGCGCCGCGGCTGCGGGTGCGGCTGCGGCTTCGGCGGGGGCAGTGGTCACATCTCGCACTCTCACAGCGCCCCTGCCGCGCCGCATGCCCACCGGGCCGTACGGGGGACCCTGCCCGGCGGGCCGGCCGGGCAGGGATCAGCGCAGGTAGGCCAGGCCCGGGTGCTCGGCCGCGTACCCGTCCAGCAGCCGCCGGGCCACCCCGACCGAGTCCACCAGCGGGTGCAGCGCGAAGGCCTTGACGGCGTCCGCCCGGGAGCCGCTCGCGGCGGCCGCGAGCACCTCCCGCTCGACCGCCTTGACGGAGGTCACCAGGCCCACCGCGTGCAGCGGCAGCGGGTCCACGGCCATCGGGTGCGCCCCGTTCGCGTCGACCAGGCACGGCACCTCGATGACCGCCTGCGCGTCGAGCACGGACAGCACGCCGCGGCCCGGCACGTTGAGGATCAGCGTGGCCCGCTCGTCCCGCGCGATGGCCCGCATCAGCGCGAGCGCCACCTTCTCGTACCCGCCGGACTCCAGATCGCTCTCGTCGCGTTCACCCATGCCCGCCGCCTCGCGGTTCTCGGCCATGTACGTGGCCTCCCGCTCGGCCCGGGTCCGGTCCCAGGCGGCCAGCGCCGCCCCGGGCGCCTGGTCCGCCCGGCCCGCCTCGGCGTAGAACCCGCGCTGCTGGTCGCGCAGGAACGCCCCGCGGGTCTGCTTGGCCTCCGTGTAGGCCCGTACGGTGTCACGGTTGAAGTAGTAGTAGTGCAGGTACTCGTTCGGGATCGCGCCGAGGGAGCGCAGCCACTCGGCCCCGAACAGCCGGCCCTCCTCGAAGGACTCCAGCGCCTCGGTGTCGGCCAGCAGCCGCGGCAGTTCGTCGCGGCCGCCGATGCGCAGCCCGCGGACCCAGCCCAGGTGGTTGAGGCCGACGTAGTCGATCCAGGCCTCCTCGGGGCGGGCACCGAGCAGCCGGGCGATGCGCCGGCCGAGCCCCACCGGGGAATCGCAGATCCCGATCACCCGGTCGCCGAGCTGCTCGGCCATGGCCTCGGTGACCAGCCCGGCCGGGTTGGTGAAGTTGATGACCCAGGCCTCGGGGGCGATACGGGCCACCCGGCGGGCGATCTCCCGGGCGACCGGCACCGTCCGCAGGCCGTACGCGATCCCGCCCGCGCCGACCGTCTCCTGGCCCAGCACGCCCTCGGCCAGCGCGACCCGCTCGTCGGCGGCGCGCCCTTCGAGGCCGCCGACGCGGATGGCGGAGAAAACGAAGTCGGCCCCGCGCAGGGCCTCGTCGAGGTCCCCGGTGGCGGTGACGGCCGGGGCGTCGGGCACTGCGGAGGCGGCCGCCTGGTCCGCGAGCACCCGGGCCATGGCGCCGAGCCGGGCGGGGTCCTCGTCGTACAGGGTCACATGGGACACCCGGCCCTCGGCATGGTCGCCGAGGAGTGCACCGTAGACGAGCGGAACCCGGAATCCGCCCCCGCCGAGGATGGTCAGCCGCACGCCCTACCGCCCTTCGCCCGTGCCACGGTCGGTGCCACGATCCGTGGCATCCGATCCGCGGCACGCGATCGACCCTGCTGGAGGCCTCCAGTGTCCCCCGCGGAGGCCGGTCCCGGGGGCTAGTCCTCCAGCGACGGCACGGCGCGCAGCCGGGGCCCCTGGTGGAGCGGAGCGGTCGCGCCGCCCCGGACCGGGCCCGTCTCCGCGCCCTGCGGGGTCGACAGGATCATGGTGATCCGGGTGAGGCCCATCCCGTCGAGCATCCGGCTGGATTCGGCCACCATCCGGCAGCGCACGTGGCCCCAGCGCGGGTCCCAGTGGCGGACGGTCCGCACGGCCCCGTCGCGCTCGGCGGCGTCGGCCCCGTGGGTGCTCAGCCAGTGCGGCACCCCGTAGCGGTAGGCCGCCTCCATGAACGGATCGCGGGCCACCTCCTGGCGGATGCTGCTCAGGCCCTCGTCCTGCGGGGCCGCTGCGAGCGCGCCGGCGAACTGGGCCAGCAGCGGTACGCACCAGGCCGGTTCGTGGTCCTCCAGTACGGCCGCGGCGTCCGGGTGGAACAGCACGAAGCGCAGGAAGTTGTCGTCCGGCAGGGCCGTCGGATGCGGGCGCACCGACTGGAAGAGCTTGTCGAACGCCGAGTTGGTCAGCGCCACGTCCCAGCGGTGGTCCACCAGGAAGCTCGGGTACGGCACGGCCTCCATGAGCGCCGCGTAGTCGCACAGGTAGTCGCGCTGGGCGGGGTCCTGGGGCAGACGGCTCTCCTCGGCCGCGCGCCAGGTCGGCGGCGGGTCCCGGTCGACCATGACGCGGAAGAGCCAGAAGCACTGCCGCTCGCTCATCTCCAAGGCCTCGGCCAGGGCGAGCAGTTTGCGGTCGGTCCATTCCTTGACCAGGCCGCGTTCCCAGTTGCCGTAGGCGCGGACGCTGATGCGCAGCCGGGCGGCGAGGTCCTCCTGGCTCAGGCCCAGTTCCTCGCGCCGCTGGCGCAAAATCTCCTTGCGTCGCTCCGACCGCACTGCGCCGCGTGCGGACTCTTCGCCCGCAAGGCGCTCCTCACCGGCTCGGGCAAGCCCATCGGACGGGCCCACCGCTGCGAGATGTGGCACCGAGAGCTCCCCCTCTTCACGGTCTGGATCTTCAATTTCCTCTGGCGATCCTGCTACCGACTTCATTCGAGTGTCAACTATCGTGGCAATTCCAGCCTCTTGACAGCTCATTCCCGCCACAGCTGTGGCAAGTTCTGGCCCTGCGGCGGCTCCTCGGCTAGATTCCAAAAGCCGACCATGTGCCCGTACCGACCCGCCGCGATCTAGGAGAACCACTGGTGACAGACGGCTTCCCGGCTCCCGTCGCGGTGGCCAACGCGCCCCTGGCAGCCACCGTCACGCGCGTCGCCGAACTCGCGGGCAAGATGGGCCACGACCTGAACAAGGTCTTCGACCTGCGTCGCCTCTCCGAGGCCTCCGGCGTACCCGCCGACGTGGTCAGGTCCCTGCTGGACGGCCGGCCCGCAGTCGAGCCCTGCCTGCAGACGCGCTTCCTCCAGCGCCTCGACCTGCTCCGGCGCACCCGGCTGAAACCGAACGGACGCCGCTACACGCAGCAGGAGATCGCGGACGGCGCCGGCATGTCGCGCCAGCAGGCGGGCGCCCTGATCAACGGCGACCGCCGGCCCACCATGGAGCACTGCGACGCGATCCAGCGCTTCTTCGGCGTCCACGCCGGCTTCCTCACCGCGCACGACGCCGAGGCCCTCACCGACGCCCTCCAGCGGACCGAGCAGCAACTGCTCCAGGACTACGCGGGCCGCACGCGCGAAACCGTACCCGCCCCGGCGGCTTCGACCGGCGATCCGCTGGCAAGACTCCTGCAGAACCACGGAGTCCGCGGCATCGCCTGGCGCGCGGCCCAACTGCCCAGCGACAAACACCGGGACAAGGTGACCGAATGGCTGGACATGCTTCTCGAAAGCGTCAAACCGAATGAATGATGACCCAGTCGAGAGTCTGGGTCTGATCCTTGAGTCCTGATCCGGATCCGCGCCGACGGGGAGAACGGTGAGCATAGGCAGAGAGCAGCGCCGGTTGTGCGGCGAACTGGTGGCCGGGCTCCGGCTGACCGCGCCCGTGGAACCCGTGGACCTCTACGCCGCCCTCTGCGAGGGCATGAGCAGACACCGCGGCCGCCGGGTGGACTTCCGGATGGCCTCGTTCCCGCCGGGGACGGCCAGCGGCCTGTGGCTCGACATGGCGGACCGCGATCTGGTGGTCATCGAGGAACGCACCGCACCCGACCACCAGCTGGTCATCCTGGGCCACGAGCTGTGGCACATGAAGGCCGGCCACTGCAGCCACCACGTCGACGGAGCCGCCGTCGCCGCCCGGCTGCTGTCCGACGGGGCCGACCTCGGTGAGACCGTCCGGTCCGTCGCCGCGCGCACGCGCGCCGACGTCTCGGAGGAGACCGAGGCGGAGACGTTCGGTTTACTGCTGGGCAGCCGGTGCCGGACCTGGCTCGCCGGGTCCGCGAGCCATCGGGCGCCCGCACAGCGTGATCAGTTGGCGGGCCGCATCGAGGCCTCGCTCGGATACCGGGGGCACAGGAACGACCGTTGAACGGCCAGGACTACTACATACCGGCAGCCGCCCTGGCGGTCTCACTCGCCTTCAAGCTGCCGGCGCTACGGCACAACTGGCGCGACCCGCTCCTGCGGTCGGTCTGCGCCCTGCTGGTCCTGGCCGGGTCGGTGTTCACCTTCGCCGCCCCGCCCACCATCGAGGCGGTCAACGAGTGGACCGGCATCACCAACGTCTCCGCCCCCCTCGTCTACTGCCTGATCACCCTGTTCAGCGCCGCCTGCCTGGTGCTCATCGTGAACTGGCGCGGTGGCCCGCCCGAAGTGACCCGGCGCATCTCGCGCCGCTGGATGCTCGGCTACGGCGGGGTCGTCGTGGTGCTGGTGGTCCTCTTCGCGCTCGGCCACAGCCCGGTCGAACGGCTGCGCGACTTCGACACGTACTACGCCAACACCCCCTACATCCAGCAGATGATCGCCCTCTACCTGACGGCGCACCTGGTGGCGGCCGTCGTGATGGTCGCCATGTGCTGGCGCTGGTCCCTCCAGGTGCACGGCTGGCTGCGGATCGGCCTGATGATCATCGTCTCGGGCTACGTCTTCAACCTCAGCTACGACGCCACCAAGATCTCCGCGGTCGTCGCCCGCTGGCTCGGCCACGACCTCGACGACCTGAGCACCTACATCGCCCCGCCGCTCGCCTCCGTCGGCGCGCTGATCAGCGCGATCGGCTTCGTCCTGCCCCTGCTGTGCCAGCGGCTGTCCGACAGCTGGCAGACCTGGACGACGTACCGGCGCCTCGGCGCGCTCTGGCACGAGGTGCAGATCGGCGCCCCCAGCGGCACGCCCTGCGTGCAGATGTCCTGGTGGGCCCCGGCGGAACTGCGGGTGATCCAGCGCGAGTCGGACATCCACGACGGATTCCTGCACCTCGGCCCGTACTTCGACCCCGGCCGCCGCGAGGACGCGTACGCGCGGGCCCTCGCGGCGGGGGCGGAGGAGGAGACGGCGCGGGCGGTCGCCGACGCGGCGATGGTCGCGGCCGCCGTCCAGGCCCGCTCGGCGGACCCCGAGGGCGCGGTCATCGGGGCGAGCGACGAGAGCGTCCTCGACACCCTCGGAGGGCCGCGCGACCTCGTACGGATCTCGCACGCGCTGCGGCATTCGCCGGTGGTGGCGGCCGTACGGCGGCAGGTGGCGCTGTCGGGGAGCGGACCGGCCTGAGCCGGCCGTCCGCCGGCGCCCCCCGCCCGCGCCCCGCCCGCGCCCCGCTGGCGCCCGCCAGCGGCCTCAGGGGGTCAGCGCTCGGCCGCGGCCAGCGCCACCTTCGGGAACAGGTCCTGGAACGGGCCCGCGGAATCGATTCCGTCCCGGCCGTAGGGTGCGTCGAAGCTCCACACCATGAACAGCAGGAACACGATCAGCGCGCTGAACAGCCCCGCCAGCAGCAGCTCCCGCCCCGACCGGCGGATCTGCAGGGTGAAGATCAGCCCCACCGTGACCACTCCGCCGACCAGCAGCCCGAACCACACCACGCCCGGCAGGGTGGACTCGTCGGCCTGCATGCGCGAGTGCCGGGCGTCGTCGGCGGCCGCGATGTGGTCCAGCAGCGGCTGGTAGGCCTGCGCCTGGAGCTCGTTCGCCGGGCTCTGGTGGGTCACGTCGGTGCGCAGCTTGCCGAGCAGGTCGGCGCCCTGGGACGAGGCGCCCTGGCCGGAGGTGAGCAGCGGCCAGTCCACGGCGACGGTGTGGGAGACGTACGCGTCGACCTCGCCGCGGATCCGGTCACGGACGGGGGTCGCGTAGACGTCGGCGCGCTGGGTGACCTCGTACAGCGACTGGGCCTCGCGGCGCACGCTGTCCTCGGCGGCGCCGCGCGCCTCCCAGACGCCGGCGATGGCCAGGCCGAGCACGATCGCGTAGACCACGCCCACCATCATCGTCATGTACTCGATGACGTCGGGGGTTTCGCTGGTGTCCTCGTCCTCCGCGACCCGGCGGTGCCGGAGCGCGGTGCAGGCGAGGACGAGGGCGCAGACGAGCGCCATGGCGACGGCCAGGACCAGCCATTCGGACACGAGGGTTCTCCCGTTGGTGGATCGGTGGGTCGGTGGATCAGTGGATCGGTAGGTCGGTGGGTCGGTGCAGGGGTGGTCGGACTCAGCGACGGCTCTTGGAGCGCGGCCGCAGCGCGGCGGCGGCGAGCACGGCCGGGGTGGTGACGACGACCATGAGCATCACGGTGGACATTCCGCCCGGGCGGCGCCGCTCCAGGGCGATCGAGTGGTACGGGCGCACGTGGAAGGCGCCGGCGGGCGCGGCCGCGGCTGCGGCCCGGGGCGGGGCAGGCGCCTGGGCCGGGGCCGGCTCGGCAACGGCCCCGGGCTCCGGCGCGGGTGGCACGGGCTGCGGCTCCCCGGCCCCGGCCTTCGCCGTCGGCCCGGGCGGCTCCGCCCCGGGGGCCGTGGCAGCCGGTGCGGGCCCCCGCCCCGGGTGGTGCACGGTCGGCCGCTCGGCGCCGGGCACGAGCACCCGTACGGGAGGCCGGACCGCGGGCTCCACGGCGGGCGGGGGTACGGCGGCGGGCGGCCGCGGCTGCCCGGCCGGGACGCAGACGTCGAGCCGGGCCCCGTGGCCGCGGAGGGGGACGGGGCCGGTGCCGTCGTCCGCGACGGCCACATGGCCGTACAGCGGGCACAGCGCCGCCACCATGCCTGCTCCGGCGAGGTACTGCCAAGCCGTCACCGCGCGTCCTCCCGTTGTGAGGTTTCGGCTGAAGAAACGATCACAACGGCGCTTCGATACGCCGCAGACGCGTCAAGATCTTCGGGGGAGGGGTGACTTCAAGCCATCGGTACCGAGGACGGGAGCGCCGACATCGAACATGACGAAGGGGCGCGACCCCGGAAGGTCGCGCCCCTTGGCCCTGGCAGGGAGCGTCAGGCGGTTTCGGTGCCGCCGAAGCGCTCGCGGTAGGACTCCAGGTCCTCCTCGGCGATCCGCGCGAAGAGCACCGGCGGCACGGTGAACGGCGTACCCGCCGGGACCGCGTCCAGCGACTTGGCCTGCTCCGGGCTGATCCACGTCGCCGTGTCGTCGGCCAGCGCGAACGAGGAGCGCATGGTGCGCGCCGAGGCCGGGATGAACGGCTCCGAGACCACCGAGTAGAGGTGGATCAGGTTCATCGCGGTGCGCAGCGTGAGCGCCGCGCCGTCCAGGTCGGTCTTGACCTCCAGCCAGGGGGCCTTCTCGTCGAGGTAGGCGTTGCCGGCGGACCACAGGGCACGCAGCGCGGCCGCGGCCTTGCGGTACTGGAGGGAGTCCATGTGGCCCTCGTACTCGGCCAGCAGCTCGGCGATCTGCTCGCCCAACTTGGCCTCGACCTCGCCGGCCGGGCTGCCGGCCGGGACCTCGTCGCCGAACTTCTTGCGGGAGAAGGTCAGCACGCGGTTGACGAAGTTGCCGAGGGTGCCGCCGAGGTCCTTGTTGACCGTGGTGGTGAAGTGCTCCCACGTGAAGGACGAGTCGTCGGACTCGGGGGCGTTGGCGATGAGGAAGTAGCGCCAGAAGTCGGCCGGGAGGATCTCCAGCGCCTGGTCGGTGAAGACGCCGCGCTTCTGCGAGGTGGAGAACTTGCCGCCGTAGTACGTCAGCCAGTTGAAGGCCTTGACGTAGTCGACCTTCTTCCACGGCTCGCGGGTGCCGATCTCGGTGGCCGGGAACATCACCGTGTGGAACGGGACGTTGTCCTTGGCCATGAACTGCGTGTACCGCACGTCCTCGGCCTCGTACCACCACGCCTTGTGGTCGCGGTTGGCCGGGTCGGCGTCCGCCCACTCCTTGGTGGAGGCGATGTACTCGATCGGCGCGTCGAACCAGACGTAGAAGACCTTGCCGTCGGCGGCCAGTTCGGGCCAGGTGTCGGCCGGTACCGGCACGCCCCAGTCCAGGTCGCGGGTGATGGCGCGGTCGTGCAGGCCCTCGGTCAGCCACTTGCGGGCGATGGAGGAAGCCAGCTGCGGCCACTCCTCCTCGTGCTCCGCGACCCAGGCCTCGACCTCGTGCTGCAGCTTGGACTGGAGGAGGAAGAGGTGCTTGGTCTCGCGTACCTCCAGCTCGGTGGAGCCGGAGATCGCCGAGCGGGGCTCGATCAGGTCCGTGGGGTCCAGGACGCGGGTGCAGTTCTCGCACTGGTCGCCGCGGGCCTTGTCGTAGCCGCAGTGCGGACAGGTGCCCTCGACGTAGCGGTCCGGCAGGAAGCGGCCGTCGACCGGCGAGTAGACCTGCCGGATCGCGCGCTCCTCGATGAACCCGTTCTTCTGCAGCTGCCGCGCGAAGTGCTGGGTGATCTCGGCGTTCTGCTGCGAGGAGCTGCGGCCGAAGTAGTCGAAGGACAGCTCGAAGCCGTCGTAGACCGCCTTCTGGGCGTCGTGGGCCTGCGCGCAGAACTCGGCGACGGAGAGGCCGGCCTCCTTCGCGGCGAGCTCGGCGGGGGTGCCGTGCTCGTCGGTGGCGCAGATGTAGAGGACGTCGTGGCCGCGCTGGCGGAGGTACCGGGAGTACACATCCGCCGGAAGCATCGACCCGACCATGTTGCCCAGGTGCTTGATCCCGTTGATGTAGGGAAGCGCGCTGGTGATCAGGTGTCGAGCCATCCTCGGATGCTCCATTTCATATATGCGGTGACAACGTGACGTGACGGATTGTGATGCGGTTCATCGTATCGAACCGCCGAAAGACCACGTGCCGCATTTTCGTGGGGTGGACGTCGGTGGGTGTAACGCAAAAGCGAGGGTGGTGACCTCTGCGTCACGGCCCTCGCAATGGGCCCATGTTACAGCCGGACCGGATCAGCGCGGACCGGTGTCCGGGGTTCGGGCGGCGGAGTCCGCCGCAGCGCCCGCCGCGGTCGCCGTCCCGGCCGGTCACCGGCCGGTCACCGGCCGGTCACCCCGTGTGTGACCGGTCGTCCGCGGGGCGCACGCCGGTGCATGGCGGCCCGGCTTGGCCCCGGCATATGCGTACGCACGGACTGGGCGCGCGCGTGGTCGAAGTCGGTCATCGGCCGATCATCACCGAACGTAATCTCTCGACGTCTCTCTTCTGCGCTCCCCGGGTGCGCCCGCACTGCCAGGCTGTCCGCGCACAGGGGACGAGGTGAGGTGGAACGGTGAGCGATGGCGGACCAGAGGAGTCCGGTGGGGCCGTGGGACTGCCACTGCCCAGCCGACGGCGGCGGCCGACGCCCATGAGCCAGTGGGACCCGACGGCACGCCTGTCGTACTGGGCCTTCCACGCCAACCGGCGGCCCTCGTACATGCGTTTCGCGTACCTGCAGCTGGGCTCCGACGCGGCTGCCGAGGACGCGGTGGACGCCGCCTTCGACTCGATCATGAACGAGTGGTTACGCATGCTCCACATGGACCGGCTCGACGCCTACGCCTGGACCATCCTCAAGCAGCGGCTGGTCGACCGGCAGCAGCGGCGCGGAGCGCGCGGCACCTGGCCGCCCGAACCGACCGCGCCCGAACCGATGGACATCAGCGCCTTCGAGGCCGCCCTCAAGGAGGCCCGGGCCGATCGGCAGTGCGAGGTGCTGACCGACACCATCCGCTTCTACTCCGCCGTCTCCCGGCTCGCCGAGCGCCAGCGCGACGCCGTGCTGCTGCGCTACGGGCTCCAGTGCACCCCCGGGGAAGCCGCGTCCGTGATGGGCGTCGACGAGGCCACCGTCCGCTCGCAGCTCGGCCAGGCCCACCGGCGGCTCGCGCGCATGCTCGACGCCTCCGCCGAACCGGCCGACTCGGCGCAGGGCGCCGACTCAGCCGAATCACCCGAGTCATGAGGCGCCGCGAGGGCAAGGCGGAGCGCGGCGGCGAGGCCGGCCGCCGCTCCCTGGCCGAGTTCCTGACCCGGGCCGGCGTCCGCGACCGGTACCCGCACTACGACCTGGGCGCGGCCGAGGCCCGGCTGCTGCGCGCCTCCCGGGGCCGGGCCGCCGCGGCGCCCGCGCGGCGCCGGGCCGCGTACGGGTGGAGCGATCCCGCGCGGGACTGCCCGCTCGACTCCGAACGGGCCCGGCGCGACCTCAAGGCCGTCTGCCTGGCCGCCGTGTGCGGCCCGAAGGCGGAGGCGCACCTCACGGCCTTCACCGAGAGCGGGCACACCGATCTGGCCGGGGCCGTGGTCTTCGGCTGCCTGCTGCACCTGGCCGGACTGCGCGAGGGCGCCCGCTTCTGGTGGCAGTTCGCCGCCGGTTCCGGGCGGGCGCGGACCGCGTCGGCCGCGTACTGCCTCTTCCTCGACCACTCCCGGCGCGGCGAGCACCACGACGCCCGGTTCTGGGCACGCGAACTGGGCCGGCGCGGCTACCGGCCGAACGGCCGGCGGGATCTGCGCGAGGTCCGGCTGTGCGCGCAGGCCACCGTGTTGCGGTACGTCGACCAGCTCGACGATCCCGATCTGGGCCCGGTGCCGCTGCCCCGGCCCGGACTGCCGTCGGTGCTGGCCGCGTTCCGGCCGACGCCCCCGGTGGCGACGGAGCCGGAGCGCTCCGTTCCGCGGCAGCGCGTGGCACCGGTGTCCGGGCCGGTCCGTTCCCCGGGTACGAGCGAGGCCATGGCGCAGGCGCGGCGCGCGCTGGCCGTCGTACGGGTCCTCGAAAAGCATCCGCTGGGGGTACGGGCCGCCCAGTTGCGGCGGGAGTCCGGCCTGGCCGAGGCGGAGCTGCGGCCGCTGCTGGCGATGCTGTGCGAGGAGGAGTACGCGTACCGGCCGGGCGCGGGCGTCTTCGCGCGCGGGCCCGCCCTCGACCGGCTCGCCGCGGCCGGCGCCGGGGGGCTCGCGGGCCAGCTCCAGCGCACGCTGGCCCTGGCCCGGGACAGCGCGGGCGCGGCGGTGTACCTGAGCCGGTATGCCGAGGGGGAGGTCAGGATCACGCAGATGGCGGACGGGCCGGGGGCGCCGCCGGTGCAGGAGTGGGTGGACTTCAAGTCCGCCGCGCACGCCAGCGCGGTCGGCAAGTGCCTGCTGACCCAGCTCGATGCCGACCGGCGCCGCGACCACGTCGCCCGGTACCGGCCGGCCCGGCTCACCCCGCAGACGATCACCGACAGCCGGGTCCTGTTCACCGCCCTCGACGCGGTGGCTCCGGGGGCGCCGGTGTACGACCTGCGCGAGTACTCCCCCGGCGTGGTGTGCTCGGCGGTCCCGATCGCGACCGGCGACGCCGCCGGGAGCCTCGCGCTGTCGCTGCCCGCGACGCATGCCCACCGGCTGCACGAGGCGACGGAAGCCCTGCGCCGCAAGGCCGTCCCGGTGCTCCTGGCGCTGCTGCTGTCGGGGGCCATCCCGCCGGACGCCCCGGCCGCGGCGGACGACCCCGCCGCCCCGGCCACCGCACCCGCGCCGCACCCGTCCGGGGTCACCCCGGAAACCCTGCGCCACCTGCGCATGCTGTTCCGCACCCCGCTGACCCGCTCCACGGCCTCGCCGGCCGACCCCCACCTGGTCAGCGACACGGCATCGGAGGCGGCGTACCTCTTCGACCCCCTGCCGGAATCCGACCCACCCCGCCTGTCCCTCCCGCTCACCTTCGCCCCGCTCACCCCGGGCACCCTGCGCACGGCCGAGGGCCTGGTGGTCCTGAGCACCTGACCCCCGCCCGTCCCGCCGGCGGGGCTTGACGGTGAACGAACCGCTGCCGCAGCCGCCCGTGCCGGGCCACACCACGGCCCGGCACGGACACTTGGAATCGCCGGGCACTGTCTGAACGGCCCGCTCTTCCGTTCGGTCGCCCTGGTGACCTGTTGCCCGAACCGCTCCGGTCCGGAACTGCTGTGCCCCCTGGGGTAGCCGACCGGCGGTCAGGCGGGGCGGGTCAGGCGGTCCGCGCCCGAGAGGATCGCTGAGGCCAGTGCCTCCGCCGCCGGCGAGCTCCGCCCGCCCCGCAGCAGCGCGAATTCCACCGATCCGAGGTCCGGCAGCCCCGCCACCCGCACCAGCCCCGGCGGGATGAGCCCACGGGTGTGGGCCATCACCCCGAGCCCCGCCCGGGCCGCCGCGACCAGCCCGCTCAGGCTGCCGCTCGTACAGGCGATCCGCCAGCCCCGCCCGTTCCGCTCCAGCACCTCCAGCGCCCGGGCCCGGGTGATCCCCGGCGGCGGGAAGACGATCAGCGGAACGGGCCGGTCCGGGTCCACTCGCAGCCCCTCCGCCCCGATCCACACCATCCGGTCCCGCCACACCAGCCGGCCCCGCTCGTCCCCCGGACCGCGCCGCTTCGCGAGGACGAGGTCGAGCCGCCCCGCGTCGAGCCGTTCGTGCAGGGTCCCGGACAGCTCGACCGACAGCTCCAGGTCCACCTCGGGGTGCTCGTGCCGGAAGCCCTCCAGGATCTCCGGCAGCCGGGTCAGCACGAAGTCCTCCGACGCCCCGAACCGCAGCCGCCCCCGCAGGCGGGTCCCGGTGAAATAGGCCGCCGCCCGCTCGTGCGCCTCCAGGATGGTCCGGGCGAAGCCGAGCAGCGCCTCACCGTCCTCCGTGAGCTCCACGCTGTGCGTGTCCCGCAGGAAGAGCGGCCGGCCCGTGGCCTCCTCCAGCCGCCGCACGTGCTGGCTGACCGTGGACTGCCGGACGCCCAGCCGGCCCGCGGCCTGCGTGAAGCTGAGCGTCTGGGCCACCGTGAGGAAGGTGCGCAGCTGGACCGGGTCGTACATCGCTCCCATGCCTGCCATGCCTCCCATGCTGGCGCAATGTCATCACGAAGCGCAATGACAGTCAGTGTGGTGTGCAGGTTTCCCGATCACCGCTCCGCCCCCGACGATGAAGGGGCCCCGCCAGACGACCCACCGACCGGAGAGTCCCCGTACATGCGCCGCCCGCACATACCCGCCCGGCTGCCCCTGGACCCGTGGATCCTGGCCCTCCTCGGCACCGTCGGCCTCGCCGCCCTGCTGCCCGCCCGCGGCCTCGCCGCCTCCGTCGCCGAGGGCGCCGCCACCGGGGCCGTGGCCCTGCTCTTCTTCCTCTACGGCGCCCGGCTCTCGACCCGCGAGGCCCTCGACGGCCTGCGCCACTGGCGGCTCCACCTCACCGTGCTGGCCTGTACGTTCGTACTCTTCCCGGTGCTCGGCCTGGCCGCCCGGGGCCTGGTCCCCACGGTCCTCACGCCCCCGCTCTACAGCGGTCTGCTCTTCCTCTGCCTCGTCCCCTCGACGATCCAGTCCTCGATCGCCTTCACCTCGATCGCCCGCGGCAACGTGCCCGCCGCGATCTGCGCGGGCTCCTTCTCCAGCCTCGCCGGCATCGTCCTCACCCCGCTCCTCGCCGCCGGGCTGCTCGGCAGCAGCGGGGGCGGGTTCTCCCTCGACTCCCTCCTCAAGATCGTCCTCCAGCTCCTGCTGCCCTTCCTGCTGGGCCAGGCCCTGCGCCCCTGGGTCGGCGGTTTCCTGGTCCGGCGGAAGAAGGTCCTCGGCTACGTCGACCGCGGATCGATCCTGCTCGTCGTGTACGCCGCCTTCGGCGCGGGCGTGGCCGCCGGGGTCTGGCACCAGGTCAGCGCCGCGCGCCTGGGCGCGCTGATGGCGGTGGAGGCCGTACTGCTCGCCGTCATGCTGCTGGTGACCTGGTACGGGGCGAAGCGGCTCGGGTTCGGCCGGGCGGACCGGATCGCGATCCAGTTCGCGGGGTCGAAGAAGAGCCTCGCGGCCGGCCTGCCCATGGCCAGCGTGCTGTTCGGGGCCCAGGCGAGCCTCGCGGTGCTGCCGCTGATGCTGTTCCACCAGATGCAGTTGATGGTGTGCGCGGTGCTGGCGCGCCGCCGTGCCCGGGACGCCGAGTCCGCGGCGGGCGCCGAACTGCCCGCCGGACATGTGGCGGAGGTCTCCTCCAGGGCCCAACACCCCGCACCGCAGGCCCGGTAGCGTGCGGCGGTGACCTGGATACGCCCGCTCGCCGCCCACGCCGAACGCCCCTGCACCCTGGTGGTCTGCCGCGGCTGCTGCTGTGGGGACCCCCGCAAGAACCCCGGCTCGGACCACGCCGGCCAGCTGGCCCGGCTGCGCGAGGCCGCCGCGGCGTCGGGGGGCCGGCTCGCAGTCCGTACGAGCGACTGCCTCGGGCCGTGCGCCCAGGCCAATGTCATCGTGGTCCAGCCCACCACCGAGGCGCGCCGCCGGGGCGCCCGCGCGGCCTGGTTCGGCTGGGCGCTGGACGACACCGCCACCGACGAGGTCATCGCGTGGGCGGAATCCGGCGGTCCGGGCGTCACGCCGATCCCGGCGACCCTGGACCTCCACCGCATCGACCCGCCGAAGCCCGAGGCCAAAGCCAAGGCCACGTCGACGGCCAAGCGACGCGCCCGCCAGGGCCGCTGAGATGACCCGGGGGGAACGGCCGGCGCTGCCGGCGGGGATGGTCTTCCTCGGCCTGATCGCCGGCGTGATCGGCTGGATGCGCTGGGCGCCGGACCCGTTCGGCCCGGACCCCGGGGACCTCACCGGGACCTGGCGGGCCGCCGACGGCTCGACCCTGGAACTCCGCGCGGGCGGCCGCACGGTACGGATCACCGACGCGGCGGGCTGGGACTGCCACCCCGCAGGCGCCGCCGAGGACCCCGGCACCCCGTTCTCCGCCGAGGGCGCCTGGACCTACGACGCCGATTCCCTGCCCGACCCCCATGCCGACGCGGCCACCCGCGAGGGCCGCAGCCTCACCGTGCATTTCACCGGGGGACGCACCGGACACTGCACCGCCCGCTTCGTGGTCGACGCCCCGGCGGCCGCCTGACGGGCCGCTTCACCGCCGGCCCCACCCGGCAGGAGACGGAGGGCACCTACCGACTGGAGAGCGCCGACTAGACACGGCCCAGGTCGCAAGGCCGGCCCGGACCGTCCTTTTCCGGCCGCGGCTCTACGGCCACAGCCCTAGAAGGTGATCCGCTCCTCGCCCGCGTAGATGTTCATGTTCGGCCCGCGCAGGAAGCCGACCAGCGTCAGGCCCGACTCCAGGGCCAGGTCCACGGCCAGCGAGGACGGGGCCGAGACGGCGGCCAGGACCGGTATGCCCGCCATCACCGCCTTCTGCGCCAGCTCGAACGAGGCCCGGCCCGACACCAGCAGGACCGCGCCCTCCAGCGGGAGGCGGCCGGCCTGGAACGCCCGGCCGACGATCTTGTCCACGGCGTTGTGCCGGCCGACGTCCTCCCGTACGTCCAGCAGCCGGCCCTCCGGCGAGAACAGCCCGGCCGCGTGCAGCCCGCCGGTGCGGTCGAACACCTTCTGCGCCGCGCGGAGCCGGTCCGGCAGCTCGCCGAGGAGCTGCGCGGGAATCCGTACGGCGTCGTCGGCCGCGCTCCGCTGGAGCGGGAAGCGGGTCGCGGTGCGCACCGCGTCCAGGCTGGCCTTTCCGCACAGGCCGCAGGAGGAGGTGGTGTAGACGTTGCGTTCGAGCGTGATGTCGGGCAGCGGAACGTCGGGCGCGAGCTGCACGTTGACCACGTTGTAGGTGTTCGAGCCGTCCTCGGTGGCCCCCTCGCAGTAGGTCACGGCCCGTACGTCCGACGCGGAGCCGAGGACGCCCTCGCTCACCAGGAAGCCCACGGCCAGCGCGAAATCGTCGCCGGGGGTGCGCATCGTGATGGCCAGCGGCTTGCCGTTCAGCCGTATCTCCAGCGGCTCCTCGGCGACCAGCGTGTCCGGGCGGACCCCGGCCTCCCCGTTCCGTACCCGGATGACACGACGGCGCTCGGTGACCCGTCCCATGGTGATCAGCCCGCCCGTTCTTTCGTCGTCGCGCACTCCGTCGTGCAGCTGACGAGCCCATTCTCGCGGATCGCCGTCGCGCGGCGCTCCCGGCAGGAAGATCCTCCGGAATCTCCAAATTCAGGGGCGGTAATCCTGTTGGGTCACGTGCACCCGTACCCATCAGTAGCAGGTCAAGCTGGGTGATCCTGACTTCCGTATAAGGGGGACCCCGCCTATGACCGGTTCACGCGTGGTGGCGCTAGGGCACTACCAGCCCGCGAAAGTGATCACCAACGAGGACCTCGCGGCGATGGTCGACACCAACGACGAGTGGATCCGCTCCCGGGTCGGCATCAAGACCCGGCACATGGCGGGCCCCGACGAACCGGTGGACGAGCTGGCCTTCCACGCCGCGGGCAAGGCCCTCGCCGGCGCCGGGCTGACCCCCGACGACATCGACCTCGTCCTGGTGGCCACCTCCACCGCGATCGACCGTTCGCCCAACATGGCCGCCCGCGTGGCGGCCAAGCTGGGCATGGGCGGCAGCCCGGCCGTCATGGACCTCAACGTCGTCTGCTCGGGCTTCACCCATGCCCTGGCCACCGCCGACCACGCGATCCGGGCCGGCTCGGCCACCCGCGCCCTGGTCATCGGCGCCGACAAGATGACCGAGATCACCGACTGGACCGACCGGACCACCTGCGTGCTGACCGGCGACGGTGCGGGCGCGGCCGTGGTCGAGGCCTGCGAGGAGCCCGGCATCGGCCCGGTCCTGTGGGGTTCGGTCCCGGAGATGGGCCACGCGGTCCGCATCGAGGGCTCCCCGCCGGTCTTCGCCCAGGAGGGCCAGTCCGTCTACCGCTGGACCACCAGCCAGCTCCCGGCGCTCGCGCGCAAGGTGTGCGAGAAGGCCGGGATCGCCCCCGAGGAGCTGGCCGCCGTCGTCCTGCACCAGGCGAACCTGCGGATCATCGAGCCGCTCGCCGCCAAGATCGGCGCCGTGAACGCCGTCGTCGCCCGCGATGTCGTGGACTCCGGCAACACCTCGGCCGCGAGCATCCCGATGGCCCTTTCGAAGCTGGTCCAGCGCGGCGAGATCCCGACCGGCGCCCCGGTCCTCCTCTTCGGCTTCGGCGGCAACCTCTCGTACGCGGGCCAGGTCATCCGCTGCCCCTAGGGGATGACGGGCGCATCGCGGCGGCCGGGGCCCAGCGGGCCTCGGCCCCCAGCGCGCACAGGAGTACGACGACCAGCGCGAGCAGCTGCCAGAGCCCGGCGGTGACCGCGCCGAGCGGGACCGTGGCCAGTACGAGCACCGTCGCCGCCGCCCGGAAGCGGGCCGGGCCGATCCCGAGCACGGCCCGGAAGGCCAGGTCCCCGGCCAGGTAGACGGCGACCCCGCCGGCGAGGACGAGCGCCGGGCCGGTGGCCACGTGCTCGCCCAGGTGCCCGATGGTCTTCTTGACGCCGGCCGCGAAGGCGGCGATGCCCAGGAGCATGGGCAGGAAGGCGTAGTAGTACGCGCGCATCGCCAGCTTGAAACGCTGCTCCCCCTGGGCCTCGGTGAACACCTGCTCGGCCCGGCCCTCATCGCGCACGAAGTACGTCCACCACAGCGCGGAGGCCACGGCGAGGGCGAGGAAGGCGCCCGCGGCGATCCCCACGGTCAGCGGCAGCGGGCCGACCCCGATGCCGATCGCGATCACGGACTCCCCGAAGACGATGATCAGCAGCAGTCCGTGCCGCTCCACGAGGTGCTCGGCGCTCATGCCGCCGAGCTGCTCGCCGACGGTGGTGACGTCATCGGCGGACCCGGCCTGCGCCGGCTCCCCGCTCGCCGCGGCCCGCTGCACCAGCTGCGGCACGACGAACTGGATCAGCAGCGCGAGCATCCACAGCGCCCAGGCGGGCGGCCCGTCGAAGAACCCGGCGGCCAGCACCGCCAGCGCGCACAGCACGTTGGGCAGTGCGAACCAGATGACGCCGAACCCGTGCGCCTGAGTGAACAGCGCGCTGTGCACGAGGACGACGAACAGGTACCCGAGCCCGAAGGCCACCCCGCCCGCGCCGAAGGCCGTCGGCACCGCCAGTGCGCACACCAGGAACGCCCCCATGGCCAGGATGAGCAGCAGCCTGCGCACGGTGCGGTCGGGCGGCACCTGGTTGGTCAGGTGCGCGTAGCCCCCGTACATCCAGAACAGCACGGTGAAGATCACCAGCACCTGGCCGGCGCCGCGGAAGCTGATGTCGTCCGCGAGCAGCACCGTCAGCTGGGTGATGGTGAAGACGAAGACCAGGTCGAAGAAGAGCTCCAACGTGCTGACACGGTGCTGGGTTTCCATCCGCGACTCATACCAGCATCCGGGTGTCCGTCGGGGTCGTCCGACCTGAGGCGTACACGGATCCCGCCCGGTGGATGGACGCGCCGCTCTCCGGCGCGGGCGCAGGATGGGGGAACGCCGTCAGCCCGCCGCCGAGGGAAGCGAAAGCCCCATGATCCGCAGGTCCGTCATCCTGACCATCGCCGCAGTCGTCTCGGCCGTGGGGCTCGCGATCGTCGTCGCCCTCCCGGCCGCGGCCGACTGGTACGGGAACCGCCACCAGGAGACGAACGCGTACGCGACGGGGGCCGAGGCGAAGTCGGCCCGGGCCTCGGTCCCGCGCTGGCTGGCGGACGAGGCGGAGTCGGTGCGGTACGCGATGCGGACGACCGGCGGCGACCGCCTCCTGAAGGCGACCCTGCCGGACGACCGGCTCCCGGCCGAGTGCACGACCGAGCCGCGGCCGAGGGCGCAGGAGGTCCCGCTCGAGGAGGACTGGTTCCCGAAGGACGCCCGGGCGAAGGCCACCGCGCGCTGCGGCCTCTACTACGCGTACATGGACGGCACCACCCTCTACGCGTGGCAGCACAACGACGACTGGCTGAGGGCCGGGCCGGCCGAACCGGCCCGCTGACCCGCGAGACTCGGGGTCTCGCCGACCCGCCGGGGACATGCGTGCAGGTCAGCGAGCGGCCCGGCCCGAATACCTGGTCGGAAGCACGCCGATCCTTTGCTATTGTTGTCCTTGTCGCCGCGGGAAACCGGGGCCGACCACCTGGTCCGGGTGGCGGAATGGCAGACGCGCTAGCTTGAGGTGCTAGTGCCCTTTATCGGGCGTGGGGGTTCAAGTCCCCCCTCGGACACCAGCTGAGACCCCACTTCGTGTGGGGTTTTTTGCTTTTCCAGGCTGTGGCGTGACCAACGGCCCAGAGATTCCCCAGGTCAGACCAGGGACGACAGGCCGAGTCGGTCCGCTCCGGAGGCGGCGAGCTTCCGCGCTCCGTCCTTACGTGAGTGCCCGTACCGAGCCATCGTGTAGCCCGGCGAGTGATGCCGGACGTTCGCAGAGACCTCTACGGGGTTCTCCCCGGCCTCCAGGTCGTTCGTGACCTTGCTGTGCCTCCAGTCGTGAATCCGGAAGTCCTCCGGCAGGTGCAGCCGAGTCCGGAGGGTCCGCCACCGCTCCGAGACCTTCTCAGGGTCCTGCGGTCCGCCTGCCTGGCCCCGGTACAGCTTGAAGCCGTCACGGGCGAACACGAGGTCATCGGTCCACGCCGGACCGAGCCGTTCCCGCTCCGCCTGCTGCCGCTCTCCCTGCCACTTCAAGACGTTCATCACGGACTGATCCACATAGATCACGGCGTCGGCGTCGCCGTCCTTGGTGAGCTTCCGCAGCCGGTAGGTGTTGCCCTCCTCGACCACGACCCATCCAAGCTCGATGGAGCCCTCATCCCAGTTGATCAGAGACCACTTCATGCCCAGGGCCTCACTGCCCGACCCCAGGAACCGGCTGGTCTGGTCGTCGTCCAGTGTGGGGAAGTCGCGTTCCTGGGCCCGGATCCCGCGGCCGGTGGGAGGGTTCGCCGTCGCCGCAGGATTGGCGGCCATCAGCTTCGGTACAGCCGCGCCGAGTGCCCCCGACAGGATGTTGTGAACGTGGCGCACGGACTTGGCCCCGAGAGGCTTGCCCGCGTTGGTCGGGCAAGGGACGGTCTCCAGCATCCGGTACAGGTCGTCAAGGGTGTCGTCGGTGACCTCTCGCAGCTTCACAGCACCGATGTGTGGCTTGATGTGCAGCCGGATCTTCGTCTCGTACCCTGCCACGGTCGTTCCCTCCTTCCTGAGGCTGCTGTGCCACTTGTCGAGCCAGTCGCCCAGCTTCATGTCTGAGCGGGCTTCGGTCTTGCCCGCGTCGTGGTCGGTGTGCCACTTGCGGAGTGCCTTCTCCGCCTCGGTCTTGGTCTTGTACTCCCGGCCTGTCCAGTAACTCTCGCTTCCCGGTCGCCTTGTTGAAGTGGAGGGGCGTGCGCACGCCCCAGGTGTTCGGCCGTCCCCTGCGTGGGACTTCCACGGGCGTACCACCGAGCCCGTTACCGTGCTTGCTCATGTTGTGCTTGCTGGTCTTCCTGTGCCGTGCCACGTGGCAGGAGCGCGGCGCTACTTGCTGAGAACTTGTCGAGCCTTGTCAGTCATCTCGCCGGAGTCAGTCAGGTAGCCCTCCTTCCGGGCTTCGACCAAATGCATCTTGGCCGTGTTGGTCTTTCGGTCGATGGCGTTCGCGATGGACATCCGCCTGGCGCCTTCCATGCGCGTGCCTCCGGTGCTGAGGAAGGCATAGGCCTTGGCCAAGGTGGCCAGGTAGACGGGCGAGGACTTGCCTTCATCGAAGGCAGTCGCCAACTCGGCAGCAATGGGCTTCCACTGGTCGGCTCGCTCCCTACGCGCCGCCGCCTCCTCGGGCGTGGGCTGCGGGAGCGTATCGCCGCGTCCAGGGAGCCGAAGCACTCCGCCTTCGTCTGCGGCCAAGTCGGCGTCGATGTGGAGAAGAGCCCGCGAAAGATCTGCCCTGCTGATCTCGCCGCCAGCACTCACGGACAGGTGCAGGTCTACGAGCTTCCCCGCGTCCCACTTTCGCCGTCACTGTGCCGGCCGCAGGGCTAAAGTCCCACCGCGGTGCTGCTACGCCTTGTAGATCGGCTCGTACGCAGCCACCTGGTCCGGCGTAACCTCCTGAACGGTCATGGCGCCCGTCCAGAGATGGTCGCGGTGGCAGTACCCACCCAGGTTGGCGCGCTTGCCGCACTGAAGCTTCCACGTGCCCACGGCGAGCTTCACGACCACGTCGCTGCCGCAGGTGAGCGAGCGGTTCGCCTGCGCCATGATCCAGCGGGCGTGCTCGTCGTCGCCCGTGTTCGGACGGCACATCGTCCGGGCCATCCGCCACAGGCGCCCCCACTCGACACCAGGAGTCAGGGGGCCGACCACGGCCACTTCTCCAATGCCCCGGTCATCAAGGGAGTGGGTTGCGTAGCCGAAGACCGTGCCGAACATGCGGAACACGGTGACCCTGCTCTGTCCCGAGAGAGTGTCATCAACTGGCATGCGGTATACCTCTGTTCATGGGTGAGCCCCGGACGCATTGGCCGCGTCCGGGGCTCATCTCTCAGATGGATCAGCAGCCGTCGCCGTCGCCGCAGCAGGCAGGCGGGTTGCACTCCTTCGCGGAGCCCCACAGCCGCTCGTCTACGTAGAAGCCAGCGGCCTTGACCCGGTCCACCACGGAACCGATCAGCGGGCGGGTGCGGACGGTGGCCTTGGGCTCGTGTCCGAGGAAGAACCCGAACTGCTCCTGGCACCACGTGGCGTATGCCTGCGTGTGGAGTACGAACGAGTGCCAGCCGGGGTCGACGTCGTCGGACGGGGTCATGTCGAACGCGCGGGTGTCGCCCATGACCTTGAGGAAGGCAAGGGCCTGGTCCACGATCCGGCGGGCGGTGGACAGCTCGTGTCCGTACTCCTCCGCGCAGAACGCGGACACCTTCTCGAACAGCTCGGGACTGACGAGGTCCCGTCCTTGCCGTAAGGCAACCGGACTTTCGAGCATCGTCGTCATAGGTGGTGCTCCTCTCGGATCAGGCAGCGGGCGGGGGCGGGAACTGGTCCCCGCCGGAGCCTCCGGACTTCTCTCCGGGGTCGGTCATCGCTGCACCTCCTTTCGGGCGCGGTCAGGCATCACCAGCGAATCCGCTGGGCGTTCCCTCCGGCGCAGTCAGGGCAACTGCGGCGGCCGAGCTTGCACATGCGGCACTGCTCGAAGTCGAACCCGCAGCAGTAGTCACACCAGACCGTTCGACGCCCCATGCAGGTGCCGCAATAGGTCACGCCCGGGATCAGGTGAGTGCTGGTGTCTGCCGGGTCGGGTCCAGGCGTCACGGCCCGAGGTTGTCGAGGCCGTCACGCCGCGCCTGCATCTCCATCAGGCGGCCACAGCCCGAGCGCTGGGGCACTTGTTGTGCCGGTAGACGATGACTGGGGCGCCGGACGTGCGGTCCTCGACGCGTCGGCGTACGGGCTCCAACGGCTTGACCTTGCGGGAGCACGCGGAGCACGTCCGTCCCGGGGCATAGGTCAGGTACTCCCACCCGTCCCGGTCGAACTCCGGAATCTCTGCCTTCTCCGCCCTCGCCATGCCGCACCCCTTCGCTGCCGTTCCCGTGCATCGGCGCTAATGGTGTACGAGCGAAAAGCTTCGTTCTAGGCGGTTTCCTGTTCGCGCAAAAACCCGTCGCGGATCGACTCGACGAAGGTACGCATATCGTCACCGGAAAGCGCCATGCCGGCGAACCCATCGAATTTGGCGATGTACGGGGCAACGTCCCGGGGATCGGTTACCACAGTCTCTGCGTGAACCATTTCGATGGTTACTGTTCGATCATCCTTGATGGAGAACGAGTGCCCAGGAAAGTCGGTCTGCGGAGCGCCCAACGGAACAACCCGGATATCGATGTTGGGGAGCCGGGAGACGGACACGATGCGGTCGAGTTGGCCAACCATCACCAGTGGCGGGACAATCCGCCAGCGAAGCACGGATTCCGTGATGATGAACCGGAACGTTTTTCCCTCAGCGTGAAGCACGGTTTGGCGGGCTAGCCTCGCACTGATGGTGCGCTCTAGCTGTACCTCTGTGACGTTCTTCCGGAGGAACACGGCCCGAATGTATTCCGGGGTTTGGAGCAGTCCCGGAACGAGGGAGGGCTGAAAGAGGCGCAGAAGGTTCGTTTGGGCTTCTACAGCTTGCACCTGCTGCTGCTTACGGCTGTAGCCCAGGCGCCGGACGAGGCGCCATGCGGTCACCTCTGTGGCCTCCGCCCTCGCGGCTGCCATGTACTCGGCCTTGACCTCCTCAGAGACGCCTATGGCGGTGAGGATGCAATCGACGTCGGTGACGCTGGGCGACGTGTTGCCGTTTTCAATCTTGGAGAGCTTGGAGCGGGACATAGCAGCATTGCGGGCCACCGCTTTGGCCTCCGTTCCGGAGGACTCCCGCAGTGCCCGCAACGCCGACCCGAGACTAGATCTGTTCACTCGCCGTACTGTGCCCACCATTCGGGAAACGGAACGGCCGCAGCCAGAGCCGCTTCCCGATACGCCAGAAACTCTGACACCTGGCCTTCCCTGACGAATTCCGTCCCCAGGTACTTACCCTCGCCGTCGTAGCTCATGGCGCCGACCATGTGCTGGTCGAACATCCAGAAGTCAGGCGCGTCCGGGATAGGGTTTGCCTGCTCGGTGATGTCGAGGATGAAGAACTCTTCCCCGGCCGTCATATTGCGGAGATATCCCCACCCGAGTTCGAAGCGGAGATAGTCCGTAAGCGGCCGGGTGACGACGTGGACGCGGTACATGCGCTTACCGGCCCGAGTTGCATTGCTTACCGTGTTGATCCAGTCGGCCGTCTTAAATTCCTCAGGCTGAGGCTTTCCGGCAAGGAATTGGTGGTAGGCGTCGACTCCGCCAGATTTGCTGTAGTCGTCCAGCGTTTCGAGGCGGAACGCTTCCCGCTCGAAGTCCTTGAACCAGTCCCCCAGGGACTTAGATGAGGTTGTCACGGATGGCCCTTCGGATCAGCTCGATCGGGATCTCGACCATGGTTTCGTGGGCGCGGATGGTCCGGCCGTGGTCGGTGATCTCCTCGCCCTGAAACGCGAGGGTGCCCCGGTCGGTGGCGTAGATGGTGGGGCACTCGCCGTCTTCGCAGTCGCCGACCAGCCGTGTCAGTTCGGTTGCCACTGTTCCCCCTCGTCGCCGCTGGTGTCCGGTCCGATGCTGTCGGGCTGGTGAGGGTGGGGCAAGGGGTTCTGGTTTCCACTACTGGAAACCGTTGCGGTCGGCCGGATCGCGTCGGCCAGCGGTGTTGGGGTTGGCCACGTGACCAACGCATGACCAACAGCGGTCCGGAACGGGCCGAAACGCATGGGACGCATGACCAACCCCAGCCGTCAAGAAGCCGCTCTACAGGGCATGTTTCCCCTGGTCAGGACGTAATGAAGCTGGTGCCCGAGTGGAGAGTTCAAGTCCCCCCTCGGACACCGACAGGAACCCCACTTCGGTGGGGTTCTTTTGCGTTTCCGGTGCTTGTTCGCCGGGGCCGATCCGGTGGTGCGGCATCATGGGCGCACGGGGTCGGAGGGGAAGCAACGTGTCGCACGACGGGCCGGACCGCAGCATCGTGATCGCCGGACGGTACCGCCTGGAGAGGCGGTTGGGGCGCGGCGGCATGGGGACCGTCTGGCAGGCCTCCGACGAGCTCCTCGGGCGTCTCGTCGCCGTCAAGGAGCTCCATGTCGACGGAGGCACGGAGGCCAAGGGCGCGCTGCGGGAGGCCCGGACCGTCGCGCAGGTCAGGCATCCGCACGTGGTGGTGGTGCACGACGTCGTGGAGCACGACGGGCGCCCCCACATCGTCATGGAACTCGTCGAGGGCGGCTCGCTGTCCGACCGGCTCGCCGGCGAGGGGCCGCTGGGTCCCGTCGAGACCGCGCGGACGGGGCTGGCCCTGCTCGGCGCCCTGCGCGCGGCGCACGCCCGCGGGGTGCTCCACCGGGACGTCAAGCCGGCCAACGTGCTCCTGGAGGCGGGGACCGGGCGGGTCGTGCTGACCGACTTCGGCATCGCGCGGCTCGCCGGGTCCACCACCATCAGCGAGACCGGCGCGTTCGTCGGCTCGCCCGAGTACACCTCGCCCGAGCGGATGCAGGGAGCGGCCGCGGGTCCCGAATCCGACCTGTGGTCGCTCGGGGTCCTGCTGTGCGCGGCGCTGACCGGGAAGTCGCCGTTCCACCGTGATTCGCTCGGCGGGGTGCTGCATGCCGTCGTGCACGCCGAGATCCGGCCGCCGGCGCAGGCGGGGCCGCTGACCCCGGTCATCCGCGGCCTGCTGGAGCGCCTTCCGGAGCGGCGGATGGAAGCGGCTGAGGCCGAGCGGCTGCTGTCGGCCTACGTGAGCACCGGAGCGGTCCCCGCCGTGGCCGACCGGGCGCCCGGGCCGGCCACGGAGAGCGCCTCGGCGACCGGGACCGCGTCCGGCGCGGGCGGCCCCGGCGCCGCCGTCGGCTACTCGCCCACCGAGCACGTCGTACCGCCGTCCGTCCCGGCGCGGCGGTCCCGGCCCGCTCTCCGGGCGGGGCTGATCGCCGCGCTGTTCGCCGTCGCGGTCGCCTGCGCCGTGGCCGTCACCTCGCGGTTCGGCGAGCGGTCGGCGGACGGCGCACGGGAGCCGGCGCCCGCCACCGCGTCCGCCCCGGCCCGGGCCTCCTCTTCCCCTTCCCCTTCCTCCGCCTCCGCCGTCGGCGTCGACGCCAAGCCCGCGCCCGCCGGGTACCGGACGGTGTCCGACGCCGAGGGCTTCAGCCTCGCCGTGCCGAACGGCTTCCAGCGCAGCACCGACGACCAGCGGGTCTTCTACGTGTCCCCGGACGGGGCCTTCCGGATCGGCGTCAAGACGAAGCCCGCGACCCCCGAAGGGCCGGTCACCGTCATGCGGCTCTCGCACGCGAGCGGCCCGGCCACCAACCCCGGCTACCGCGACGGCTCGGTCGTACCGACCACGCACAACGGACTGCCCGCCGCCCTGTGGGAGTTCACCTGGAACGGATTCACCGCCGCCGAGGGCGCCCGGCACACCTTCGACGTCTGCTGGGAGGAGAGCGGGCGCATGTACGACGTCTGGGTGTCCGCGCCCGTCGGCCGGCTCGCGGAGGCGCGGAGCCACTTCGACGCGGCGCTGGACTCCTTCGCGCCGGGCACCCCCTAGGGGGTGCGCCGCCCGGCGCGGGATCGGGGCGGCGTTCGGTGTTTCCGGGGTGGTGGGGCGGGGAGTTTCCCTATCCCCGGGCCTGCACACCTCCCTGGGGAGGTCTTGTGGAGGTCTTCGCTCGGTGATCAACCCTGGTGAGGTGTGGGGTAGCGTCGCCGCGCTGCGCGGAGAGGAGCGGGGCATGCGCGAGATCACCGTCCCACCAGTCGTTGTTGCGGCGCCCGTCGGCGGGCTCGCCGACGCCGTGTTCCGCCATGCCCAGGAGGATCCCGGCCGGGTGGTGCTCGGGCGCAAGGTCGACGGGGTCTGGCAGGACGTGACCTCCGGGGAGCTCGCCGCCGAGGTGCTCGCGCTGGCGAAGGGGCTGCTGGCCCAGGGGGTCCGGTTCGGGGAGCGGGTCGCCGTCATGTCCCGGACCCGGTACGAGTGGACCCTGTTCGACTTCGCCCTGTGGGCGATCGGCGCCCAGCCCGTACCCGTCTACCCGACCTCCTCCGTCGAGCAGGTGCACTGGATCCTCCAGGACTCCGACTGCACCGCCTGCGTCGTCGAGGACGAGGACCAGGCCATGACCGTCGGGTCCGTCATCGAGCGGCTGCCGCACCTGCGGCGGTTGTGGCAGCTCGACTCCGGAGCCGTCGACGCGCTCGTCGCGGACGGCCGCGGGGTCTCCGAGGACCTGGTGCACCGGCATCGCGCCGCGGTCACCCCCGACGCCGTCGCCACCGTCATCTACACCTCGGGCACCACCGGGCGCCCCAAGGGCTGCGTGCTCACGCACGGCAATTTCATGTACGAGGCCGACACGATGGTGGCCCGCTGGGAGTCCGTCTTCCAGGCGGGGCCCGGGGAGCAGCCCTCCACCCTGCTGTTCCTGCCGCTCGCCCACGTCTTCGGGCGGATGGTGGAGGTGGCGGCCGTCCGGGCTCGGGTGAAGCTGGGGCACCAGCCGGTGCTGGCGGCGGCCGAGTTGCTGCCGGACCTCGCCGCCTTCCGGCCGACGTTCGTGCTGGGGGTCCCGTACGTCTTCGAGAAGGTCTTCGCGGCGGCCCGCCGCAAGGCGGAGGCGGAGGGGCGTACGGGCCCCTTCGACCGGGCGGTCGAGACGGCCGTACGGTACGCGGAGGCGCGCGAGCAGAAGGCGTTCGGGACCGGGCCGGGCCCCTCGGCGGGGCTGCGCATGGAACACCAGCTCTTCGAGAAGCTGGTGTACGGGAAGGTCCGCGAGGCGATGGGCGGCCGGGTGCGGCACGCCATGTCGGGCGGGTCGGCGATGTCGCGCCGCCTCGGGCTGTTCTTCGACGGGGCCGGGATCACGGTGTTCGAGGGCTACGGCCTGACCGAGTCCTGCGCGGCGGCCACCGCGAACCCGCCGGGCGCGACGAAGTACGGCACGGTCGGCCGGCCGATCCCGGGCAGTACGGTGCACATCGCCGACGACGGGGAGGTGTGGCTGCACGGGAGCCATGTGTTCGCCGGGTACCTGAACGACCCGCGCTCCACGGAGGCGGTGCTGCGGGACGGCTGGCTGGCGACCGGGGACCTGGGGCGCCTCGACGAGGACGGGTACCTCACGATCACCGGGCGCAAGAAGGAGATCCTGGTGACTTCCAACGGCAAGAGCGTCTCCCCGACCGCCCTGGAGGAGCGGGTGCGTTCGCATCCGCTGGTCGCGCAGTGCGTACTGGTCGGCAATGACCGGCCGTACGTGGCCGCCCTGCTCACGCTGGACATGGAGGGGATCGCGCACTGGCTGTCGATGCGCGGGCGTCCGCAGCTGCCGGCGGCGCAGCTGGTCCACGACCCGGATCTGACGGCGGAGGTGCGGCGGGCGGTGGTGGCCGCGAACACGCTGGTCTCGCAGGCCGAGGCGATCCGCACCTTCCGGGTGCTGGCGGAGCAGTTCACGGAGGAACGGGGTCTGCTGACGCCCTCGTTGAAGCTGAAGCGGCGGGCGATCGAGAAGGCGTACGCGCAGGAGGTGGCGGCCCTCTACCAGCCCTGACGGGTCCCCGCGACCACTAACTGACGAACCGTCATCTCTTCTCGTCAGCGATATTGACGAGTCGTCAGGCCGCCCACAGAATGCGGGGATTCCGACCGGAGGGGATCCCACACATGCTGCGACCGATCCGCACCCTGGCCGCCGCGGCGGCGGCGCTCGCACTCGTCTCCGCCTGCAACTCCGCCTCCAACAGCACCTCCAGCAGCGCCTCCCCCGGCAAGCCCGGGTCCGCCGGGAACTCCCGCGGCGTGACCGCCGACTCGATCAAGGTCGGCGGGATCGTCTCCATGACCTCCGCCGGCGGGTACAGCAAGAAGGACACCGACCTCGGTGCGAAGGCCCGGTACCTGAGGGCCAATGCCGAGGGCGGGATCAACGGACGCAAGATCGACTACCTGGGCGCGGAGGACGACGGGCAGGACCCCGGCAAGAACATGGCCGCCGCCCGCAAACTCGTCCAGCAGGACAAGGTCTTCGCGGTCGCCCCGATGAGCTCGGTCACCTTCTCCGGCGCCGACTTCCTGGAACAGGAGAAGGTCCCCACCTTCGGCTGGGGCACCCTGCCCTCCTTCTGCGGGCCCAAGTACATCTACGGGTTCAACGGCTGCCTGGTCCCCTCCCCCGGCGGCACCCTCAACCAGACCTGGCCCGAGGGCATCGGCCGGCTCGTCGGCGGCGCGCAGGGCAAGTCCGTCGCGGTCATCGCCAACGACAGCGACGCCGGGAAGTTCGGCATCCGCACCTTCCAGCAGGGCTTCGCCGCCGCCGGGTTCAAGGTCGCCTACGCCAAGGCCTCCGTACCCGCGACGGCGGTGCCGAGCGACTGGTCGGCGTACGTGAAGGAGATCCTTCAGAGCAACGACGGCAAGGCCCCCGACGCCGTCGTCTCGGTCATGCAGACCCCGAACAACATCGGCCTGTTCACCGCGCTCAAGCGCAGCGGCTTCCAGGGGCTGCTCTCCGACCCGACCGACTACGACCCCGGACTGCTCGCCAAGGACGCCACCAAACAGGCCCTCGACGGGGTGCACGTCCTGCTGCAGTTCCAGCCGTTCGAGTCTGCGGACCCGAAGACGGCCCAGTTCAAGGCCGACATCAAGGCGGCCTCGGGCGGGCAGGAAGTGCCGCTCAGCATGCACATGCTGACCGGCTACATGTCGGCCGACCTGTTCGTCTCCATCGCGCAGAAGGCGGGCAAGGAGCTGACCGTCGAGTCCTTCCAGGCCGCCGCACAGGGCTTCTCCGACACCGGCACGCTGGTCGGCGACCGCTCGGAGCCCAAGGGGCAGAAGGACAGCTTCGGCTGCGGGGCGCTCGTCCAGCTGCGCGGCGGGGCCTACGAGGTCTCCGTACCCTTCTCGTGCCGTCAGCCCGTCCCCTTCAAGTAGGGGCGACGGTATGGGAGATCTGCTCGTCTTCGTGCTGAGCGGTCTGGTCTCCGGCGCCCTGTACGCACTGCTGGCCACCGGGCTGGTGCTGTCGTACTCGGCGTCCGGGCTGTTCAACTTCGCGCACGGGGCCACCGCCTACCTGTGCGCGCTGACCTTCTACGAGGTGCACTCCGGGCTGGGCTGGCCGGCGGCCTGGGCGGCCCTGCTGGTGGTGTGCGTACTGGCCCCCGGGCTCGGGTGGGGACTGGACCGGCTGATGTTCCGGCGGCTCGCGCGGGTCGGCGAGACGGCGCAGATCGTGGCCACGATCGGGCTGCTGGTGGCCCTGCCGGCGGCCGGGCTGTGGGCCGTGGAGCTGCTGGGGGACGCGGGCGCGCCGGTGAAACCCGCCGAGAACCAGTTCGGGCTGCCGGGGGTGGGGCCGAGCCCGGCCCGGAGCTGGCAGCTGCTCGACGGGGTGGGCGTCGACTCCGACCAGCTGATCACGTGGGTGGTGACGGCGGTGGTGGCGGTGGGCCTGTGGGTGCTGATGGGGCACACGCGGCTGGGGCTGCAGCTGCGGGCGGCCGTCGACAACCGCTCGCTGACCGAGCTGCGCGGGATCAGCGCCGACCGGCTGTCTTCGGTGGCCTGGATGATCTCGTCCGCGCTGGCGGGGCTGGCGGGGGTGCTGGCAACGCCGCTGCTGGGGCTGTCGGCTCACGACTTCACCCTGTTCCTGTTCGTCTCGGCGACGGCGGCGGTGATCGGTCGGTTCGCGTCCGTACCTCTCGCGTTCGCGGGCGGGCTGGGGCTGGGGGTGCTGCAGAACCTGGTGGCCGGGTACGCCTCGTTCGCCGAGGGGATCACCGGGTTCCGGACGGCCGTGCCGTTCCTGATCCTGTTCGGCGGGCTGCTGGTGCTGGCCCGGCGGGGGCGGACGGCGGGGACCGCGTCGGGGGACGCGGGCGGCCCGGACGCGGCTTCCGCGGACCATCTGGCGGGGGCTTCGTGGGGGCGCCGGTGGGGGGTGTGGGCGGTGGCCGCCGGGGCGTTGGGCGTGGCCTTCTACACCGTGACCACGCCGTTCTGGAGCGGGCTCCTCGCACAAGGGCTGGCCCTCGGGCTGGTATTCATGTCCTTCACCGTGGTGACCGGGCTCGGGGCGATGGTCTCGCTCGCGCAGGGCACGTTCGTGACCGGGGCCGCACTGGTGGCGGGGCTGCTGATGAGCCGGGGCTGGCCGTTCGTGGCGGCGCTGGCGGTGGGCACCTGCGTGGCGGCGGTGCTCGGGGCGCTGGTCGCGCTGCCGGCGCTGCGGCTGGGCGGGCGGACGCTGGCCCTGGCGACGCTGGCGCTGGCGTTCCTCGCGGACCAGGTGCTGTTCCAGATGCGGTGGCTGCGGAACGGGGACTCAGGGTGGTCCGTTCCGCGGCCGGTGTTCGGGCCGGTGGATCTCGGCGACGACCGGGCGCTGGGGGTGGCGCTGGTGGTGGTCGTCGCGGTGTGCGGGGCCGGGCTGAGCGCGCTGCGGAACTCGCCGTCGGGGCGGGCGGTGCTGGCCGTGCGGTCGGCGCCGGCGGCGGCGATGGCCTCGGGGGTATCCGTACTGCGGACGAAGCTGCTGCTGTTCACGGTGTCGGCGGGGCTGGCGGGGTTCGGGGGCGTGCTGGTCGCTTCGTACAACACCCGGATCGCGGCGACGGACTTCACGGCCATGACGGGGCTGGTGTGGCTGGCGGTGGTGGTGGCGGCGGGGGTCCGGCGGCCGCAGTACGCGGTGGTGGCGGGGGTGGTCTTCGCGGTGGCCCCGCGGGTCCTGGCGGACTACGTGACGGAGTCCGCGCACCTGCCGGTGATCCTGTTCGGGCTGGCGGGGCTGGCCTTGGCCAACGATCCGGACGGGTACTGCGCCGCGGTTCCGGTGCGGTGGGCGAGGCGGCGGGCCGGGGCCTGCGGCGGAGGTACGGGGGCCGCCGGCGGGGGTACCAGTGCCTCCGGCGGGGATACGGGGGCCGCCGGCGGGGGTGCCAGTGCCTCCGGCGGGGATACGGGGGCTGCCGGGCCGGGGCCGGAGCCGGAGCCGGGCCGCCCGGCGGTGCCTTCCCCCACCCCGCCCCTTCCCGCGCCCGCCGGATATGCGGCTGCGCCGCGTGGCGAGGCTGCGCGCGGACCCCTTGCGGGCGCTCCGCCCCCGGGCCCCCGCGCCTCGGACGCCGGGCACGGCCCCGCCCGGCCCGCCCTGGAGCTGCGCGGCGTCACCGCCGGGTACGACGGCGGGCTCGTACTGCACGGGGTCGATCTCGCCGTCCGGAAGGGTGAGATCCTCGTCGTGCTCGGGCCGAACGGGGCCGGGAAGAGCACCGCCTGCCGGGTGGCCGCCGGACTCCTGCCCGCCGAGGACGGAGCGGTCCTCGTACGGGGGCGGGACGCGACCCGTGACGGGCCCGTGCGGCGGGCCCGCAGCGGGGTGCTGCTGGCCCCCGAGGGGCGGGGGATCTTCCCGGCGCTGACCGTCGAGGAGAACCTCGCGCTGTACCTCCGCGAGGCGGACGCGCGGACCTGCGTCTACGACCGCTTCCCCCGGCTCGCCGAGCGGCGGGGGGTGGCCGCCGGGGCCTTGTCCGGTGGAGAGCAGCAGATGCTGGCCCTCGCTCCGCTGCTGCAGCGGCCGCCCGAGGTGCTGATCGCCGACGAGCCGTCGATGGGGCTGGCCCCGAGGGTGGTGGCGGAGGTGTACGCGCTGCTCACCGAGCTCCGGGACGCCGGGACCGCGCTGCTGCTGGTCGAGGAGAAGGCCGCCGGGATCCTCGGGGTCGCCGACACCGTCGCGTGCCTCTCCCGGGGCCGGGTCACCTGGTGCGGGCCGCGCGGCGAGGTGGAGGCCGACCGGCTCACCGCGGCCTATCTGGGGAGGGCGACATGACGGCGGCGCCGTACGTACTGGAGGGTTCCGGCATCAGCGTCCGGTTCGGTGGCGTGAAGGCGCTGACCGGGGTGGACCTCGGGGTCCGGGCCGGGGAGGTGTGCGGGCTGATCGGACCCAACGGGGCCGGGAAGACCACCCTGTTCGACGTCCTGTCCGGGATCCGGCGGCCCGACCGGGGGCGGATGCTGCTCGACGGGGCGGACATCACCCGCCGCTCCCCGGTCTGGCGGGCCCGGCACGGGATGCGCCGGACGTTCCAGCGGCAGCAGTTGTTCGGGCAGCTCAGCGTGGCCGAGAACCTGCTGGTCGCGCAGGAGTGGCGCGGCGGCGGGGGCGGGCTCGCCGCCGACCTCCTCGGGGCGCCGGCGCGGCGCCGTCGGGAGCGGGAGCGACGGGCGCGCGGCGAGCGGGTGCTGGCGTCCTGCGGGATCGGCGCACTGGGGGCGGCGTACGCGGGCGGGCTGCCGGTCGGTCAGGCCCGCATGGCCGAGCTGGCCCGCGCGATGGCCGACCCGCCGCGCGTGCTGCTGCTGGACGAGCCCGCGTCCGGTCTGTCTGCGCCCGAGCGCGGGCAGCTCGCGGGGGTCGTCCGCCGGCTGGCCGAGGAGGAGGGGTGCGCGGTGCTGCTGGTGGAGCACGACGTGGCGTTCGTCATGGAGCTCTGTACGCGGGTGGTGGTCCTGGACCTCGGCAGCGTCCTCGCCGAGGGCTCACCGGCCGGGATCCGGGCCGATCCACTGGTCCGGGAGGCCTACCTGGGGGCGTCCTGACGGTGTGTCCGGTCCGTCTGCGCCGCCCTGGCCGCAATACGCTCGCCGGGGCGGCCGATTGTCGCCCCTCGTACGCCTGCACGCCCGTGCGCCTACACGCCCGTACGCCTACACGCCCGTACGCCTGCACGCCCGCGCGCCTGCACGCCCGCGCTCCCGTACCCCCCAGCCCGCCGAACCGAGGGAACAGCCAGACGTGAACGACGTCCCCGCCATCCGGCTCAACAACGGCACGCTCATGCCCCAGCTCGGGTACGGCGTCTTCCAGGTCCCGGACTCCGAGGCCGCGCAGGCGGTCGGGGCCGCGCTGGAGGCGGGGTACCGGAGCATCGACACGGCGGCCGCCTACCGCAACGAGGCGGGCACCGGCCGGGCGATCGCCGCCTCCGGGGTGCCGCGCGAGGAGCTGTTCGTCACCACCAAGCTGTGGAACGACCGCTCCCGGACCTGGCAGCGCGACGAAGTGCTGGGCGCGCTCGACGACTCCCTCGCCAAGCTGGGCCTCGACCACCTCGACCTGTACCTGATCCACTGGCCGCGCCCGATGCGCGACGACTTCCTCACCATCTGGAAGACGTTCGAGGAGATCGCGGAGAGCGGCCGCGCCCGCTCCGTCGGCGTGTCGAACTTCCGCCCCGCCGACCTGGAGCGGCTCGGCGCCCAGAGCGCGCTGGTCCCGGCCGTGAACCAGATCGAGCTGCACCCGCTCTTCCCGCAGGCCGAGCTGCGCGCCCTGCACTCGACGCTCGGCATCGCCACCGAGGCCTGGTCCCCGCTCGGCCAGGGCAAGGAGCTGCTGACGCTCCCGGCCGTCGTCGAGACCGCCGCCCGGCACGGGCGCTCCGCCGCCCAGGTGGTGCTGCGCTGGCACCTGCAGCTCGGGAACGTCGTGATCCCGAAGTCGGTGAACCCGGCGCGGATCCGGGAGAACCTGGACGTGTTCGGCTTCGAGCTGGACTCCGCCGATCTCGCCTCCCTGAACGCGCTGGGCCGGGGTCCCACGGCCGGGCGGATCGGGCCGGACCCGGCCGTCTTCGACATCTGAGCCGCGGATGAACCTGCCCGACGGGGTCTACCGGATCCGGAACGTCGCCAGCGGCCTGCTGCTCCAGCTGGAGGGCAGTACCCGGGTGGGGGTGGGCCCGGACGGCCCGCCCGCGCCGCCGGCGGCCCGGCAGTGGCGGATCTCGCCGGTCCACAGCGGCGGCGGGATCGTGCACATCGTCAGCGTTCACAACGACAAGCGGCTGGACGTCGCGAACGCCGCGACGGAGAGCGGCACCCGGGTCCAGGTGTGGCGGGCGAACGCGTTCGGGGCACAGGAGTGGATCGTCGAGGAGCATCTCGACGATCCCGGGGTGGTGTCCCTGATCGCCTGTATCAGCGGCCTGCCGCTGGAGGCGGACGAGGAGGGCCGGGCCCGCCAGTGCGAGGACACCGACTCCCCCGTCCAGTGGTGGCGGCTCGATCCCGTCTGAGGAGGTGGCGGACCGCACCGCGCGGATGTGTCAGCTCGCGCCGTGTGCGGGGGCGAGGGCCTCGACGCGTTCGGCGAGCGCGAAGTCGGCGCCGGTGACGGCGTCGCCCGCGCTGTGCGTGTTCACGGACAGCCGGACCGTGTTGTAGCCGAGGGTCAGGTCGGAGTGGTGGTTCAGCTCCTCCTGGACCGCGGCGATGTGGGCGACGAGGGCGCTCGCCGCGAAGTGGGTGCCCAGCCGGTACGTGCGGTTGATCCGGTCGTCCTCGAACGCCCAGCCGGGGAGCTCCCGCAACCGGTCCTCGATCTCCTTCTGCGAAAGCGGCTCGTCTGCCATCGGCATGCTCCTTCACCGTTCGGACCCGACTTCTGACGTGGAGTCAAGGTTCCCACAGCGCCCGCCGGAGGGAAGGTTTCGCGCCATAGTGCGTGCGGGTACTTCCGCGCCTTCCGGGTCGAGGGTGGCGCACCTATGCTCCTGCGCCGGACGTGACTGTTACCGCCGGTAACGCCTAGCTGGACGAACACGTCCCGGACGAGGGGGCTTCCTCATGACGCGCACGGGCAGTTCGAGACGTACGTTCATCGCGGGCGCGGGAGCGGCGGCCACCGCCGGGGCGCTGGGAGCCACCGGGGCCCTGGCCGCCCCTGCCCACGCCCAGACCCCCGCCGAGGCCCAGCCCCGGACCCCGGAAACCGCCGGCCGCCGGGTCGCCGTCCTCGGCGGCGGGGTCGCCGGACTCACCGCCGCCCACGAACTCGCCGAGCGCGGCTACGCCGTCACCGTGTACGAGCGCCGCGCGCTCGGCGGCAAGGCCCGCAGCATGGACGTCCCCGGCAGCGCCCGCGGCGGCCGCCGGCCGCTGCCCGCCGAGCACGGCTTCCGCTTCATCCCGGGTATCTACCACAACCTGCCGGACACCCTGCGGCGCATCCCGTTCCCCGGCAACGCCCACGGCGTGTGGGACAACCTCGTCGCCCCGCCCGAGATGATGTTCGCCCGGGCCGCCGGCCGCGAGGACCTGCGCGCCCCCATCCCCTGGCCCGGCCACTCCCCCGCCGCGCTGACGCCCGACGAGATCCGCCGCGCCCTGACCGGCATCCTCCAGTCGCTGGTCCGGCTGCCGCCGCACGAGACCGCGTACTTCGTCGACCGCGTGCTGGTCTTCCTCACCAGCTGCGACGAGCGCCGCGACGAGGTCTGGGAGAACACCCCCTGGTGGGAGTTCGTACGGGCCGCGCAGATGTCGAACGAGTACCAGCGCATCCTCGCCGTCGGCATCACCCGCAACATCGTCGCGACCAAGGCCGAGGAGGCCTCCACCCGCACCGTCGGCACCCTGGGCGAGGCCTTCGTCTTCAACGCCCTCGGGCGCGGTGCGGACGGGCCGCCGGACCGGATCCTCAACCTGCCGACGAACGAGGCCTGGATCGACCCCTGGGAGGCCCATCTGCGCACGCTCGGCGTGGAGTTCAGGATCGGCTGGACGGTGCAGGAGGTGCGGTACGGGAACGGCCGGGTGAGCGGGGTCGGGGTCCTGGACCCGGCCGGGGTCCGGCAGACCGTCACCGCCGACCACTACGTCAGCGCGCTGCCGGTCGAACACGCCCGGCGCACCTGGAGTGCCAAGCTGCGGGCCGCGGACCCGATGCTGGGCCGCTGCGACCGGCTGGAGACCGACTGGATGACCGGCATCCAGTTCTATCTCACCGAGCGCGCTCCCCTCGTCCACGGGCACCTCAACTGCATCGACTCGCCGTGGTCGTTGACGGCGATCCAGCAGGCCGAGCACTGGCCGGCCCGCGATTTCCCGGCCGACTACGGGGACGGGGTGGCCGTGGACTGCCTGTCGGTGGACATCTCGGACTGGGACAAGCCGGGGATCCTGTACGGGAAGACGGCCAAGCAGTGCACCCGCGACGAGGTCGCCCGCGAGGTGTGGGCGCAGCTGAAGGCCTCCCTCAACGACACCGGGGAGACCCTGCTGACGGACCGCACCCTGCACTCGTGGTTCCTGGACCCGGGGGTGGACGGGCTCGGCACCCCGAACCCGACCAACCAGGACCAGCTGCTGATCCACCCCACCGGCACCTTCCACAACCGGCCGAGTGCGGACACCCGCATCCCCAACTTCTTCCTCAGCGGGGACTACGTGGCCGTCGCCATCGACCTCGCGACGATGGAGGGCGCCAACGCCTCGGCCCGGGCCGCCGTCAACGCCCTGCTGGAGCAAGACGGTTCGACGGCGCAGCGGTGCGCGGTCCTGCCGATGTACCGGGCCCCGGAGGTGGAGTCCTTCAGGCGGCACGACCTGTGGCGGTACCGGCTCGGCCTGCGCAACGTCTTCGACCTGGGCTGAGCCGCGGCGTGCGCCCGCTCGGCTAACGTCGTGCGCATGACCTCGACCCCGTCCGTCGGAGCCCTGCTGCGCACCTGGCGGGAGCGGCGCGGCATCAGCCAGCTGGAGCTGGCGGGCCGCGCCGACTCCTCGTCCCGGCACATCAGCTTCATCGAGACCGGCCGGTCCCGGCCGAGCAAGGAGATGGTCCTGCGGCTCGCGGACCACCTCGACGTGCCGGTCCGCGAGCGCAACGCGCTGCTGCTCGCGGCGGGTTACGCCCCGCACTACGCGCAGACCCCGCTGGACGACCCGTCGATGGGGACGCTGCGCGAGGGCCTGGAGCGGCTGCTGACCGGCTACGAGCCGTATCCGGCGCTGATCGTGAACGCCGTGTACGACGTCGTCGCGGCCAACCGCGGCATCGCGATGCTGCTCGACGCGCTGCCCGAGCACCTGCTGGTCCCGCCGCTGAACGCCATGCGGATCACCCTGCACCCGGAGGGCCTGGCCCCGCGGATCCGCAACCTCCGGGAGTGGCGCGGGCACCTGCTGGCCCAGATGGAGCGGCAGATCGCGCTGTCCCGCTCGGCGCCGCTGCGCGCGCTGTACGAGGAGGTGTCCGGGTATCCCGCCGGAGCCGGGCCGCAGGACGCGGGGGCCGGCGCCGGGGGCGAGCCCGAGCCCGAGCCCGGCGAGGGCGCCGCGTACATCGCGCTGCCGCTGCTGATCGAGCACGACGGGCACCTGCTCTCCTTCGTGTCCTCGATCGCGACGTTCAACACGCCGATGGACGTGACCGTCGCCGAGCTGGCCATCGAGACGCTGCTCCCGGCCGACGCGGCGACGGCGAAGTACCTGCGCTCACTGGGGCCCTGAGGCCCCCGCCCGCAGCGCCATCCGCTGGACGCAGGCGAAGGCGGCGACGACGAGGGCCTGGGCCGGGATCCACACCAGGCCGGCGGTGGTGGGGGCGTCCCAGAGGAAGAGCGAGACGAGGCTGAGGGCCGCCCAGGCCCAGTTGGCCTCGATGACGACGTTCACCGCGAGGACCGGCGGCCGGCGGCGGGAGGCCAGCATGCCGACGCCGGCCCCGTAGAGGGTCAGGAACAGGCCGAGTCCGAGCAGGGCGCCCTGCCCGACGCCGAGCAGCCGGCCGAGCGGGGCGCTGAAGGCGGCGTACGCGAGGCCGTTCCCGGCGGTGACCACGCCGTCGAGGGCGAGGAAGCGGCGCAGCGCGGACTGCGGGACGGTGGTGCGGGCGATGCTGCCGAGCAGGGTCGCGGACATGGCGGATCAGCCTCCGTCGGGATGCGTGGACGCGGGGAGTCGGGAGACGGGCCCCGGGGCCGAGTGCGCGGCTCCGGGTCCCGCTGCCCACCACTGTGCCGCCGTCCCCCGCCCCGGTCGATTACCTCCCAGGTCATGCCGGTTGAGGTGGGCGTGGCAGTGCGTGGCGTCCCAACCTTCTTTGACTCGCATCGCAAGAAACGTTGGGATTCTCCTGTTTCGGCGCCGGGCGGAGGGCTACGCTGCACCCAGCCGAAGCTCTCGAACGTCCTCTCGACATACGGAGAACCTCACGGTGCCAGCCGCCGACCGACCCGACCTGGCCTCCACCTGGGCCCGCGTCGCGGCACTGGCCGAGCGGAGCGGCCGGGATCCGGCCGAGGTGCTGTGCCCGGAGCGGCTGAGCCGGCTGTGCGGGGTCGAACCCGCGCGCATCCCGCAGGTCGTGGCCGGGACCGCACCCGAAGTGCCCCTGTGCCTGCGGGTGCACCGGCGCTTCCTGCGGCTGCGGGCCACCCGCCGTGACAAGCACGGCCGGGAGTGGTCGCTGGCCGCCATAGCGGAGGACTTCCAGGCGCCCGGCGCCTCCCTCGGCCCCCTCAACGCGGGCAACGGACTGCCCCGGCTGGGCCACGCGGCGGGCGTGCAGCGGTTCTTCGGGGTCTACGCCGGCTTCCTCCTCGCGGACAGCCAGTGCGCCGTGGAGCACGCCCTCGCCACCACCGGCGCCGGCTCCTCGGCGGACCTCGGGCACCTCTCGTACCTGACGGGCATGGCCCCGCAGGACATCCGGCTCACCCTCGACGGCGCACCGCCCCGGCTGCCGCTGAAGGAGCAGGTCCGCCAGCGGTTCGAGCACCTGCGGCGCACCCGGCCGCGCGCGGACGGCCAGGCCCACTCCCTCGCCGCCATAGCCCATTCCTTCTACGCGTCGGGGCAGTCGCTGACCCGCCTCGCGCGCGGCGAGGGCCTGCCCAACCTCGCGGCGGCCGCCGGGATCCAGCGCTTCTACGGGGTCGACGGCGGCTTCCTGCTGGCCGACGACACCGAGGCGCTCGCCACCGCCCTCGCCGGGATCGAGCACCAGCTGGAAACCGCCGAACGCAGCGCGGAGAACCCGATGCTGGCCGTCCTGCGGGCGCACGATGTACGGAGCATCGTCACGCGCGCCGGGCGGCTCTCCCCGGCGGGCTGGAAGTCGCTGGCCGACCACCTCGACGACCTGCTGGCACGCGAGGGACAGCTGACACGCGAGAGCACGGGCCGCACGGCGGTGCCGGACGACCGGAAGGCTGCCGAGGGGGGAGCGCCATGAGGACCACACGGACCATGCGGAAACTCGGCGGAGATCTGCTGGCGGAAGCGCGCCTGGCGCGGCCGGCCGATGCCGCCGAGATCATCGGGAGCCTGTGCGCCGCGTACGGCCGCAGGCGCGGCGGCCGGCCGGTGGAGTTCCGGTTCGCCGGATTCCCACCCGATACGGCCAGCGGGCTGTGGCTGGAGATGGAAGAGCGCGACCTGCTCGTCATCGAGGAGCGCACCCGGCCCGAGCACCAACTCGTGATCGCCTGCCACGAGTTATGGCACCTGGAGGAGGGCACCTGCGACAGCCACGGCCCGGGCATGGCCGTGGCTGCCCGGCTCACCGGAGACCGGGGCGACCTCGCGGAGCTGCTGCACTCGGAGACCGGACTGGGCAGCGTGGTCCGGCAGGCGGCCGCTCGCGCCGACCGGGAGGATCCGGCGGAGATCCGGGCCGAGACGTTCGGCCTCTACTTCGGCCAAGTCCTCAAGGCGTACTTGCCGGGGCCCCGCGAGGAGCGGTTCCCCGAGGCGATCGAGCGCATCAAGTCCTCGCTCGGCTGGGGCCGTTGAGTGCACGCCCCCGCGGCGTACCGATGACGCCCCGGTGACCGGCGCCTCCCCTCCCGACGCACCTCACGCGCGCCGTTGCCCCCGCACGGCCCCGACAGAGAGCACCACGATGACCCAGTCCTCCCCGCCCCGCCACGCCGTCGTCATCGGCGGCAGCATGGCCGGCCTGCTCGCGGCGGCCGTGCTCGCCGAGCACGCGACAGTCACGATCATCGACGCCGACACGCTGCCCGACAGCCCGGCGCCGCGGCGCGGGCTCCCGCAGGCCCGGCACGTCCACGTCATGTGGTCGGGCGGGGCGCGCGCCATCGAGAAGATACTCCCGGGCATCACCGACGCGTGGACGGCGGCCGGCGCGATCCGCCGCAGCTTGCCCACCGACCTGGTCACCTTGACCGCCCAGGGCTGGATCCCGCGCTGCGGGGAGAAGCAGTTCAACATCTCGTGCAGCCGCGACCTCCTCGACGCGGTGGTCCGCGCCCGGGTGACCGGCCTGCGCGGTGTCAGCACGCTCCAGCAGAGCCGTGTACGGGCCCTGGAGGGGACGGCGGCCCGCGTCACCGGCGTCCGCGTCGACACCCCCGGGGAGCAGAACCGGCTGGTGACCGCCGACCTCGTCGTCGACGCGAGCGGGCGCGGCTCCCGGGCCCGGGCCTGGCTCCAGGAGCTGGGGGTCGGCGGGATCAGACAGGCCCAGGTCGACTCCGGCCTGGTGTACGCGACCCGGATCTTCGAAGCCCCCGCCGGGGCCCACGAGATGGGCTTCCCGATCGTCAACGTGCAGTCCGATCCGCGGGCGTACGTACCCGGCCAGACCGCGACGATCGTCCCCATCGAGAACGGCCAGTGGCAGGCCACCCTGTCCGGGACCCGCGGCGGCCAGCCCACCGGCGACCCCGAGCGGTTCATCCCGTTCGCCAAGGGCCTGCGCGACCCGATCGTCGGCGATCTCCTCGACGGCAGGAAGCCCCTGACCGACATAGCCGTCACCCAGGGCACCGCCAACCGCCGGGTCTACTTCGAGAAGGCGGACCTGCCCGACGGGTTCTTCGCCGTCGGCGACTCCGTCGCCACCTTCAACCCCCTGTACGGGCAGGGCATGACCGTCGCCGCGCAGGGGCTGCTGGCCGTACGGACCCTGCTGCGCACCCAGGGCCTCGCCCATCCCTCCTTCGGCCGCGAGGCACAGCGCGCGCTCGTCCCGCAGGTGTCCACCGCCTGGGAGCTGGCCACCTCGCAGGACATCCTGTATCCGGGGGCCACCGGCATGAAGCCGCGGGCCGGTGTCGGGCTGCTCAACGCGTACGTCAACCGGCTGATGACCGGGGCCACCACCCGGGAGGCGCTGACCGCCGCGTTCCTCCAGGTCATCACCATGAGCAGCACGCCCGCGTACTGGCTGCGCCCCTCGGTGGTCTGGCGCGTGCTGCGCGCCTCGGACCGGGGTGCGCTGAAGGCGCCGCCGCTGACCGCGGCGGAGCGGGCCGTCGCGGGGCTCGACCAGGGGTCCGGACCGGTCGATCCCGTGGGTCCCGTCGGTCAGGCGCGATGAACGACGGTCTCATCCTCTACGTTCCCGGGTCGGTGATGATCCTGGCGCTGCTGATCAAGGCGCCGACCCTGCGCCGGGGCTGGGACCAGCCGCTCATGCGGGCCGTCTGCACCCTGCTCGTCGTCGGCTGCCTCGTCATGTTCCTGGCGGCGCCGCCGACGATCTCCGCGGTCAACCGGCTCACCGGCATCGTCAACTTCTCGGCCCCGCTGGTGTACAGCGTGCTGACCGCGTTCTCCGGGTCGTGCATCGTCCTGGTCCTGCAGTGGGGCGGTGGCCCGCCCGCCGTCGTACGCCGCGCCTCCCGGCTGACGGCGGCCGTGTTCGGCGCCGTCACGCTGCTCATCGTCGTCCTGTTCACGATCGGCGACGCGCCCGTGGAGCGCCTGCGCGACCTGGACACGTACTACGCGAACACGCCCTGGCTGCGCGAGATGATCGTCTGCTACCTGCTCGCGCACACCGTGGGCAGTTCGACTCTGACCCTGCTGTGCTGGAAGTGGCTGCTGCGCGTCCGTCCCTCGCTGCGCCCGCTGCGCACCGGACTGGCCCTGATCGTGCTCGGCGGGGTGCTGGACCTGGGCTACCTGGTCACGAAGTGGGCGGCGGTGGGCGCCCGCTGGGCGGGCCGCGACTGGGACGGCCTGTCCACGGACGTGGCCCCGCCGTTCGCCTCCGCCGCCGCCCTGATGGTGGGCTCGGGGTTCATCGTCCCGCTGGTCGGCGGCTCGGCGGCCTGGCGGGACTTCAGCCGGTACCGGCGGCTGCACCCGCTGTGGAAGGCGCTGCGCGGCTTCGCCGCGTCGAGCGTGACGACGGTGCCGCTGACCTGGTGGTCGCCGATCGGGATCCGGCTGATCCACCGCGAATCGGTGATCGACGACGGGATCCTGGCCCTGGCCAGCTGGTTCGACCCGGCCGTACGGGTCGCCGCGTACGAGGTCGCCCTCGGCCAGGGCATGTGCGAGTCGCAGGCCTCGGTCGTGGCCGACGCGGCCATGCTCGCCGCGGCCTGCCGGCGCCGGGAGGCCGCCGCGGCCGACCAGGGGCTGCCCGAGCCGTACCGGCTGGACTCCCGGCCGCTGGTCGCACTGGCACGGGAGTTCCGCACCTCCCCCATCGTGGCGGCCGTACGGCGGGACCCGGCGGCGCTCTGAACGCGCGGCCGGCCGCACCGGCGGCGGGCGCCGGCAGCGGGCACCGGCAGCGGGCACCGGCAGCCTCAGCCGACGAGGGCGTCCTCGGGCTCGGGGTTGCGGGCGAGCCAGGCCCCGTACGCCCGCACCCGGCGCCAGTGCTGGAGCTGGTCGAGGGCGAACGTGGCCCGCGGGGAGGCCTCCGGGCGCGGCTCCAGCCCGCGCGCCAGCCGGTGCAGCTGGAACCGTACGAAGGCCAGCAGCCCGGCGCCGGCCAGGTCCCGGTCCTTCCACCGCAGCTGCTCCACGGTCACCCGTACGTCCTCCCCGGCGCGCCAGCGGGCCGGCAGGTCGGGGCGGAACGCCAGCGCCGAGGCCAGCCCGACGACGGACACCCCGCGAGCCAGGACCTTCTGCGCGGTCTCCTGTCGGCCTATCCCGCCGGTCAGCATCAGCGGCATCGTGGCCGCGTCCAGGAACTGCTCGGCGAAGGAGAGGAAGTACGCCTCCCGCCCGAGGGTCCGCAGATCGGCGGTGCGGCCCAGGGTCGCGGGACTCTCGACGCTGCCGCCGGACAGTTCGACCAGGTCGACGCCGAGGCCGCCGAGGGCCGCGAGGACCTGCGCCGCGTCCTCGGTGTCGAAGCCGCCGCGCTGGAAGTCGGCGGTGTTGAGCTTGACGCCGACCGCGAAGCCGGGGCCGACCTGCGCGCGGACCGCCCGGACGACCTCGGTGAGCAGCCGGACCCGGTTCTCCGGGCTGCCGCCCCAGCGGTCGGTGCGCCGGTTGACCAGCGGGGAGAGGAACTGGCTGAGCAGGTAGCCGTGGGCGGCGTGGATCTGCACCCCGTCGAAGCCGGCCTCCTCGGCCCGTCGGGCCGTGACCGCGAACCGGGCGACGGTGGCCTCGATGTCGGCCTCGGTCATCGCGGTGGGGCGGGCGAAGCGCTTGGTGTGCTTGCCGAGGCTCACCCCTATGTCGGAGGGCGCCCAGGCCGTGCCGGGCATCTCTGAGCCGACCTGTCGGCCGGGGTGGTTGATCTGCATCCAGACCCGGCCGCCGCCGCCGGACGCGGCCTCGGCCCAGCGGCGGAAGGGTGCGAGCGGGGAGCGGGCGTCGAGGACGATGGTGCCCGGCGCGGTCAGCGCCCGGCGGTCGACCATCACGTTCCCGGTGATCAGGAGTCCGGCGCCGCCCCGCGCCCAGCGGCGGTAGAGGCGCTCGATGCGCTCGTCCGGCAGCTGGCCGGACCCGGCGAGGCTCTCCTCCATGGCCGCCTTCGCCAGGCGGTTCGGCAGGGTGGCACCGCCCGGCAGCTCCAGTGGCGTGAACAGGTCCATCAGCAGTCTCCCCAGGAAACGTGTTGCACGTGTCATCGCGCGCCCCGGCGCAAAAGATACCGCCCGCTCCCCGGCGCCCGTCAGGCTCCGGCCGCAAGATTCCGGACACCCCGGAACGCGGAACGCCCCGGGCCGAAAGGCCCGGGGCGTTCCCGTACGGCGGCGTTCCCGTACGCGGGGTGCGACGCGGCGGTCAGAGGTCCGAGAGCTCCAGCCCGGCCTGGGCGGCGGCCGCCTGCACGGTCTGCTCCAGCAGGACGGCGATGGTCATCGGGCCGACGCCGCCCGGGACCGGGGTGATCAGCGAGGCGCGGGCGGCGGCCGACTCGAAGTGGACGTCGCCGACGTTGCCCTCGTTGTAGCCGGCGTCCAGGACCACGGCGCCCGGCTTGATGTCCTCGCCGCGGATGAACTCGGCCTTGCCCACGGCGGCGACCAGCACGTCGGCCTGGCGCACGATCGAAGGCAGGTCCACGGTGCGGGAGTGGCAGTAGGTGACGGTGGCGTTCTGCTCCAGCAGCAGCATGCCGGCCGGCTTGCCCAGGATCGCGCTGCGCCCGACGACCACGGCGTGCTTGCCGGTCAGGTCCACGTCGTACGCGGCGAGGAGCCGCATGATGCCGCCGGGGGTGCAGGACACGAAGCCCGGCAGCCCGAAGCCCATGGCGGCGAAGGAGTGCATGGTGACGCCGTCGACGTCCTTGCCCGGGGCGATGGCCTCGAAGGCGGCGCGCTCGTCGATGTGGTGCGGGACCGGGTGCTGGAGCAGGATGCCGCTGATCTCCGGGTCCTCGGAGAGGGCGGTGAGGGCGGCGACGAGCTCCTCGGTGGTGGTCTCGGCCGGCAGCTCCACGTGACGGGAGGTGATCCCGGCCTTGGCGCAGCGGTTCTGCTTCATCTTCACGTACGTCACGGACGCCGGGTCCTCGCCCACCAGTACGGTCGCGAGGCAGGGAGCGGTGCCGGTGCGCTCGGTGATCTTCGCCGCGAGGGCGGCGGTCTGCTCCGAGATGCGGCGGGCGACGGCGGTGCCGTCCATCAGCCGGGCGCGGCCGGCGGCAGTCACAGTGGCAGTCTGGGCAGTCGTCACGGGGTCTCCTGAGCGTCGCTGCGGATCGCGGTTCGCGGGTTCGCGGTTCGCCCAGGCGCGCGGCAGGAGACGTACGTGCGGACCGTACGCCGGGCCGCTCCCCGGTGGTGATCCACCCGAACGCCAGTCACGGCCCGCCTCCACTCTAATGGACCCCGCCCGCGTGTGCGGTGGTCCGCGGCGGCCCTCGATGTACGGGATCCGGTCAAACCGGTGGATGACCGGCGCCGCGCCTGGGACGATCGAGACATGACGCGCACTTTCGACCACCTCGTCGCGGAAGCCGAGTCCGTTTCGGTCGACGGCTGGGACTTCTCCTGGCTCGACGGCCGGGCCACCGAACAGCGCCCCTCCTGGGGCTACCAGCAGCTGCTCGGCGAGCGCCTCGCCCGGGTCGGCTCCGCCCTCGACATCCAGACCGGCGGCGGGGAGGTGCTCGCCGGGGCCGGGCCGCTGCCCCCGCTGACGGCGGCCACCGAGTCCTGGCCGCCGAACATCGACAAGGCGACCCGCCTCCTGCACCCGCTGGGCGCGGTCGTGGTCGCGGACGCCGACGAGCCGCCGCTGCCGTTCGGCGACGAGGCCTTCGAGCTGGTCGCGAGCCGGCATCCGGTGACCATCTGGTGGGAGGAGATCGCACGGGTCCTGCGCCCGGGCGGTACGTACCTCTCGCAGCAGGTCGGGCCGGCGAGCGTCTTCGAGCTCGTCGAGTACTTCCTCGGGCCCCAGCCGGAGGAGATCCGCCGCTCCCGGCACCCCGACGACGCGGTCGCCGACGCCGCCAAGGCCGGCCTCGAAGTGGTGGATCTTCGCTCCGAGAGACTGCGTACGGAGTTCCACGACATCGGAGCCGTGATCTACTTTCTCCGGAAGGTGATCTGGATGGTGCCCGGCTTCACGGTCGGGCAGTACCGGGACCGGTTGCGCGAGCTCCACGAACGGATCGAACGTGACGGCCCGTTCGTGGCCCACACCGCCCGTTTCCTCATTGAGGCCCGCAAAACGGGCTGACGGGAAGGGCGGCGCGGGCGCGGACGGATCCACGGCCGAATGGTTGCGCGCCCACAGCGTGGCGCAGGTCACTCAATTCAGCGCGTAACGAATCGACTCGGGCATGCGATGAACCGACAGGTGTCCTCGCGCGGCCCCGGAATACAGACCCCCCTCGGGTCTGTTTCCCGAGTCCGCGCGATGATGTCCCGCCCACTCCCTATCTGTTCGCAACGAGAGGCTCCTTGTGTCGCTCAGCCCGTCCCGTACGTTCCCTCCGGAGATCGCCGAATCGGAGGCCCTCGTCGCGCTCGTCGAGCGCGGCCGCGAGCAGGGTCACATCAACGGTGACGACGTGCGCCAGGCCTTCGAGGCCGGCCGCATCCCGGTGGACCAGTGGAAGCGGGTCCTGCGCAGCCTGAACCAGGTCCTGGACGAGGAGGGTGTCGCGCTGCACGTCAGCGCCGCCCCCGCCACGAAGGCCGCCGCGAAGAAGCCCCGCAAGGCGGCCGCCGCGCCTGCCCGCACCGTGACCAAGAAGGCGGCCGCCGCGCCGCGCCCCATCGGCGCGCGCAAGGCCTCGGCCACCAGCGCGGCCACCGCCACCGCGGCGGCGATATCCGCTTCGCCGGCCGCGGCCACCGAGGACGAGGTGACGGCCGACGCCGTCGCCGAGCCGAAGAAGCGGACGGTCAAGAAGACCGCCGCGAAGAAGACCGCGGTGAAGAAGACCGCCGCCGCGGCCAAGAAGACCAGCGCCAAGGACGCCGACGAGGGCGAGACCCCGGCCGCCGAGGGCGAGGACTGGGCCGCCGAGGACCTCGCCGACGAGGCCGAGGAGGAGGCCCCCAAGGCCGGTGGCTCCCAGGGCTTCGTCCTGTCCGACGACGACGAGGACGACGCCCCGGCGCAGACGGTCATGGTGGCCGGCGCCACCGCCGACCCCGTCAAGGACTACCTGAAGCTGATCGGCAAGGTGCCGCTCCTCAACGCCGAGCAGGAGGTCGAGCTCGCCAAGCGCATCGAGGCGGGTCTCTTCTCCGAGTACAAGCTCGAAGAGGAGGAGGACCACAAGCCCGCGTTCAAGCGCGAGCTGGAGATCCTCGTCGAGGACGGGCGCCGCGCCAAGAACCACCTGCTGGAGGCCAACCTCCGCCTCGTGGTCTCGCTGGCCAAGCGCTACACGGGCCGCGGCATGCTCTTCCTGGACCTGATCCAGGAGGGCAACGTCGGCCTGATCCGCGCCGTGGAGAAGTTCGACTACACCAAGGGCTTCAAGTTCTCCACGTACGCGACCTGGTGGATCCGGCAGGCGATCACGCGTGCCATGGCCGACCAGTCGCGCACGATCCGCATCCCCGTCCACATGGTCGAGATCATCAACAAGCTGGCGCGCGTCCAGCGCCAGATGCTCCAGGACCTCGGCCGGGAGCCCACTCCGGAGGAGCTGGGCAAGGAACTCGACATGACCCCCGAGAAGGTCATCGAGGTCCAGAAGTACGGCCGCGAGCCGATCTCCCTGCACACCCCGCTGGGTGAGGAGGGCGACAGTGAGTTCGGTGACCTCATCGAGGACTCCGAGGCGGTCGTGCCGGCCGACGCGGTGTCGTTCACGTTCCTCCAGGAGCAGCTCCAGTCGATCCTGGGCACGCTCTCGGAGCGCGAGGCGGGCGTCGTCTCGATGCGCTACGGCCTGAACGACGGCCAGCCGAAGACCCTGGACGAGATCGGCCGCGTGTACGGGGTCACCCGTGAGCGCATCCGCCAGATCGAGTCCAAGACCATGTCGAAGCTGCGCCACCCGTCGCGTTCGCAGGTGCTGCGCGACTACCTCGACTAAACCGTCAGGTCTCCGGCGGGGTACGCGGCGCGCCCGGTTCGGGCGCACCGCGTACCCCGGAGCACCTCAGTTCTCCAGGAGGTGCTTCAGCTTCTCCTCGTTGCGCGGCATCTCCTTGCGGGCGTACGGCTTGACGACGAGCGGGGCTATCACCCGGCCGATGCCGTGACCCTCGAAGTCGAGGTCGAGGGTCACGCGAGAGCGTTTTCCGCCGTCGAGGGACTCGATGGTGCCGCGCACGTCGCCGCGCACGGGCCCGTCGACTCCTTGGATGTGCCAGCTGCGCGGCTTGTCGAGCTCCGTGACCTCCATGGCCATCGGGAACTCCCGCCTGCCCATGCGCCGGGTGATCACGACCCTCGAACCGACGTGGAGGGGTCCGCCGTCGAGCGGGCGGGCGGAGACGGCGCTGTCCTGCCACTCCGGCAGGTGCGTGGGGTCCGTCACGTAGTCGAAGACGTCTTCGGGACTGCGGGAAATCTCGATGCTTTCTCTGATCGCGGACATGGCGACCCCTTAGTGCCCCCTGCTTGTCCTCTCATTCCAAACTACCGCGCAGGTCAGGCGGTGGCCCGGTGCTTGCGGGCGGACATCGCGGCGTAGACGAGGACACCGGCGAAGAGGAACAGGACGCCCTGGTAGACGGCCGCGTAGCCGGAGCCTGCGACCAGCCACATCGAGAAGCCGAAGGCCAGGCCGGCGAGGATCCCGTCGCGGACCAGGCGGCCGCGGTGGACGCGCTCGGACTGCCCGGAGAGCAGGAAGTAGATCTGCGCGGCGGTGGAGAGCAGGTACGGGACGGTCGCCGTGAAGGTGGTCACCAGGACGAGGACCTCGAAGACCCCGTCCGAGCCCGCCGTGTAGTTGTAGATCGTCAGGCCGGAGGCCAGGACGACGGTGACGAGCACGCCGACCACCGGGACGCCCCGCTTCTTCTTCTCGAAGACCTTCGGGAAGAGCCCGTCGCGGGCGGCGGCGTACGGGGTCTGCGCGCTGAGCAGGGTCCAGCCGTTGAGGGCGCCGAGCATCGAGATCACGGCCGCGCAGGCGACGACGGTGCCGCCCCAGGTGCCGCCGGCCCCTCCGTCCACGGAGAACATGGCGTTGACGGCGTCGGTGAACGGGGCCTGGGAGGCGACCAGCTTGTCGTGGGGGACCAGTCCGAAGACGGAGAGGGTGCTCAGCAGGTAGACGGCGGCCGCGCCGGCGGTGCCCAGGATCGTGGCCCGGCCGACGTTGCGGGCGGGGTCGCGGACCTCGCCCGCGCTGACGGCGGCGGACTCCACGCCGAGGTAGCTGAAGAGCAGGATCGCCGCGGCGGCGGAGACCGCCCCGACGGGACTCTGGTCGGTGGCCTGGAAGGGGCCGAGGTTCGCCGGGTCGAAGAAGAACAGCCCGCCGACGGCGACCAGCAGCAGCGGGGCGAACTTCAGTACGGTGGCGACCAGTTGGACGGCGCCGACATACCGGGTGCCGGCCAGGTTGGCGAGCGCCGGGAGCCACTGCACGGCGAGGGCGGCCAGGCACATCGCCGCCTTGTGCTCCCCGATGGCCGGGAAGAGCACGGTCAGGTAGCCGACGGCCGCGACCGCGAGGGCCGCGTTCGAGACCCAGGCGGTGATCCAGTAGCTCCAGGCCGCGAGGAACCCGGCGAAGTCGCCGAACGCGGCGCGGGCGTAGACGTACGGGCCACCCGTCTGCGGGAGCCGCTGCGAGAGCCGGCCGAAGACCAGGGCGAGGGCGATCGCGCCGGCGGTGAGCACGCCGAAGGCGACCAGACTGATCGTGCCGAAGGGCGCCACCGAGGCGGGCAGCAGGAAGATCCCGCCGCCGATGATGTTGCCCATGACCAGGCAGGTCGCGATCGGGAGGCCGAAGCGCCGGGCATGGGGGCCCGGGCCCTGCTCGGGGGGTGCGGCGGCCTCGGGGGGTGCGGCGGCCTCGGCGGGCAGGGTTGCGGTGCTGGTCATCGGTGGTGCGCCTCTGGATGTCTCACATGCTGGGCAGGGTCAACACATGGTTGACCAGCGCGCAGGCGCCACAAAATCAGCGGATTTCGTCCCGCGCGGGCACCCCTGCGGAAGGAAGGCTTCCGCCGTTTCCGCCCCCGGGCAGGGGTTCCTCCACCGGCTGCCCCGCGGGGTCCGCCGCCGACCCGCCCATCGGCGGAGCCACCGGCACCTGGGGGCCGTCCGCCTCCCGCAGCCAGCGCCGCAGCACCTGGTGCACCGCCTCCGCGCCCACCAGGTCCGGCTCCCGCTCCGGCTCCGGGTCCGGCTCCGGGTCCGGCTCCGGGTCCGGCTCCCGCTCCCGCTCCGGCTCCGACAGCTCCGTCGGCCACATCAGGAACGGGTGCCCCTGCTCCCCGCCCAGGCCGCCGTGCGAGCCGATCTGCTCCTCGAAGGCGTGCACCGAGCCCGTGAGCGGGTCGTACGCCGAGTTCACCATGACGTCGGCCACGTGCGGGAAGGCGTCGGTCCGCCGGACCGCCCGCGCCGCGCCCGGTCCGAACCGGGCCAGCAGCTCCTCCGCCGCGCCGGGCTCGTCAAGGCGGGCCACCCACCCGCCCGGGCCCAGTACCTCCCCGTCCACCAGCAGGAACCCGATGCCCGGATGGTTGGCCAGGGTCCCCAGCAGGGCCGGGTGCGCCCGCTCGATCCGCTCCCGCGAGGCCCGCCCGGGCAGGGCCGGGAAGGAGATCAGCCCGAGGTTGCCCGAGGCCAGCACCACCGGGTCCGGACCCCGCTCCGGGTGGGCCTCCACACCCTCCTCCACCGGCCGGTGCAGGGCCGCGAGCACCGCCGTGCGGGCCTCGGCGCCGCTGCGGGTGCGGCCGGCCCGGCGGGAGACCGGCAGTCCGCAGCCCGCGCGGACCAGGTCCTTCAGGGTCAGCCCGTACCGGCCCAGGAAGGTCTCCCCCGGGCTCTGGCCGTGGTCCGAGAGCAGCACGATCCGGTACTCCCGGGGTGCGTGCTCGGCGACGCGGGCGATCAGCGCGAGGCTCCGGTCGAGCCGGGCCAGCACCCGGTCGGTGTCCCGGCCGTGCGGGCCCGAATGGTGGGCGACCTCGTCGTAGGCGACCAGGTCCGCGTAGATCGCGGCGCGCCCGGCGAGCATGTCGCCGATCACCGCCGCCACGACGACGTCCCGCTCGACGACCGTCGCGAAGGCGCGGATCAGCGGGTACAGCCCGCCGCGGGCCACCCGCGGCCGCTCTCCCCGCAGCCGGGCCCGCAGCGACTGACCGATCTCCCGGGCGACCTCGGCGACGAAGGACAGCGCGGTGCGGACGGCGTTGGCCGGGTCGCAGAAGTACGCGAAGTAGCCCGCGCGGGAACGGTTCGCCCGGCCCCGCCGCGCCGAGACCGACAGCACGAGCGCCAGTTGGTCGGCGCCACCGCTGAACAGGTTGCCCCGGCTCGCCCCGTCGAGGGTGAGCAGCCCGCCGTCACCGGTGCGGGCGATGGCGCGGCGCTGGAGTTCGGCGGCGCTGGTGGGCCGGTTGCAGACGACCACCTCGCCGGTGTCCTTCTCGTACCAGCGGAAGGCGGGGACGTCGAAGGTGGATCCGTGCAGGATGCCGAGCTGGCTCGCGCCGGTCTGGCTGGACCAGTCGGTGCGCCAGGCCGTGATGCGGTGGCTGCCGTCCAGCCAGCCGGCCACCGTGGGCATCAGGCCGCTGCCCGCCGCGCGGCGCAGCGTCTCGTACCCGACGCCGTCGAGCTGGAGGAAGACCAGGCCGGGGGCGGCCGGGCCGGCGCCGGGCGCGCCCTTGTGCCGCGTACGGCGGCGGCGCCGGTCGGCGAGCCGGTAGAGCCGGCGCCGGTACGCCTCGTCGTCGCGTACGGCGAGCGCGGTCGAGGTCGCGGAGGCGACGGCGGACATGACCGCGGCCACCACCACGGCGGTCTCCGGGGCGACTTCGCCGCGCCCGGAGGGGATCAGGCTGAGGGCGAGCAGCAGCAGCGAGCCGTTGAGGAAGAAGACGAGCAGGCCGAGCACCAGGGCGGGCACCAGCAGCAGCGCCCGGACCAGCACCGGCCACACCAGCGCGCTCAGCAGGCCGAATGCCCCGGCGCCCCAAGCGGCGGTCAGCCCGATCTCGGTGACGCTGTCTCCGTCGCCGGACTGGAGCCGGAAGTCGGGGAGGACGCCGGCCAGCGCGAGCATCGTGAGGGTGGACACCGCCCAGACGAGGATCACCCGTACCAGGGCGCTGCCCAGGGTCCGCCACCGTCCTCGCCACACGCCGTACCGCCTCGTGTCTCCCCCGGATCCGCGCCCCGCCCGCGGTCCCGACCGCACCACCCAGCGTCGCACAGGGCGGCGGACCCGGCCGGATGACAGGGGCGGCGCACGGAGGTACGAACCGTGTCGACCGGGAGCGCGGGACGGTGTCGCGAGCCCTACGTGCCGTCGTAGCCGGCGGTCGGCATGGACAGGCGGCGGTGCACCTCGGCCTTCATGGCGGAGGTGTACTGCGGCTCGGCGAGCCCGGCGGTCTCCAGCCGTACGCCGCGCCGCTCGCACTCGGCGGTGAAGTCTTCGACGGAGCGCAGCGCGCGGGCCAGGACCCGGCGGTTGGGGGCGACGAACAGGTCGACCTGCCCGGCCTCCACGTCGCACCAGAGCCCGCAGTGGTTGGCCCGCAGCCCGTAGAACAGCAGCGTCCTCGTCACGACGTAGCCCTGGTCGGCTGCCCAGCGTGCGCACATGGCGTGCTGACTGCGGGTGTCGACGGCGAAGGGGTCGGTGTCCAGATCCTCGAGCGGGGCCAGGCTGGCGATAGCGGCCACGCGCAGCTCATCCATGCCGCCCGACCCTACTCCGATCCGCCGCCCGGGAGGAGGGGGTGGCGACCTTCGGTTCGGCCCGCATCGGCGGGGCAGGATCCAGGGGGGGTGTCTTACGGATCAGGCCGGATCAGGGAGCGGCGTCTGGTGCCGTGCATCGCAAGGCGGACGAGGGAGTCGACGCGGTGGGGGCACCTCCCGGCGGTAGCTGGGGGATGTCGGCGAGTGAGGACAACGCTTCGAGGCGCGGTGCCGGACGCCGCGAGCCCGGCCTGATCCGTAAGACACCCCCTAGGCTTCGAGGGGCCGGGGGACGCACGAGCGACGGGGAGGCCGGGTGCCGGTGGAGATCACCTGGTGGGGCCATGCCACGTGCACGGTCGAGGACTCCGGGGTGCGGCTGCTGACGGACCCGCTGTTCGCCCGGCGGCTCGCCCATCTGCGGCGGCGGCGCGGGGCGCTGCCCCCGCCGGAGGCGGCCGAGGCGGACGTGGTGCTGGTGTCGCACCTCCATGCCGACCATCTGCACCTGCCGTCGCTGGCCCGGCTGGCGCCCGGGACCCGCCTGCTGGTGCCCCGCGGGGCGCGCCGGGCCGTGCCGGGGCTCGCGCGGGTCGCGGCGGCGCGCGGGCTGCGCGTCACGGAGGTGGTCCCGGGCGACGAGGTCGGCGTAAGGGCGGGCGTACGGGTCCGGGCGGTCAGCGCTCGGCACGACGGGCGGCGGCTGCCGTTCGGGCCGCGGCTCGCGCCGGCGCTCGGGTACGTGGTCCAGGGCTCGGCGCGGACGTACTTCGCCGGGGACACCGGGCTGTTCGCGGCGATGGCCGAGGAGGTCGGGCCGGTGGACGTGGCCCTGCTGCCGGTCGGCGGCTGGGGCCCGTACCTGGGGCCGGGGCATCTGGATCCGGGCGGGGCGGCGCGGGCGCTGGCCGAACTGGCGCCGGCGGCGGCGGTGCCGGTGCACTACGGGACGTACTGGCCGATCGGGCTGGACGCGGTGCGGCCGCACGAATTCCATTCGCCGGGCGAGGAGTTCGTACGGCGGGCCCGGCAGCTGGCACCGAAGGTGACGGTACGGGTGCCCGGCCACGGCGAACGGGTGCGGCTGCCGTGACGGGGCACGGGTTCGGGCACGGGCACGGGCACGGGCTCGGGCTCGGGGTGGCGGTGGCGGCGGCGGTCGGCCAGGTGCCGCCGGAGACGACCCGGCAGGCGGTGGGGTACCCGGCGCTGTTCCTGCTGGTGGCACTGGGGGCGCTGGTACCGGTGATCCCGACGGGGGCGCTGGTGAGCACGGCGGCGGTGGTGGCGTTCCACCAGCAGTCGCTTCCGTTCGGGGTGTTGCTGGTGTTCGGCGTTGCGGCGGTGGCCGCGTTCGCCGGGGACCTGGCCCTCTACTGGCTGGGGCAGCGCGGGGTGCGGTCCCGGGGCGGCTCCCGGTGGCTGGAGGCGCTACGGGGGCGGGCGACGCCCGAGCGGCTGGCCCAGGCGCAGCGGAAGCTGGACGAGCACGGGGTACTGGTCCTGGTGGTCTCCCGGCTGGTCCCGGCGGGCCGGATCCCGGTGATGCTGGCCTGCCTGCTGGCCCGGCTCCCGCTGCGCCGCTTCGCCCGCGGCGACGCCCCGGCCTGCCTCGCCTGGGCGGCGACGTACTGCCTGATCGGGATCCTGGGCGGCTCCCTGTTCCCGGAGCCGTGGAAGGGCGTGGCGTTGGCGGTGGCCGTGACGCTGCTGATCAGCGGGGCGCCGTCGGTCTGGCGCCGGCTGCGGAGCCGGTGACGTACCCCGGACCCGTGGCCGTCCGGGTCAGCGTGGTTGGCGCAGTCCCGCGACGAGGAGTTCGACCAGTCGGCGTGCGTCGTAACGGGAGTCGGTCTCGGCGCCGATGCAGAGGTTTCCGATGCCGCGCATGAATTGGTACGCGGTGAGGTCGGAGCGGATCTCGCCCGCCGCGACGGCGGCGTCGAGGAGTTCGGTGCAGACCGGCAGGAGGCGGTCGAGGAAGTAGGCGTGCAGCGCCTCGAAGCCGGTGTTGTCGGCCTGCATCGCTGCCGCGAGCCCGTGCTTGGTGACCAGGAAGTCGACGAAGAGCCGCACCCACTGCCCGAGGGCGGCGTGGGGGGTGGGGCCGGCCGCCAGCAGGGCCGGTCCGGCCTCGGCGCAGGCCTCGACCTGGTGGCGGTAGACGGCGATGACGAGGTCCGCCCGGGTGGGGAAGTGCCGGTAGATCGTGCCCATGCCGACGCCGGCCTTGGCCGCGATGTCCCGTACGGGCGCCTCGACTCCCGAGGTGACGAAGACCGCCGCCGCCGCGTCCAGCAGGGTCTGCTGGTTGCGCCGGGCGTCCTTGCGCTTGGATGCGGCTGCGCCGCCCGCGTTCTGGCCGCTGTCGTCCACCGCGGCACTCCTTCCCTCGCCGACCTTGCAAAGCGGAACAGCGCTCCGTATCGTTAGCGGAGCAAGGTTCCGGTTCGGCCCATGATGGCAGACCGGCGTGCCGCCTGCCAGGCCGCCCACACCGGACCACGCATGCGAAGACACCCGAAGGAAGGCACTTCCATGTCCGACCCGATCTCCGTGAGCGCGCCGCAGTCCGCGGGTGCGCCCACCACGGTGGTATCCGCCAAGCCGGTCGTCCTGCCCGCCCCGAGCGGCCGCGGTGAGGATCTCCAGATCCGCGTGTCCGCCCCCGCCACCGGCAGCGATCTGCCCGTCATCGTCTTCTCGCACGGCTTCGGCTGGTCGATGAACGGCTACGCCCCGCTCGCGGACCACTGGGCCGCCGAGGGCTTCGTGGTCATCCAGCCCACCCACCTCGACTCCCGGACGCTCGGCATCCCGCACGAGGACCCGCGTACGCCGCGGATCTGGCGGATCCGCGTCGAAGACCTCAAGCAGGTACTGGACGGGCTCGACGTCCTGGAGGCCGCCGTACCCGGCCTCGGCGGCCGCGTCGACCACAGCCGCATCGCCGTGGCAGGCCACTCCTGGGGGGCCCAGACCGTCAGCACGCTCCTCGGCGCGCGCGTCCTGGACGCCGATGGCGTTCCCGGCGAGGACATGTCCGATCCCCGCGTCACGGCGGGCGTACTGCTCGCCCTGCCCGGCCTGGGAGACAGCCTCACCCCGTTCGCCGCCGAGAACCTGCCCTTCATGAAGCCGTCCTTCGACACCATGACGACTCCGGCCCTCGTCGTCGCCGGCGACGAGGACGACTCCGCGCTGTCCACCCGCGGACCGGACTGGTTCACCGACCCCTACACCCACAGCCCGGCGGACAAGAGCCTGCTCACCCTCTTCGGCGCGGAGCACTCGCTCGGCGGCATCCCCGGATACGAGGTCGCCGAGACGACCGACGAGAGCCCCGCGCGTGTCGCCCTGGTCCAGCGGCTCACCACGGCCTTCCTGCGCAGCGCCCTCTCCCCCGGGGACACCGGCTGGAAGACGGCGGCCACCGCCCTGGAGAACGGCCCCGACGCGCTCGGCAGCCTGCGGAGCAAGTAGGACGGGCCGTGATCCGCGTTACCGGAGGTCTCGGCTTCATCGGATCCCACACCGTACGACCGGCACGACACCACGGGCATCGACATCGTCAACCACCGCATCTCCGGGATCTGGGGCCCGCTCGGCCACGCCGATCCGTTCTTCGCCGCGCCGGCCCTCATCCGCGCCGCCGCCCACGGCACCGCCCCGGACATCTCCCACGTCGTAGGGCCCGCCCTCGCCGAGGACGGACTGGACCTCTGCTACGTGAAGGACACCGGATACCGGGCCGGATACGACACCGAGCGGGCCGCCGCCGACCACATCGCGTGGCTGCGCGCGGGCAACGAGAACCGAGCAGCTCATCACCCGGTGACAGCGGACCCGCAGGGCCGCAGCGCGCGCGAGCCGCCGATCGGGAGGTCCCAGAGGTCCTCCCGGGACAGCCCGGCCCGGGCCCATGCCGCCCAGACCCGCTCCAGCGGCTCCGTCACCGGCTCCGCCGACAGCACGAACGTGCCCCAGTGCATCGGCGCCATCCGCCGCGCCCCCACGTCCCGGCAGGCCTGAACGGCCTCCTCCGGATCGGCGTGGACATCCCTCAGCCACCACCTCGGCGCGTACGCCCCGATCGGCAGCAGCGCCAGGTCGATCCCCGGATGGCGCCGCCCGATCTCCCCGAACCAGTGCCCGTACCCGGTGTCCCCCGCGAAGTACACCTTCCTCGGCGTCTCCGCGGACCGCACATCGCTCAGCACCCATCCGCCCCACAGCGTCCGGCACGTGTCGAGCAGCGACCGCTTCGACCAGTGGTGCGCCGGGACGAAGTCGAACCGTACGCCGCCCAGTTCCGCGCACTCCCACCAGTCGAGCTCGGTGACCCGGCTGAAGCCGCGGCGCCGGCACCAGCGGGCCAAGCCGGCCGGGACGAAGAGCGGGGTGTGCCGGGGCAGCCGCTTGAGGGTGGGGGCGTCGAGGTGGTCGTAGTGGTTGTGGCTGATCACCACCGCGTCCACCGGCGGCAGTTCCTCCCAGCACACGCCGACCGGGGTCATCCGCGCCGGGGTGCCGAGGATGCGCCGTGACCAGACGGGGTCGGTCAGTACGGTCAGCCCGCCGATCCGCAGCACCCAGCTGGCGTGGCCCGCCCAGGTGGCGCAGAGCGTCCCGGGGCCGGCCGCGGGCAGCGGGGCGGGGGCGTACGGGAGGTCGGGGATGCCGCGCAGCCCGTCGGGGCCGGGCCGGAACGCGCCCTCGCGCGCGAGGCGGGCAAAGGCCCGCACCCCGGGCAGCGGCGTGGTCAGCCGATCGGCGAAGGAGCGCGGCCAGCTGCGTACCTCCCCCAACGGCCGCGGCGCTGCTCGGCGCCGGCCGGTGCCCGGGCGGACCGCAGCGGGCAGGGCGGCGTGGGCGAGGTCGGCGTGGGCGAGGTCGGCGGGCGCGAGGCCCGGGGGTGCGGGGCCCGGGGGTGCGGGGGTTTCCGTCTGATCCCTCATCAAGAGCTCTCCGTTCACCGCACAGCGGGCTCGTCGCGTCGGGCGGAAGTGCAGGACAGGGCAGGAGGTCAGGAAGCCGGGAGGCCGGGAGGCCGGGGAGCCGGGAATTCGGGAAGCCGGGAAGCCGGGAAGTCAGGAGCTCAGTGCGGCCAGGACCGATCCGAGGAGGTCCAGGGAGCCCCGTACGTGCGGGAGGCCGAGGGGGTCGCGCGCGGTGAGCGCGGCGAGCCGCTCCTCCGGGGTGGCGCCGAGCAGCGGGCCCGTCGACAGGCGGACCCGCAGCGCGCCCAGCTCGTCGGCGAAGCGCTGCCCGCCCGGGGTGGGCGCGCCGAGCCGGCCGCCCAGGTAGTCCTCCAGTTCCATCGCGTCGCGGACCCCCTGCCGGGCCAGCCCGGCGCGCAGCGGGGTCAGGTCGGCGTACAGGTGGCGCCCGGCCTGCGGCGGACGGGCGAGCGCGCCCACGGCCAGCAGCTCACGGTGGGCCGCGGCGGCGACCACCCCGTGCAGCGTCGCCGCGGCGTAGGCGCGCCCGGCGACGGCGTCCGGTTCGTCGAGCGCGTACGCCGCGGCCCCGGCGACCGGCCCCGCGACCATGGCCCCGGTCGCGGTGAGGATGTCGAGGGTGCGGGCCCGCAGCCAGGTGCCGCGCGGGGTGCCAGGGAAGCGGACCACGGCCGCCGGCCACCCGGCGGGCAGCAGCGCTCCGGACAGGTCGAGGAGTACGGCGGCCTGGTCGGGCAGCATCTCGGCCGGGCTCAGGACGAGGGTGTCGTGCGGCCGGTGGACGGTGTCGCGCCAGCTCTCGTCGCTGACGACGAACAATCCGGCGTCCCCGGCGGCCTCGCAGGCCTCGCGCAGCATCTCGGGCGGGGGCACGGTCGCCGTCGGGTCGTCGGCCACCGACAGCAGCAGCACGCGCGGGTCGCCGCCCTCGGCGCGCACCCTCCGTACGGTCTCCAGCAGGGCGTACGGGTCCGGGATACCGCCGCACTCGGCCGGGGTCGGCACGTGGTAGGCCCGCCGTCCCAGCAGTCGGACCTGCGGGGTCCACCATGCGGGACAGGGCCGGGGCAGCATCACATCGCCCCCGTACGCGCCGAGCAGCGCCAGCAGCAGGGCGGGCGCGCCGGGCCCGGCGGCCACGTTCTCCGGCGCGGTGGGCAGGCCGCGCCGCCCCCAGTGCCGGCAGGCGGCCTCGCGCACGGGCTCGCCGCCGCCCGGGGGTTCGGGGGCGGACCGCTCGGCGGCCGCGGCGATCACGGCGGTGAGCTCGGGGAGCACGGGCAGGCCGGGCTGGGGCGCGGGCGGCCCGTAGCGGACCGGACCGCGGCCCTCCGCCGTGCGCTGCATCCCGGACACCTCGCCCCGCCTTCCCCGTTCCGTACGCCTACCGCCGACCCGATCAGCCATGCCCTTTATACGGCGATTCACGGGGGTACGCCTGTTGTCGTCCCCGGCGGGCGGCGGAGGGCTCAGCCCTGCCTGCCCACCAGGGCCAGCAGCCGGGTCTGGGCGTTCGCGCCCGCCGGCACGTCCAGGGGCGCGGCGAACAAGCCGCTGGCCGCGAGCCCGTCGGCGTACGGCATGACCTCCTTGAGGGCGAACTCGACCAGCCCGTCCGGGAGCCGGTCGTCGGCGCCGATGCCCCGCGAGAGGTCCCAGGCGTGCACGACGCAGTCGGCGGTCAGTTCCGCGCAGTACGCCCGGCCCAGCGCGGGCCCGTACGAGAGCCTGACCGTGCGGTCCAGCGCCCCGGGCGCGGTGAACGCGGCGTGCGCGGCGCTCGACGCCCGCTCCCAGGCGCCGGCCGGGTCCTCGCCGAGCACGTCGCCGGAGAGCGCGTCGCCGATCTCCTCGACGGTGCGCCCGTCGGTGACCATCGGCGGGATCCAGAGCTGTTCGCCGGTGACGTGGTTGACCAGGTCGCGGACGGTCCATTCCGTACAGGGGGTGGGGTCGCCCCATTGGCCGTCCTCTACGGCGCGCACCCTCTCTCCGAAGAGCCGCAGGGCCTCGGCGTGCTGTTCGAGCAGCGTGTCCGGCATGGCTCTCACCGTCCTCTGCCAGGGGGCCGGATCTCTGGAGCCCACTGTCCTCGCGCCTCCCTCCCACTGCCACCGACATGGCCGCTCCCCTTGCCACACAAGGATGGTGTCCACATGTCAAAACGCATATCTCATCCACCGAACTGATCCTCTACGGTGATCACAACGCTTCAGCGACGAGGAGGAGTCGGCTCATGAGCACCGGGGAGACGAAGGAAACCGCCGTCTACACGCACGGGCACCACGAATCCGTACTGCGCTCGCACCGCTGGCGCACCGCCGCGAACTCGGCGGCGTACCTGATCGGCGAGCTGCGGCCGGGGATGTCGGTCCTGGACGTGGGCTGCGGTCCGGGGACCATCACGGCTGACCTGGCGGAACTGGTCGCGCCGGGCGGCCGGGTCACGGCGGTCGACGCGGCGCGGGACGTCCTGGAGCAGGCCGCGGAGTACGTGCGGGAGCGCGGGCCGGCCGACGCGGTCACCTTCGCCACCGCGGACGTCCACGCGCTGGACTTCCCGGACGACTCCTTCGACGTGGTCCACGCCCACCAGGTGCTCCAGCACGTCGGCGACCCGGTCCAGGCCCTGCGCGAGATGCGGCGGGTGTGCCGGCCGGGCGGGATCGTGGCCGCCCGGGACGCCGACTACGCGGCGATGACCTGGTACCCGGCCGAGCCGGGCCTGGACGAGTGGCTGGGCCTGTACCGCCGGGTGGCCCGCGCGAACGGCGGCGAACCGGACGCCGGACGCCGCCTGCTGTCGTGGGCGAGGGCGGCGGGGTTCACGGAGGTGGCCTCGTCGGCGACGGCCTGGTGCTACGCCACCGCGGAGGAGACCTTGTGGTGGTCCTCCCTGTGGGCGGACCGCACGACGGCCTCGGCGTACGCGTCCCTCGCGACGGACGCCGGCCACGCCACCCCGGCCGACCTGACCGCCATCGGCCAGGCCTGGCACCGCTGGGGCGCATCCCCGGACGCCTGGTTCTCGGTCCTGAACGGCGAAATCCTGGCCCGGGCCTGAGCCGGGCCCGGCCCGGCGGCTCGGGCCCCGCCGCTCGGACCCCGCGGCTCGGACCCCGCGGCTCGGACCCCGCCGCTCGGACCCCGGGCGGCCCTACGTCGGCGGGCGCATGCGGAAGTTGTACGACGCGGGGAGCGGCCGGTGCGTTATGCGGGACCAGACCTCCGACAGGATCTCGTCGCCCTCGCGCAGGTCCGGGAGTTCGAAGCCGTCCTCGAACACCCGGCGGGCCGCGCCCACATGACCCTCCGCCGCCAGCAGCCGCGCGGCCAGCAGGCGGAACCGGCCCTCCTCGCGGAGCGCCGGCCGCAGCCGGTCCCACACCGCCCGCGCCGCCGGGAGACGGTCGGCCGCCAGCAGCGTCGTCATCGCCTCCCGCCCCAGCGCCGACTCCGCGGCCGTCCACGGCTCGCCGCCGCGGCTCTCCTCGGCCAGGTCCTCGAAGGCCTCGGCGTACCGCTGGGCCGCCCGCGCCGGGTCGCCGGCCAGTGCGTCCGCCACCGCCAGGCAGCGCAGCAGCGGCCACCGCGAGGGCGCCAGCGCCAGCCCGCGCTCCCAGCTGCGCACCGCCTGCGCCACATCGCCCGCGCGCCACTGGGCCACGCCGAGGTGGTACTCGGTCAGCGGATCCGCCGGGGCCGTCTCCAGCATGTCCCGCCAGTGCGGGGCGACCAGGCTGGGCCCCGGCGGCGCCACCCGCCGGGGGGCGGGGAAGACTCCGGTGCGCCACAGTTCCAGCCAGGGCGCCTGGGCCTCGCCGAGCCCCGATTCCGGGAAGGGGGTGCCGGGCAGCTTGTGGCCGCCGCACAGCACCTCCAGCGCGCCCCACCCCGAGCCCGCCGCCAGCCGCTCCCCGGGCTCGGTGTCGGCGGACCCGCGCCACGCCTCGTACGCCTCCTCGACCCGCTCCGGGGGCAGGGCGCCCGCCAGGGCCGTCTCCGCGGCGGACCGGGCCGACGCCCAGTCGGGGCCGTGCACCGCTCCCGGGTCCGCGGCCAGCGGTCCGTACGCCTCCAGCCAGCTGAACTCCGCCCCGGCCTCCAGCCGTACGTGCTCCAGCTGGGTCCGGGCGAGGCCGGCCTGGATCTCGGCGTAGCCGCCGGTGCCGGGTTCGGTCAGCCACTCCTGCCAGCGCCGGCCGCCCTCCCCCGAGCCCCAGACGAACAGCTTGCGTCCGCGCAGCCGGCCCGTGGAGGTCTGGACGAGCCCGCGCCCCTCGGCGTCCAGCGAGGCGATCCACGGCCGGGCCCCGTCCGGGACCTCGTAGAAGAAGTCGGCCGGGTACTCGCTGCGCAGCGGGTACGTACGGTCCTCGTCCTCCCACCGCGGTACGGGGATCCGGCGCAGCGCGCGCTCGTACCCGAAGTGCCAGGCCTCGTCGGCGGGGGCGAGCACGCGGGTGCCGGGGTCCTCCGGGACGGCGATGTTGGACCACCAGTACACGGGGACGGCCCGTTCGTGCGGATTGCGGACGCGGACGCCGACGTACAGGAACTCCGAGTCCTGCGGCAGCCACAGGTCCACCTGGAACGGCAGGTCGCGCAGCCGCTCCCACTCCCAGAGCCGCACCATCACGCCCCCGTCGGGCGCCGGTACGAGCGCGGCGTGCAGCGGGGCGCAGGAGAGGGCGGTGTGGCCGGTGGCGCCGATGTTCCACTCGATGCCGCCCGAGAACCAGGCGCCGTTGAGGGCGAAGTTGGCGGGCTGGAACACCGGGTTGCGGTAGAGGAGCTCACGGCCGGTGGGCACGTGCACGAGTGAGTGGACGCGACCGCCGAGCGCGGGCAGCACGGTGACCCGCAGGTGTGCGTTCTCGATGACGACAGCTTCGAACTCGCGTTCCTGCCTGCGCCGTTGGTACCCGTCCCGCAGTCGTACGGGCAGCAGCGAGCGCAGCGTCTCGTACCCGATCTGCCGGGCCATGTCGCGGGGCAGTCCCTCGCGCGAGCGGTCGTCCAGCGTGTGCGCGTCGGCGGGAGCGCGCAGTACGGGCAGGGGGTTCTCGGGGCCCAACGGGGCTGCGGGCAGGGTCAGAACGGCGCGGCGGACGGTGGTGGCCATGCAGGAAATGGAACACGCCGGGGCGGCCGGTGCACAGGGGTTCCGCGGATCACCACCGGTCAGGATTACGCAAAGCCCTGGCCGGAGCGCTACGCGCCGGGCATGCCGGCGGTGATCGCCCAGCGTTCGTGGTCGCGCCAGGCGCCGTCGACGAAGAGGAAGTCCGGCGAGAACCCCTCCTGCCGGAACCCGGCCCCGCGGACCAGCGCGAGGGAGGCCGCGTTGCCCGGCTGGATGTTGGCCTCCAGCCGGTGCAGCCCCAGGCCGCCCTCGTCCCCGGGGGCGAAGGCCTGCGCCACGACGAGCCCCAGCGCCTCGCGGAACAGGCCCCGCCCGGCGGCGTGCGCGAAGGCTCCGTAGCCGAGCGCACCGCAGTCGAAGGCCCCGTAGACGATGTTGTTGATGTTGACGAAGCCCGCGATGGCCCCGGTCTCGCGCTCGCAGACCAGGAATCCCACCCGGCCGGCGCCCTCGATGAGCGGGGTCGCGTACGCCTCGTACTCCTCGGTCGTCGCCGGTGGGGACAGCCAGGGGTGGTGGAGGTGGCGGCTCTCGTGCACGCGTGCGGTGAACTCGGGGCCGTCGGCGAGCCGGAAGGGCCGCAGCCCGACGTGCTCCCCCTCGCGGAGGTACGCGGAAAATGACATCCGCCCAGGCTACGAGCTGTGGCACCCTTCTCCGCGTGATCATCGACCTGAACACCGAAGAACTGCTGCGCGCGGCGGTACACAACAACGCCGAGTGGTGCGCGGCGGTCAGCGGCGGCGGCACGTTCGCGGCCGACGCGTGGACCAGCGCGCGCCGCACCCCGATGTACTACCCCGACGGCGTGACCCTGACCCGGGAGGCCTCGGCGGACGCACTGCTGGCCGCAATGGACACCGAGTCCCCCGGCTGCTCGGTCAAGGACAGCTTCGCCGTGCTGGATCTGGCTCCGGCGGGCTTCGAGGTGCTGTTCGGCGCCGAGTGGATCCACCGGCCGGGGGACGGGCCGGCTCCGGCGGCGTCGGCTGCGGCTTCATCGGCCGCGGCCGCGGCCTCCCATGCCCTGGCCTGGGCCCGCGTCGCCGACGCCGGGGAGCTGGCCGCCTGGGAGGCGGCGTGGGGCGGCGGGGAGAGCACCGGCCTGTTCCACCCGGGGCTGCTCACGCCGGAGATCGCCTTCCTCGCCGGACGGGCGGCCGACGGGCGCATCCTGGCCGGAGCCGCCGCCAACCGTACGGGCTCGGTCGTGGGCCTCTCCAACGTCTTCACTGCGGACGGCACCCCCGACGACGAGGCCTGGGCGGGCGCCCGCGCCGCGGTCGCGGACCTCTGGCCCGGCCTCCCGGTCGTCGGCTACGAGTCCGGGGCCGACCTGGACACGGCCCTCCGCCACGGTTTCACCCCGCTGGGCCCGCTCCGCGTCTGGCTGCACACGGCGTAGGGCGGCCCGGCGGGAGGCCGGGGGCGGGCCGGCGCGGCCCGCCCCCGGCCTCGCTGTTAAAATTGGGTGTTTCTACCCAAATCGGGCTGGGGTGAGTGCATGAGGACCTCCCGAACACGTCGGCGTACGGTCTTGCTGGCGCCCTGCGTCGCCCTCCTGATCGCAGGGGGCGGCATTGCGCCCGGCGCGGCGGCCGCCGCCACGGCACGTGCCGACCCGTCGCCCACACCCGCTCCCGCGGCGACGATGACCGCTCCCGCCCCCACCCGTATCCCGCCGCCCCTGAAGCCGATCGAGCCGGCCGCCTTCCAGGCCACCGTCGAGCGCGCGGCGAAGAAGCTGATGGTGCCCGGCGCGGTGGTGCTGCTGCGCACCCCGCAGGGCACCTACCGGGCCGTCGTCGGCACGTCGGAGCTGGGCAAGGCCAGACCGCCGGGCACGAACGACCATTTCCGGATCGCCTCCAACACCAAGACCATGACGGCAGCGCTGATCATGCTCCTCGCCCAGGACGGCAAGCTCCGGCTGAACGACCCGGTTTCCGCGTACGTCCCTGGGGTGCCGAACGGCGCGCACATCACCCTGGCCGAACTGCTGAAGATGCGCAGCGGGCTCTACGACTACACCGCCGCACCCGAACTCGCGGCGACGCTGGACGCCGACCCCGGCAAGGCCTGGACCCCGCAGCAGGCCCTGGCCATCGCCTTCCGGCACCCCCCGAACTTCGCGCCCGACGCGTCCTACGAGTACTCCAACACCAATTACACCCTGTTGGGCCTGGTCGCCGAGAAGGCCGGCGGCCGGCCCCTGGCCCAGCAGTTCCGGGACCGGCTGTTCACCCCGCTGGGGATGAAGGGGACGCTGCTGCCGGCCGCCGACGACCGGTCCCTGCCCGAGCCCGCCGCGCACGGCTACATGTACGGCGGTTCGGTCTACGCCCTGGCCGACGACCCGTACCCCGCCGCGATGCGCGAGGCGGCGCAGTCGGGGAAGCTCCGGCCCGTCGACTACACCCGGCAGAACCCCTCCTACGCCACCGCCGCCGGCGGGGCCGTCTCCACCGCCGACGACCTGGCCACCTGGATCCGGTCCCTGGTGACGGGCAAGGTTCTGGACCCCGCATCCCAACAGCAGTGGTTCCGCGGCCCGCAGGCCGAGGACCCGGCCGCGCACAACGGGCAAAAGTACGGCTACGGCATCACCTACCAGCGCTTCGGCCCGAACTCCTCGATGTATTACCACGGCGGCGAACTCCCGGGCTTCAACTCCTTCATCGGCCACGACCCGGCCAACGACGTCACGCTCGTGATCTGGACGAACCTGACCCTGTCCCCGGACGGCCGCACCACCGCCCAGGCCCTGCTGCCCACCGTGCTCAACCAGATCTACACCGGGCTCAACCTCCCGACCGGCTAGGGCTCTTCGGTGGCGGCGGCCGGGCTCGGCTCCAGGACCAGGCGCGGGACGTCCGTCCGCTCGATGCCGAACACCTGGGCGTACAGGGAGAGTTCCGCCTCCAGCGCACGGATCATGGTCTCCGCCCGCCGGAACCCGTGGCCCTCGCCCTCGAAGGCGACGTACGCGTGCGGTACCGGCCGCCCCCGCAGCGCGGCCAGGAACCGCTCCGCCTGGGCCGGCGGGCAGACCGGGTCCTGAAGTCCCTGCAGCAGTACGAAGGGTGCGGTGATCCGCCCGGCCCGGGCCAGCGGCGAGCGTTCGCGGCACCGTACGGCCAGGGTCTGCGGGGGTCCGGCCAGGCCGTCGATGTAGTGGGACTCCAGGTCGTGGGTCTCCTCCGCGAAGCCCAGCAGGTCCAGCACGGGGTAGATGACCGTCCCGCAGGCGTACAGGTCGGTGGCCGCCAGCGAGGCCGCCGCCGTCCAGCCGCCCGCGCTGCCGCCGCGGATCGCGAGCCGGGCCCGGTCCGCGGTGCCCTCGGCGGCCAGGGCCCGGGCGACCGCCGCGCAGTCCTCCACGTCGACGACGCCCCACTGCTCGCGCAGCCGCTCCCGGTAGGCGCGCCCGTAGCCGCTGGAGCCGCCGTAATTCACTTCGGCCACACCGATGCCGCGCGAGGTGAAGTACGCGATGTGCAGGTCGAGAACGGGCGGTACGTGGTCGGTGGGGCCGCCGTGCGCCCACACCACGTACGGGGGCAGCTCGTCGGCGGGGGCCCGGCGCGCGGGGTGGTGCGGCGGGTAGATGTGGGCGTGGATCTCCCGCCCGCCGGGGCCGAGGAAGGTCCGGCTCTGCGGTTCGGGGTAGTACGAGGGGTCCACCGGGTCCACCCCGGCCGCGCCGACCACCCGTGCGTGCCCGCTGTCGACGTCGAGCTCCACGACCTCGTAGGCGCTGCGCGGGCTGGCCGCGACCCCGTAGACGCGGTTGCCGTACGCGGCGAGGCTCGGCTGCCAGGCCGTCCACGGTCCGGCGGCGTCCACCAGATCGCCGCTCTCCGGGTCGAGGACACCGAGCACGGAGGAGCCCTGGCCGTGCAGGACGGCGACGAGCCCTCCCCCGGGGCCCTCGGCATGGGAGGTGCCCCCGGGGAGCGGGGCCAGCCAGCTCAGCCCGGGTTTCCACAGGGGGCCGCCGAACTCCTCTTCGCGCGGGCAGAGGTTGACGGCCTCGCCGGTCGCGGGATCCACCCGGTACGGGTTCCACCAGCCGCTGCGGTCGCTCACCGCGAGGAGGTCCCCGCCCGAGGTCCACTCCACCTGGGCCACGGACTCCTCGGGTCCGCCGAGTACGGTGCGGGCCCCGGTCAGCGTCCCGTCGGGCTTGATCTCGGCGAGCCGTACCTCGGTGCCGTCCCACGGCATCCGGGGGTGGTCCCACACCAGCCAGGCCGCCTGCAGTCCGTCGGGGGACAGCCGGGGCCCGGTGGTGAACCGGTGCCGGTCGTCGGTGAGTTCGCGTACGAGCGACCGGTCCTCGGCGGCCGAGCCGTCCAGCGGTACGGCGGCCAGCACCCGGCGTACGTCGGTCGGCGCCGGCCCGGTGAACTCCTCCAGCACGCACCAGACTTCGCCGTCGCGCAGAACGGGATCCGCCCAGCGCAGTCCGCCTCCGACCGCGGAGACGGGGGTCAGGGGCCGCGGGGCGCAGCCGCCGTCGGGCGCGTCGGGCTCGTACGCGTACATCCGCTGGTCGGCGAAGTGGACGAACACCAACAGGGGCCCGCCCGAAGGCCGTTCGGTGCCCGCCCAGGGTCGGCCGCCGTACTCGGTGACCCGGCTGCGGACGTTCCACGGGGCCGGCAGCACCGAGGCCTCGGGGCCACCGTCGGCGGGCCGGCGCACCAGGGTGCGGCGGCCGCCCTCGGCCGGGCGGGGCGCGGTCCACCACACCTCGGGGCCGACGGTGCCCACGTACTCGGGGCGCCCGTCGAGCGAGGCGGCGGCGGCCGCGTCCAGGGGCGAGGGCCAGCTGCCGTAGGCCCCGGTCGGCACCGCCATCACCGGCTCACCATCACAGGGTCACCCATCACAGGGTCCGCAGGGCGTGGTCGAGGACGCGTACGCCGAAGTGCAGGGCGTCGACGGGGACCCGCTCGTCCACGCCGTGGAAGAGGGACCAGTAGTCGAAGCCGGGCGGCAGCTTCAGCGGGGAGAAGCCGTATCCGGTGATCCCGAGCCGGGAGAACTGCTTGGCGTCGGTGCCGCCCGCCATGCAGAAGGGCACGACGTGCCCGTCGGGGTCGAAGCGCTCCACGGACTCGCGCAGGATCCCGAACGCCCGCCCGTCCACGGGGGCTTCGAGGGCCACCTCCCGGTGGTGGAACTCCCAGGTGACGTCGGGGCCGGTGAGCTCGTCGAGGGTGGCGATGAACTCCGCCTCGGTGCCGGGCAGCATCCGGCCGTCCACGTACGCGGTGGCCGTGCCCGGGATGACGTTGAGCTTGTAACCGGCGCTGAACATGGTCGGGTTGGTGCTGTTGCGCACGGTCGCCTCGACGAGGAGACCGGCCGGACCGAGCTTGCCGAGGACCGCGTCGAGGTCGAAGCCGCGGGCGCCGGGGTCGACCGACAGGCCCTGGAGAGCCGCGAGCCCGGTGATGCAGGCGGCCACCGTGCCGGTGAGCCGCACGGGCCAGCGGTACTCGCCGATCCGGGCCACGGCGCCGGCGAGCCGGCTGACGGCATTGGCCCGGTTGGGCTTGGAGCCGTGGCCCGCCGTGCCGTGGGCGGTCAACTTCAGCCAGGCGGTGCCGCGTTCACCGGCGGCGATCGGGTAGAGGGCCTGGCCGGGGCCGTTGTGCACGGTGAAGGCGCCGGATTCGCTCAGGCCCTCCGTACAGCCCTCGAAGAGGTGCGCGTACTGGTCGGCGAGGAATCCGGAGCCGTCGACCGCGCTGTCCTCCTCGTCCGCGGTGTAGGCGATCACGATGTCCCGGCGGGGCTTGACACCGGCCCGCGCCCAGGCCCGTACGACGGCCAGCACCATCGCGTCCATGTTCTTCATGTCGACGGCGCCGCGGCCCCAGACCACCCCGTCGCGGATCTCCCCGGAGAAGGGGTCCACGCTCCAGTCGGCGGCCTCGGCGGGCACCACGTCGAGGTGGCCGTGGACGAGGAGGGCCTCGGCGCCGGGGTCGGTGCCCTCGATCCGGGCCACCACGTTGGTGCGGCCGGGCGTGCGCTCCAGCAGGACCGGCTCCAGGCCGGCCGCCGCGAGCCGCTCGGCGACGTACTCGGCGGCGGGGCGCTCGCGGCAGTCGCCGCCGCCCCGGTTCGTGGTGTCGATGCGGATCAGGCCGGAGGTGAACGCGACGGCTTCGTCGAGCGCGACCTGGTCGACCGGGGACTGCTGGTCGGCCGGGGACTCCTGGGTGACTGCGGGCATGTCAGCCATACTGCTCCTCCACGGCTGCCGAGACGACCGTCGTGACCGCCTTGAAGGTCCGGATCCCCTCGTACATCGTCTCGCTGGTGTACGCGACCCTGCGTTCCCCGAAGCGTTCGGCGCCCGGGACGACGGTGGCGGCCATCGCCAGGTGCGCGGCGTCGAACTCCAGCTCCACGGTGTACGGGCCGCCGCGCACGGGATCCCTGCGCACGGCGAGGGCCGCGGCCTCCTTGGCGGCGGCCCGGATGTCGGCGGCGGTACGGGCCGGAGTGCGGCAGACGGCGGCGTAGCGGGAGACGTGGTCCTTGACGGCGACCTTCAGCGCGTCCGGCGCGTAGCCGTCGGCGTCGGCGCAGGTCAGGTCGTCGCCGGTGACGAGGATGACGGGCACTCCGTACTCGGCGACGACGTGCGCGTTCAGCAGCCCCTCGCTCGCGCGGGTCCCGTTCAGCCAGACGCCGGTGATGGAGTTGGCGAGGTAGGTGTGGGCGAGGACTCCCTCGGAGCCGGCGCCGGTGTGGTAGCCGACGAACGCGACGCCGTCGACGTCGCCGTGCTGGACGCCCTCGACCATGGAGAGGGACTTGTGGCGGCCGGTGAGCATCTCGGCCCGCTCGTCGAGCTGTTCGAGCAGCAGGTTCCGCATGGTCCAGTGGGCCTCGTTGATGAGGACCTGGTCGGCGCCGCCGTCGAGGAAGCCGAGGACGGCCGCGTTCACGTCGGAGGTGAACATGGGGCGGCAGCGCTCCCACTGGGGGGTGCCGGGCAGGACGTCGGCGGGCCAGGTGACGCCCGTGGCGCCTTCCATGTCGGCGGAGACGAGGATTTTCATCGGGCCCCCCGGGCGGTCGGCTGCGCACGGCGCGTCCTCGCAGGGCGGCCGACACGGACGAGGACGTCCGCGCAGGCCTCCACGCTGCTCGCGCGCAGAGTTCCAGCCTAGCCTCGTGGGCCCCGCTCCGGGCCGGGGGCACGCCAGGGCCGGGGGCTCACATCGGCCGGGAAATCCACCCGAACCGGTGAGCCGCCCGGCGCCGGCGGCGATGCCGCCGCATGGCAACCGCCTTGCTCAGCCCTCGACTTCGGCGGCCAGGTTGGCCAGCAGGGTGTCGTAGATACGGCCGAGGCCCTTGGGGGCGAAGGTGCGCTCGAAGAAGCCGCCGATGCCGCCGGCGCCGTTCCAGACGGTGGTGACCACGGCCTTGGACTTGCCCTCGCCGGCCGGGGTGACGACCCAGGTGGTGACCATGGTGGAGTTGCGGTCCTTCTCCACGAGCTGGCCGTCGGTCGGCTCGGTGACCTCCAGCAGGCAGTCGCGTACGCGCTTGCTGGTGGCCTGGAGCTTCCAGTGGACGAGGGTGCCCTCGCCGTCGCCGCCCTCGCGCACCTCGTACTCGCTGAAGTGCTCGGGCAGCAGCTTCCCCCGGGTCCCGGTGTAATCCGCCAGCGCGTCGAACACGGTCTCCGCGTCGGCCGCGATGATCCGCTCCGTGGTGGCCTCGACCTGCGCCATAGCTGTTCCTCCAGCAGTTGTGTCCGTCGTCGCGGCAAGCCAACCACCTCCGGGGCAAGCGCCCAAATCCGGGCCGGACGCGGCAGCGCGGGCGGGCGTCCCGGCGCTCTGCCCGGCGGCGGACTCCTCCCGGCCGGCCGCCCGCACGATCATGGGAACATTTGTTCTATTCTCGGGGCCGAGACACCGAGGGAGGCGCTCATGCGCTGGGAAAATCTGACGGGCGGGCCCGGAGCCCCCGATGCGGCGGGAGCGCTCTTCGGCGCCGCCTCCGTCGTCACGCGGACCTTCGACACCCCCGAGTTCCGCGGGATCACCTTCCACGAGGTCCGCGCCCGCTCCGTCCTCAACCGGGTGCCCGGAGCCTCGCGCATGCCGTTCGAGTGGACGGTCAACCCGTACCGCGGCTGCAGCCACGCCTGCGTGTACTGCTTCGCCCGCAAGACCCACAGCTACCTCGACCTCGACACGGGGATCGGCTTCGACTCGCAGATCGTCGTCAAGACCAACGCCCCCGAGCTGCTGCGCCGCGAACTCGCGTCGAGCCGCTGGACCGGCGCGCACGTCGCCATGGGCACCAACGTCGACTGCTACCAGCGCGCCGAGGGCCGCTACCGGCTGATGCCCGGAATCATCGAGGCCCTGCTCGAGCGGGCCAACCCCTTCTCCATCCTGACCAAGGGGACGCTGATCCTGCGCGACCTCCCGCTCCTGCGGCGGGCCGCCGAGGTGGCCGAGGTCGGCATCTCCGTCTCCGTCGGCTTCACCGACACCGCCCTGTGGCGGACCGTCGAGCCCGGCACGCCCTCCCCCGCCGCCCGGCTGGGAGCCGTACGCGCCCTCACCGACGCCGGGATCGAGTGCGGGGTGCTGATGGCCCCGGTGATCCCCTTCCTCGGGGACTCTCCCGAGCAGCTGCGGGCCACCGTCCGGGCCGTCGCCGGGTCCGGGGCGACCTCCGTGACACCCCTGGTACTCCATCTGCGGCCGGGCGCCCGCGAGTGGTTCACGGCGTGGCTGGGGGCCCACCACCCCCATCTCGTCGAACGGTACGAGCGGATGTACGCGGGCGGCTCGTACGCACCCACCTGGTACCAGCGCCAGATCACCCGGCAAGTCCACGAACTCGCCGCCGAATTCGGCATCGGGCCCTCCCGGCGGGGCGCGGCCCGCGCGATCCCCGCCCCCGGACGCCCGGCCGGGGCCGCGCCCGCCGATCCGGTCCAGCTCAGCCTCCTGTGACCTCGTACGGCCCCTGAAGGCTCATCACATCGGGCCAATCAGCGGCCCAATCCCGCCTTCCGGGCACGGTTTCCGGGACGATTCCGCCCAGAACCCTCGGCTGGGAGGCCCCATGCTGCACCCTGCGAAGAAGCGCGGCCCACTGACGAAGCGCGCCGCCGTCCTGCTGTCGGTCGCCACCGCGACCGTGGCCGCCGTCGTCACGAGCCCGGCGGGCGCCGTGCCGGCGGCCGCCGCGCCGGTCGCCGCGCCCGCCGCGCTGCGCTGGACCGGCTGTGCGACCCCGCGCTATCCGACGCTGCAGTGCGCCTCCCTCAAGGTCCCGCTCGACCACGACCACCCGGCCGGGCGGCAGATCTCCCTGGCCCTGACCAGGGTCCCGCACACCGCCGCCACCTCGCAGGGCCCGCTCCTGGTCAACCCCGGCGGCCCCGGCGGCAGCGGCCGGGCCCTGGCCGGGTTCATCGCGTCCGCGCTGCCGAAGGACGTGGCCGCCCAGTACGACGTGATCGGCTTCGACCCCCGCGGCGTCGGCAAGAGCGAGCCCACCCTGGATTGCGGGCCGGGCCACTTCACCCCCGTACGCCCGGACTCCGTACCGCTCGACGCGCAGACCGAGCAGGCCAACCTGGACCGGGTGAAGTCCTTCGCCGAGTCCTGCCAGACCAAGCACGCGGACGTGCTCCCGTACATCGGCACCGTCTCGGCCGCCCGCGACATCGAGGTGCTGCGCGGGGCCCTGGGCGCGGCGAAGCTCAGCTACTTCGGCTACTCGTACGGGACCTACCTGGGCGCGGTGTACGCCAAACTCCACCCGGACCGGGTGCACCGCCTGGTCCTGGACTCCGTGGTCGACCCGGGCGGGGTCTGGTACGAGGACAACCTCGCGCAGGACCAGGCGTTCGACGCCCGGCACAAGTCCTTCCTGGCCTGGGTGGCCCAGTACGACGAGAAGTACGGGCTGGGCACCGACCCGGCGGGGGTCGAGGAGCGCTGGTACGCGATGCGCGACGCCCTGCACAGGGCCCCGGCGGGCGGCAAGGTGGGCCCGGCGGAGCTGGAGGACACGTACATGCCGGGCGGCTACTACGACGGCTACTGGCCGGTCCTCGCCGAGGCCTTCTCGGCGTACGAGGTGGCGAAGGACCCGAAGCCGCTGGTGGCGGCGTACGAGCGGTTCGGGGCGGTGGAGCCGTCCGCGAGCAACGGCTACAGCGTGTACACGGCGGTCCAGTGCCGGGACTCGGCCTGGCCGAAGGACTGGAACCAGTGGCGTGCGGACATGTGGCGCACCCACGCGAAGGCTCCGTTCATGACCTGGAACAACGCCTGGTACAACGCCCCGTGCGCGTTCTGGCGGACGGAGCCGCTGGCGGCGCCGGACGTGAGCAATGCCGGCCTGCCGCCGGCCCTGCTGCTCCAGGCGACGGAGGACGCCGCCACCCCGTTCGAGGGTGCGCTGAGCATGAAGGGGAAGCTGAAGGGCTCGGCGCTGGTGGTCGAGGAGGGCGGCGGCAACCACGGGGTCGCGCTCAGCGGCAACAAGTGCCTGGACGAGAAGGTGGCGGCGTACCTGAGGACGGGCCAGGCCTCGGACGCCACCTGCCCCGCCCCGCCGGCCCCGAAGCCGACCACGTCCACCCGCGCGGTCCCCCCGACCGCCGGCGGCACGGCCCTCCACGGCCTCCTGGGCTTCCGCGGGTAAGGAGCAAACCGCTGCCGTATGTGCCGGTTTGCAGTGTTTCGCCCGCCCCGTCCCCGGCACCTCGGTGAACGGGGACGGGACGCACGGTCATGAGCTAGGGTCCCTGCGGTGAAGAAGCTGATACCCCCGATCGCCCGACGGAAGACCGCCGCGGCCGCGGGCTCCGCCGCCGGCTCCCGGCTCGGCTGGCTGGACGCACTGCGCGGCATGGCCGCCCTGGTCGTGGTCCTGCACCACTTCGACGTGCTGCGGATGCTGCCCTTCGGCGGGGCGGTCTGGCGGAACTTCGACCTCGGCGTGTTCGGGGTCATGCTCTTCTTCATCGTCAGCGGTTACATCATCCCGGCCTCCCTGGAGCGCCGGGGCGACGTCCGCGCCTTCTGGATCGGCCGGCTCTTCCGGATCTACCCGGCCGTCATCGCCGCCTTCGTCGCCGCGATCATGATGCTCCCGGCCGGAGACGGCTCGGTCGCGCTGCTGCGCACCGGCGACAACCTCGCCTCGCTGGTCGCGAACGGCCTGATGCTCCAGGACATGCTGGGCGTCACCAACGGCATGAACGTCACCTGGACGCTCTGCTACGAGATGGTCTTCTACTTCTTCGTCACCGCCCTGTTCACCCGGGGCCTGCACCGGCACAGCGCCCCGATCGCGGTGGCCTTCGCCGGCGCCGCACTGGCGATCGGCACGGCCCTCGCCCCCCAGCTGCTGCTGACGGGGCTCGGCTCGGTCCGGCTGCTCCTGCTGATCGTCACGCCGATCGTCCTCGTGGGCTTCTGGGGCGTGCTCAGCGGCAACCGGAAGGCGACCGCGGCGGGGGCACTGCTGCTCGGCGGACTCGGCCTGGTGCTGATCACGCTGAACAGCCGGGCCGTCGCGTTCGAAACCTTGACGATCTTCGCGACCATGTTCGCCGGCACCGCCGTGTACCGGGCGCAGCACGGCGGGCTCGGCCGGGTCCCGGCTCTGCTCACCTGCGGGTTCGTGGTCACCGCGGGCGTGCTCGTCGGGTGGCTGTACAACCGGAACGGGGTCCAGGAGAGCACCTGGACCTCGGGCTGGCAGGCCTGGTCGCTCTCGTACCTCGCGGCCTGGGTCCTGTTCGGCGTCTGCTTCCTGCTGCGGGGGCGGCGCTTCCCGAAGCCGCTGACCTGGCTCGGCGCGATCAGCTTCTCGATGTACCTGCTGCACTTCCCGCTGCTGCGCACGGTCGGCCCGCCGCTGGGGGTTCCGCCGATGCCGGAGTCGACGCTCGGGAAGATCGCCTGGACGGCGATCTTCCTCACCGTGCTGCTGGCCGCGAGCCACCTGATGTACCGCCTGGTCGAGCTGCCGGCGCAGCGCCTGGGCAAGCGGGTCCAGCGGGCGGCGGACCGCCGCCGCCCGGGCGCCGAGCCCGCTGCGGCCGCCGCGCCCGATGTGGTCCTGGGCCGGCAGCCGGAGGACGCCGCGGGCCGCGAGCCCGTGGCCGCCCACACACCGGGCGGGAAGGCCTCGGCCTCCGGCTGAGCAGGTCAGCGCGGTCAGCGCGGTCAGCGCGGTCTGCGTAGTTTGCGCAGGGCCGCCGTTGCCGCCACCGCGAGGCGGGGGTGGGACTGGGCGCGGGTGAGGACCTCGCGGGCGCGCGGGTCGGCGAGGGCGCCGAGGCCCTCGACGCACGCCAGGGCCACCCGCCAGTACGGCTCGTGCGGGGACAGCAGCCGGGACAGCGTGGCCATCAGGACCGGCGCCGATTCGGGGGCGCGCAGGGTCGTGAGGAGCCGTACGGGCTGCAGGGCGTAGGCCGTGCGCAGGGTGTTGGTGGCCAGGGCCGCCGCCGCGCGGGCGGTGCGCGGGTCCCCCAGGGCGGCGAGCGCCTCGGCGGCGGCCGCGCAGCGCGGCGGGTCCCGGTGGTTGAGGAGCAGCACCAGCGGCTCGAAGGCCCGCCGGTCGCCGGCCAGGCCGAGGCGGTACGCGGCCAGTTCGCGGGCCCACAGGGGCAGGCCCGCGGAGGTCAGGGAGGCGGCCAGCGCGTCGGGGTCCGCCGCGAGCAGTTCCTCGTACCGAGAGGACTCCCCGGACGCGCCGGACTCCCCGGACTCCCCCGACTGCCCGGCTTCCGTTCGCAGGCGCTCCAGCACGTCGTTCACCCGGCCACCCTAGGGCGGCGCGGCCGCCGCCACGCCGGGTTTCCGCAGATGGCTGATCGATGATCGATGATCGGTACATTTGGGCGGTACAGGTCACATCTCCGCGCTCTGGCGCGGCAGTTACCCGCGGGTTACGCTCCTTTCAACGTACGAGGCCGGCCTGGTGACGCAGCCGCCCCGTATCAGTCGGTTCGGTAGCTCCCACGACTCACGTGCATCAGCTACCTCTGCTGCCTTTCGTGTACGGCACGGCCCCGGGACAGGGTCCGCCGTTCTCCGCCCCGTGCTTCCTCACGGGCCGGATCTCCCGCCGCGCGTCGTGCGCCGTGCGGCGCCCTCAGTCGTCACCCTCTTCCACTGGAGTCCCGCGATGGACCTTCCGTCCACGTCCAGTCAGTCCACCGGCCAGTCCGCCTTCCAGACCATCGCCGTCATCGGCCTCGGCACCATGGGCACCGGCATCGCCGAGGTCCTCGCCCAGGCCGGCCGCGAGGTCATCGGCATCGACATCAGCGACGCCGCCACCCGCCGGGCCACCGCCGCCCTCGCGGCCGCCACGGCCCGCTCGGTGGCCCGCGAGCGCCTCACCGAGCAGGAGCGGGAGGGCGTGCTCGCCCGCTTCCGCACCTTCACCGAGCTGACCGCAGCCGCCGACGCCGACCTCGTCATCGAGGTCGTCCCGGAGAGCTACGAGCTCAAGCAGCGCCTCTTCCGCGAGCTCGACGCGATCGTCCGCCCCGACACGATCCTGGCCACCGGCACCAACGCCCTCTCGGTGACCCGGCTCGCAGCCGAGTCGCAGCGCCCCGAGCGCGTCCTCGGCCTGCACTTCTTCAACCCGGCCCCCGCGATGAAGCTGGTCGAGGTGGTCTCCAGCGTCCTCACCGCCCCGCCGGCCGTCGCGGCGGTCACCGCGCTGGCCCGCGAGCTCGGCAAGGAGCCCGTCTCCGTCGGCGACCGCCCCGGCTTCGTCGCGGACGGCCTGCTCTTCGGGTACCTCAACCAGGCCGCCGCGATGTACGAGTCGAAGTACGCCTCCCGCGAGGACATCGACGCGGCGATGCGGCTCGGCTGCGGTCTGCCCATGGGCCCGCTCGCCCTGCTCGACCTGATCGGCGTGGACACCGCCCGGACCGTCCTGGAGGCCATGTACGCCTCCTCCGGCGACCGGCTGCACGCCCCCGCACCGATCCTGGGCCACCTCGCCGAGGCCGGCCTGACCGGGCAGAAGTCCGGGCGCGGCTTCTACACGTACGGGGAGCCGGGCGGCTCCGCGGTCGTCCGGGACGCGCAGACCCCGCTGGACGGGGCCCGGCTCGGCGAGGGCCGCCCGGTCACGAAGGTCGGCGTGGCCGGCTCGGGCACCATGGCGAGCGGTATCGCGCAGGTCTTCGCGCAGGCCGGCTTCGCGGTGGTGCTCGCCGCCCGCAGCCAGGAAAAGGCGGACGCCGCGAAGGCGGCGATCGGCAAGTCCTTGGGCCGTGCGGTGTCCAAGGGCAAGCTGACCGAGGAGAACGCGGCGCAGACGCTGGGCCGGATCACCCCGGCCGGCTCGCTGGACGCCTTCGCCGACGTGGACCTGGCCGTGGAGGCCGTCGCCGAGGACCTGGCGGTCAAGCAGGAGCTGTTCGGGGCCCTCGACAAGATCTGCAGGCCGGGCGCGGTGCTGGCCACCACGACCTCCTCGCTGCCGGTGATCGCGATCGCCCGTGCGACCTCGCGTCCGCAGGACGTGATCGGCATGCACTTCTTCAACCCGGCTCCGGCGATGAAGCTGGTCGAGGTGGTCCGGACCGTCCTGACCTCCGACGACGTGCACGCCACGGTCCGCGAGATCTGCGTCAAGGTGCGCAAGCACCCGGTGGACTGCGGGGACCGGGCCGGCTTCATCGTGAACGCGCTGCTGTTCCCGTACTTGAACAACGCCGTAAAGATGGTCGAGCAGCACTACGCGAGCCTCGACGACATCGACGCGGCGATGAAGCTGGGCGGCGGCTACCCGATGGGGCCCTTCGAGCTCCTCGACGTCGTCGGCCTGGACGTCTCCCTGGCGATCGAGAAGGTGCTCCACAAGGAGTTCCGCGACCCCGGCCTGGCCCCGTCCCCGCTGCTGGAGCATCTGGTGGCGGCGGGCTGCCTGGGCCGCAAGACCGGCCGCGGATTCCGTGAGTACGCCCGCCGGTAACCAGCGCCCCGGCCAGGTGCCCCCAGAGCCGGATGCGTGGGGAGGGTTGCTCGGGCCTGCCGCACCCTCACGGCAGGCGAACCCTCCCGACGAGCACTGTGTGCCCAGTGCCGGCCCTCCCCCGCATCCACCCCCGCACCACCCCCCTCAGGCGCGCTCCCCCGCGCAAATGAAGTACTTTCGCTCTATGTCCCAGCCCGCCAAGACCTCGTCCCGCGCCGCCACGGCCTCCGACAGCACGGAGAGCCCGGCCGGCACCAAGGCGGCCGCCCAGCGTCTCAAGATGCGCCGCGAGCTCGCCGCCGCCGCCATGGAGCTGTTTGCGACCAAGGGGTACGAGGCGACGACGGTCGACGAGATCGCCGCGACCGCGGGGGTGGCGCGCCGGACCTTCTTCCGGCACTTCCGGTCCAAGGAAGAGGCGATCTTCCCGGACCACGACGACACCCTGACCAGGGCCGAGGCGGTGCTGGACGTGGCCCCGGCGCACGAGCACCCGCTCGACACGGTGTGCCGCGGGATCAAGGAAGTCATGAAGATGTACGCCGCGTCACCGGCGGTGTCGGTGGAGCGCTACCGGCTGACCCGCGAGGTGCCGGCGCTGCGGGAGCGGGAGATCGCCTCGGTGGCCCGGTACGAGCGGCTGTTCACGCGCTATCTGCTGGCCCATTTCGACGAGACCGACCACCACGACGGCAATGACGACCCGCTGCTGGCGGAGGTGGCCGCCTCGGCGGTGGTGACGGCCCACAACCACGTGCTGCGGCGCTGGCTGCGGGCGGGGGGCCAGGGGGACGTGGAGGCGCAGCTGGACCACGCCTTCTCGATCGTACGGAAGACCTTCGGCACGGGGATCGGCGCGGGCCGCACCCTGGGCACCGCGCCGGCCCCGGCCGCGCCGGCGGAGGTCCGCACGCAGGGCGAGGTGCTGGTGGCGGTGGCCCGTACGGACGCCCCGCTCGACGAGGTCATGCGGACCATCGAAGAAGCGCTGAGAAACAAGCAGTAGTCACGCACGTCACAGCGGCCGCTCCCGTTCCGGGGGCGGCCGCTTTCGTTTGTCCGACTTGCCCCTACTCACCGGTAACTCTGATCGATCATCGCTCATCTGCGCAGGTCAATAGGCAAATGAGAGAAAGTTTTGGCACGCGGTGCCTTGCTGAGTGACACGGGGTGCCATACGTTGAATCTCGTCCGGATGTCCCCGCGGTCCACGCCCACTCGGCACGAACCGCGCCCCGGATGCCTGCGTCACCAGGCCGCACGCACGCCCCACCACGGGCGTCGCGCCAGCACCACAGCTCCGCCGGACCGACGGCATTCGCAGCACCACAGCACCACCCACACCACACCCGATCCACGCACCCGCGTATCCCTCAGCGCACCCTCAGCGCTCGCCGGAGGCACACCGTGAAGGACATCCTGGACGCGATCCAGTCGCAGGCCGCTACGGCCGCCGACTTCGCGGCCCTGCCGCTCCCCGACTCGTACCGCGCGATCACCGTGCACAAGGACGAGGCGGAGATGTTCGCGGGGCTCACCACCCGTGAGAAGGACCCGCGCAAGTCCCTGCACCTCGACCAGGTCCCGGTGCCGGAGCTCGGCCCGGGCGAGGCCCTGGTGGCCGTCATGGCCTCGTCGGTCAACTACAACTCGGTCTGGACGTCGATCTTCGAGCCGGTGTCGACCTTCAACTTCCTGGAGCGTTACGGCAAGCTCAGCGACCTGAGCAAGCGCCACGACCTCCCGTACCACGTCATCGGCTCCGACCTCGCGGGCGTCGTGCTGCGCACCGGCCCGGGCGTCAACTCCTGGAAGCCGGGCGACGAGGTCGTCGCGCACTGCCTCTCGGTCGAGCTGGAGTCCTCGGACGGCCACAACGACACGATGCTCGACCCCGAGCAGCGCATCTGGGGCTTCGAGACCAACTTCGGCGGGCTGGCGGAGATCGCCCTCGTCAAGTCCAACCAGCTGATGCCGAAGCCCGGCCACCTGAGCTGGGAGGAGGCCGCCTCCCCCGGCCTGGTCAACTCCACCGCCTACCGCCAGCTGGTCTCCCGCAACGGCGCCGGCATGAAGCAGGGCGACAACGTCCTGATCTGGGGCGCCAGCGGCGGACTCGGCTCGTACGCCACCCAGTTCGCGCTGGCCGGCGGCGCCAACCCGATCTGCGTGGTCTCCAGCGCGCAGAAGGCGGACATCTGCCGCGCGATGGGCGCGACCGCGATCATCGACCGCAGCGCCGAGGGCTACAAGTTCTGGAAGGACGAGCACACCCAGGACCCCAAGGAGTGGAAGCGCTTCGGCAAGCGCATCCGCGAGCTGACCGGCGGCGAGGACATCGACATCGTCTTCGAGCACCCCGGCCGGGAGACCTTCGGCGCGAGCGTCTACGTCACGCGCAAGGGCGGCACCATCACCACCTGCGCCTCCACCTCGGGCTACATGCACGAGTACGACAACCGCTACCTGTGGATGTCGCTCAAGCGGATCATCGGCTCGCACTTCGCCAACTACCGCGAGGCGTGGGAGGCCAACCGCCTGATCGCCAAGGGCAAGATCCACCCCACGCTGTCCAAGGTCTACTCCCTGGAGGAGACCGGCCAGGCCGCGTACGACGTCCACCGCAATCTCCACCAGGGCAAGGTCGGCGTCCTGGCGCTGGCCCCCGAGGAGGGCCTGGGCGTGCGCGACCACGAGCTGCGTGCGACGCACCTCGAGGCGATCAACCGCTTCCGCAACATCTGAACCGTCTGAATCGTCTGAGTCGGCTCAAAGGCCATAAGGATCGCCTGAGATGACAGAGCGCCAGAAAGACCGTCCGTGGCTCATGCGGACGTACGCCGGCCACTCCACGGCCGAGGCGTCCAACGAGCTGTACCGCCGCAACCTCGCCAAGGGCCAGACCGGCCTGTCGGTCGCGTTCGACCTCCCGACGCAGACCGGCTACGACCCCGACCACATCCTCGCCCGCGGCGAGGTGGGCCGGGTCGGGGTCCCGGTCTCCCATCTCGGCGACATGCGGCGGCTGTTCCAGGACATCCCCCTGGAGCAGATGAACACCTCGATGACGATCAACGCCACCGCCATGTGGCTGCTGGCGCTCTACCAGGTGGCCGCCGAGGAGCAGGGCGCGGACATCGCCCAGCTCCAGGGCACCACCCAGAACGACATCGTCAAGGAGTACCTCTCGCGCGGGACGCACGTCTTCCCGCCCGGGCCCTCGCTCCGTCTGACGACGGACATGATCGCGTACACGGTCAACCACATCCCGAAGTGGAACCCGATCAACATCTGCTCGTACCACCTCCAGGAGGCCGGGGCCACCCCGGTCCAGGAGATCTCGTACGCGATGTCGACGGCGATCGCCGTGCTCGACTCGGTGCGCGACTCGGGCCAGGTTCCGGAGGATCGTTTCGGCGAAGTGGTCGCCCGTATCTCGTTCTTCGTGAACGCGGGCGTCCGCTTCATCGAGGAGATGTGCAAGATGCGCGCCTTCGGCCGCATCTGGGACCAGGTCACCCGCGAGCGCTACGGCATCGAGAACGCCAAGCAGCGCCGCTTCCGGTACGGCGTCCAGGTCAACTCCCTCGGCCTGACCGAGGCGCAGCCGGAGAACAACGTCCAGCGCATCGTGCTGGAGATGCTCGCGGTCACCCTCTCCAAGGACGCCCGCGCCCGCGCCGTGCAGCTGCCGGCCTGGAACGAGGCGCTGGGTCTGCCCCGGCCCTGGGACCAGCAGTGGTCGCTGCGCATCCAGCAGGTCCTGGCGCACGAGAGCGACCTGCTGGAGTACGAGGACATCTTCGCCGGATCCCACGTCATCGAGACCAAAGTCGACTCCCTGGTCGTCGACTGCCTGGCCGAGATCGACCGGATCCAGGAGATGGGCGGCGCGATGGCCGCCGTCGAGTCCGGGTACCTGAAGTCCCAGCTGGTCTCCTCGCACGCCGAGCGGCGCGCCCGGATCGAGGCCGGCGAGGACAAGATCGTCGGCGTCAACTGCTTCGAGCAGACCGAGGAGAACCCGCTGACGGCCGACCTGGACGGCGCCATCATGACGGTCGACCCGGCCGTCGAGGCGCTGACCGTGGAGCGGATCGTCCGCTGGCGGGCCGAGCGGCAGGAGTCCTCGGACCGGCAGGGGAACGGCGACCCGTTCGTCTTCCCAACCGTGATGCAGGCCCTGGACCGGCTCAAGGCGGCCGCGGCCGGGACCGAGAACCTGATGGAGGCCACCCTGGAGTGCGCCCGGGCCGGTGTCACCACCGGCGAGTGGGCGAACGCCCTGCGCGAGGTGTTCGGCGAGTTCCGCGCCCCGACCGGGGTCTCCTCGGCCCCGGTGGCGGTCACCGCCGAGAAGGGCACTCCGATGGCCCTCGTCCGCGAGAAGGTCGCCCGGACCGCCGAGGACCTGGGCTCCGGCCGGCTGCGCCTGCTGGTCGGCAAGCCCGGCCTGGACGGGCACTCCAACGGCGCCGAGCAGATCGCCGTACGGGCCCGCGACGCCGGATTCGAGGTGGTCTACCAGGGCATCCGGCTGACGCCCGAGGAGATCTCCTCCGCGGCGCTGGCCGAGGACGTGCACTGCGTGGGACTGTCCATCCTGTCCGGATCGCACAGCGCGCTCGTGCCGGACGTGCTGGAACGCCTCCGTACGGCGGGGGCGGGTGACATCCCGGTCGTCCTCGGCGGCATCATTCCGAACGCCGACGCCATCGCCCTCAAGGCGGCCGGAGTGGCCGCCGTCTTCACACCCAAGGACTTCGGTATCACGGAGATCATCGGCCGTATCGTCGACGAGATCCGGAAAGCGAACAAGCTCGACCCTCTGGAGGTCCCCGCATGACCACGCCCACGTCTCCCGTGAACCGCCTTCGGCCGCGCCGTTCCTGCCTCGCGGTGCCGGGTTCGAACCCGCGGTTCCTGGAGAAGGCCCAGGGCCTGCCGGCCGACCAGGTCTTCCTCGACCTGGAGGACGCCTGCGCCCCGCTCGCCAAGGAAGGCGCCCGCCACACGATCGTGGACGCGCTGAACAACGGCGACTGGACGGGCAAGACCCGGGTCGTGCGCGTCAACGACTGGACCACGCACTGGACGTACCGCGACGTCATCACGGTGGTGGAGGGCGCGGGCCAGAACCTCGACTGCATCATGCTGCCGAAGGTCCAGGACGCCCAGCAGGTCGTGGCGCTGGACCTGCTGCTGACGCAGATCGAGAAGACGATGGGCTTCGAGGTCGGCAAGATCGGCATCGAGGCGCAGATCGAGAACGCCAAGGGCCTGGTCAACGTCGACGAGATCGCGGCCGCCTCGCCGCGGCTGGAGACCATCATCTTCGGCCCGGCCGACTTCATGGCCTCGATCAACATGAAGTCGCTGGTCGTGGGCATGCAGCCGCCCGGCTACCCGGCGGACGCCTACCACTACATCCTGATGCGGATCCTGATGGCGGCCCGCATGCACAACCTCCAGGCGATCGACGGCCCCTTCCTCCAGATCCGCGACGTGGACGCGTACCGCGAGGTGGCGGGCCGGGCGGCGGCGCTGGGCTTCGACGGCAAGTGGGTGCTGCACCCGGGCCAGGTCGACGCGGCCAACGAGGTCTTCTCCCCCTCCCAGGAGGACTACGACCACTCCGAGCTGATCCTCGACGCGTACGACTGGTGCACCTCCGAGGCCGGCGGCAAGAAGGGCTCGGCCATGCTCGGCGACGAGATGATCGACGAGGCCAGCCGCAAGATGGCCCTGGTCATCGCGGGCAAGGGCCGCGCGGCGGGAATGCAGCGCACCACCAAGTTCGAACACCCCTCGATCGAGAAGACGGCGGAGGCCTGAGTCCCATGCAGTTCGGACGTACGTACGAGGAGTTCGAGGTCGGCGCGGTCTACAAGCACTGGCCCGGGAAGACGGTCACGGAGTACGACGACCACCTCTTCTGTCTGCTGACCATGAATCACCACCCGCTCCACATGGACAGCAATTACGCCGAGAACACGACCGACTTCGGCAAGAACGTGGTCGTGGGCAACTACATCTACTCGCTGCTGCTCGGCATGTCCGTGCCGGACGTCTCCGGGAAGGCCATCGCCAACCTGGAGATCGAGTCGCTGCGGCACGTGGCGCCGACCTTCCACGGCGACACCATCTACGGCGAGACCACGGTCCTCGACAAGACCCCGTCCAAGTCGAAGAACGACCGCGGGATCGTCTACGTGGAGACCAAGGGCTACAAGCAGGACGGCACCCTCGTCTGCGTCTTCCGGCGCAAGGTGATGGTCCCGACCGAGACGTACATCAAGGAGCGCGGCGGCGAGCAGCCCGGCCGCCCGCAGCTGAAGGAACAGGGGAAGTAGCCATGGCCCGACTCGCCCAGACCGCCGGGCTGACCGACGTCCAGCGGGAGATCCTCAAGACCGTCCGGGAGTTCGTCGACAAGGAGATCATCCCGGTCGCGACCGAGCTCGAACACCGTGACGAGTACCCGCAGCAGATCGTCGACGGCCTCAAGGAACTCGGCCTCTTCGGCCTGATGATTCCGGAGGAGTACGGCGGCCTGGGTGAGTCGCTGCTCACCTACGCGCTGTGCGTGGAGGAAATAGCGCGGGGCTGGATGTCCGTCTCGGGCATCATCAACACCCACTTCATCGTGGCGTACATGCTCAAGCAGCACGGCACGCAGGAGCAGAAGGACCACTTCCTGCCCCGCATGGCGCTGGGCGAGGTGCGCGGCGCGTTCTCGATGTCCGAGCCGGGGCTGGGCTCCGACGTGTCGGCCATCACGTCCAAGGCGGTGAAGGACGGCGAGGAGTACGTCCTGAACGGCCAGAAGATGTGGCTGACGAACGGCGGCTCCTCGACCCTGGTGGCCGTGCTGGTCCGCAGTGACGAAGGACACCCCGAGGGCACGGCCCCGCACAAGTCGATGACGACCTTCCTCGTCGAGAAGGAGCCGGGCTTCGGTGAGGTCCGTCCGGGCCTGACCATCCCGGGCAAGATCGACAAGATGGGCTACAAGGGCGTCGACACCACCGAGCTGATCATGGACGGACTGCGCATTCCGGCCAATCGGGTCCTCGGAGGCCAGACGGGCCGAGGGTTTTACCAAATGATGGACGGGGTCGAGGTCGGCCGCGTGAACGTGGCGGCGCGTGGCTGCGGCGTCGCACAGCGTGCGTTCGAGCTGGGTGTCTCTTATGCCCAGCAACGTCACACTTTCGGCAAGGCGATCGCGGAGCACCAGGCCATCCAGTTCAAGCTGGCCGAGATGGCTACCAAGGTCGAGGCCGCCCATGCGATGATGGTTAATGCAGCACGCAAAAAGGACTCCGGGGAACGAAACGACCTCGAGGCAGGGATGGCGAAGTACCTCGCCTCCGAATACTGCAAGGAGGTAGTCGAGGACGCCTTCCGTATCCATGGCGGCTACGGATTCTCGAAGGAGTACGAGATCGAGCGCCTCTACCGGGAGGCACCGATGCTGCTGATCGGTGAAGGTACGGCCGAGATCCAGAAAATGATCATCGGTCGACGCCTGCTCGAGGAGTACCGGCTCCAGGGCTGAAAGTCCCTTTTGCGGCGGATCCTCCATGGGTTCGTCGCAAAAGAATCACTGGCAGTCACTGGCCGGCGGCCATCGACTCGGCTTCTGGCTTGCCCAGTTGTTGCGTGCAACCGATAGCATTCCAGTAAAGCCGCCGTCCCGTCCCCCTGTTTGCGGCGCGGCAATCACCCGCTACGAAGGTCATCCATGCCCCACAGCCAAACCTCTGCACCTCGCGTCGGCATCCTCGGTGGACGTCTCGCACGCGGAGCATCGCCGTGGCTCCTGCCGACCGTCGCCACCGCTGCGCTCAGCCTGACCCGGGCCCGCAAGTCCGGCCGCTGGGCCGCGGTGGCCGTGCCCACCACCGCTCTCGCGGCGGGCATGCTGTGGTTCTTCCGCGACCCCGAGCGTGAGATCACGCAGGGCCGGGTCATCTCGCCCGCCGACGGTGTGGTGCAGAGCATCATGCCGTGGAAGGACGGACGGACCCGGGTCGCGATCTTCATGAGCCCGCTGAACGTCCACGTCAACCGCGCGCCCCTCGCGGGCACGGTGACGTCCGTGGAGCACATCCCGGGCGGGTTCGTCCCGGCGTTCAACAAGGAGAGCGAGAACAACGAGCGCGTTGTCTGGCACTTCGACACCGAGCTCGGCGACATCGAGATGGTGCAGATCGCAGGCGCCGTCGCACGCCGCATCGTCCCGTACCTGCCGGCCGGTACCAAGGTGGAGCAGGGCGAACGCATCGGTCTGATCCGCTTCGGCTCCCGCGTCGACATCTACCTCCCCGAGGGTGTCGAGGTCGCGGTCGAGGTCGGACAGGCCACCACCGCGGGGGTGACCCGAATTGACCGTGACTGACCCTGAGACTCCCACCACACCGTCGGGTGGCTGGGTGCCCGAGGCCGCGGAGGAGGAGTCCGCCGAGGACGACATGCCGCTCTCGCTGCGGCTGTCGATAGCGGACACCCTCACACTCGGCAACGCGACGTGCGGATTCATGGCGGTGTACTTCACCACCACCGGGATCCTCATCCCGCACCTCACCGGCAGCGGCGAGTCGGGCATGGCCCGTAACAGCGCCGCGACGGCAGTGATACTGATGCTGCTCGCGGCGGTCTTCGACCTCTTCGACGGCATCGTGGCCCGCAAGCTGCGCAGCTCACCGATGGGCGCCGAGCTGGACAACCTGTCCGACCTGATCAGCTTCGGACTGGCGCCAGCGTACTTCGTGCTCGTCTACGGCATGGTCGCCGACGACGCGGTGCAGAAGATGTCCGCGCTGGCCGCGATCGTGGTGCTGCTGGCCGTGGTGCTCAGACTCGCGAGATTCAGCTGCGTGACCATGAAGGACGGCATGTTCCAGGGCATGCCGAGCCCCTTCGGCGCGCTGACGGTCGTCTCGATCGTGCTGCTGGAGCTCCCGTTCGTCCCGACGCTGCTGGCGATCATCGGGGTGGCCTGGCTGATGGTGAGCCGGGTCGAGTACCCGAAGCCGCGGGGTGTCCTCGCGGTCGCGATGCTGAGCTGGATCGTCGGGGCCATGGGCCTGCTGGCGGCCTGGGCGTTCGACGCCCCGGGCGGTCAGGCGCTGCTCCAGGCGGGCTGCGCGCTCCAGATCGCCCTGGCGGCGACCATCCCGCTGTTCGCGACGACCCGTCGCGCGAACACCTTCCGCAACAACCGCCGCGAGGCGCGAGCGGCGTCGCAGCTCCCGTAGAGCGGACCGCCGCAGTTCGTACGAGGCCCCCGGCCGCCGTCAGGCGCCGGGGGCTTTCGCATGCGGCGGCGGCTACGCTTGATGTCGGAAAATCGCCAGCCCGGCAGGGGCTGGGCCGGGATGCTGGAGCCATGTACACCGACACCGACCGCTGCGTGAGGGCCGTGCAGTCGAAGGACGCCCGCTTCGACGGATGGTTCTTCACCGCTGTGCGGACCACCGGCATCTACTGCCGGCCCAGCTGCCCCGCGGTGCCCCCCAAGGTCGAGAACATGACCTTCCTGCCGAGTGCCGCCGCCTGCCAGCAGGCCGGGTTCCGGGCCTGCAAGCGGTGCCGGCCCGACACCTCCCCCGGCTCCCCCGAGTGGAACGCCCGCGCCGACGCCGTCGCCCGGGCCATGCGGCTCATCCAGGACGGCGTCGTGGACCGCGAGGGCGTCCCGGGGCTGGCGGTGCGGCTGGGGTACTCCACGCGCCAGGTGGAGCGGCAGCTGAACGCCGAGCTCGGCGCCGGGCCCCTCGCGCTCGCCCGGGCCCAGCGCGCCCAGACCGCCCGGCTGCTGATCGAGACTTCCGAGCTGCCGATGGGCGACATCGCCTTCGCCGCCGGGTTCTCCTCCATCCGGACCTTCAACGAGACCGTCCGCGAGGTCTTCGCCCTCGCCCCCGGCGAGCTGCGCCTGCGGGCCGAGAAGGCGAACCGGCACGTCCCCAGGGTGCCCGGGACGATCAGCCTGCGCCTGCCGTACCGGGCCCCGCTCAACCCCGACAACCTCTTCGGCCACCTCGCCGCCACCGCCGTCCCCGGCGTCGAGGAGTGGCGGGCCGGCGCCTACCGCCGGACGCTGCGGCTCCCGTACGGCACCGGGGTCGTCGCGCTCAGCCCGCGGCCCGACCACATCGGCTGCCAGCTGGCCCTCACCGACCTGCGCGACCTCACCATCGCCATCAGCCGCTGCCGCTGGATGCTCGACCTCGACGCCGATCCCGAGGCCGTCGACGAGCAGCTGCGCGCCGACCCGCTGCTGGCCCCGCTCGTGGACAAGGCCCCGGGACGCCGGGTGCCGCGTACGGTCGACGCGGCGGAGTTCGCCGTACGGGCCGTGCTCGGCCAGCAGGTGTCCACGGCGGCGGCCCGTACGCACGCGGCCCGGCTGGTCGCCTCGTACGGGGAGCCGGTGGCCGATCCCGATCCCGAGGGCGGGCTGACCCACCTGTTCCCCTCGCCTCAGGCGCTGGCTGCCCTGGACCCGCGGTCCCTGGCCCTCCCGGCGAGCCGGCGCACCACCCTCACCACCCTCGTCGGCGCACTGGCCGACGGCTCGCTCCCGCTCGGCATCGACAGCGACTGGGAGGCGGCCCGCGCGCGGCTGAACGCGCTGCCCGGGTTCGGCCCGTGGACCACCGAGGTGATCGCGATGCGGGCGCTGGGCGATCCCGACGCCTTCCTGCCGTCCGACCTCGGGGTCCGGCGGGCCGCGAAGGAGCTCGGGCTGCCGTCCACGCCCGCGGCGCTCACCGCCCGGGCGGCCGGCTGGCGGCCCTGGCGCGCGTACGCCGTGCAGTACCTGTGGGCCACCGATGCCCACCCCATCAACCACCTGCCCGTCTGAGGAGTGCGTTCCGTCATGAACACCAAGCAGCACACCGTCGTCGAGAGCCCGTACGGCCCGCTCACCCTCGTCGCCTCGGACGGCGTCCTCAGCGGCCTGTACATGACCGGGCAGCGGCACCGGCCGGCCGAGGAGTCCTTCGGGGAGCGGGTCGCCGCGACCGAGGAGCCCTTCCCCGAGGTCGTGCGGCAGCTGGCCGCGTACTTCGCCGGGGAGCTCACCGAGTTCGACGTGCCCGTCCGGCTGGAGGGCACCGCGTTCCAGCGCAGCGTGTGGGACCAGCTGGTACGGATCCCGTACGGCGAGACCTGGTCGTACGGGGAGCTCGCGGCCGAGCTCGGCAAGCCGAGCGCCTCGCGCGCGGTGGGCCTGGCCAACGGGAAGAACCCGGTCAGCATCATCGTTCCGTGCCACCGGGTGATCGGTGCCTCGGGGAGCATGACCGGCTACGGCGGCGGCGTCGAGCGCAAGGTGCGGCTGCTGGCCTTCGAGGCCGGTGCGACGGCGCTGTAGATCAGACCATCGCGAGGGGGACGAGCAGGGCGAACCCCGCGCCGGCCTCCACCGCGTAGGCGTACAGGGACGGGTGCTGGACGGGGGCGGCGAGCAGGACCACGCTCTGTTGGGCGGTGGCCGCCTCCACCCAGTCGGCGTCGGCGCCGAGGTTGCCCTGGTACCAGCCCTCGCAGGCGCCCGGGCCGGTGACGGCGAGGAGGTCGTCCTCGCGGCGGTAGAAGGCCTGCCAGCCGGCGGCGGGGGCGGACCAGCCCTCGAAGTCGGTGAACGAGGCCCAGCCGCCCTCGCGTATCGCGGTGTCGAACAGCCACACCGGCGTCCCCTCGGGGGTGACCTCGCCGCCCTCCTGCTGCTCGGTGGTGAAGTGGACCATGGGGAGGGCGTCCGGCCCGTCGGCGGTGCTGGGCCAGGCGTACATCTTGATCATCAGATGATTCTGTCCTGCTCGAAGTAAGCCCGGTGTCACGAGGAGACCGGGCGGCTGCCGTTCTCCAGCTCCGCGGTGCCCTCGCCGGACTCCAGGACCCGGTAGGCCTCCTGGGTGCGGCGGCCGAGCGATCCGGGGAGGTACGCGGTGAGTTCGGCGGGCTCGACCAGCCGCCAGGAGAGCAGTTCCGCCTCCTGGAGCTTGATCGAGGCGAGCTGCGCCGCGTCGAGCACGCCGCCGTCGTAGAGGTACGCGACCAGCGGCGGACGGCCCTCGCCGAGCGTCCAGTCGACGGCGAGCAGCCGGCCGAGCGGCAGGTCCAGGCCGATCTCCTCGGCGCTCTCGCGGCGGGCGGCCGCCCGCGGGGACTCGCCGAGGTCCGATTCGACGGTGCCGCCCGGCAGGGCCCAGCCCTCGCGGTAGTTGGGCTCGACGAGCAGCACCCGACCGTCGGTGTCCCGGTAGAGCGCGGCGGCCCCGGCCAGCACCCGGGGCAGGCTCGCGATGTACGTGGCGTAGTCATCGGTGGTGGTCACGTCGCCAACCCTACCCAGCCGCCCCACCGGGCTCATGCCTCCGGGGTGTCCGGCGGGGGCGGGGTCTCGCGGTCCCGGCGGGTGGAGTCGGCCAGGCGGCGCAGGCGCGGGTGGCGGGTCGGGCCCGCTTCGGTGAGGGCGTCGCCGACCATCGCCGTGACCGCGTCGCGGACCCCGTGCAGGGCGTGGTGGCGGGCGGGGCCGGCGCCGGGGTCCTCGCGGAGCTCCTTCACCAGCGCCCAGCAGAGCAGCAGCATGACGATCACGAAGGGCAGCGCGACGAGGATGGTGGCGGTCTGGAGGGATTTGAGGCCGCCCGCGACCAGGAGTACGGCCGCCACCGCAGCCATCAGCACGCCCCAGGTGACGACGAGCCAGATGGGCGGGTTCAGCGAGCCGCGGCTGGTGAGCGAGCCCATCACCAGGGAGGCCGAGTCGGCGCTGGTGACGAAGTACGTCATGACCAGGGCCATGGCCGCGTACGAGGTGACGGTGCCCAGCGGGAGCGCGTCCAGCATGGCGAAGAGAGAGGCCTCGGCCCCGTCCTTGACCTTGACGGCGAGGTCGGCGGCGCCGGTGGAGTCGAGGCGGATCGCGGTGCCGCCCATCACGCAGAACCAGACCACCGTGGCGCCGCTGGGCACGAGCAGAACGCCGATGAGGAACTCGCGGATGGTGCGCCCGTGCGAGATGCGGGCGATGAAGGTGCCGACGAACGGCGCCCAGGACAGCCACCACGCCCAGTAGAAGATCGTCCACGTGCCGAGCCAGGCGCTGTCGGTGAAGGCGCCGGTGCTGGTGGCCAAGGGCAGCAGTTCGTGCAGGTAGCTGCCGACGCCGGCGGGGATCACGTCGAGGATGTAGACGGTCGGGCCGAGGAGGAAGACGAAGAGCATCAGGGCGGCGGCGAGCACGAGGTTGATCGTGCTCAGCCATTTCACGCCCTTGTGCAGGCCGGAGAAGGCGGAGAGCACGAAGGCCGCGGAGAGCGAGGCGATGATGATCAGCTCGACGCCGGTGGAGTCCTCGATCCCGGCCGTGATGTGGAGCCCTTCGGCGACTTGGAGCGCGCCGAGGCCGAGGCTGGTCGCGGTGCCGAAGACGGTGGCGAAGACGGCGAGCAGGTCGATGGCCTTGCCGGGCCGGCCGTTGGCGCGCGCCTCCCCCATCAGCGGGACGAAGGCGGCGCTGAGCCGGTTGCCGCGGCCCTTGCGGAAGGTGGCGTAGGCGAGGGCGAGGCCGGCGATGCCGTAGATCGCCCAGGGGGTGAGCGTCCAGTGGAAGAAGGAGTAGTCGAGGGCCGCGCGGGCGGCGGCGCCCGAGCCGGGGGCGGCCCCGGAGGCGGGCGGCGGGTGCAGGTAGTGCGTGAGCGGCTCGCCGACCCCGTAGAACATCAGGCCGATGCCCATGCCGGCGCTGAACATCATCGCGATCCACGCGAGGTTGGTGAACTCGGGCTCGGAGTCGTCGGCGCCGAGCCGGATCCGGCCGAAGCGGCTGATGGCGAGGACGACGCACATGACCAGGAAGACGTCGGCGGCGATGACGAACAGCCAGGCGAAATTGGCCAGGACCCAGGCCAGCGCGGTGCTCGACGCCGTGTCGAAGGACTGCTTGCCGAGCGCCGCCCACGCGACGACCACCAGCACGGCGATCACCCCGATGGTGACGATGGCACGGTCCGGTTCGGGGTCCGAGCCCTGCGGACGTGCGTCTTCCGGTGAATCCGCGCTCATGCGGCCACACTATGCAGGCGTATATCCCTATTTAGGGGGATGGCACGCCGCGTGTGACCCAGGCCACCCATGGGCATAGGAGGATCCTCCGGATAGGCTCATGGAGGCGCGACTGCACTGTTCGATAGCAAGGGATTAGCAAGGTGACGGACGGAGCAGTAACTGAGACCGCGCGCGTGCTCATCGCCGCGGACAAATTCAAGGGCTCGCTCACGGCCGTTCAGGTCGCGGAGCGGGTGACGGCCGGCCTTCGCAAGGCCGTACCGGACGTGGAGATCGAGACCCTCCCCGTCGCGGACGGCGGCGACGGCACGGTCGCGGCCGCCGTGGCGGCCGGGTTCGAGCGCCGGGAGGTACGGGTCACCGGACCGCTCGGCGAGCAGGTGACGGCCGCTTTCGCACTCCGCGAGGGCACCGCCGTGGTCGAGATGGCGGAGGCCTCCGGGCTCCAGCTGCTGCCGGCGGGTGTGTTCGCCCCGCTGACGGCGACCACGTACGGCTCGGGCGAGCTGCTGAAGGCCGCGCTGGACGCGGGCGCGCGCTCGATCGTCTTCGGCGTGGGCGGCAGCGCCACCACCGACGGCGGTGCGGGGATGCTGGCCGCGCTGGGTGCGGTGTTCCTGGACGCGAACGGTGAAGCGGTCGGTCCGGGCGGCGGCGCGCTCGCCGCGCTGGCGTCCGCGGACCTGTCCGGGATCGACCCGCGCTTCGCGGAGGTCGACCTCGTCCTGGCCAGCGACGTGGACAACCCGCTGACGGGCCCGAAGGGCGCGCCCGCGGTCTACGGCCCGCAGAAGGGGGCGTCGCCCGAGGACGTGGCGGCGCTGGACTCGGCGCTGGCGCACTTCGCGGTGGTGCTGGAGAAGTCGATCGGCGAGAAGGCCGGCCGGCTGGCCGCCGCCCCGGGTGCGGGTGGCGCGGGCGGCATCGGGTACGGGGCGCTGCTGCTCGGCGCGTCGTTCCGGCCCGGGATCGAGCTGATGCTGGAGGTGCTGGGCTTCGCGCCGGCGCTGGAGCGGGCCACGCTGGTGATCACCGGTGAGGGCTCGCTGGACGAGCAGACCCTGCACGGCAAGGCCCCGGCCGGTGTCGCGGCCGCTGCGCGCGCGGCGGGCAAGCCGGTCGTGGCGGTCTGCGGCCGTCTGCTGCTGGGCCAGGAGGCCCTGGAGGCGGCCGGCATCCGCAAGGCGTACCCGCTGACGGACCTGGAGCCCGACCCGGCCAAGTCCATCCCGAACGCGGGTCCCCTGCTGGAGCAGGTCGCGCAGAACATCGCCGCCGACGTCCTCTGACCTCCGGTCGGCCGACGCTCCTTCGACGACACGACCTGGGCCCGGCGCCCCCGAACGGGGGCGCCGGGCCTCGGCGTTTTCCGGCCTCACCGTCCGGCCCGCCCGCGCGTGGGGCCGCAAACCCCGTGCGGGGCGGGCGGCCGGGGTGGTAGTCCGTGGGGCATGGATCAACTGGTGAGCGGACGGATCGTGCTGGTGCCCCTGGACGCGGGGCGGGCCCGGGCGGTGCTCTCGGGCGTGCCGGGGAACGGGTGCCGCTGGGGGGACGGGTATCCGGACGACGGGGACCGGGCCGGGGCGCGGCGATATCTGCGGGTGCTGGCCGAGAGCGGGGATCCGGCGCCGTTCGGGGCGTACGAGATCCGCAGGCGCGCCGACGGGCTGACGATCGGCGGTGCGGGCTTCCACGGCCCGGCCGACGCGGCCGGGGTGGTGACCGTCGGTTACGGGCTGATCCCGGCGGCCCGCGGCCGCGGCTACGCCGCCGAGGCCCTGCGGGCGCTGCTCGGCCATGCCCGTGCGGCCGGGGCGACCGGGGCGGCGGGCGACGCCGGCCGGGAGAACGCCGCCTCGCACCGGGTCATGGCCGCGGCCGGGATGCGGCTCGTCGGGGAGGACGAGCGGCTGCGGTACTACGCGGTGACCTGGGCCGGGGACCCGGAGGCGGCGAGCAGCTGAGCCGTGCTCACCACGCGGGCGAAGCCGCCGCCCTGGAGGTTGACGGCGGTGGCCGTGGCCAGCTGGTCGGCCGTCAGGCGGAGTCCTTCCGGGCCGGCGAGGTCGAAGGTGTGGGTGGCGTCGAGCGGGACGAGGACGTCGTAGCCGAGGTTGCCGGCCATCCGCGCGGTGGTCTCGACGCACATGTTGGTCTGGATCCCGGACACCACCAGCTGGCCGATGCCCTCGGCGGTGAGCCACTCGGCCAGGTCGGGGGTGCCGTAGAAGGAGGAGTTCACCGTCTTGGTGACCAGCAGGGACTCCTTCCCCGCGCGGTCCGCCACGAAGTCCTTGAAGGCGTGGCCGGGCCGGTCGGCGGCCAGGACCGAGCCGGCGGTCCGCGAGGCGTGCTGGACCAGGACCAACGGGCGGCCGGACCGCTGCCAGGCGTCCATCAGGGCGGCGATGTTGGCCTCGGCGGCCGGGTTGTTGCGCGGGCCCCAGTACGACGCGTCGTCGAAGCCCTTCTGTACGTCGATGACCAGCAGCGCAGCGTTCGGGGCGAGTGCGATCTCGTTCTTCGTCATGGGTTCATGGTCTTCGGCGGACGGGCGCGCCGACAGCGGCAACCGGGACCCGAACCGATGGGATCCTGCCAGGATGGCAGCATGCATCGTGTCGCCATCGTCGTCCAGCCCGGCATCCGCAGCTTCGACCTCGCCGTCATCACCGAGGTCTGGGGTCCCGACCGCAGCCGGCTGGGCGTCCCCCGCTTCGAGCTGCGCCGGTGCGCCGTCGACGCCGACCCGATCGCGCTGCCCGGCGGGCTCACCCTGGCCCCCGACCGGGGGCTCGACTGGCTCACCGAGGCCGATCTCGTCGTCGTACCGGCGCTGGCCGAGCCGTCCGACCCGACGCCCGGGCCGGTCCTCGCCGCCCTGCGCGAGGCGCACGCCCGGGGCGCGGCGGTGGCCGCGCTGTGCGCCGGGGCCTTCATCCTCGCCGAGGCGGGGCTGCTCGCGGGCCGCCGGGCCGTGACCCACTGGTCGCTGGCTCCGCGGCTCGCCGCGCGCCACCCGTCCGTACTGGTCGAGGACGCCCCGCTGTACGTGGAGGACGCCGGGCTGTGGACCTCCGCCGGGGTGGCCTCCGGGATCGACCTCTGCCTGCACCTCGTACGGCAGGCCCACGGCGCGGAGGCCGCCGCCGCCATCGCCCGGTCCATGGTGACCGGGCCGTTCCGCACCGGCGACCACGCCCAGTACCTGGACCGGCCCACCCCGGCGGCGGACCGGACCGCCGAGGCCCTGGCGGCCGTACGGGAGCGGGCCCTGCGCCATCTGCACGAACCACTGTCCGTGGCCATGCTGGCCCGCTGGGCCGGGATGTCGCCGCGCTCCTTCGCCCGCCATTTCGTCGCCGCGACCGGCACCACCCCGCACCGCTGGCTCCTCGGCCACCGCCTGGACGCGGCCCGCAAGCTGCTGGAGCGCACCGACCACCCGGTGCCGGAGGTGGCCCGGCGGGCCGGCTTCGCCAGCGAGGTCACCTTCCGCCAGCATTTCACCTCGTACGTCGGCCTCAGCCCCCGCGCGTACCGCAATGCGGCGACCGCCACATCGGCAGCCCCGCCCAAATCCCGGTGACAGTGTTAGAAATGGCTCATGACCGGACGTTTGGGTCGACCCAGGGGATCCCCGCCCCGGCAGCCGACCGGGCCGGACCCGGGCCTGCTCGCGCGCCGCTCCCGGAGCGCCCGCAGTGTCGCCGGTCAGGTCTTCGCGCTCATGGCGTTCATCGTCCTCCTGCTGATCACCGCGGCCGCGCTCGCCCTCGTGTTCCAGGAGCGGTACGGCACCCAGCGCGACGCGCGCCACCGCTCGCTGGCGGCCGCCGAGGCCTTCGCCCACGCCCCCGGCCTCCCCGCCGCCCTGAAATCCCCGAATCCGACGGCCGAGCTGCAGCCCCTGGCCGAGGCCGCGCGGCGGGCCGCGGGCGTCGACTTCATCGCCGTGATGACGCCCGACGGGCTGCGCTACACCGACTCCCGGCCGGACCTGATCGGCAAGCGGGCCTCCGGCGACCTCTCGCGCGCCGTGGCCGGGCAGTCCTTCACCGAGGTGTACACGGGCTCGCCGAGCGACGCGGTCCGCGCCGTGGTCCCCGTACGGGACGCGAGCGGCAAGGTCGTCGGCCTGGTCGGCACCGGCATCGAGATCGCCACCGTCTCCGACGCGGTCGCCGGTCAGCTGCCGCTGCTGCTCGGCGCGGCGGCCGGCGCGCTGCTGCTCGGCACGGGCGGCGCCGCCTTGGTCAGCCGGCGGCTGCGGCGCCAGACCCGGGGCCTGGGCGCGGCCGACATGGCCCGGATGAACGAGCACCACGAGGCCGTCCTGCACGCGGTGCGCGAGGGCGTCCTGATCATCAGCGACGACCAGCGGCTGCTGCTCGCCAACGACGAGGCCCGGCGGCTGCTGAACCTGCCGCCCGACGCCGAGCAGCGCCACGTGGGCGAACTCGGCCTCGATCCGCGGACCACCTCCCTGCTGGTGTCCGGGCGGGTCGCCACGGACGAGGTGCACCTGGCCGGCGACCGGCTCCTGGCCGTCAACGTCCGCCCGACCAAGCCGTACGGAGGGCACCCGTCCGGCAGCGTCATGACCCTGCGCGACACCACCGAGCTCGCCGCGCTCTCCGGGCGTGCCGAGGTGGCCCGGGAGCGGCTCCAGCTGCTGTACGACGCGGGGGTGCGGATCGGCAGCACCCTGGACGTGGCGCGTACCGCCGAGGAGCTCTCGGAGGTGGCCGTCCCCCGGTTCGCCGACTTCGTGACGGTGGAGCTGCTGGAGCCGGTGCTGAAGGGCGAGGAGCCCTCGCGGGCGGCCGGCGTCTACACGGAGATGCGCCGGGCGGCGATGAGCGGGGTGCGCACCGACCAGCCGCTGCAGCCGGTCGGCGACATCATCCGGTTCGTGGTGCCGACGGCGCCGATGGCGGCGGCCCTGGACGCCGGGCACGCGGTGCTCGCACCCGATCTGAACGCCGCGATGGGCTGGCGGGCCCAGGACGAGGCCGGCACCCGCCAGGCCCTGGAGTACGGGCTGCACTCGCTGATCTCGGTGCCGCTGCAGGCCCGCGGGGTGGTCCTCGGCATGGCGAACTTCTGGCGGGCCGCCGACACCCCGGAGGCCTTCGACGAGGAGGACCTGTCGTTCGCGGAGGAGCTGGGGGCCCGGGCGGCCGTCTCCATCGACAACGCCCGCCGCTACACCCGGGAGCACGCGACTGCGGTGGCCCTCCAGCGGAGCCTGCTGCCCCGGGTGCTGCCGGACCAGACCGCCGTGGACGTGGCCTTCCGGTACCTGCCGGCGAAGGCCGGGGTGGGCGGGGACTGGTTCGACGTGATCCCGCTCGCCGGCGCCCGGGTGGCGCTGGTCGTCGGCGACGTCGTCGGGCACGGGGTGCACGCGGCGGCCACGATGGGCCGGCTGCGCACCGCCGTGCACAACTTCTCCTCCCTGGACATGCCTCCGGACGAACTGCTCGGGCACCTGGACGAGCTGATCCACCGGATCGACCAGAACGAGTCCGGGGGCGCCGGGGACCCCGCGGAGGGGGCGGGCGAGGCCGCCGGCGTCACCGGCGCCACCTGCCTGTACGCGGTGTACGACCCGGTCTCCGGGGTCTGCGCGATGGCGAGCGCCGGGCACCCCGGACCGGCCCTGGTCCGGCCGGACGGCGCCGTGGAGTTCCCGCAGCTGCCCACCGGGCTGCCGCTCGGGGTGGGCGGCATGCCCTTCGAGGCCGTGGAGCTGCGGCTGCCGGAGTCGAGCCGGCTCGTGCTGTTCACGGACGGCTTGCTGGAGGACCGCGACCGGGATTTCGACACCGGCCTCGGCATGCTGGCCGAGACCCTCTCCCGCCCCGGCCGCAGCCCCGAACAGGCCTGTGCCGACGTACTGGCCACGCTGCTGTTCCCGGCGCCGAACGACGACATCGCCCTGCTGATCGCCGACACCCGGCGGCTGGAGGCGGACCGGATCGCCGAGTGGGAGGTGCCGCCCGATCCGGCGGCGGTCTCCCGGGTGCGGGGCTCGGGCTCGGCGCAGCTGGCCGACTGGGGTCTGGGGGACATCGCGTTCACGGCCGAGCTCATCCTCAGCGAGCTCATCACCAACGCCATCCGGTACGGGAACGCACCCATCCGGGTGCGGATGCTGCGTGACCGCAGCCTCATCTGCGAGGTCTCCGACGGCAGCAGCACCTCGCCGCACCTGCGGTACGCGGCCACCACCGACGAGGGCGGCCGCGGCCTGTTCCTGGTCGCGCAGTACGCCGAGCGCTGGGGCACCCGCTACACCCAGCGCGGCAAGGTCATCTGGGCCGAGCTGCCGCTGACCGGGGGTCCGGAGCCGGTCCCGCCCGTACCGGACCTGGAGGCGCTGGAGGAACTGGGCTGGTGACCGGGCCGTCGGCGTAACGATTCGCCCGGGACCGCGCCCGGGACGCGCGGCCGGGCCTCACCGAGCCGGCCCCACCGAGCCGGGCCCCACCGAGGGGTCAGCGGCCCCGGGCGGCCGTCGTACGGGCCAGCAGGACCGCCACGTCGTCCTGCGGGGCCTCGGGCAGCAGCCGCGCCAGGATGTCGTCGCACAGCACGTCCAGGGGCTGCCCGGCGTCGCGCAGCGCCCGTCCGAGCTGGGCCATGCCCTGGTCGAGGTCGCGGTCGCGGGACTCGATGAGCCCGTCGGTGTACAGCACGAGCAGGCTCCCGGGCGGCAGGGCGACCTCCTCGGTACGGAACTCCTGTCCGCCCGTGCCCAGCGGGGTGCCGGGCGGGCCGTCGAGGAAGGCGACCTCCCCGCCGGCCGTGACCACGGCCGGCGGCGGGTGGCCGGCCCGGGCGATGACGCAGCCGCCCGTGGCCGGGTCGTGGACGGCGTAGACGCAGGTGGCCATCTCGTCCTCGCCCAGGTCGGCGACGGCCTCGTCGAGCGAGCGGAGCAGCCTGGTCGGGGAGACGTCGTGGCGGGCGAGGGTGCGTACGGCGGTGCGCAGCTGTCCCATGACGGCGGCGGCGTGGATGCCGTGGCCCATGACGTCGCCGATGACCAGGCCGGTGCGGCCGCCGGGCAGCTGGATGACGTCGTACCAGTCGCCGCCGACGTCGTGGTCGCTGGCGGGCAGGTAGCGGCCGGTCAGCTCCAAGCCGGTGACCTCGGGGAGGGCGCTGTTGCTGAGGCTGCGCTGGAGGGTCAGGGCGGCCCGCCGCTGGTTGGTGTACATCCGGGCGTTGTCGATGTTGAGGGCCGCGCGGGCGACCACCTCGTCGATGAGTACGCCGTCCTGCTCGTCGAAGGGCTCGCGGTCGTTCATCCGGGTCACGGTGACCGCGCCGAGCACGGTGCCGCGGGCGAGGAGCGGGATCAGCCGGGCGGAGCCGAGGGTGGCGAGGTAGTCGCGCAGCTCGGCGGCGCGCGGGTCGGGGAGCAGCGCGTGCACGTCGGACCGGTACAGGTTCATGGCCCGGCCCTCGGCGATGACCCGTTCGTAGACGGAGTCGGGCGGGATCTGGAAGGTCTGGCCGGGTGCCAGCCGGGCGGTGGGGGCCTCGGGGTCGGGGAACTCGACGGCGATGCGGCGGAGCACGCCCTCGTGGGTGGCCGCCGCGTCGTCGGGGGCGAGGACGGTCTCCAGCAGCTGTACGTCGGCCGAGTCGGCCAGCTGGGGTACGAGGACCCCGACGATCTCCCGGGCGGTCTGGCTGAGGTCGAGGGTGGTGCCGATGCGGGTCCCGGCCTCGGCGAGGACGGCGAAGCGGTGGCGGGCCCGCTCGGCCTCGCCCTGCGCCTGCTGGCTGTCGGTGATGTCGATCAGGGAGGCGATCACGCCGAGCGGGCGGCCGGAGCCGTCGAGGAGGGGGGCGTAGGAGCAGGACCAGGTGTGGTCGTGCTCGGGGTCGGCCGGGGTCCGGCCGGTGCGGCGGACGTCGACGACGGCGGTGCCCCGGTCCAGGACCTGCCGCATGGTCGCTTCGAGCGCGGAGGCGTTGACTCCGGGGACGACCTCGGTGAGTCGTTTGCCGACGTGCGCGGCGGCCGGGACGCCGTTCATCCGGGCCAGGGCGTCGTTGACGCGCAGGAAGCGCAGGTCGGGGCCGAGGGTGGCGAGGCCGATGGGCGACTGGGTGAACAGGCTCTGGAGGGCGGCGAGCGAGTCCCGCATGCGCAGGACCTCGGAGGTCTCCACGGCGATCAGCATGGCCCCGGTGCGGCCCTGCGGGTCGGCGGCGGGGACGATCCACATCTCCATGGTGACGCGGTGCCCGTCGCGGTGGCGTACGGGGAGGGTGCCGACCACCGTCTCGCCCGCCTGGACCCGCCGGGTCAGGTCGTCGGCGAGCGCGTGGTTGGGCTCGGGGACGAGTACGGAGGCGCCGGGGAGGCCGAGGATGTCCTCGGGGCGGTGGCCGAGCAGGTCCTGGGCGGCGAGCGACCATTCGACGATGATTCCGTCGGCGTCCTCCCGCCACAGCGCGATCGGCAGCAGTTCGCTGAGCACGCCCGCGTACCCGACGGCCGCGGCCGGCTGGTCCGGGACTTCGCTCGTCGACTGGTATGTGTCCACCGCACCGACCTCACCCCGGGGGGTCCGATTCCTACCGATTCACCCTATCTGAGCCATCGGCACGGGGCGCTCCGTCAGGTCGGTCCGGTCCGCGGCTTCGGATACAGCCAGGGCAGGACGAAGGTGATCCAGAACAGGACGGCGTACAGGGCGAGGGCGGCCCACCATCCGTTGGGTTCGCCTCCCCGGAGCCGGCCGATCTGGATCAGACCCGCGATCACTCCCGCGATCAAAGCCGCCCCCGGCAGCAGCAACCAGCGGTCGGTGCCGACGTACAGCACGGCCGCGGCGGCGAGGGCGAAGCAGGCCCCGACGATCAGCGTGCGCCAGCCGTCGTCGGACTCCGGGGTGTACAGGCCGCGCAGCTGCCAGAGGGCGACGGGCGGACCGGCCAGCGCGAGCAGCAGGAGGGGGATGCGCAGCCCGGGCGGCCGGATCCACTGCCGGACCAGCGCCGCCAGGGCGATCATGGCGTACAGGCAGACCGGGATGTCGGCGAGCAGCGAGGACCAGTGGCCGGTGGAGAAGGCGATGCCCGTCCACAACAGCACGGCCGCGATCAGACCCCACAGCGGGGCCACCACCCCGACCAGGGGCGGTAGGTAGACCAGGGGCTTCAGCACGCCGAGGACGCCCTGCACCACGCGGGCCCCGGCCCGGCCGGTGGGCTGGAGCGCCGGCCAGGCGAGGAGCCCGGTCCGCAGGGCCGCCCGGCGCGGGTCCCGCGCCCGGATGAGCTGTCCGACCTCCTCCTCGCCGATCCTGCCGAAGGACTCCAGCGCGGCGTCGAACTCGGCCCGTGAGGCCAGGGCGGGCGGGTGCAGCGGGGGGTCCGGGGGCCTGTTGCCGCCCCGGAAGCCCTTGCGGTTCAGTTCGGCGAGGAACGGCAGCTCCTCGCGCAGGATCTCGTGCTGGCGTACGGCGGTGAGCACGTCCCGTACCCGGTCCCAGCGGTCCATGCCCGCGTTCGCGGCGACTTCCTGCGCCCAGAGCTCCATGAACGCCGAGCCGAGTCCCGTGGCCGCGGCGACCGCCTCGCCGAGCGCCGTGAGGTCGGTGGCGGCGCCGAACGCGTCCTCCAGGCGCTCGTCGGTGGCAACGACCGACACGAGGGAGGCGGCCCCGTCGAGGCGGCCCCAGGTCCAGTCGCTCATCCGCCATCGGGCGCTGAGGAACGCGGCGAAGTTGTTGAGCTGGTTGCCGCTGAGCTTGGCCCTGACCATGTCCTTCGGGGAGTCCTGGACCACGTCCGGCAGCACCCTGCGGGTGGCCCAGCTGGTGTTCGCCGCCGAGACGGTGTGGAAGTCGATGTCGGGGGCCTCGGCCAGCGGGTCCGGCCGCAGCGGTCCGAGCAGCACCTCGGCGTACGCGAGCGCATCGGCCATCGGCGGACCCGTGCCGGCTGCCGCCGCGTGCAGCGCCTCGTAGCCGGCGACGTCGGGAACCAGGCCCAGGCCGATCTCCTGGCCCAGTTCCGCCAGCCGGTCCCACAGCTGCCCGAAGCCCTCCGGTACGGCCGCCGGACCGGGGCCGGGCGCGGGGGCCTGCGGAAGGGATCCTCCGGTGACGGCCGTCGCGAGGTCCGCCGCCCAGGTCTCCCACTGCGCGGGGGCGGCCCCGGGCAGGGGCGTCGGCAGCACGAGGGCGCCCAGCAGGCTGGTCGCCTCGCGGAACGGGGTGGTGACGTCTGTGGGGATCAGTCCCTGCGACAGGGCGGTCCGGTAGCGGTCGAGCAGCAGCCGGTCCCGCGCGGCGGTCAGCGTGGCGACGGCGAGGCGGCAGGCGAACAGCCGCTTCCGGTACGTCTTCACCAGCTCCATGTCCACCGGCCCGGCGCCGGACTCGTACGCGCCCAGCCAGTCCATGAGCAGCCGTACTGCACGCGCCAGAGCCAGTGGGGAGTACCCGGGTCCGGGCAGCATGCCGGGCCCCACCGCCAGGCGGTCGGACACCTTGCGCAGTCGGGTGAAGAGCGCCGTCGAACCGCGCCCCGCGCTCTCGTCGAGCACCTCCAGCGGCCCCGGGCCGGCGGGGAGGGGCAGCGCGTCCGGGCCGGTCACCTCGGCCGGGTCCTCCAGCAGCCGGATGAGCCGCAGCGCCTCCGCCTTGCCGACCGTACGGGCGTACGCGTCCAGCCGGGCCGGATCCGCGGCGTCCGCCTGGACGAAGGCCGGGGGCAGCACCCCCGTGGCGGCCCGCTTCTGCTGGGCCGCGGCCTCGGCGGCGCGCAGTTCGAGGTCGTCGTCGCGCAGGGACTCGGAACCGGTCTTCACCGCAAGGGATTTCACCGCCATCCGCACCAGCCGGGTGACGCGCCGGCTGGTCCCCGGCTCGGAAGGCGGCGGGAACGGCGGCACGGGCTGGAGGAACAGCAGCCAGCGGTCGGCCTTGCGGGCGACCGGGGCCCCGGCGAGGGCCCGTACGGCCCAGGCGACGGGGATGTTGTCCAGCAGCCCGCCGTCCATGAGTTCGGCGCAGCCGTTCAGGTTCTCGTCGGGGTAGCCGCTCTCGCTGCTGACCCCGCGCATGTCCACCCGGGGCGGGTCCTCGACCGGCTGCGCGCCGTTCCCGACGTACACCCGGGCCGGTTCGAAGGCTCCCGGGAACGAGGACGAGGTACGGGCCGCGTAGGCCAGCCGGTTCAGCGCCCCCTCCCGGGCCACGCCGGTGACGTCGACGGGGAAGTCCGTCAGCGAGGTGCGGTGGCGGAAGCGGAAGTACGCGTTCGAGCGGCCGACCAGCAGCGGCCGGCCGAGGGTGGGCCGCACCCGGTCCCGGCGCGGGCGCAGCCGGGTGGCCGTCAGGATCAGCCGAAGCGAGGTGGGGCGCTTCCACTTGGGCGGGGCCTCGTTGATGAGCCGGCCCATCGCGCCGCGCAGCTCCGTGTAGAAGACCTCGTCCCCGCGCATCAGCGAGGTGGGCACGTGGAAGGGGGTCGAGCGGCGCAGCAGTCCTTCGAGGTCGCCCAGGCGCAGCCACACGTCCCGTACGCCCGGCCCGAAGGGCATCCCGTACACGAGGTGGCAGGCCAGCAGTACGCCGTTGAGCCCCCCGGCGCTGGTCCCGACGAGGACGTCGATGTCGACGTCCTCGTATCCGCACACGTTCAGCAGCCCCGGGTAGAGGCCCGCGTCCGGGACGGGCTCCTGCGCATCCGGGGCGGGCTCCTGGGCCGCCACGCGCAGCGCCGCCGTCTCGCAACAGGCCCCGCCCATCCATACGGCGAGGCTGACCCCGCCGCGCATCGCGAGGGCCAGGCGCAGTTCGGTACTGCGCCGACCCGGCAGGTCGTCCCTCATGCCACCAGCTTGACCCCGGATCAGGCGTGGCGCACCCGGGCGGCCACCACCTCGCGGGAGCGGGTCGCGGAGCGGCAGAAATTCCGTATCAGGCCGGAGAGTTCGCATCCCGGTTCCACCCCGAGTTCGCGTGTGGCGAGGTCACGGTAGGTGTCGTACGCGCGCATGGCCTCGATCAGGTTGCCCTCCGCCAAGTGGGCCTCGATCAGGGCCCGCTGGGCGCTCTCCCGCAGCGGTTCGGCGCTGACCGCGAGCAGCGCCGACTCCACCGCCTCGGCGTGCCGGCCGACCCGGGCCAGCTCGCGGCTCAGCGCCTCCAGCGCGTGCAGCAGCCGCTGGCGGACCCGTTCGCGCTCCAGCAGCACCCAGTCGTCGTACCAGCCCGGCAGCAGGTCGAGCGCGTCGGTGCGCCATTTCAGCGCCGACAGGTCCTGGGTGGTGGCGGTGCCGCCGATGAGCCGCCCGGCCCAGCCGTACAGGACGTACAGGTCCACCACCGTGTGCTCGCGCACCGCGAGCGAGCACTTGTCGGAGTCGAGCAGGTCGATGCCGGCGGCCTTGAGCCGCCAGAGCGCGGACCGCAGGTTCCCCGCCGCCCGCAGGTCGTCACCGGACGGCCACAGCGTCCCCGCGGCGTGCCGGCGCTCGACCCGGCCGCCGTTGAGCGCCACGAACGCCAGGAGCCGCTTGCCCCCTTCGGGCACGTCCAGCCATCTCCCCTGATGGATGACGCGCGGGCCGCCCAGGAGGTGGAGGGCCGGTGGCTCCCCCTGCCCTGGGACGCGGACCGGTGACGTGAGGAACTGCTGGTTCATAGGCGGTCCTCCTGCATAGAAGTCCGATCGCATATGCTATGCGCGCACCGTCACCGATCAGTCACCGAGTGCTATGATTTCATTCAGGATTGTGACAGTCATCCGGGGTCGTAGCAGTGGCGCCGCTCCCTCCTGACGAACGCGACCCAGCCCCCGACCGGCGCCTCCCGGTCGTCGACGGGCAGCAGGATGTCCACGCCGACGGGCTCGTCGAGCCGGATGCGGTCCCGGTGCTGCGCCTCCTGCACCGCCTGGGCGACATCGGCGAGCGCGCAGGAGCAGTACCTCAGGTCCACCTGCGGGCCTAGGAGCGCCCGGATCCCGGCGGGGGCGGCGCTCGGTTCCGGCTCGGGGGCGAACGGCAGGTACCCGGCGGGCGGGAGTTCCGCGATGCCCAGCTCCTGCAGGGTGTACGGGCCCGGTCCTGCCTGCGCCGGCCGGATCAGGGCGCCCTCGCCGATGCCCGTGACGAGCCGGGCCACCTCCCGGCCCAGCTGGTCCTTGGTGTGGCTCTTGAGGAACTGCTCTTCGCCGATGAGGGCCAACTGCTCCAGCAGCGGCCCCAGATCGGCGGCGGGCGGCTGCGCGACGCCCAGCACCTGCGCCAACTGGTCCTGGAACTGGAGGATCTGGGCCGCGTACGCGTCCCAGGGCCGCATGCCGAGCCGTGACTGCCAGTACCGCTGCGGCGGGGCCGCGGCCCGGTCGCGGCGGGCCGTCCACATGTCGACCTCCCACCCGTCGGGCCTGCCCGGGTCGCGCAGGAGCACCGCGATCCGGACGGTCCTCGGCCGGCCGGGGCTCGCGGCCGGCGGGGTCCAGGACGGCGGCAGGTGCGCGCGGCCGGTCCCGTACGGCCACGGGGAGTGCTCGGTGCGCTCGGCTCCGAAGATCCGCGAGGCGAGGAAGTTGCGCCGGGAGGCCGGGAGTTGGTTGTCGAGCCCCCGTTCGGTGCCCTCCACCAGCTGGATCCGCACCCCTTCGGCGAGGTACGGGTGGCGGGTGGTGCCCGTACCGGTGCAGGGGTCGTCGCAGTAGCTGCCCTGCACCGGGGCGTCGCCGTAGGGCCGGGAGTCGGGCGCCACTTCGACCCACCAGAACCCGTCGAGCCCGGGTGTGAGGCCGGTGAGCGGGAGCGTGACGAGGCGCTGCGAGCGCAGCGGGCGGCCCTCCGGGGAGACGGCGAGGCCGCCGCCGACCCGGAGGGTGCCGTCCTTCACGCTGACCTCGTAGCCCTCGACCACGCCGGGGCCGCCCGCCGCGCCGACGGCCAGGGCGAGTTCGCGGGCGTAGTCCTGGATGCGGCTCAGGTGTTCGGCGCGCAGGAACAGCCCGTCGAAGGCGTTCAGCCGGTCGATCCCGCCGTCGGCGGTCGCCGAGGGGGTGGCGGGCGGGGCGGGGCTCGCGGCTGCGGGGGCGGCTTCGCTGATCGTCATTCCTCGGTCCTCCCGGGTGCCGCCCGGTGCGGCAGATGGACGGTGACGACGGCGTCGTTCCCCTCGTCGGCGGTGCCCGGCGGGCCGCCCTCCAGCCCCGCGAAGGGCGCGCGCGGGTGCTCGCCGTACAGGGGCTTGGGCCCGGTGCCGCGGACGCGGACGCGGACCGTCTCGTACGCGGGCCGCTGGTCCAGGTCCACCTTCACCCGGAGCCCGTCGGCCGACACCCGGATCCCGGCGACCTCGTCGCTCGCCCAGCCCCGGCCGGAGTCGGAGAGCGAGGTGATCTCGATGCCCTCCGGTTCGGCGCAGCCCGGCGCGAGCGGGGCGGTGACCTCGAAGCTCAGCACGGTGTGCTCGCGGCTCCAGGCGAGGGAGCCGCGGATCAGGCGCGGGCCTCCGGCGTCCGCCTCGGCGGCGGCGCCGATGATCCCGGGTGCCAGGCCGCAGACCAGCTCCTGGACGGTGGTGGTGGGCAGCACCGCGGTCCGGACGGACGGGTCGGCGCGCACCTCCTCGATCCGTACGCACCCGTCGTACTCGCTGAGTTCGACCGTGAGGCGGGCCAGCACGACGGGGGCGTGGTCCTCCGTGACCGGCGCCCACGGCGGGCACACGTCGCCCTCCGCGCGCTCGGGCACGAGAGCGGTGGCGTCCGCGGCGGCCAGCCGGCGGAACGCGGCGAGCAGCGCCGGCGCCCGCCGGTGCGCGGGGACCCGGGCCACCTCGGCGGCCTCCCGCAGCGCCTCCTGCCCGGCGGTGTCCCCCGGGGCGGCCTCGTCGAGCCCGAGGAGGACCCGTACGCGGTGGTACGGGCGCCAGGGCGCGGGGGCGGCGGAGCGCAGGGTGATCCGCGCGGTCTCGACGATCCGGGAGAAGTCGTCGTGCCGGCGCGTCACGTCGCACGGGTCGGCCAGGGCGGGCACCGGCCGGTCCGGGCAGGACGCGAACTCCGCGAGGATCCAGGCCTCGACGGTGCGCCGCCGGGGTGGCCCGGGCTCGGCGTCCGCCGGTCCCTCCTGCGGCGGAGGCGGGTGCGCTTCGATCCAGTCCCTCGCCCACGCGGTCAGGGAGACGCACCAGGCCGCTTCGAGGGTGAGCTCGCGGCCGAGCCCGTCGACGGCCAGCCCCGGATCCACCCTGAGCTCGTCGCCGTCCCGGGCGACTCCGAACCCCCAGAGCACCCCCGAGCCGTGCAGCCAGGCGTTGTGCAGCATGAGCTTGCCGCGCGGATTGCCCATCAGGACACGGAAGTCGTCCTCGCCGAGCAGCATCCCGAAGGCCACGCGCAGCGCGAGGAAGGGGTTCACGGGCAGCTCGTCCCCGCCGCAGGGGCCGGGCCCGCACGGCCCGCCTCCGTACGAGGGATCGGTGGGCAGGTCCGGGGCGGACCCGCCGCCGCAGCCGCACGGGGTGCCGCCGGAGCCGAGCGCCGTCATGAGCTCTCCTTCTGGGTACGCCGGTCGATGACCGGGGCGGGGAAGTCGTACGCCGAGTCCAGGGCCCGCGCCGCCCGCCGGTCCGCGCCCGCGCCGCCCGGCCCGGCCGGCTCCCCCGGGAACGGGCGGCCCGCCTTGCCGTACTCGCGCCGCATCGCGTCGACGAGGTGGCCCTGGCGGACCGCTCCCCCGTCGTCCGCCGCCCGGAAGGCCGCGCCGATCGCCGCGTTGCGGATCCAGCCGCCCGGCACCGGGTAGTGCCGCGCGAGCCCCGCCAGGTCCACGTCGGCGTGCAGCAGGGCCCGGGGCAGGTGCAGCTCCCACATCCGGTACCGGCCGGCCTCGTCGGGGAGCGGGAAATCCACGACGAAGTCCATGCGGCGGATGAAGGCGGCGTCGATGTTCTGCCGCAGGTTGGTCGTCAGCACGGCCAGCCCGTCGAAGCGGTCGAGGCGCTGGAGCAGATAGGCCGTCTCCATGTTCGCGAACCGGTCGTTGGCCTCGGAGACCTCCGTACGGGTGGCGAACAGGGCGTCGGCCTCGTCGAGGAGGAACACCGCCTGCGTGCGCTCGGCCACTTCGAAGCAGGCGGCGAGGTTCTTCTCCGTCTCGCCGATGTACTTCGACACCAGCTCGGAGCCGTCGACGACCAGCAGGTCCCGGCCCGCCTCGGTCGCCAGTACCTCGGCGGCCAGGGATTTCCCGGTGCCGGGCGGCCCTGTGAGCAGCAGCCGTACGCCGCGGGCGGCCCGGGCGGCCTCGCGCAGCCGCCAGTCGTCCAGGACGAGCGCCTGGTGGCGCAGCCGGGCCACGGCGTCCCGCAGCTGGCCGTCCGCCTCCCCGCCGAGGACCAGCCGGGGCCAGCGGGCCTGCGGGCCGACCAGGTCGACACCCGGGGGCAGCAGCGCCCCGGCGCGGGCGCGGATGGCGCCGGGGACGTCCGGGCCGCCGCCGTCCTCCTCGGCGCCCGGGGCCAGTGCGGCGCGGCTGTGCACGTCGAGGGCCACCTGGGCGGTGAGCGCCGGGTCGAGCGGGTGGCGCGCCGCCAGTTCGGGGGCGTGCTCCGGCGCTTCGGGCAGCGCCGCCCGCCAGGCGGTGCGCCGGTCCGCCGTGCCGATCGGCCCGACCGGCACGGTGAGTACGGGCCGCTGCGGCCCGGGGCGTACGGTGCCCGGCGCCGCGCAGATCAGCAGCGGGCCGGGGATCCGGGCGACGGCGGGGGTGACCGGGCCCGCCGCCCCGCTCGCCGGGGCCGCCACCACCAGCAGCGGCACGGCGTCCCGTACGGCGGCGTGCAGACCCAGCAGTCCCATGGCGCGCGGGTCTTCGGGGCGGGTCCGGGCGGCGAGGAGGCCGAGTCCGGCGGCGCGGGCGAGGGCCGCGCAGCGGCTGAGGCCCACGGTCTCGTCCCGGGCGCCGACCAGCAGGACGCGGGGTTCGCGGGAGCGCAGGGCGGCGACGGCCCGGACGCTCTCGGGGAGTTCGAGCCAGCCGTCGAGTCCGGCGACCGGCGGGCCGGGGTCGGCCTCCTGAAGGACGGCGGGCCAGGCGGGGTGGCCGTGGAGGGCCTCCCACAGCCCGTCGGCGAGGGTCAGGGAGCGTTCGTGGAAGGGGCCTTCGCCGGTGAGGGCGAGCACGCCCGCCCGTACGGCCGGGCCCTCGTGGAGCAGCCGGCGCAGGGCGACCCGGTCGGCCGCCTGCCCCCGTGGGCCGCCCCGGGCCGCCGTACGGGCCGCGCACTCGGTCAGGAGGCCGGCCAGGCCCACGCTGGGGTGCGGGGCGCCGCCGGGGTTCATGGTGCGGAACGTGCGGGCCAGGCCCTCGTGTTCCTCGGGGAGCCCGGCGAACAGGACGAGCTCGGTCTCCAGGGAGCCGAGCCCGAACCGGTGCACGAGCCGGTCGAGCGGGGTGTCGGCCGCAGGGCGTACGCCGGGTGCGGCGGCGGCCCGGTCTGCGGCGCTCGCGGCCCAGTCGCGCAGGAACGCCACGGACCCTCCGCCCGCCTCCTCGCTGCACAGGGTCTCCAGCAGCTCGGCCACCCGTACGGCGACTTCGGCGGCCCGGCCCGAAAGGTCCCGGCTGATGCGCTCAGACATAGCGGTACCTCACGACCGCGCCGAGCCAGCCCAGCCACCCCGGGTCGAGGTCCAGTCCGGCGCGGCGGAGCGCCGGGTCGGTGTCGGCGACGGCGAGGACGGCCTCGATCCAGCCGGTCTCGGCCGTGATGCGCCCGGGGCGGCGGGCGACCGCGAGGACGGCGCCGAACGGGTCCTGCGCGTACCGCTCGTCGCCGAGGCGGGCGGCGGTGGCCCGCGCCCAGTCGGCGGCGAGGGCGTCCACGGCGTCCTGCTCGCGCGGGGTCGCCGCCGGGGCGCGCAGGAGAGCGGCGGCGCGGTCGGGGGCGAGTCCGGCGAGGGCGAGGGCGGCCGGGTCCCCGGGCACGATGCCGGGGACGAGGGCGCGGGCGGCGGCGTGCAGCGCCCAGGGCAACGGCCTGGCGGCCAGTGCGGGTTCGTCGAGTGCGCGGTCCGGGAGCCCGGCTTCGGGAGCCGTGGCGAGCAGGAACAGCAGCCCGGCCCAGCCGGTGGCGGCGCCGTCCGCCGGATCGGGAGCCGGCTCCGGCGGTACGGGCCGTACGGGGGCCGGCGCGGCGGTGTCGCCGGCCGCGGGGCCGCCCGGGCCCGGCCCGGAGCCGCCCGCGTCGGCGCGGGGCGGGTCGGCGGCGGGAGGCCCCTGCGGCGGCGCGTCCCGACCGGGCGGGGCTTCGGCGCCGCCGTCGGCCGATGCCGACCCGGCGGGCTCGGCGTCCCCGGCGTTCCCGCCGGCTCCACGGCCCGGCAACTCCCGCAACCATGACCCCGGTTCGGGTTCCGGCCGGGTGGCGCCGCCACTCAGGACCCGCAGCCCCTGCGCCAGCAGCCCGCGCAGCCCGGGCCGGGCGGCGGGCCGCTCCAGCGCGGCCGGATCGGTTTCCGCGAGGACGAGCACCGCCCAGGCGGCGAGCACCGGTTCGGCGGGGCGCAGCCGGGAGGCGCGGATCAGCCGGGCCAGCCCCGATCCGGCGAGCAGGGTCCGGGCGAGCGCCCGCGTCTCGGGGTCGGGCGGCCACCCGGCCGGGGGTTCCTCGGGCGCGGGGCGGCCCGTACCCGTGACGAGGGCGGCCAGGCGCTGCCAGCCGTCCCGCCCCCAGGCCCGGTCCAGCGCGGCGAGCCCGCACTGCTCGGCGCCGCGGAGCACGGCGGCCGCGGCCTGCTCCGGGTGGCGTTCCAGGGCGGCCAGCAGCGCCGGGCCGGGCGATGCCTGCGGGGCCGGGTCACCGGGGCGCAGGATCCCGGTCTGCCGCCAGGCCCACAGCCGTTCGCGGCGCCCGGCGGCCAGCCCGGCCACCGCGTCGGCGAGCAGTTCCACGTCGTGCCGGTAGTGCACGAGGGCGCCCGGTGCGCCCGCGCGGCCCTCCCGTACGGTCCGTTCGATCGCGGCGGCGACCGCCTCGGACCAGTCGCGGGCGAGCGCGGGAACGGGGCGGTCCAGGTCGAGGCCGAGGCTCAGGTCCAGCCGGGCCAGGCACCAGTGCCCTGGCGGCAGGTCCAGGGCGCGCAGGGCCGTTTCGAGCGGGCCGGCGACCGCGTGCCGCAGCGGTCCGCGCAGCCGGTCCGTGGCGGGCGGCGGCGCGCCGGGATCGTGGCGCAGGGTCGCCGACAGCCGCTCGATGACCACCGTGGGGCCGCTCATCCGACGCGCACCGCCCCGGTGATGGTGCTCTCGCCGACGCGGGAACCGGCGGCGGGCACGCCCACGATGCCGTCCTCGCCGACCCGGACCCGGCCGACGACCGCGGGACCCCATGCCGCGCCGGGGCCGACGACGGAGGTGAGCCCGAGGTGCAGGGTGCGGCCGATCCGCATGCCGGCGCCGAGCGGGCAGATGTCGACGAGGGTGTGGGCCGGTTTGTGGGCCTCCACGATGGCGCGGACCACGTCGAGTTGGACCGGGCTCGGATCGGCGGGGATGAGCACGCTGAACCGGTGCGCGGCGGCGGTGTAGCCGTCCTCCCCGGGCCGGGTGCCGCCCACGGTGAACCGGCCCAGCGCACCGGCCGTGGCCGCCGCGCCGCCGACGGCCGGTGCGGGGGCCCCGCCGGGCCCGGCGCCGAGCACCGCTCCGCCGAGGCCGCGCAGCCGCCAGTGCTCCACGACGCTGATGGGCAGCGGGAGGTAGAGCCGCAGGATGCGTTCGAGGCAGGCGACGGTGCCGCGGATGCGGAACAGGTCGTACGCCTGGGCGATCAGCTCGCGCCGGGCGGACGGCGGCCAGCGCCGGTCCAGGGCCAGGCCGAGCAGCCCGGCCAGCCAGCCGAGGGCCTCCTGCGGGGTGGATCGGGGGTCGAGCAGCAGAGTGCGCAGGGCGGCGCGGGAGTCCAGTTCGTGCAGGAGTCCCTCGGCGGGGGCGAGGAAGCGCTGGAGGAAGGCGGCGTCGGCCTCGTCCCGGCTCCAGGCCCCGGGGAGCGCGGCGGGCAGCCGGTGTCCGGGCCGCTCCACCCGCAGGCCCCGGACGCGGGGGGTCACGCGCGGGGTGCCGGCGAGCCGGAGCACGATCCACAGGTAGCGGCCGGGCGGGGCCGCGACGGGGGCCTCGTACGTCTCGAACCCGTCCTCGGGGTCGATCTGCGCCCAGGGCAGTTCGCGGCCGGTCGGGCGCCGGAACAGGGGCGCGGAGGGCGGCAGCCGGTCGGCGTAGAGGGCGCGGGAGGGCAGCGGCGGGGTCTGGTCGGGGTGGCGCACGGAGCGCGGTCCGCGCACGGGCGGCGACCAGGGCAGCGGGTCGGGGACGGTGTCCTCGTCGGTGGTCAGGAAGCTGACGCGGACCTCGGTGCCGGGCGGGACGCAGGCGTCGAGGAACAGCCGGCCCCAGCGGGTGCGGTACTCGCCCGCGTCGAGGCGGTAGCCGATGACGGTCCCGGCGGGCGTGTAGCGGGCGGCGGGCCCGGCGGTCCGGGCGAGGCCGTCGGCGGTGGTGAACGCGACGCGGCCGTCGGGGCCGGCGGTCATGGCGCCGCCGTCGTAGCCGGGGGCGCGCAGGGGCTCGATCTCCACCCAGGCCCTGCCGTCCGTACGGAACCGCCGGAACGGCTGTCCGGGGCCCCGGGCCACCACCAGCGCCCCGTCGGCGGTCAGGTCGAGGTCGGTGGCGTCCGGTACGGCCAGGGGCCGGGTGCCGTCGGCCCGGGCCACGACGGCGTGCCCGCCGGCCGAGCCGGTCCACAGCACGTGGAGGTGCCCGGCGTGGCCGGCGATCCGGGTGGGGCGCAGGCCGTCGCTCCCCGCCGGGTGGCGCAGTACGGGCCCGCGCAGCGGTCCGCGGCGGCCCTGGAGGAGCACTATCCCGGCGGGCCGGGTGACCAGGACGGCCACCGCCCCGCAGTGGGCGGTGACGTCGAGGGGCCGGCGGTGCGGCCGGGCCGCGCTGCGGACGGGGACCCGGCGCAGCAGCCGCTCGCCCCACAGGTCGACGACTTGGACGGCTCCGGCCCCGGATTCGGCGATGAACAGCCGCTGCGCGGCGTCCACGGCGAGGCCGCGCGGGACGCACAGGGTGCCCGGCCGGTGGCGGGGCGCGCCCTCACCGCCGGCGCCGGGCGCGATGACCTCCACGCGTCCGGCGCGCGGGTACGAGCGGTAGGCGCGGCCCCAGCGGTCGAAGGCCAGCCCGGCCGGTCCGTGAACGGCCGTCCCGGGGGCGGGCCCCGTCTCCGGCTCGGGTTCCCAGGCGAGGCAGACCCCGCCCTCGTCGAGGTGGGCGGTGGACTCGTGGCGGCAGCGCACCCACTGGTCCGGGTCGGCCAGGACGCCGATGGCTCGGTCGCCGTGCATCAGCACACCTCCGGGGGGAGCGGTACGACGACGGGGTCGCCGGGGGGCGGCGGCGGGGAGCCGTATCCCGCGCCGACGGGCAGCGGGCTGCCGGTGACGACGGTGATCGCGGCGACCCGGGGCACCTCCCACGGGTTCAGCGGGACGAGCGGGAGCGGGGTCCATCCCGTACCGGAGCGCCGGGCCAGCAGCAGTTCGTCCTCCAGGTACTCCAGTCCCTCCACCTGTACGGCGACGGCCTCCAGTTCGGCGCGGCGCACGGCCCGGCCCAGCGGCCAGCCCGCGCCTTCGGGCCCGTACGGCGGGAGCGGGGCGAGGTACTGGCGCAGGATCAGCTCGACCCAGCGGCGCACCGCGTCGGGCTGGTAGCCGTCCCGGGTCCGGATGCCCGCGGAGACGGCGATGTCCACGTAGGTGGGCGGGATGACGTACAGCTCGGTGGTGACCAGGCGCCGGGGGGCGAGGTACGCGGCCACCTGGCGCAGCAGGGCGAGGTCGGGCAGCGGGGCGCCGGGGTCGCGCAGGTCCTCGGTGGGGAATACGAGCACGCTGACGACGCCGGCCGCGGGCTGGGTGGGCGTGTCGGGGTGCAGCAGGGGCAGGGGCTCGGCGCGGCGCACGCCGGGGACTTCGAGGGCGAGGGAGCGGAAGTCGTCGGAGGTGACGGCCCGGTCGCGGCGGTGCACCTCGGCGGGCAGGGCCTCCAGGGCGTCGGCGAGGGAGGCGGGGTCGGCGCCGCCGGCCGCCGGGAGGGGGTTGGTGACCTTGACCGCGGCGACGCCGGTGAGCGCGCCGATCGCGCCCGCCGGGACGTTCCCGGCGGAGCCGCCGCCGTACCGGTACGTGAGGACGCGGATGCGCTCGCCGATCTGGGGCAGCCGGCAGCGGGTGCCGAAGCGGACGAGTCCGGCTTCGGCGTCGAGGGTGTAGTGCCGGTCGAAGGGGCCGCCGGCGGCGAAGTCCTCGACCTCGGTCCAGGGCCGCCAGCCGTCGGCTTCCTCGACCTCCAGCCGGACGCTGCCCGCGAGGACGGGACTGCGGGTGAGGCGCAGGACCTGTCCGGCGTCGGCGGTGCCGGTGCCGAGGAGTTCGGGTGCGGCGGTGCGGGCCTGGACGGCGCCGACGGCGTTGACGCCGACCCAGCGGATGCGGTGGATGGCGTCGTTCTCGTCGGCGGGGCGGCGCACGCGCAGCCAGCCCAGGACGCGGGCGGCCGCCTTCTCGTCGTCGAGCGGGGGCGGGCTGTGCAGGCCGCCGGGGCCGGCGGCGCCCCGGGGGTGGGCGGGGAAGGCGGCGGGCAGCTCGACGGAGACCACGCCCGCGGTGGTCAGTCCGCGGGTGGTGTCGCCGAGCACGGCGAGGGAGGTGAAGGCGGTGGGGGCTTCGGGGCCGTTCCACAGCTCCCAGAGGAAGCCGGGCGGGGCGCTCACGAGGTCGCCCGCCCGCAGCCGGGTCGGGTCCTGGGTGTCGCGGGCCCGCAGGTCGTAGGGGCGCGGGAGTCGCTCGTCGGGGACCACGCCGACGAAGAGGGTCCGGCCGGCCAGCAGGCGGGGGTCGGTGGTGTTCTTGGCCAGCAGGGCGATCCACAGGGAGCGGTCGAGGGTGGTGCTGACGTCCAGGGGCGGCCGGTCGGGGTCGAGCGGGTCGGCGGGGACGGCGGTGGTGACGTAGAAGGCGACGGGCGCCCCGGAGGCCACCCGCCCCCGCTCGCCCTTGGGCAGGGCCTCGACCGCGTTCTGCCGGCGCCGGCTCTCGGCGGGGCCGGGGGCCTCGGGGGCGGGCGTCTTGCCGACGGCGAGGGTCTCCAGGGGCCAGGCGACGACCTCGTTGTCGGTCTCGAAGGAGACCGCGCCGGCCCTTGCCTCGGCGCCGCGCAGCACCTGGACCCCTTCGGGGCGTTCGGTCTGCAGGACGAGGAGGGCGCGGGCGGTGAGCGCGGGGCGCGGGCGGACGCCGAGCAGCCGCAGGAAGGCGACCTTGGTGGCGTCGGGGATCTGGTTGAAGCGGAAGAGCAGGGACTCGCCGAGGTGCGCGAAGAGTTCGAGCAGGGCGATGCCGGGGTCCGCGGCGTTGTGGTCGGTCCACTCGGGGGCGTAGACCGGGATCCGCTTGACCAGCTCGTCCCGGAGCTGTTCGAAGGTGCGGTCGTCGAGGATGGGGCCGATCAGCGGCATACCGTCGTCACCCGGCCCCTACCGCAGGTAGAAGGGGTAGACGAGGTTGTCCGGGCGCAGGTCGAGCAGGTGCACGTAGGCGATGTCGATCCATACGAGGGTGGGCTCCTCCCCCGGGGTCACGGCGACCTCGGTGACCCGGATCCGGGGCTCCCAGGCGGTGAGCGCCTCGCCGATCTCGGCGGCGATCGCGGTGCGGGTGGCGGGGGTGTTGGGGGCCATGAGGTGGCGGCGCAGTCCACAGCCGAAGGTGGGGCGCATGATCCGCTCGCCGGGCTCGGTGTCGAGGACGGTCTCGATGGACTGCCGGATCGCGGCGGCCCCGGCGACCCACCCGAGCCCGCCTCCGCTTCCGCTTCCGCTTCCGCTTCCGTTTCCGGGCCGGAACGGGAACCGCAGCCCGGTCCCGAGCCGGGCCTCGCCGGCGGACAGGGCGGCCGGGCCGCGGCCGCCGGGGGCGGACGTCAGGGCGTCAGATGCTGCCATGGTGTCCATGCTCCGCCGGGACCGTCACCGCACCGTCTCCCCCGTGGGATGCGCGGGAGTTCGTGCGGCTACCACCAGCCCTCCTCCCGGAGGGCGGGCTTCATCTCGTTGATGGCGGCGTCGTACTTGGTGTTGAACTTGGACCGGATGTCCTTGATGTCCATCTGGACGGCGGCCTTGGACTTCTCGGCCTGCATCAGACCGAGCTGGCCGGCCCGGTGCTCGTCGGACTCCTTCCACTTGCCCGTGCTCAACACCCGTGGATGGTCCGTCCAGTTGCCCTCGGAGTCCTTGCGTCCGCGGTGGTCCTGCTTGTCCATCTGGATCGCGGGGCCGCGGCCCACCGAGAGGTTCCTGATCTTCTTGGTGACGCCTTGCGGCGGAATGTGGTTGATCTCGGTACCCGCGTAGTTGAGGCCGGTCTTCGGGTTCTTCAGCTCGCTGTAGCGGCCGCCGTGGTACGCGGGCAGTTCCTTGGGATCGCGGCGGTCGACGCCCGCCACGCCGCCGGTGTCCCCGGGGGCCGAGGTATCGGCGTCGATCGCGGGGATCTTCTTCGTCGTGGGGTTCATGGCGGCCGTGACCTGCCATTTTCCGCCGGCCAACTCGGCGTCCAGTGCGCTGAACCCGTACGTCCTCCTGATCCCGGCCAGGGCGTCACGCAGTTCGGCCGCGTCCTGCGGGTCGCGGTGGGACTTCTCGGCGAGTGCGCCGAGGGCCTGCAGTCCGGCGAGCCATCGGTGCTGGACGGCCGGGGACGGGGGCGCGGCCCCCGGCGCGACCGGCTTGCCCGGGGACGGGGACGGGGACGGGGCGCGGGGGGCCTGCGCCGGGGGCTTCACGACCGGGGGCCTCACGGCGCCCGGGTCCTTCCACGCGCCCTTCTTCTGTTCGTCCTTGGCCGACTTGGCCGGGACGTGGTCGCCCACCAGATCCGTCAGGAACTTGTCCGGGTTGAACGCCACTTCGCCGAACGTGACCTCGGGAACCTTTCCCGAGCCCAGGACGTGTTCCACGTCCGCGCCGATGCCGAACTCCCCCGGCAGCGGGTACTCCAGCTGGGCCAGTGGCCAGTTCCAGCGCTTGTCCGGCGCCGGGGACCACCACGGGCTGTCCAGTTCGACGAAGAGCTCGCCGCCGAGCCCCAGGAACGGCTGGGCCGCGATCTCCATGTGCCCGGCCAGGAAGAACTCCCCGTGCTTGCCCGCCTTCGGGTCGGCGACCTCCCGGTAGCCGATCACCGGCGTGGCCTCGACGTACCCGCGCACTCCGGCGAGCGCGATGAGCGCGATGCCCGCCTTGATGTCGTGGCCCACGAGCTGGACGCCCGCGCCGCCCTCGGCCCTGAGCCGCAGGCCCGCGTACGCGGAGACGTTGAGGGTGCCGGTCAGGCCGAAGCTCTTGAGCACCTCGGGCCTGGTCGACCAGGTGCCGGTCAGCTCCATCCGGTCGAGCGTCGCGGGGCCGATCCTCGCCTCCGCTTCGAGGCCGATGTCGGCGAACAGGAAGACGTTGCCGACCAGCGGGACTCCGTAGAGGGCACGGACCTCGAACTTCGCGAGCTGCTTGAGGTAGTTCTTCTGCTCGAAGAGCGGCTTGTCCATCTTCGGCAGGATCTTGCCGACCACCGTCACATCATCGTGGTGGTCGACGACCACCAGCGCCTCACCGCTCAGCCAGTCCGCCAGCCGGACGCGGACCGTGCCCCAGCCGGCCACCACCCGGGGGCCGGGCCGCGGACCCGCGGGCTGTGCCGGGGCCGCCGCCTCCCCCGTCACCGCCTTCGCGGACGTGACCTGCTCGGGGAGCCGGCTCTCCGTCAGCTCCTTCGCCGTCCCGGCATCGGTGGCCAGCAGCGTCACCTGGCCGTCGAACCTGTCGTTGGCGTAGCGCACGGTTCCCCGTACGTCGACGAGCCCGGCCGCGAAGGCGGCCGTCACCTGCCCGGTGAACCCGCGCAGCGCCACGTCCACGACCGCCTTCCCGGACAGCTCCCCGTCCGGCCCCCGGACCACCGGCACCTCCACCGGGCCGAGCCCCGCCACCGTGCCCTTCGCGACGGCGTCGAAGGTGACCAGCTCGTTGGCGAGCCCGAGGCTCCCGGAGGCGCTCAGGAAGCCGGCCAGTGTGAAGGACATCCCGGCGGCCCTCACGACGAGCGTGGCTCCGCGCAGTTCGTTCTCCACACCCGCCAGCCGCAGACCGCTCACGCCGTGCCGGCCCAGTGCCCGGGCGGAGCCCTGCAGGGTGTCGAACAGGCCCCGGGCGCCGTCGAGCAGTACGCCCTTCACCTTCGCCGAGGCGTGCCCCTCCGGTACGCCGTCGCGAACGCGCAGGGCGAGCACCGGCTCGATGCCCTCGGTGCGCAGCGGCAGCAGCAGCGGGTGCAGGAGAGGGACCGGCTGGAACTCGCTCCCGGGCCCGGTGACGATCCCCTGGCCGGTCCTGCGGAGGTGGAGGGTGCCGGCCGCGAGCCGGCCCAGGCGGACGCGTACGGGGCCGCCCGCGGCCCCCTTGCGGTCCAGGTACTCCTCGACCGTCGCGGGCACCGCGAGCGCCGCCCCGCCCTGCAGGGCCAGTTCCTCCTTGGGGACGTCGGGCGCGAGGACCACGCGGGACAGCTCGTCCGCGAGCTTTCCGGGGGCGGCGGGGGCGGGGCCCGTGGGGGTCTGTGCGGGTACGGCGGGGGCCGGGACGGGCGCGCGGGCCGGTTCCCGGGCCGCGGGGGCCGGAGCCGCCATGTCATCCCCCCTCGCACAGCGGGTCGTTCACCGGCGGCTCCGGCCGGGGCGGTACCGGAGCCGGGGCGGTGGCGGGCGGGGTGACCAGGTCCACCAGGTCGTCGAGGTCGTCCTGGGCGAAGGCGTCGCTCGTGTCCCGGAGGCGGGCGCCCGCGCCCTTGGCCCCGAGGAGTTCGTCGAACGCGTCGGTCTGCGCCTGCCCCATGTCGGCAAGGGTCTTGGTGCCGTCGAAGAAGGCCTTCAGCGCGGCGGCCGCGTCCAGCGAGGGCGGAAGGCAGAAGCGCAGGGCGAGCAGCCACCACAGCTGGAAGAGGAAGACCACGATCGGCAGGAACATGCTGAACACGAAGAACGCCACGATCATGAAGATTTCGAGGGCGAAGGTGCAGGTCCGCGGGAGGGTGCCGCCCACCGAGCCGCCGCCGGGCGTGCCGCCGCCCGGGTCGAAGGACAGCTGCGAGCCGGGCGGGCTGGTGATCGCGACCCCGCCGGGGCCGGGCGGTGCGGCGGCCCGGGCGGCCACCGCCCGGAAGTCGGGCATGGTGATGGAGATCTTCCGGTTCTTGGTGCCCTCGGGGTCGTAGAACGACGCGAGCCGGAAGGGCTCGGTGGGCTTGCTCCAGGAGATCTGCGGCGGGCAGTGCTCGTGGCCCGGCCGCGGGGCGCGGCGTACGAAGCAGCGCAGTTCGTAGACGGAGCGGTCGTCCAGCTTGGGGGCGCCCCGGTCGTCGTGGTCGGCGGAGGCGGTCGGCACCACCCCGAACCACAGCGACCGCTCCGGCGGGGGCGCTGCGTGCGCGCAGTCACCCGAGCGGGCGGGCAGCCGCCACATCGGCAGCTCCTGTTCCCGGTCCTCGGGTCGGCCGGGTGCGGGGGGCTCGCCGAGCGCCCGCCACTGGCCGCCCGCGGCCCCGGCCCCGGCCCCGGCCCCGGCCATCCAGGCCTGGGTCCGCTTCTTCAGGTCGACCCGGTCGAGGAGTTCGCGGTGCGCGTCCTCGAAGGCCGTGCGGTGGGCGAGCTCGGCCCACAGCACGTCCCGGGCCTCCGACGGGTACGGGCCCGTGTCCGAACCCCCCTGCCCCTTGACCGCGAGCAGCTCCGCCGTCAGCCTGCGGGAGAGCGTACGCAGCACCTTGGGCGGTGCGTCCATCTCCACGTGGCGCCGGCGCATCACGAACCCGACCTCCAGGCCTTCGGCGGACTGCGGGCGCGGCAGCCCGGGCCGGTCGCAGAAGAGCTCGACGACGACCGCGTAGAACCGCTCGTGGCTGGGCTGGTAGAGCTTGCGCAGCCGGGTCCGCACCAGCTGGTGGGTGGCGAACCGGGCCCGGCCCGGGCCGCGGTCGGCGAGGGCGACGGGCACCGGGTACGACCAGACGTCGTCCTCGGGGTCGAATTGCAGCGAGTCGCGCGGATCGGCCACGAGGGCCCGTACGAACTCGGCGGAGGCGTACTTCTGGAGCGCCGGGGCGTGCGCGGAGGGGTCGAAGCGGTCGAAGTGCCCGCGCTCGCAGGCGTACCAGGGGGCGAGCACCTTGAAGCCGTGCCCGCCCGCGGCGGCCGCGGTCACCAGATGTTCCCGGCGCCGGGGGTGTAGGCCGGGGAGATCACCACTTGCTCGGTGACCAGCGTCCCGCACTTCACCAGGCCGCTGAAGGTGGACAGCGGGGCGTTCACCGCCACCATGGGCGCCTTGACGTCGACGGACACGTTCGCCTGGACCTCCACCGCGGTCGGCGTCAGCCGCACCACGCAGCCGCCGCTGTGCCGGATCGTCACCTGCTGGGTGGCGTCGTCCAGGGTCACCTCGTGGCCGGAGGCCATCGTGATCCGCACCTTGGCCGCGCCCCGGGTGTCGTCGAACTCCAGCCGGCTGTCCGCCCTCGACCGCAGGGCACGCAGGTTGTTGGCTTCCTCCGGCTCGTGCGGCAGGGCGCTGCGGCCGTTCCAGGCCGCGCCGAGGACGTACGGGCGGCGCGGGTTGCCCGCCTCGAAGGCGACGACGACCTGGCTGCCCACCTCGGGCAGGACGAGCAGGCCCTGCTCGTCGTCGGCGTACGGGGAGCAGAGCGTGGCCCAGGCGCGTACGTCGCGGTCCCCGTCGGTGCCGAGCCAGGGGAAGCGGACCTCGACCCGGCCGAGCCGCTTCTCGTCCACGATGTCGGTGACGAACGCCGGGTAGACGCCGAAGTATCCGGGTGCGGAGCCGTCCGCGGGCGCGGGCAGGGACATCACACCACCTCGTTCAGGCTGGAGCGTTCGGCGTCGAAGCGGGTGCGGAAGCCGTGGTCCGCGTCGAAGGTGTGCCGGATCCGGGTGACGGTGTACCCCTCGCCCTCGAAGGGGGCGCCGACCGAGCGCAGCACGAGGCGTCCGCCGACGACGAGGTCGGGGCTGCCGTTGGTGGTGCCCGCGACCGTCACGAACCGGCGTCCGCGGCGCAGCATTTCGGCGCGCGCCCAGGTCCCGGCCTCCTCGGCGGTCAGGGCGGCCTCCCGCACGCGCAGGCCGGTGCCGGGTCCCAGGGTCCGGGCCAGGACCGCGGCTCCGGTGCGGCCGCCGGTCGTTTCCGCCTCGACGACCTCGGGGCCGGCCCGTTCGTCGACGATCTCGCGCCGGTCGGCGTCGTACCCGGTGACGACGACCTCGCTGCGCTGGTGGGCGAGGTCGGCGCAGAGCCGCACCGCCATGAGCTCGCCGCCGTAGACGAGGGTCTGCGGGGTCGTGCCGCGGCTGCCGCGGGGGCGGAAGTGCAGGGTGCGGCCGCTGGCCCACAGTTCGGCCTGGACCAGTCGGGCCCGTTCCCGCAGGAAGGCGAGGTCGCTCTGGTTGAGCTGCTGCAGGACGTCGTAGCGGGGCCCGGGGACGTCCGCGTCGGCGGCGAGCCCGTGCTCGCGCGCCAGCTCCTCGGCGACTCCCGCGTCGGTGGTGTCGTGGTACGTGCGCATCCGGCGGGTCATGCGCAGCCGCATCAGCGCGTCCTCGGCGTGGACGAGGACGAGCGGGGGTTCGCCGTCGCCGAGGACGAGTTCGAGGCCGGAGACGACGCCTTCGAAGACGTACCGCTGGCGGGAGGGCGGGCCGAGGGCCACTTTGAGGGCGCTGCCGAGGCCGACCGTGGAGCCGTCGAGGTGCCGCAGCCGGTCCTGGGGGCCCTTGGCTCCGGCGCCGACGGCGAGGAAGTGCCCGCGCAGGGTGCGCAGTCCTTCGACGCCTTCGGCGACCTCCAGGCGTACGCAGTCCCGCGCGAGGTCCTTGACCAGGGAGCCCGCGACTTCGAAGACGGGCGATACGGTCGCGACGGCCGCCTCAGTCATCGAAGCCCTCCGCCGCGACGCGGGCGGCGAGCCAGGCGGCCCGTTCGCAGGCTTCGCGGTGGTGTTCGGCGGCCGCCCACGGCCCGCCGGCCCGGTCCGCTCCGGCGGCGGGCGGTGCGGCGCCGCCCGCGGCCGGCACGACGTCGGTGTGCAGCTCTCCGATGTACACGCTCATGGCGGGCCTCCTCGCGGTGTCCACCTCAGGGTGGTCGGGCCCGCGTCACGGCCGCGTTGCTCGCAGTCGGCGGCGGCCCGGCCGGGCGCGGCGGGCGGCAGCCGCTCCCAGGGGGCGGCTGCGGGGTCGGGCGGCGGGATCTCCTCGCGCCGGGCCCGGTCGGCGAGGCTGCGGGCGCCGCCGGCCCGGACCTCGGCGAGGGTCGCGGGGTCGGCGCGGGCCCGCAGCGGTACGCCCCGGCCGTAGCCGAGGGAGCGCCGGTCGAGCGCCGGCGGCGGGGCGTACCCGGCCGGTCCCGCGGGGTGGGCCGGTTCCCGTACGGGCGGGCCGGCCGGGGCGGTCGGCACCTCGAAGCTCTGCCGGGCCCGTGCGGTGGCCTGGTCCGCGGCGGCGCCGGCCACGATGTCCGCCGACGCGGCGATTCCGCCCGCCGCGCCGAGGACGAATCCGGCGAGTGCGGGATCCGCCCCCGCGGCGCCGCCGGCGCCCAGCGCGGCGGCCAGGCCGCCGGCCGAGGTCGGGGCCGCGTCCCCGGCGAAGCCCGCCGAGAGGCTGATCCCGGCCGCGGCCGCGAACCCCGCCGAGACCTCCGCGCCCAGTTGGACGGCGGCCCCCGCCGCCAGGGTCAGCGGGCTGTCGAGCCCGCTCATCGCGCCGCGCCAGGCCGCCGGGTCCAGCCCGAGCCGGGACAGCAGCTGCTGGGCGGACTCCCCGTCCCGGGCCTGGACGACCTGCCGGGGCCGGCTGGTGCCGGCCGTACCGGGCGCGGCTCCGGTGCGCTGGTCGCCGGCCTCGGTGGCGGTGCGAGCGTCGCGGGTGCCGGGGCCCTCGTCGTGCGCCTGGTACGCGAAGTTCTGCTCGACGACGGTCACCCCGACCTTGGCCCGCAGCGGGGTCCCGTCGGGGGCGAAGTGGTCGAGCTCCTCGGTGACCTGCGTGACGATGCCGTTGTAGCGCAGGGTGCCCCAGACGAAGCGGACGGCGGGCGGCGGGTCGGAGGTCTTCGCGGGGGGTTCGACGAACTGCCGTACCAGGGCGGTCCAGCGGCGTACGTCGACGTACTGTCCGCCACCGCGCTGTTCGGCGGTGTCGAACTCCAGGTCGAAGGTGAGGGTCGAGCCCTCCTGGGCGGGATGCTGGACCTTCTGGTTCTTCGTGGTCGCCCCGCCCCGGTCCACGTTGTTGTTGCGGCTGATCCGCAGCGTGGCCGGGTTGAACTGCACGGCCAGCGGCCCGCTGCCCTCGGCCTCTTTGACCAGCGGCGGCCGGTCCTTCCCCGGCTGGGCGGTCACCGTGAGCCGCTGCAGGGTGGCGTGGACCAGGGCCGTCACGGGGTCCGCTCCAGCCGCAGGCCCTCGTGGGCGATGTGCAGTTCCTCCACGGCGATCTCCCCCGTCCTGGCGTTGAGCGTCGGTCCGGTGATCTTCAGCGGCAGTCCGCGGACGAACGTCCAGTGCGCGACCACCCGTTGGCCGGCCGGGTCGAGCACCTCCACGTCGCCGTCGTAGCGGGGTACGGGGGCGCCGCCGGCGACCGTCCCGTGCAGCCAGTCCCACAGGCCCGTGTCGGCGCTCCCGCCGTCGGCGGCGATGAGCATGCCGCGTTTGAGGACGATCGGCTGGAGCCTGACCCGCCCCACCCGGCGCACCACTTCGTCGTTGGCGCCGCCTTGCAGGTACTCGCGTACGTCGGCCTCCAGGGCCAGCCCGGCGCACTCCTGGAACCCCCCGTCGCCGAGCCGGTCGGGGGCCCCGTCCGCGGCGCCGGGACCGGCCGGGCCGGGGCCGACCGCGGCGGGGCCCACCGCAGCGGCCTCGGACGGCGGGCGGGGGATGTCGGGCGGGGGCGCGGCGGTCCGGCCGGGCGCGGCGCTGCGGGTGAGCCGCACCCGGAACCTGAAGGTCTGTACGAGCTCGGGCACGCTCACCTCATGTCACCGCCACGGCGCCGTCGGCGTCCTGCGCGATCCGCAGGACGAGGTACTCCAGGGGCTGGGCGGGGGCCACGCCGATCTCGGCGACGAGCCGTCCGAGCCCCTGCGACCAGCCGGGGTTGAGGCGCTCGTCGCACCGTACGAAGAAGGCCTCGTCCTCGGTGTCGCCCGCGAACGCGCCGCTGCGGTACAGCCCGCGCAGCAGCTGGACGACGGCTGCGCGCAAGGCGTCCCGCAGCTGCGGGGTGTGCGGTTCGAAGGCCAGCCCCTGCGCCTGCCGGTCCAGCACGAGCCGGAGCATGGTCATCAGCCGGCGCACGCTGAGCTGGCGGTGGTCGGGGTCCCGGGAGAGGGTGCGCGCCGAGGCGAGCCGGTACCCGTCGCGCTCGGCGCGGAACACGTCGATGCCGAGCAGGTGCAGCTCGTCGCAGTCGGCGTCGCCGAGCCGCTGCGCGGCGGTCACGGCGCCGGCGGCCAGGGCGTTGGCCGGACCCCAGGGCAGTCCGAGGCTCCGCTCGCGCTCGGCGATGATCCCCGCGGCGAACCCGCAGGGCGGGACGTGCACGGCCACCCGGTCCGGGTCCTCGGGCGCGACGACCCCGAGCCAGGGGTGGTACGCGGCGGCGTACGTGCTGTCGAAGGCGGCCCGCCAGCGGGCGACGGCGCGCACCGGCAGCCCCGGCGGCACGTCGAGGAGGGCGACGAACCGCCGCTGGCGCTCCGCGAGGGCGACGAGCCGCAGCTGGCGCCGCAGGATCTCGGGCAGTTGGGCGGCTCCGTCCAGGAGCAGGGCGCGCGGCCGGGCCGGGTGCAGGGTCACGGGCGCGGGCGGCGGCGGGCAGGGCGCGAAGCGGCTGCCGACCTCCCGGGGCGGGGTCTCGGTGGCGGGCAGGGACTCGCCGTACTGCCAGAGCAGATCGGGTACGCAGAGCAGCGCGACCTCGGGGACCAGCGCCATCCGGTCCATCCCCACGACCTGCCCGGACCCGGACTCCTCCGCGCTCTCGGCGCCGCCGACGGGCAGCAGTTCGACGGGGACAGGCCCCTGGAAGCTGTCGGCGCCGATGGCCCCGTAGCGGTCGGCGCCGGGGCGGACGGGGCGGGAGAGGGCGGAGCCGAGGTATCCGTCGGGCGGGAGCAGTGCCCCCGGCCACGGCCCGTCCGGGGTCACCAGCAGGGATTCGGCGGCCAGTACGGAGGCGGCGTACCGGGGGTGCGCGGGGCCCAGGCCGAGCTCCGCGAACCGCTCCCGGCGGGGGTGCACCGGGTCGCCGTCGGCCACGGTGACGGTGGCGGTGACGGGCTCGGCCTCGACGGTCAAGGGGCGGGGGCCGCGGCCGGGCGCCCCGCCACCGCCGGGCGGCCGGTCCAGGACCGCGACCCGGGTGCGCGGCCCGGACGCCTCCTGCCGTTCGGCCAGTTCGAGGACGCGGAAGAAGCTCCCGGCGGACGGCAGCCCCGGCCCCCGTACTCGCAGCACGGAACCGGCCGGCGGGGTGCGCCCCTCGGGCAGGGCCAGCTCCCGGCCGGTCGCGGCGGCCTCGAACTGCCCGGCGCCGGTGAACTCCCAGCGCACCGAGAGCCGCCCGCCCCAGCTCCCCTCGTCCCGGGCGCGCAGCCCGATCGCGCAGGGCGCCCCGCGGCCGGGGTCGGCGCCGGGCGCGTCCGCGCGGGCCAGCATGGTGCGGTGCAGGGCACGGGCCTGCTCGGCGGCGGGGTGCGGGGCGCGGGGCAGCGGAGCCACCCGCAGCACGTGGGCCCGTACCCCGCCCTGGGCGAAGAAGGCCCGTACCGCGTACGGCAGCAGCCCGGGCCCCTCGAAGCCGCCGAAGTACCGCTGGTAGTCGGTCCAGCGGTCGACGGCGACCGGCTCGTCGACGGGCCCGCGGGGTGCCACGCCGACGAAGCCCGCGATGTCCAGGCGCACCGGCCGGAAGGAGGGCGCCGTCCGGCGGGCGTCCCGGTAGACCCCGGGCGCCCCGAGCCGCAGTCCGGGCGGGCTCACAGCGACTGGAAGTCGATGCGTTCGGCGACGAGGTGGAGCTCCTCCATCGCGACCTCCCCGCCGCCCTTGCCCGTGAGGGTGGGGCCGACCCACTTCTTGGGCTGGGCGGCGCGCAGCACCCAGGCGCAGACGGGCTGTCGTCCCTCGTCGTGCAGGGTGACGGTGACGGTGCGGGCGTCGTAGGCGCCCTCGCGGGTGGCCTTGATCCAGTTGAAGAGCCGCAGGTCGCCGATGATGCCGCGTTTGAGGGTGACGTCGTTGGTCGTATTGGTGTTGGCGATCTTGCGGACGTGGTTCTCGGGGTCGTTGCCGTTGCGGTACTCGGAGAACTTCACCTCGTTGCCGGCTCCGCTGAAGTCGGAGAAGCCGCCGGCGATCTGGTCCTCGCCGCCGGTGTCACCGAGTTTGACGAGGAAGTTGAAGGCTCCGTAGGGGTTGTTGCGCGTGGCCATGGGGGGTACCTCCCGTTCTGCGGGGCGTCAGCTGCGCTGCGCGTCGGCCGTGAACTGTCCGATGCGGAAGACGACGAACTCGGCGGGGTAGGTGGGTGCCACGCCGATCAGGCAGATCAGCCGCCCGTTGTCGAGGTCGTTCTGGGTCATGGTGGTGCGGTCGCAGCGGACGAAGAAGGCCTCCTCGGGCTTGGTGCCGAGCAGGGCTCCGGTCCGCCAGACGGTGATCAGGAAGTCCTCGACGGTCTGCCGTACGGAGGCCCACAGCCGCTCGTTGTTCGGCTCGAACACCGCCCACTGGGTGGACTTCTCGATGGAGTGCTCCAGGTAGATGAAGAGCCGGCGCACGTTGACGTATTTCCACTCCGGGTCCGAGCTCATCGTCCGGGCGCCCCACACCCGCCGGGCCCGGCCCTCGAAGAAGCGCAGGGCGTTGACTCCCTCCGGGTTGAGGACGGACTGCCGGTCGTACGTGACGTTGGCGGTGAAGTCGTTGATGCCGAGGAGGACTTCGTTGGCCGGGGCCTTGTGCACCCCGCGCTCGACGTCACTGCGGGCGTACACGCCGGCGACGTACCCGGAGGGCGGCACGTCGATCACCGGCGGCGGTGCGCCCGGGTCGGGGCGCCGGCTCGGGTCGGTGATCCGGACCCAGGGGTAGTAGAGCGCGGCGTACTTGGTGTCGAACTGGGCGCGGAACCCGCGCACTTCGGAGATCGAGCTGTCGCGGGGCGGGTCGACGATCGCCATCCGGTAGCGCAGCCGCTCGCAGTGCCCGATGAGGAGGTCGACGGCGGTCTTCTGCTCTCCGGCGGCCAGGGTCACGGTGTCCGGGAGGGCGACGATGGCGATGTCGTCGATCTCGGCCAGCGCGCCGAGCCCGCGGGCGGGGTCGGTGAGGCTGTCGGGATTGGCCTCCTTGCCGCCCAGGTCCTGCGCCGACAGTTCCAGCCCGTCGCCGCCGCGGGTCAGGTGGGCGCCGGGCTGCCCGAGGGTGAGCAGGGCGGCGAGCCGGGCGCCGGGGGTGGGCGGGGGCGCTGCGGCGGCGGGCCTCACGAGGTCCAGCCAGACGAGGGAGAACTCGTCGGCCGGATCGGCGGCCTGGAGTACGTTGCCCACCGAGCGCGGGTGCCGGTCGTCGAGCTCCAGCTCGTTGTACACGTCGACGCGCTCGCCCAGGCGTACGGTGACGGCCAGCGTGAGGTGGAAGACGGCCGTTCCGGCTGCGACGGGCTCGAACTCGCCCTGGCCCTTCAGATAGCCGAGGACCCCGTCGGCGCGGCGGACGACGGTCCTGACGTTGGCGGGCACCGGCGGCGTGTCGTCGGAGAGGGAGGGCACGCTCCCGCCGCTCAGCTGGACGAACTCCACGGCGGCGCCCGCCTGCACGCCGGTGAGCCGGGGCGCTCCGTCGCTGCCGGCGATGAGGATGTTCTTGCCGCGCCGGAAGGTCACCGTGACGGCGATCTTGGCGCCCGCGGAGCCCGGCCAGCGGGCCCGCCAGTACAGCAGCGGGGTGCCCGTCGCCGGGACGGCCAGGGAGGCGAAGTTGGCGTCGACGGCGGGGGGCGCGTCCTCGGCGGCGCTCGTACGGACGAACGGGAAGACCCGGGAAACGTACAGGCGGCGTCCGCCGTTGGCGAAGAAGGCGCGTGCGGCCAGGGCGAGTTGACAGTCCTCCTCGCCGATCTTCAGCCCGCCGAATGCCCGTTCGTACTCGGTGAAGCTGGTGACCAGCGCCGGTCCGGGCAGCACGGTGGGCCCGCCCGGCAGGAGGTACGGCACCGGTCCGTACTCGGTGCGCCCCGCCATGCCGAACGTGCTGGTCGGCACACCTTCGATCGACCGTGAGCGGAAGCTGGTCTCCTCGACGTAGACGCCGGGGGTCAGGTACTCGGGCATGTACGGGTCTCCTCGGTCACGGGTCAGGCGGGATCGTGCGGCAGGTCGGCGGCGTGGACCACCTGACCGACGGTGAGGGCGCGGACGGTGTCGGCGGCACAGGTGCGGTACCCGGCCGGGCGGGCGGTGCCGCGCAGCACCGCGTTGTCGAGGTCCTGCGGGCGGGGCGGGTTGGCGCTGCGGGCGATCGGCTCGGCGACGAGGTCGGCCCGCGGATCGGCGGGAGCATCCACGAGGGGCTCGGGGGCGTGGGTGCGCAGGGCGACGGGGAACCGGGAGGGCGCCGGGTACGGGAGCACCCCGACCCCGTCGATCAGCAGCAGCACCTGGCCGTGCTCGTCGCCGTGGGCCCAGCCGAGCGGGACGCCGCCCGGCCCGAAGGCGTCCACCCGCGGCCAGCGCACGGGGGTGGCGGCGGCGTCCGGGCGTACGACGCGCAGCCGGAGGCCGGTGGTGCCCCGCGGTACCGGGTAGGCGGGGCCGGGCAGCAGCCAGGGGATCAACAGACGTGCGGTGGCGGGGACATGGGGGGCGGTGGGCGGCCGCTCATCGGCGCCGGAGAGTTCGGCGCGGGTCCACAGCGGTATGGAGAACCGGCGCGGTATCCAGCGGCGGGCGGGGTCGTCGACCCGTACGGTGACGGCGGCGGGCAGGCCGCCCGCGGTGGCGTGGCGCAAGACGAACCCCGTGGCGCCGTGCCCTTCGAGCGAGCGGACCAGGTCGTCCGGGCGGCGCTGCCGGCGGCCCGGTAGGGGGCTGCTCTCGCAGCCCACGCGCAGCCCCGGCCCGGCGGCGGCGCGGCTCCTGGCGTCGAGGGGCCGGACGGCCAGCGCGAGGCGGTGCAGTACGTCGACCGGACCGGCCTCCACGGTGATCCGCCGGTCCGGCCCGCCGCGGCCGCCGGTCCCCGGCGTCATCGGAGCGGCCCCGCCGACGACCCGGCGGTGACCACGGTGACCTCGCCCGCGGCGGGGCCGGCCGGACCGTCGATCCGGATGACCCGGGCGACGTACGGCAGGCAGAGCCGGTAGTCGGTGGTCATCGCCTGGAAGGCCTCGCTCATCGAGTCCATCGCCAGCTCGTCGGGGACGATCTGCACCGAGTCCCCGGCAAGCCAGTCCCCGCTCGGGTGCAGCAGCGGCCCGGTGAGCAGGCCCTCGCTCTCCAGGATCCGGGCGACCAGCCCCAGCCATTCGAGCTCCGTCTCCACGAACTGGTCCCAGGCGGCGATCATCAGGTGCATCCGCAGCGGCAGCCGGGGCAGCCCGTCCTGGGCGGCCATCGCCGCCAGCGCGGGCCGGGTCTCGCGGTCGACGCTCAGGCGGTAGCAGTAGACGGACACCGCCGGATTGCGGATGACGGAGCCGGGGGTGTCCACCTTGTCGAAGTCGACGGGTCCGGCGAGGACGGCCTCCGGGCGGCGCCCCGCCGGGATCTCCTCGGCGAAGCGCCGGTTGAGCAGCGCGACGACGCTGCGCCCCACTGCGGCGAGTGCCCGGTATCCAGCCATGGGCCGATGCTGCGGCCCCTCCCGTCACGGGCGCGTTGCGCGGGCCGGCGGCGGCGATGGCCGGGCGACGAACCGGTGACACCGCCCGGCCCACACTCGGGTGCGCCTGCCCCTTCACCCAGGAGAGCCCACCATGAGCAGTACCGCGCACCACCCCCCGGCCGGCACCCCTACGGGCGGCTGCGATCCCGGCGCGATCGACGAACTCGCCTGCGTCGCCGCGGGCATCCAGCGCCGGGCCGAGGTCACCCAACAGCACCTGCCCCAACTACGGGAGTTCCAGGAGAAGTTCAACAGCGCCCGGACCGAGTACACCAAGGCCCGGATGGCCGCGAAGACCGATCTGGACGAGGCGGCGGCGACGCTCGCCAAGGTCCGCGAGCAGATCCGCTGCCGGGTCACCCACGAGCAGCGCCACTGTCTGCACCAGGCCGTCGACAAGGTCTTCGACGAGATCCGCCGGTGCGCGGGCGGCTGGGGCTGCTGCGCGGACGACTGCGGGTGCGATTTCGACGACACGGTGGGCGGGGAGGACACGGTCGCCACGCTCTCGGCGCGCATCGCCCGGTACACGGCGGAGACCCTGACGGCCGCGGCCTGCTTCACCGACCTGGACGGGGAGCTCACGGCGCTGCCGGAGCGCGCGGCGAAGATCAAGACGGACGCGGCCCAGCTGCTGGCGGACGTCTGCGACGCGGTCCTGGGCAAGGACGTCGTACGCCTCTACGCGCGGCTGCTGGTGCTGCTCCGCCGTATCGCGGAGGCCTGGCGGGGGTTCGCGGGCGTCTGCGAGTTCGTCGACTGCCTGTGCAAGGCCCTGCTGTGCGTGCTCAAGGGCTGGCAGGCGATCGCCGTACTGGAGGGCGCCCGCGCCGAGCTGCTGTGCAAGGAGGAGACCCGGAAGGCGGCGTGCGAGCGCAAGCAGAAGGAGACGGTCGAGGAGGTGATGGCGGAGTACACCCGCCTGTGCCCGCCGTGCACCGCGCACCCCGACGGGGCCGAGGAGGAGGATCCGGACGAGGACCGCGCCGCCGACGCGGCCTGACCTCCCGTACCTCCTCCCGGCCCGCGGTTCGGCCTACTCCCAGTCGTCCCAGGGCGGGTCCGTGTCGTCGAAGTCGAAGGGCGGTTCCTCGTCGGTGTACGGGGCCGGGGGCTCCGGCGCCGCGGCCTGCGACGGGACCGGGGCCGCGAGGGCCGCGGGCGCCGGGGCCGCGGCGGCGCCCGTCTCGGCCAGCGCGGCCAGGATCCCCTCGGCGTACTTGGCCAGCTTGGCCTCGCCGACGCCGCTGATGGTGCCCAGCTCCTCCACCGTGCCTGGCAGCCGGGTCGCGACCTCCCGCAGCGTCGCGTCGTGGAAGACCACGTACGCCGGCACGCCCTGCTCCTTCGCGGTCGCGGCCCGCCAGGCGCGCAGGGCCTCGAACACCGGCACGGCCGCCGCCGGCAGGTCGACCGGGACCCGCCCGGCCTTCCCGGAGCCGGAGCCCGAGCCGGAGGACTTGCGGGCCGCGGGGGCCGGCGCGGCCTCCTTGCGCATCGGCACGCCGCGGCGCCCGCCCAGCACCTCGCCGCTGGCATCCGTGAGCACCAGCGTCCCGTAGTCGCCCTCCACCGCCAGCAGCCCCGAGGCCAGCAGCTGCCGTACGACCCCGCGCCACTCCGCGGTGCTCAGGTCCGCGCCGATCCCGAACACCGACAGCCCGTCGTGGTCGAACTGGATGACCTTGGCCGTCTTCTTGCCCTGGAGGATGTCGATGATCTGGCCGGCGCCGAACTTCTGCCGCCGCTCCTTCGCCAGCCGCCACACCGTGGACATCAGCTTCTGCGCGGCCACCGTGCCGTCCCAGGACTCGGCCGGGGTCAGGCAGGTGTCGCAGTTCCCGCACGGCCCGGCGGCCGCCTGCCCGAAGTACGCGAGCAGCCGCACCCGGCGGCACTCGACCGTCTCGCACAGCGCGAGCATCGCGTCGAGGTGCGCGGCCAGGGAGCGGCGGTGCGCCTCGTCGCCCTCGGAGCCCTCGATCATCTTGCGCTGCTGCACCACGTCCTGGAGCCCGTACGCGAGCCAGGCCGTGGCCGGCTCCCCGTCACGCCCGGCACGGCCGGTCTCCTGGTAGTAGCCCTCGACCGACTTCGGCAGGTCCAGGTGCGCCACGAACCGCACGTCCGGCTTGTCGATGCCCATGCCGAACGCGATCGTGGCCACCACCACGACCCCGTCCTCCCGCAGGAAGCGCGCCTGGTTCGCCGCGCGCGTACGGGAGTCCATGCCCGCGTGGTACGCGACCGCGTCGATGCCGTGCTCCACCAGGAAGGCTGCGGTCTTCTCCACGGAGGCCCGCGACAGGCAGTAGACGACTCCGGCGTCCCCGTCGTGCTCGGTGCGGATCAGCTCCAGCAGCTGCCGGGTCGGGGTGTTCTTCGGGGCGATCCGGTACTGGATGTTGGGCCGGTCGAAACTGGCGACGAAATGCCGGGCCTCCCCCTCCGCCAGGCCCAGCCGGGCCGCGATCTCGGCGTGCGTGGCCTCGGTGGCCGTCGCCGTCAGCGCGATCCGCGGCACCTTGGGCCAGCGCTCGTGCAGCATCGACAGCGCCAGGTAGTCGGGCCGGAAGTCGTGGCCCCACTGGGCGACGCAGTGCGCCTCGTCGATCGCGAAGAGCGACACCGTGCCCCGGTCGAGCAGCCGCTGGGTGCCCTCGGTGCGCAGCCGCTCCGGCGCCAGGTACAGCAGGTCCAGCTCACCGGCGAGGAAGGCCTGCTCGACGGCCTGCCGCTCGTAGCGGTCCTGGGTCGAGTTGAGGAACCCGGCCCGCACCCCGAGGGCGGTCAGGGCGTCCACCTGGTCCTGCATGAGCGCGATCAGCGGCGAGATCACCACGCCCGTACCGGCTCTGACCAGCGCCGGGATCTGGTAGCAGAGCGATTTGCCGCCGCCCGTGGGCATCAGGACCAGCGCGTCGCCGCCGCCGGCCACGTGCTCGATGATCTGCTGCTGCTCGCCGCGGAAGGAGTCGTATCCGAAGACGCGGTGCAGCACCTCAAGGGCATCGGGGGTCTCGGTGGGGGCGTCGACAAGGCTCATCCCAGAAGCCTATCGACCCCCACGGACACCCCCGCCCACATCTGCCGGATCCGCCGGCCCGGGGGCCGGGCACGCCTACCCCAGGGCCGCCTCGAAGGCCGCGTACGCCTTCTCGTCGAAGAGGACGAAGCGGACCTCCTCCACGGGCTCCGCGGCGGCCGCCCGGGCCGTTTCCACGGCGATGCGGGCGCCGTCGTCCATCGGCCAGCCGAAGATGCCGGTGGAGATCGCCGGGAAGGCGACCGTACGGGCCCCCAGCTCGGCCGCGACCCGCAGGGACTCGCGGTAGCAGGAGGCCAGCAGCGCCGAGCGGTCCTCGTCCCGGGACCAGACCGGGCCCACCGTGTGGATCACCCACTCGGCCGGGAGCCGGCCCGCCGTCGTGGCCACGGCCCGGCCCGTCGGCAGCCCCTTGCCGTACTGGGAGGCGCGCAGCGCCCGGCAGGCGTCCAGGATCTCGGGGCCGCCGCGCCGGTGGATGGCGCCGTCCACTCCCCCGCCGCCCAGCAGCGAGGAGTTCGCCGCGTTGACGATCGCGTCCGCGTGCTCGGCCGTGATGTCGCCCCGGACGAGGGTGATGCGCACCATCAGGAAGCCTTTCGCAGGTGACGCCAGACCGCCTTGGCCGCGTTGTGCCCGGACATGCCGTGCACTCCGGGGCCGGGCGGGGTGGCGGAGGAGCAGAGGAACACGGCCGGGTGGGCCGTCGAGTACGGGAACAGGGACAGCTTGGGCCGCAGCAGGAGCTGGATCCCGGAGGCCGCGCCGCAGGCGATGTCGCCGCCGACGTAGTTGGGGTTGCGGGCCGCCAGTTCCGGCGGTCCGGCGGTGGCGCGGGCCAGCACCAGGTCGCGGAAGCCGGGGGCGAAGCGCTCGATCTGCCGCTCGACGGCGTCGGTGAGGTCGCCGCCCCAGCCCGCGGGGACGTGCCCGTACGCCCAGAACACGTGCTTGCCCTCGGGCGCCCGGCCGGGGTCCACCAGGCTGGGCTGGGCGGTGATCAGGAAGGGGTTGCGGGGGGCCCGCCCACCGGTGGCCAGCTGGAGGGCGGCGTCGATGTCGCGGGCGCGCGGGCCGATCTGGACGGTGCCGGCCCGGCGCGGGGCCTCGGCGGTCCAGGGCACGGGGCCGGAGAGGGCGTAGTCGAGCTTGAACGCGGCGGCGCCGTACTTGTAGCCGTCGTACGCGCGCCCCAGCCGGGCGATCCGGGCCAGCGCGGTCGGCGAGGTGTCGAATACGTACGCCCGGGCCGGCGGCAGGTCGTCGAGGCGCTTGACCTCGAAGCCGGTGTGGATCGTGCCGCCGAGGTCGCGCAGGTACCCGGCGAGGGCGTCCGAGATGGACTGCGAGCCGCCGCGCGGCATGGGCCAGCCGCCGGCGTGCGCGGCGAGGGCGAAAACCAGGCCGACGGCGCTCGTGGCGATCCCGCCCAGCGGGGCGATGACGTGCGCGACGAGCCCGGCGAACAGCGCCCGCGCCCGCTCCTCGTGGAAACGGCTCAGCAGCCAGGTGGAGGGCGGCAGTCCGGCGAGTCCGAAGCGGGCCAGGGTGAGCGGGTCCCGGGGCAGGGCGGTCGAGGGCAGGGACATGAAGTCCCGGACCAGGGTGTCCCATGTGCCGAGGAAGGGCTCCACCAGCCGCCGGTACGTGCCCGCGTCGCGCGGTCCGAGGGAGGCCGCCGTCTCGGAGACGGAGCGGGAGAGCACGGCGGCCGTGCCGTCGTCGAAGGGGTGCGCCATGGGCAGCGGGGCGTGCAGCCACTCCAGCCCGTACCGCTTCAGCGGCATGGTGGAGAAGACCGGCGAGCCGATGCCGAGCGGGTGCACGGCCGAGCAGGGGTCGTGCCGGAAGCCCGGGAGGGTGAGCTCCTCGGTGCGGGCCCCGCCGCCGACCGTCTGCGCGGCCTCGAACACGGCCACCGAGAAGCCGCGCCGGGCCAGCTCGACGGCGGCCGTCAGCCCGTTGGGCCCCGCCCCCACCACGACCGCATCGAGAATCGACGGCACCTTGAGACTCCTTCGTCCGGCGGCGGCTGTGCTCCCAGGATATTCGCCCCGGCCGTACGGGCCCCCGCCCGCGCCCGGCCGGACCGGACGAAACGGCTCACGCGCCGCGCAGCAGCTCGCGGATCCGGATGGCGGTGGCCTCGTCGCGGCCCACGGCGAACGGCAGCTCGTTGTCCCGGTCCACCCGGAACGGGACCCCGGCGACGGTGCTCTGCGCGCCGCCCGCCTCGGCGACCAGCAGCAGTCCGGCCGCGTGGTCCCACGCCGAGGGCCAGGTGAAGGCGAGGCCGTCCATCTCGCCGCGGGCCACCTTCAGGTACTCCAGCCCCGCGGAGCCGCAGGGCCGGGCCGCGACCCCGGGCACGTCGAGCCGGGACAGGGTCGCCTTGTCCTCGTCGGAGGTGTACAGCGGGTGGGCCATCGCGATCCGCAGTTCGGCGCCGGGCTGCGGCGAACCGCTGTGGATCCGCTCGCCGTTGACGTACGCGCCCTGCCCGCGCACGGCGGTCGCCAGCTCCTCCAGCGCCGGGGCGAACGTCCAGGAGGCGAGGATCTCACCGCGGTGGGCAAGGGCGACCAGGGTGCAGAACGCCGCGTCGCCGGCGACGAACTGCCGGGTGCCGTCGACCGGGTCGACGATCCAGACCGGCGCGTCGGCGCGCAGCGCCCCGTACACGGTCGGGTCGGCGTGGACCGCCTCCTCGCCGACTACGGCGGAGCCGGGCAGCAGGTGCGTCAGGGAGGCCGTGAGGTGCTCTTCGGCCTTGCGGTCGGCGACGGTCACCAGATCGTGGGGACCGGTCTTCTGGTCGACCTCGTGGTCGGCGAGCTGCCGGAATCTCGGCATGATCTCGACCGCCGCCGCCTTGCGGATCGCTTCTTCCACTGCGGACAGGTCTCGGGCCAGGAACTCTTCGATCATGCCCCCATCACACCACGCCGGGCTGACAAACCCCACCGGTCGTCACGTACACCAGACGGCCTCCAGATGGACTCCAGGTGCCGCAGGGAAAGGGAATGCGGCGGGCCGGGCCCGTGGCGGACGATGGGGCGGTGACCGTATTTCGCTGCGTGCGCTGCCGGACCGAGCTGACCACCACGGTGCGAGAGGTGCCGATCCCCCCGGAGAGCGTGACGTGGGCCCCGTACGAGGCGCCCGTCGAGCCGTGTCCACCGCGGATGGCGCCCGGGACGTACGCCTACGACCCGGAGCCGCACCGGTTCTCCTGGGGCCCCGCGCCGAAGGGGCGAGCGCAGGGCAGTGCGCCGCGCGGGCCGGGGACGGCCGTGGTCGTGAGCCCCGGGGACATCCGCGGGGTCGAGCCGATCGAGCGGCGGCGGATCGGCTGTTGCGGGCCCATGGGCACCGACGGGCCGAACCTCGCGTGTGTCGGGTGCGGCGCGGAGGTCGCCGTCGAGGCCGCCGACTGCTGCACCTGGCAGGAGATCGTCCTCGACCTCCGCTTCGCCGAGGCGGTGGATCCGCCGGGCCGGAGCGTCAGGAGCGGGCGGGGTGCCGGCGGTTCATGAGCGCCGTGTAGAGCAGCATGGACGCAGCCAGGCCCACCGCCCAGCCGTAGTCCGCGAGCGGCTTCAGGAAAGGGATCAGGCCCTCCTCGGGGAAGGGGCCCTTGCCGGGGGCCGAGTGCGAGCCGCCGATGGCCAGCACACCGCCGACCACGAAGGACACCAACGCCCGGATGTTCCAGCCGCCCGTGTACCAGTACGGCCCGCCCGCCCGGTAGAGGTCGGGCAGCGACAGCCGGGTGCGCCGCACGATCCAGTAGTCCGCGATGAGGATGCCGGCGACCGTGCCGAGCAGTCCGCCGACCAGGCCGAGCCAGGTGAAGATGTACAGCTCGGGGGTGGAGGTCAGCTTCCACGGCATCATCAGTACGCCGACGACTCCCGTGATCAGGGCGCCCCTGCGGAAGTCGATCAGGCGGGGCGCCAGGTTGGACAGGTCGTACGCCGGGGAGACGACGTTGGCCGCGATGTTCACCGAGATCGTCGCGACGAGGACCGTGACCAGGGCGTAGAGCAGCCCGAAGACGCTGTCGGTCTTTGCGACCAGCTCCACCGGGTCCCAGATCGGGGCCCCGTACACCGCCTCCGAGCCGGAGGTGACGAACACCGACAGCAGCGCGAAGAGGGTCATCGTCGTCGGCAGCCCGAGCGTCTGTCCGAGGATCTGGGAGCGCTGCCCGGCGCCGAAGCGCGTGAAGTCCGGGATGTTGAGCGAGAGGGTGGACCAGAAGGCGATCATCCCCATGAGGGCGGGGAAGAAGACCGTCCAGAACTCCGCGCCCCAGCCGAGCCGGGAGGGCTGGTCGAGCAGTTCGCCGAAGCCGCCCGCCTTCACCCCGATCCACACGAGCAGGGCCAGCGCGCCGACGATGACGAAGGGCGCGGCCCAGTTCTCGAACCGCCGCAGGGCCTCCATCCCCCGGTAGATGATGGCGAGTTCGAGGACCCAGAAGAGGGCGAAGCACAGCCACAGCGGCCACGGCTCGCCGCCGATCTCCGCGGCTCCCGCCCAGCCGCCGAAGATCTTGCCGAGCAGGACGTAGATCCCGGACCCGCCGATCCAGGTCTGGATCCCGAACCAGGCGCAGGCCACGGCCGCCCGGATCAGCGCGGCGAGATTGGCCCCGCGCATCCCGAAGGAGGCCCGGGCCAGCACCGGGAACGGGATCCCGTACTTGGGGCCGGCGTGCCCGGTGAGCAGCATCGGCCCCAGCACGATGATGTTGGCCAGCGCGATGGTGAAGACGGCCTGTTTCCAGTCCATCCCCAGGGCCACCAGCCCGGAGGCGAGCAGCCAGGAGGGGATGTTGTGCGCCATGCCGACCCACAGGGCCGTGAAGTTGTACGTGGTCCAGCGCCGGTCCGCGACCGGTACGGGGAGCAGGTCGGGGTTGGCGAAGCGGCCGTCGGAGGGGACCGCGCCGGGGGCGAGCTCGACGCGGTCCCCGGTGGCGCCTATCGGGTGGTCCGGCATGTGCGCACGCCCCTTCGGGTCGGTGGGGATCTCGGTCAGGATCCGAGCGCCGGGATGACGTGCTGCCCGTACGCGTCGATGGTGGCCTCCTGTGCGTCGTGCATGTCGTACACGGCGAACTGGTCGACGCCCAGGTCGCGCAGGGTCCGCAGCTTCTCGATGTGGGCCTCGGGCGGGCCGAGCAGGCAGAAGCGGTCCACGATCTCGTCGGGCACGAAGTCGGCGGACGGGTTCCCGGCGCGGCCGTGGTGGCTGTAGTCGTAGCCCTCGCGGGCCTTGATGTACTCGGTGAGGGCGTCCGGCACCATGCCGGAGTGTTCGCCGTAGCGGCCGACGAGATCGGCGACGTGGTTGCCGACCATCCCGCCGAACCAGCGGCACTGGTCGCGGGCGTGGGCCAGGTCCTCGCCCACGTACGCCGGCGCCGCGACGCAGATGGTGAGCGCGTCCGGGTCGCGTCCGGCCCGTTCGGCGGCCTGCCGGACGGAGCCGACCATCCACTCGGTGAGGTAGGGGTCGGCGAGCTGGAGGATGAACCCGTCCGCCTTCTCGCCGGCCAGGGCCAGCGCCTTCGGCCCGTACGCGGCCATCCAGACCGGGAGCTTCCCGCCCTGGACCCATGGGAGCCGCAGCGGATTGCCGTCGACCTCGGCCTCCCGGCCCTCGGCGAGGTCCCGGATGACGTCGATGGCCTCCCCCAGCCGGGCCAGGGTGTTCGGTTTGCGCCCGGCGACCCGCATCGCCGAGTCTCCGCGGCCGATCCCGCACACGGTGCGGTTGCCGTACATGTCGTTGAGGGTGGCGAAGGTGGAGGCGGTGACCTCCCAGGTGCGGGTGCCGGGGTTGGTGACCATCGGCCCGATGTGCAGCTTCTGCGTGTTCGCGAGGATCTGGCTGTAGATGACGAAGGGTTCCTGCCACAGGACCGCCGAGTCGAAGGTCCAGCCGTAGCGGAAGCCGTTCCGCTCGGCGCGCTTCATGAGGCTGACGACCCGGGAGGCGGGCGGGTCGGTCTGGAGGACGAGGCCGAAGTCCATCACGGCTCCTTAGAGGTACTGGCAGGTGGAGCGGGGGATGAACACCCCGTGGCCGGCCCGGCCCGTGTACTCGCGCCGGTCGATGACGAGTTCGCCGCGGGAGAGCACGGTGTCGACGCGTCCGGTGATCCGCTTGCCCTCGTACGCCGAGTAGTCCACGTTCATGTGGTGCGTCTCGGCGGAGATGACCTGCTCGGCGTGCGGATCGTAGAGGACGATGTCGGCGTCGGAGCCCGGCGCGATGGTGCCCTTCTGCGGGTAGAGGCCGAACATGCGGGCCGGGCTCGCGCAGGCGATCTCGATCCAGCGGCGGCGGCTGATGTGTCCGTCCAGGACGGCCTGGTGGAGGAGGTCCATCCGGTTCTCCACCCCCGGCAGCCCGTTCGGGATCTTCGAGAAGTCGCCGCGGCCGAGCTCCTTCTGGCCGCGGAAGCAGAACGGGCAGTGGTCGGTGGAGACCACCTGGAGGTCGTTGGTCCGCAGCCCCCGCCAGAGGGCGGCCTGGTGCTCCTTCGGCCGCAGCGGGGTGGAGCAGACGTACTTGGCGCCCTGGAAATCGGGCTCTTCGAGGTTGTCGGTGGACAGGAACAGGTACTGCGGGCAGGTCTCGCCGAACACCGGCAGACCCTTGTCCCGGGCGGCGGCGAGCTCGGCCAGCGCCTCCTCCGCGGAGACGTGGACCACGTACAGCGGGGATCCGGCCACGCGCGCGAGCTGGATCGCCCGGTGGGTGGCCTCCGCTTCGAGGAGGACCTTGCGGACCTCGCCGTGGTGGCGCGGGTCGGTCTCGCCCCGGGCCAGGGCCTGTTCGACGAGCACGTCGATCGCGATGCCGTTCTCGGCGTGCATCATGATCAGCCCGCCGTTGCCGGAGGCCCGCTGCATGGCGCGCAGGATCTGCCCGTCGTCGCTGTAGAAGACGCCGGGGTAGGCCATGAACAGCTTGAAGGAGGTGACGCCCTCCCCGATCAGGTGGTCCATCTCCTTCAGGGTCCCCTCGTTGACGTCCGAGAGGATCATGTGGAAGGCGTAGTCGATGGAGCACTTGCCGTCGGCCTTGTCGTACCAGGTGTCGAGCCCCTGGCGCAGCGCCTGGCCCATGCTCTGCACGGCGAAGTCGACGATGGTGGTGGTGCCGCCCCAGGCGGCGGCCCGGGTTCCGGTCTCGAAGGTGTCCGAGGCGGCGGTCCCGCCGAAGGGCAGCTCCATGTGGGTGTGGGCGTCGACCCCGCCGGGGATGACGTACTTCCCGCTCGCGTCGATCGTACGGTCGGCCGTCCAGGCGTCGGCGGCCGCCGAGCCGTGGGCCGCGAGGGCGGCGACGCGGCCGTCCTCGACCAGGACGTCGGCGTGGAGCTCGTCGGCGGCCGTGATGACGAGGCCGCCGCGGATGAGGGTGCGGATGGACATGTGCGGCGCCTTCCGGTCACACGATGCTGTGCAGGGCCCGTTCGAGGATCTCGGCGCCCTCTTCCGCCTCGGCGACGGTGAGGGAGAGCGGCGGCGCGATGCGCAGCACGCTGGTGTCGTGTCCGCCGCCCTTGCCGAGCAGCAGGCCGCCTTCGCGGGCGGCCTCCAGTACGGCGGCGGCCGCGCCCGGGTCGGCCTCGTCGGTGCCGGGCTTCGTCAGCTCCAGGCCGGCCATCAGGCCCCGGCCGCGGACCTCCCGTACGGCGGGCACGGCGGCGGCGATGGCGCGCAGCCGCTCCAGGAGCAGGCCGCCGACGCGGCGGGCGTTGCCCTGGAGGTCGTGCTCCAGCAGGTACGCGAGGTTGGCGACGCCGGCCGCCATGGTCACCGGGGAACCGCCGAAGGTGGAGATGGAGTTGGTGTCGATGCAGTTCATGATCTCGGCACGGGCCACGACCCCGCCGATGGACATGCCGTTGCCGATGCCCTTGGCGAAGGTGAGGATGTCCGGCGGGCCGCTGCGTCCGTGCGCCTGCCAGCCCCAGAAGTTGTCGCCCGTGCGGCCCCAGCCGGTCTGCACCTCGTCGCTGATCCAGAGGATGCCGTGCCGGTCGAGGACCTCGCGGAACGCCCCGTACAGCCCGTCGGGCGGGGCGGTGAACCCGCCGACGCCCTGGATCGGCTCGGCGATCAGGGCGGCGACTCCGCCGCGGGCCTGGCCGAGCACGTCTTCGAGGTCGGCGACGGCGGCCGCGGTGAAGGCGGTGTCGTCGAGGTGCGCGAAGGGGCCGCGGGTGCGGACGGCGCCGTGGACGTAGTACGTCTGGAGCGGCGAGAGGCTGGTCGGGGACCAGCCGCGGTTGCCGGTGATGGAGACGGTCGAGAAGGACCGGCCGTGGTAGCTGTTGCGCATCGCCAGGATCTGGTTGGAGCGGCGGTACGCGGTCGCCAGCAGCAGGGCGGTGTCGTTGGCCTCGGTGCCGGAGGTGGTGAAGAAGACCCGCGCCTCGGGGATGCCGGACAGGGCGGCGATCCGCTCGGCCAGCTCGATCATCGGGCGGTTGAGGTACAGGGTCGACGAGTGGATGAGCCGTCCGGCCTGTTCGGAGACGGCCTTGGTGACCTCGGGCAGGGCGTGCGCGGTCATCGTGGTGAGGATGCCGCCGAAGAAGTCGAGGTAGCGGTTGCCGTCGGCGTCCCAGACGTGGCGGCCCTCGCCGTGCGTGAGTTCGATGGGGCGGTCGTAGTAGAGCGCGAGCCAGTCGGGCAGTACGGCCTGGTGGCGGCTGTGCAGGGGGATCGGGTTGGTCACGGCTGAACGAGCCCTCCGTAGGCGTCGGGGCGGCGGTCGCGGTAGAAGGCCCACTGGTCGCGGACCTGCTTGATCAGGTCGAAGTCGAGGTCGCGGACGAGGAGTTCCTCCTCCTTGCCGCTGGCGGTCTCGCCGACGAACTGGCCGCGGGGGTCGACGAAGTAGCTGGTGCCGTAGAAGTCGTTGTCCCCGTACTCCTCCTGGCCGACGCGGTTGATCGCGGCGATGAAGTACTCGTTGGCGACGGCGGCGGCGGGCTGTTCCAGCTGCCAGAGGTAGGAGGACAGGCTGCGGGAGGTGGCGGACGGGTTGAAGACGAGCTGGGCTCCGGCCAGGCCCAGCGCGCGCCAGCCCTCGGGGAAGTGGCGGTCGTAGCAGATGTAGACGCCGACGCGGCCGACGGCGGTGTCGAAGACGGGCCAGCCGAGGTTGCCCGGGCGGAAGTAGTACTTCTCCCAGAAGCCCTTGACCTGGGGGATGTGGTGTTTGCGGTACTTGCCGAGGTAGCTGCCGTCGGCGTCGATGACGGCGGCGGTGTTGTAGTAGAAGCCCTCGGACTCCAGCTCGAAGACCGGTACGACGATGACCATGCCGGTCTCGCGGGCGAGCGCCTGCATCCGCTGGACGGTGGGGCCGTCGGGGACGGGCTCGGCCCAGCGGTAGTGCTCGGGTTCCTGGACCTGGCAGAAGTAGGGGGCGTTGAACACTTCCTGGAAGCCGATGATCTTCGCGCCGTCGGCGGCGGCCCGCCGGGCGTGCTCCTCGTGCTTGGCGATCATCGACTCGGTGTCTCCGGTCCAGGTGGCCTGGACGAGTGCGGCGCGGACGACTTGGGCCATGAGCTGCTCCTCGCGACGGGAACGCCGAGTTCTACGCACGTAGACGGTGTGCGTAGGGAGTAGAACGTAGGCCGCGTCACACCGCGGGGCAAGACCGCCGTGCGCGCTTGGGTGAGTCGATCAAGTAATGACAACGGATGGTCGAATCCGCTCAATGGACGGGCGGTTTCGCAACCCGCAGGGCGTGTACGAGGTCACGGTGGTGCGTGCCGGAGAGGGCCTCGGCGGCCCTGAGCAGCCGGGGGGCGAACCACTGCGGATCACGGCGGGCCAGGCGGACCGCCTCCTCGGCGGTGCGGACCTTGACGAAGGCGCCGAGCAGGGCGTCGGCCTCGCGGGTCCGGCCGTCCCCGGCCAGGGCCAGGGCGGCGTCGGCGATCTCGGCGGCGGGGCGGCCCGCGCCCTGGCGCAGCAGGGCCTCGCAGTCGGCGTGCCGGCCGGCTTCGCCGAGGGCTGCGGCCGCTGCGGCGAGCCGCTCGGGCGGGAGCGAGGCCGCCTCCCAGAGCAGCGTGGCCCAGTCCGCCACGAGCCCGGCCCGGACCAGCTCGTCGGCGAACCCGGGCAGCCACACGGCGGGCCACGCGGCGGCCTCGCACAGCAGCGCGTGGGCCTCCCCGCCCCGCTCCTGGGCCCGCAGCCCCAGCAACTCCCCGATCACCGCGGCGATCCCGCCGGGACGCGGCCCGTACGCCGCGGGCGCGCCGGCCTGTGCGTCCCACCCGGGGGCGGCGGGCCGGCTCTCCGGCTCCGCCGGGGCGAAGTGCTCCGGCTCCGGTGGGGTGAAGCGGGGGCGGCCGATCGTTCCGGAGCGGGACCGGTGGGGAGCGGGGGGCTCGGCTGCGGGGTGAGGCCCGGGCTCGGGGTCGAGCACGGGGTCGGGCTCGGAGTGGGCGAAGCGGGCGCCGCGGGGTGCGGCGGCGGCCTCGGCCGGGTGGCCGGGCGGTGGCGTGAAGGATGCGGGGGCCGGGGCCGGGGCGCCCGCGTACCGGGCCCCGCCGGCCCGCCGCGCCCCGCGCAGCCACCGGCCCTCGGCCCGTCCGACGGGCGGCTCCGGCCGCGCCTCCCCCGCCTGCCGCTGCCGCGGCACCTCGGACACCGGCCCGTCCTCCCCCACCCCGGCCCACGCCCCGGCCGGCGGTTCGGCCCCGGCGGGAGCGGGGCCGCCGGACCACCCCGGCTCGGCCGGGGCGGGGTCCGGGCGGGACGACGCGGGGTGGGCCGGGGCCTCCAGGGCCCTGAGGCGGGACATGAGGTCTTCGTGGCGGGAGGCGGCCCTGGCCGTGTCGTCCTGGATCCAGGCCAGTTCCCGGGTCAGGGTTTCCGCCTCCTCCGGGTCCGGAGCCGCGGCCAGGCGGGCCGTCAGGGTGCGGGTCGCCGCCTCCGAGACGGAGCGCTGGTCGGCGGCCGCCGCCAGCAGGGTCCGCAGTTCCTCCGCGCCGCCCGGCAGCCTGTCCCACACGGCGACCGCCGCGGTCCGCAGCCGGGCCGCGTACTCCCGCTCCCGCGCCGCGAGCCCGGCGCCCCTGATCCCCGCGAGGTCGCCGAGCAGCGACTCCACGATGTCCCACGGCGGCATCGCGGCTCCGTCCAGGCAGGCCCGCAGGCCCTGCGGATCCCGGCGCAGGAACTCCCCGTACCACCCCGTCCCCGGATCGAGTCTCTGCATCAACCCGCGTAAGTAGCCCGAGAGTTGACCGATCGCCTGCGAAGTCGCGGTCTCCATGCCCCGCATTGCATCTCACCGGTGTTACGGGCGGGCTACGGGAGTCTCAAAGCTTGACGGCGATCGCGGTGTGCGGGCGCTTCCCGCGCCGGACCAGCGCTGCCGGCACGTCCACGGCCCAGAACTGCCACGTGTACTTCCGCGACATCAGCTTCCGCACCCGCGTCAGCCCCGCCTCGTCCAGCAGCCGCGCCTCGCCCTCCAGCTCGGCCGCCCCCTCCGCGACCCGCCCCCGCACGTCGCAGGCACGGACCGTGACCCGCCCGTTGTTGCGGATCCGCTTCACCTTCCAGGAGTCGCTGCGCGTCCACACGTACAGCTCGCCCCCGTCGGCCACGGCCCACACCGGCGTCGCGACGGGCGTGCCGTCCTTGCGGAACGTCGTGAAGCTGACGTACTTGCCCTGGTTCAGCTCGTCGAGAGTCATCCCCGGAGCCTACGACGGCCCCCGGGGCGCGGCAGGCCGCGGATCGGGATCCCCGGCGGACGCCCGGCCCTCCGGCGCCGGGCACGCGGCAAGCAGCAGACCGGCCGCCAGCAGGGCGCCGAGGAGTGCGAAACCGAGTCGTTGGGAAGCGTTCGAGGTCGACACGCCTTCACGCTTGCCCCGCTCCCGCCCGCCCCCACCGCCGATTGGGCCGTTCGGCCCGCCGGCCCCGCCCGAAAGAAACCGCAGGTCCGCGCCCCCGGCATGAGTTCGGGCGGCCCCGACGGAGCGTCAGACCGAGCCTCAGGCCGGCACGAACGCGCAGCGGCGCAGCACATCGTCGAGGGACAGCCCGAGCGCCTCGGCGAGGGCGGCCACGGTGAAGAAGGCCGGGGTCGGCGCGCGGCCGGTCTCGATCTTGCGGAGGGTTTCGGCGGACAGCCCGGCGCTCGCCGCGACCTCGACCATGCTGCGGACACCGCGGGCCTCGCGCAGCAACGCGCCGAGGCGCTCGCCGCGCTCGCGCTCTTCGGGGGTGAGAGGGGTACGGACCATGGCCTCATCCTACCGCCTCCTCCAATAACTATCCCGTTAAAGTTATACCGGTATAGTTATTGGCATGGTGGAACTGAAGACAGAAGAGTCGATCAACGCAATGCGCGCCCCGGGCCGGGTCGTCGCCCACGCCCTGGCCGCCGCACGGCAGGCGGCGCGGGTCGGGGTGTCCCTGCTGGACCTGGACGGGGCGGCCCGCGCGGTACTGGCCGAGGCCGGCGCGAGCTCGCCGTTCCTCGGCTACCGGCCGCACTTCGCGCCGGTGCCCTTCCCCGGGGTGATCTGCGCCTCGGTCAACGACGCGATCGTGCACGGCATCCCCGACGGCTACCGGCTCCGCGACGGGGACCTGGTCAGCATCGACTGCGGGGCGAAGCTGGGCGGCTGGGTCGGGGACGCGGCGATCAGCTTCACCGTCGGCCGGCCCCGCCCCGCCGACCTGCGGCTGATCGAGACCGCCGAGGCGGCCCTCGCGGCCGGCATCGCCGCCGCGCGCCCGGGCAACCGGATCGGCGACATCGCGTACGCCGTCGGCACGGTCTGCCGCTCCGCCGGGTACGGGATCATGGAGGACTTCGGCGGCCACGGCGTGGGCCGCAGCATGCACGAGGACCCGGGCGTGCCCAACGAGGGCCGGCCGGGACGCGGCATGCAGCTGCGCCCCGGCATGGTCATCGCGATCGAGCCGATGCTGATCGCCGGCGGCGGGGACGACTACCGGTGCGACGCGGACGGCTGGACCCTGCGGACCGTCGACGGCAGCCGCGCCGCGCACACGGAGCACACGGTCGCGATCACCGCCGACGGCCCGAGGATCCTCACCGCCCTCTGAACCTCACCGGCGCGCGGTCCCTACGGTTTCCCGTACGGGTGGACCACCATCGCCGAGCCCCCGCCCCGCCGGGTCGTCTCGGCCGCGGCCAGCCAGCGCCCGTCCGGGAGCCGCTGGACCCCGGTCGCCGCGCCGATCTCCGGGTTCTGCCGGAAGCCCTGGCCCAGCGCCTCCAGCTCAGCACGCAGCGGGCTGTTCCACAGCCCCGGCTCCAGCTCGGTGGTGGTCTGGTTGCGCTGGCTGGCCCGCGGCGCCGCGATGGCGTCGACCAGTGGCAGGCCCCGGTCCAGGTGCCCGATCAGGGTCTGCAGGACGGTGGTGATGATGGTGGCGCCGCCCGGGGAACCCACCGCGAGCACCGGCCGCCCGTGCTCCAGCACGATGGTCGGGGACATGGACGAGCGCGGCCGCTTGCCGGGGCCGGGCAGGTTCGGGTCCGGGACCCCGGGGGCCGCCGGAGCGAAGGAGAAGTCGGTCAGCTCGTTGTTGAGGAGGAACCCGCGGCCCGGGACGGTGATCGCGCTGCCGCCGGTGGACTCGATGGTCAGGGTGTACGAGACGACGTTGCCCCAGCGGTCGGCGACCGTCAGGTGCGTGGTGTTCTCCCCCTCGTACGTGGTCGGGGCGGCCGGGCCGGAGCCGCCGCAGGCCGCCGGGTGGCGCGGATCGCCGGGGGCCAGCGGGCTGGTCAGCGTACGGTCCGGGGCGATCAGGCAGCCGCGCGAGTCGGCGAAGCGCTGCGAGAGCAGTTCCCGCGTCGGCACGTTCTCGGCGGCCGGGTCGCCGACCCAGCGGCCTCGGTCGGCGAAGGAGATCCGCGAGGCCTCGATGAACCGGTGCAGGTACTGGGTCTCGGACAGCTTCGACAGGTCGGTGCGCTCAAGGATGTTGAGCGCCTCGCCGACGGTGGTGCCGCCCGAGGAGGACGGCGCCATGCTGTACACGTCGAGGCCCCGGTAGCCCACCTGCGTCGGGGCCTGCCGCTTGGTCCCGTACGCGCGCAGGTCGCCGGTGGTCAGGTCGCCGGAGCGGACGATCCGGGTGGCGGCCGGGTCCACGGGGGGTTTGCGGACGGCCCGGACGATGTCCTCGCCGATCGGGCCCCGGTAGAGCGCGCCGGTGCCCTTGCGGCCCAACTCGGCGTACGTGGCCGCCAGGTCGGGGTTCTTGAAGGCGGAGCCGACCACCGGGAGGTCCCCGCCCGGCAGGAACAGCTTCGCGGTGTCGGGGAAGTCCTTGAAGCGGTCCCGGTTGAGCTCGGTCTGGGCCCGGAACGTCGTATCGACGGTGAACCCGTCGCGCGCCAGTTTCTCGGCGGGCTTCAGGAGTTGTCCGAGCGACCGGGTGCCCCAGGCGTCCAGGGCGCTCTTCCAGGTGGCCGGGGTGCCGGGGACGCCGACGCTGCGGCCGCTGGTCTGGCCCTGCTCGAAGGGGATGGGGACGCCGTTCTCCTGGAACAGGCCCGCCGTCGCCGTCGCGGGCGCGGTCTCGCGGCCGTCGATGGTCTGCACCCGGCGGGACCCGGCGTCGTAGTAGACGAAGTAGCCGCCTCCGCCGATGCCGGCCGAGTACGGCTCGGTCACCCCGAGCGCGGCGGCCGTCGCGACGGCGGCGTCCACGGCGTTGCCGCCGGAGCGCAGGACCGCGATGCCGGCGGCCGAGGCGTCGGCGTCGACGCTCGCGACGGCACCGCCGTACCCGGCGGCGACGGGCACCTTGGGCGGTGCGGCGGCGGTGGGCGGGGCGGCGGCCCCGGTGGAGACGAGCGCCCCGGCGAGGGCGACGAGCGCTAACGGACGAACGGCGGGACGACGCATCCCGAACCTCCCAGTCGACGGCCGGTCAGAGCCAGGTCCCGCACTGTAACTTCACCGCACCCCCCACGTCAGGAGCGCGCGGGGACGGCTACCATCCGCCGCATGAACGATGACGTGCGCAACATCGTGCTCGGGCTGATAGCCACCGCCCTCAGCGGCGGGTTCGGCTGGTTCGCCCGGACCTATCTGTGGCGCCGTAACCTGCGCCGCAAGCAGGTGTTCTTCGGGCTGCCGACCGGCTCGGACTGTCTGTTCGTGGTCAACCGGCAGATGGGCGGCAAGGAATCGTCGGTGCACCGCAACGACGCCTTCGCGCTGCTGGAGATCTCCGCCCTGATCAAGGACTGCGGAGCGAACGTCCAGATCGTCACGCACGACGAGGCGCGTCAGGGATTCGGCGAGCGGGCCGAGTTCTGCGTCGGCGGCCCCGCCTCCAACACCCGTACGGTCGCGCACCTGGCCTCCATGCTGCCGGGGGTGCGGGTCAACATGGACAGCCAGGAGCACGAGGACCGGGGCGCGATCCAGGTGGGCGGCGAGGCCTACCGCTGGGTCAGGGACCGGGTGGAGTTCGTACTGCTGGCCCGGCTCGCGGGCGGGGAGGGCGGCCGGCCGGTCTTCCTTCTGTCCGGGCAGACCGCGGTCAGCAACCAGGCCGCGGCCCGCTATCTGGCCCGCAACCACAAGCAGCTGGCCCGGAAGTACGGCGCGGACGCCTTCTGCCTGATCCTGAAGGTGGTCAACTCACAGGCCTACGGTCCCGATGTGACCGAACTGGCGGCCGACGTCACCCGGGCCGCCCTGACACCCGCAGCGGCAGTCGCGTGATCCCGTTGATGAAGTTCGACACCAGCCGCCGCGGCTCGCCCGCGAGTTCGGGGGCCGGCATGGCCGCGCGCCACTCCTCGTAGAGCACGCCCAGCTGGAGCCGGGCGAAGTGGGCGCCGAGGCAGACGTGCGGTCCGTCGCCGAAGGAGACGTGCGGGTTGGGCGTCCGGCCGAGGTCGAGGCGCCCGGGGTCGGTGAAGACGCGCTCGTCGTGGTTGGCGGAGGCGTGGAAGACCACCACCTTGTCCCCGGCGCGGATCGGCTGCCCGGCGAGCTCGGTGTCGACGGCGGCGGTGCGGCGGAAGCTGAGCACCGGCGGGTGGACGCGCAGCAGTTCGTCCACCGCGGTGTGCACCGGGACCCGGCCGTCGCCGAGCTGCCGGTACGCGTCCGGGTCGCCGGCCAGGGCCAGCAGGCCGCCGGGGGCTGCGCTGCGTACGGTGTCGTTGCCCGCGACGGTGAGCAGGAAGAAGAACATCTCCAGCTCGGCCGGGTCCAGCCCGGCCTCGGCGAGCGCGGTCATCACGTCGTCGCCGGGGTGCGCGCGCTTGTGGGCGGCCAGTTCCCGGGCGTACGAGAACATCTCGCCGAGCAGGGCCGGGGAGCGCGGGTCGAGGGGCTTGCCGTCGGGGCCGAGCCGGGGCGCGGGCGCGTCCTCGGGATCCTGGTAGCCGATGACCCGTACGGTCCACTCCAGCAGCAGGCCCCGGTCTGCGGCCGGAACGCCCAGCAGGTCGGTCAGGTTGAGCAGGGCGTACTCGTCGGTGACCGTGCGGACCAGGTCGGCGGCGCCGTCCTCGGCGCCGTCCCGGGCGGCGGCCAGCAGCGTACGGGCGCGCTCGCGGACCCGGCCGGCGAAGGCGTCGACGCGGGCGGGGGTGAAGGCGCGGGAGACCAGCCGGCGCAGCCGCCCGTGGTCGCCCGCACCGCGCCGCGGGTCCTGGTTGAGCATGGTGCGCCGCAGGAACGGCAGGTCGGCCGGGTCGGGATCGCGGATCTGGGTGGCGCCGAGCCAGGAGGAGTACGTGGCGTGGTCGCGCAGCACCCGGACCACGTCGGCGTGCCGGGTGACCGCCCAAAATCCGGGGCCGGCGGGCCAGCCGGCGATCTCCGGCTCCTCCTGCCAGGCCACCGGGTGATGCTCGCGCAGCAGCCGGTAGCTCGCGTACGGGATCCCGGCGCCGTAGATCCGGGGGTCGAACACGTCGGGCACGTACGCGGCGGGGTCCATGGGGCCACGGTGGCGGGCGCACCGGCTCCGCCGCAAGGGGAGGTCAGCTGCCGAGGTCGCAGCGGGCGGGGCCGATGTCGGCGTCCGGGCCGAGCAGGACCACCTGGTACTCCGGGTTGACGGAGGCCACCGTGCACACCAGCTGCCGGCGGGCCGTCTCGGAGAGGGTGGAGACCTTGAACGGCACGCCGACCCCGATGGTGTCGGCCGAGATCATGGTCGTCCCGGCGCTGGCGCCCTGTTTCTTGATGTCCAGCACGGGCAGCCGGGTCTCCAGGCCCGCGGCCCTCTGCGCTTCGGTGGGGCCGACGAGCAGCCGTATGAGGAGCGAAGTCTCCGACACGGAGGGCTGCTCCCTGTCGGGTATGGGGAAGAGCCGCCCGTCGGACGCCACGAGGTACACCGTCCCCTTGGTCCCGGGCCCGGGCACGATCACCTTCGCGGCGGCTCCGCTCTCGATGACCCCGGTGGGCTTGATCCCGCAGCCGTTGAGCAGCAGTGCGCCCGGCAGCAGGGCCGCCACGGCGGCCGCGGCCGTCCGGATCCGCCGGGTCACGCGTCGGCCTCCAGGGGCATGTCGAGCGTGAACACCGCTCCCCTGGCGGGGCCGTTCGCGGCGTGCAGGGTGCCGCCGTGCAGCCGGACGTTCTCCAGGGTGATGGCGAGGCCGAGGCCGCTGCCCGCGGAGCGGGTACGGGCGGCGTCGGCCTTGAAGAACCGGTCGAAGATGTGCGGCAGCACCTCGGGGGCGATGCCGGGCCCGCTGTCGGCGACTTCGATCAGCAGCCGCGTGCCGTCGGGCCGCTCCCCCGTGCGCACGCCGACGCGGACCGGGGCGCCTCCGTGCTTGAGGGCGTTGCCGACGAGGTTGGCGAGGACCACGTCGAAGCGGCGCGGGTCGAGCCGGGCGCGGACCTGCCACGGCAGGTCCATGACCACCCGCTCGTCGTCCCAGTGGCGGCGCTCGATGGTCTTGCGCACGGCCTCGGCCACGTCCACGTCGTCGAGGTTGAGTTCGGCCGCGCGGGCGTCGAAGCGGGAGATCTCCATGAGGTCCTCGACGAGGACGGCGAGCTTGCCGGTCTCGGCGCTGACCAGCCGCAGGGCGGAGGCCGTGTCGGGGTCGAGGCGTTCGGCCTCCTCGTCCAGGACCTCGGTGACGGCGAGCATCCCGGCCAGCGGGGTACGCAGTTCGTGGGAGACGTCGGAGGCGAAGCGGCGGGCCCGGACCTCGGCCTCCCGCAGTTCGTCCACCGACTGTTCGAGGGCGACGGCCGTCTCGTTGAAGGTGCGGGCGAGTCCGGCGAGCTCGTCGGAGCCGCGGACCTCGATCCGCGTGTCGAGGCGGCCGCTGCCGAGCCGCTGGGCGGCCAGGCGCATGTCGCGTACGGGGCGCAGCACGCTGCGCGCGGCGAGCAGGGCGGGGATGACGGCGATGGCGAGGCCGGGGACGGCGCCGCGCTTGGCGGCTTCGACCATGGCCTCGACCGTCTTCCCCTCGGGGGCCAGGCGCATCGTCGCGAAGAGGACCAGGCCGGTGGGTTCCCGGACGTCGTTGTGGAGCCAGACGGCCGACATGCCGACGGCGAGGTACGGGGTCCCCGAGGGGTCCGTCACCCGTTGGAAGGCGGCGTGCGGATGGGCCGTCAGCTGGCGTCGGAGCTCCTCGGTGACCACGGTGGAGGTGGGCGCACTGGTGCTGGAGGCCCGCAGGGTGCCGTACTCGCCGAAGACGTTCCAGGGGTTCGGCTTGCCCCTCTTCCCCAGGTCGGTGACGATGCGCTGGAGCTGCGCCTGGTCCAGCGGCAGATCGAGGGGGAGGTTCTCGACCTGGTCGCGCAGGGTGCTGACCGCGGTGTCCTGGCTCTGCTTGAGGACGGCCGTGCGGGCCTGCTGGTAGGTCAGCGTGGCCGTGGTCACCGCGCTGATCGCGGCGACCAGCAGGAAGGCCGCGATCAGCCGGGTGCGCAGCCCGAGCGGCGCGATGCGCCTCACAGCGGGCCGAAGCGGTAGCCGAAGCCGCGCACGGTCTGGATGTAGCGGGGGCTGGCGTCGGGGTCCTCGACCTTGGTGCGCAGACGGCGTACGCAGGCGTCCACGAGCCGCGCGTCGGCGTGGTAGCTGTGGTCCCAGACGTACTCCAGGAGCTGCTGGCGGGAGAAGACCTGCTCGGGCGAGGCGGACAGGTGCAGCAGGAGTTTGATCTCGCTGGGGGCGAGGGGGACGCGCTCGCCGTTCTTGGCGACGGTCAGTCCGGCCCGGTCGATGGCGAGCTCGCCGTGGAACTCGACCTCGGGGCGGCTGCCCGCCGGGGCGCCGAGGCGGCGCAGCACGGCCTTGATGCGGGCCTCGATGACCTCGGTGCGGGCGGGTTTGACGATGTAGTCGTCGGCGCCGGCTTCGAGGCCGACGACTATGTCGAAGTCGTCGCCGCGGGCGGTCAGCATGATGATCGGGAGCTGGCTGGTCTCGCGGATGCGGCGGCAGACCTGCACGCCGTTCATCCCGGGCAGCATGAGGTCGAGCAGGACCAGCTCCGGGAGGAAGGTCCCCATCAGCGCGAGGCCCGCCTCGCCGGTTTCGGCGGCGCTCACCTCGTGGCCGCGTCGGCGCAGGCCGAGAGCCACTCCTTCGCGGATGGACGGGTCGTCCTCGATCAGCAGTACGCGTGGCATCGGGTCATTGTCCAAGTGGTTCGGGGCTTCATCTCCCGCTAACGGCCGGTCTTGCGCCGCAGGGAGTCCAGCAGGTCGGTGATTTCGGTGAGGCCGAGCGGCTTGGCGAGCAGGACGACGACGAGCGCGAGCGCCGCGGTTCCCGCGCCGACGGCGGCGAAGTCGCCGAGGCCGCCGGCGGCCCGGGCGGCCGCGTAGGCGGCGGCGGCCCCGGGCAGGCAGGCGGCCAGCAGCCGCAGGTGGGTGCGGACCGCGGTGGCGCGGCGCTGCGTACGGGTCCCCGTGCGCGGGCCGAGCCGCCGCGCGAGGGTGTACGCGGTCACCGCGAGGCCCGCGAACAGGGCGACGGAGTAGGCGCCGGCCATGCCGGTGACCGCCCAGCGCGGGGGCAGCAGCAAGTAGGCGGCGGCCGACAGCCCGGCGTTCAGGGCGGCGATGACCAGGTTCAGGAAGAAGGGGGTCCGGGTGTCGGAGAGGGCGTAGAAGGCGCGCGAGAGGACGTACTGGCCGGAGAAGGCGATCAGGCCGGGCGCGAAGGCCATGAGCATGCCCGCCATGACCGCGGTGTCGGCGGCGCCGGTGCGCCCGTACCCGAAGACGCTGCCCATCACCCAGGGGGCGAGCGCGGCGAAGAGCGCGGCGGCGGGCACGACGAGGGCGGCGCTGGAGCGCAGCGCGTACGACACGTCCCGGCGGAGCGCGCCGAGGTCGCCGTCGGCGGCGGCCAGGCTCATCCGGGGCATCAGGGCGGTCACGAGGGAGACGGTGATGATGCCCTGCGGGACGATCCACAGCTGGTAGGCGTTGCTGTAGGCGGTGTACCCGGCGCCGCCCGCGAGCCCGGCTTCCACGGCCCGGTGCCCGGTGGCGGTGGAGAGCCGGGTGACGACCCAGTAGCCGATCTGGTTGGTGAAGACGAGCATGACCAGCCAGCCCGCGTTGCGCAGCGGGCGGGCCAGGCCCTGGCCGCGCCAGTCGAAGCGGGGGCGCCAGCGGAAGCGGGCGGCGCGCAGCGACGGGACCAGCGCGAGGGCCTGGATGACGATGCCGGCGGTGGTGCCGAGGCCCAGGAGGCGGGTCTCGCCGGCCGTCAGGCCGTCCGGCGCGCCGTGGGAGAGGTACAGGAAGAGCCCGAAGACGCCGATGATCACGATGTTGTTGAGGACGGGGGTCCACATCATCGCGCCGAACCGGCCGCGGGCGTTCAGCACCTGGCCGAGCAGGGTGAACAGCCCGTAGAAGAGGATCTGCGGCAGGCAGTACCGGGCCAGCGCCACAGTGGTGCTCGCCTGGCCGCCGGTGTACGGGGTGTACGCGGAGACGATCAGCGGCGCGGCCAGCACGGCGACGGCCGTCAGCGCGACGAGCGCCGCGGTGCAGGCGGTGAGCAGCCGGTCGGTGTAGGCGGCCCCGCCGTCCTGGTGCTCCTTCGCGGCGCGGACCAGCTCGGGGACGAAGACCGCGTTGAGCGCGCCGCCGATGAGCAGCATGTACAGGATGTTCGGGACGGTGTTGGAGACGGCGTAGCTGTCGCCGAGCAGCCCGGTGCCGAGCGCGGCGACGACGACGGCGGAGCGGACGAATCCGGTGGCGCGGGAGACGATCGAGCCGGCCGCCATGAGGGCGCCGCTGCGCAGCACCGAGCTCTTGCCCGGTGCCGCGTCGGCGGCGCCTTCGGCGGAGGGGCCGGTGGCCGGTCTGGTGTCGGTGGTGGTCACCGGCGGGCCAGGTAGGCCTGGAATGCCTTGTGGAGCGCCGTGTTGGCGTATCCGTCCATGGGGGTCTCCCACTCGCCGAGCGTTTCGACGACCTGCCCGCCGGTGCCGAGCTTCCAGCGCAGCAGCCCGAAAGAACGTTCGTCGGGGTCAAGGGTGGAGGGTACCCCGCGCATGTCGTATTCGTCGGCTCCGAGGTCGTGGGCGTCGCACATCATCCGCCACTGGAGCGCGTTGCTGGGGCGGACCTCGCGGCGGTGGTCGGCGGAGGCGCCGGTCTGGTACCAGACCCGGTTCCCGGCCACGATCATGGTGTGTGCGGCGAGGATCTCGCCCTGGTGAACGCCCAGGTAGAGGCGCATCCGGCCGGGCGCCTCGGCGTTGAGGACCTCGTACTGCTGCTCGTAGTAGGCGAGCGAGCGGCCGAGCCGGAAGCCGTCGCGCTCCTCGGTGATGCGCAGCAGCCGGTAGAACTCGGGCAGGTCGGCGGCGGTGCCGAGGACGGTCTGTACGCCTGCCTTCTCGGCCTTGCGGACGTTGCGCCGCCATTCCTGGTTGAGGCCGGACCACAGCTCGTCGCGGGAGCGGCCGGCGAGCGGTACGCGGAAGACGTGGCGGGGCTGGGCGTCGCCGTCGTCCTCACCGCCGCAGCGCTTCCAGCCGCGGGTGCGCAGCCGGTCGGCGAGGGCGGCGCCGACCGGGTCGACCTCGGTGGCGAGCACGTCGGAGATCTGCCGGCCCGCTCCGGTGGCGGACTTGACGGCGGCGGCGTCCCAGCGCCGGTAGGCGGGCGTGGGCCCCATGCGGACGGCGAAGGCGCCGGCCGCGCGCAGATGCCGCTTGAGGGGGTCCAGCCACCGGTCGATCTGCGGGTCGGACCAGTCGGCGACCGGGCCTTCGGGGAGGTACGCGAAGTATTTGCGGGTCCCGGGGAATTGGCGGTAGAGGACCAGCCCGGCACCGGCTATTTGCCCGTCGGGGTAGTGCCATCCGACCCTTTCCGAGCGCCAAAGGTCCTTTACCTCGGCCCAGGACGGGTACTGGAGAAAGCTCGCGTTCCGGTTCCGCGAAAGGAAACCCTGGTATTCCGGTACGGACATCGGACGCACACTCAGCTCCCGCTCCGGGGACTGGTGTCGCTGGGCAGGGGTCACGAGCAGTGCGCACACGGTGAATCGGCCTTCCTGTACGTCCGGGGATGCGGGACACACAGGACTCTCACAGGGGTCCGTGACCGACGTGCGCGGCGATTGTGACCGGACGATGACCGTTTCGCTGCGGTCCACGTCACAACCGAAAGTCCGATCTTTTCGGCGGATTGCGCAACCTAAAGTCGTGCCGTCCGCATCTCCATTTGCGAACGATCATTACTTGGAGGGGTTTTCGTTGAGCCGCACACGCCGTACCGCACGCAGTCGCCACGCCATGCTGGCCGGGACCGCACTCATGGCCGCCGCGCTGACCGCCTGCGGCGGCTCGGGCGGAAGCGGGAGCGCGGGCGCTTCCGGCACTGCGGACGCGAAGAAGAAGCCGGACATGGCGATATCCGTGAACCTCACGGGCGATCAGGCCAAGCCCGGCGAGCCGGTGAAGGTGACCCTCGCCGAGGGGAAGCTGGCCCAGGTCAAGGTGTCCGACGGCAAGGGCGGCGAACTGCCCGGGAAGATAGCCGACGACGGCAAGACGTGGACCTCCGAGCGCAACGCCTCGCCGGGCACGGACTACAGGATCGAGGCGCAGAACACCGACAGCCAGAGCGCGAACGCCCAGTTCAAGACGGTCGCCGCGGACAAGGTGAACAAGGTCACGATCAACCCGGGCAAGGCCAACCCGGTGGTGGGCATCGCCCAGCCGGTCTCGATCGTCTTCGACAACCCGGTGAAGAACAAGGCCGAGGTCGAGAAGCACCTGAAGGTCACCACCTCGAACAACACCGAGGGCTCCTGGGGCTGGTTCAAGGACTACACCGGCAACGACCGGGTGGACTGGCGGCCGAAGGAGTACTGGAAGTCCGGCACCGACGTGAAGGTCGAGATGAACCTCAACGGGGTGGACTCGGGCCAGGGTGGCGGGATGTTCGTCAAGGACTACAACACCGAGTTCAAGATCGGCAAGGACCGCCGGCTCCAGGTGAACCTCGACACGCGCAAGATGACGGTGACCGAGGACGGCGAGACCGTGAAGACGATCCCGGTCTCGGCGGGCACGCCCGGCGGCCAGAAGGCCTCCTGGTCCGGGAAGATGGTGCTGATGACCAAGGAGGGCACCATCCGGATGGACTCCCAGACGGTGGGCCTGGGCGACTCCTACGACAAGATGGTCGACTACTCGATGCGGGTGACCTGGTCGGGCATGTACATCCACGCCGCGCCGTGGAACACGGGCAACTTCGGCCGCGCCAACTCCAGTTCCGGCTGCGTGGGCATGAGCGACTCCGACGCGAAGGCGCTGTTCGCCGAGGCCCAGGTGGGCGACCTGGTCGAGGTCACCGGCGACGGCTCCAAGGGCAAGGCCGACATCGGCAACGGCTACGGCGAGTGGAACCTGTCCTGGGACGAGTGGAAGGCCAAGAGCGCCCTGGCGGGCGGCGCGGGCGCCACGCCCCAGAACGGCTGATCCGCGCACTTGACACTCGTTCAATCGTTACCACCGCGTAACTTACCGGCGGGTTACCTCCGGTAAGCCCCTCGCACTACCGTCGGGTCACTTTGACACCGGCGCACGCGAGGAGCGATCGATGGTCCGCACCGCCCGCACCACCAGAACCGCCGCCGCCGTGGCGGCCGTACTGGCGGCAACCGCCCTGGGCCTGGCCCCCCACCAGGCCCAGGCGGCACCCGCCCCCGCCGCGGCGCCGGCTCCGTCGGCCTCGTCCGGCCTCCGCTTCCACGACATCCCCGGCTCCGGAGGCATCACCCTCAAGGGCAACGTCTTCGCCCCGGCCGACGCGCAGACCGGCCGCAAGTACCCGCTCATCGTGCTGCCCACCAGCTGGGGCATGCCGCAGATCGAATACGTCGCGCAGGCCGAGAAGCTCGCCGACGACGGCTACGTCGTCGTCAGCTACACCTCCCGCGGCTTCTGGCTCTCCGGCGGCCAGATCGAGGTGGCCGGCCCGCCCGACACCGCCGACGTCTCCGCCGTCATCGACTGGGCGCTGGCCAACACCCCCGCCGACGCCGGCCACATCGGCCTGGGCGGGGTCTCGTACGGCGCGGGCATCAGCCTGCTGGCCTCGGCGCACGACCCCCGGATCAAAGCCGTCGTCGCGCTCAGCGGCTGGGCCGACATCATCGAGTCGATCTACTCCGGCCGCACCCAGCACCTCCAGGCCGCCGCGATGCTCGGCGGCGCCGGCTACCTCACCGGCCGCCCGGGCCCCGAACTCCAGCAGATCCTCGGCGACTTCCTGGGCTCCCGGCTGGACCGGGAGCCGCAGATGATCGAGTGGGGCAAGAAGCGCTCGGCCGCGGAGCAGATCGACGGGATCAACGCCAACGGCGCCGCGATCATGCTGGGCAACGCCTGGGGCGACACCATCTTCCCGCCCAACCAGTACGCGGCCTTCTTCGAGAAGCTGACCGGCCCCAAGCGCCTGGAGTTCCGGCCCGGCGACCACGCCACCGCCGAGGGCACCGGCCTGCTCGGGCTGCCCAACGACACCTGGACCAACGCCCACCGCTGGTTCGACCGCTACCTCAAGGGCGAGCGCAACGGCGTGGACACCGAGGCCCCGGTGCAGATCAAGTCCCGCAGCAACGACGGCTACGAGGGCTACGCCAACTGGAAGGCGGTCGGCTCCGCGGGCACCGAGACGCTCCCCCTCTCCGACAGCGAGCACCTCTTCGCGGGCGTCGACTCGGGCGCCGACGGCGGCGTCATCTTCCTCTCCAGCATCCTGGACCAGTTCGTCAAGGCGCCCCCGACCGCCTCCGTCCCGCTCCTCCCCCGCGCCTTCGCCGCCGTCTGGCAGTCCCCGCGCCACGACGCGGAGCGCCGCATCCGCGGCACGGTGAAGCTGCACACCACCGTCACCCCCACCGCCTCGGACGGCACGTTCGTCGCGTACCTCTACGACGTCGGCCCGCTCGGCATCGGCAAGCTGGTGAGCAACGCCCCGTACACCTTCCACGGCAAGCCCCGGGGCCGGTCCTTCGGCGTGGACCTGGAGCTGTTCTCCACCGCCTACGACGTGCCCGAGGGCCACCGGCTCGCCCTCGTGATCGACACCGTCGACCCCCTCTACATCGAGCACAACCCCACCGGCGCACAGCTGACCTTCTCCTCACCGCGCACCGATCCCTCGTACGTCTCGGTGCCGCTGCGCGAGCAGTGATCTGCGGCTGCTGCCGGGCGGGGCGGCTCTTCGGAGCTACCGTGGAGTGCCCGGCAGCACCGTTCCGGGATCGGCCTCGACGACCTCGACGGCCTCGGTCTTCAGACTGCGCCGCTCGAACCGCGCCACCCAGCCGGCGAACCAGGAGAGCAGCATGCACATCCCGATGTAGATCGGGGAGATGATCATCACGACGGGGATGAACGGCAGGTCGTAGTCGAGGTTCGAGGCGATCAGCTTGCCCGCGTGCAGGAACTCCTCGTACGTGATCAGGTAGCCGAGCGAGGTGTCCTTCAGGGCCACCACCAGCTGGCTGATGATGGCGGGCAGCATCGCCCGGAGCGCCTGCGGGGCGAGCACGAACGTCATCACCTGGGTCTTGCGCATGCCGAGCGCGTACGCCGCCTCGCGCTGGCCGCGGTCGACGGAGTTGATGCCCGTGCGGAAGACCTCGGCGAGCACCGAGCCGTTGTACAGGGTCAGCCCCGCCACCAGCGCCGGCAGCGGCTGGACCTTCAGCGCGACGAAGATGAAGAAGATCATCACCAGCACCGGCATGGCCCGGAAGAACTCCACGCACAAGGTGGCCGCCCAGTGCACCGGCCGGTGCACGGAGAGCCGCCCGGCCGCGAGCACCGCGCCGAGGACGAACGAGAACACCGAGGCGTACAGGAAGGCCTTGAGGGTGTTCCCCAGCCCCTTGAGCAGCAGTTCCTGGATGCCCTTGTACGTGAAGGGGCTCCACTTGGCGGCGGTGAACTGGTCGGTGTCGAAGAGGAGGTAGAGGATCCAGGCGAGCAGTCCGAGGATCACCACCGTGGAGGCGAGACCGTAGAGGAAGTGCCGGCGCCGGGTCCGCGGGCCGGGCAGGTCGTAGAGGGCGGTGGACTCCATGTCCCCGTGGAGCGCGTGCGCGGTCATCGGGTGATCCCCCAGCGCTTCTCCAGCACGTTGAAGAGCGCGCTGATGGACAAGGTGATGATCAGGTAGCCGACGGCGATCCAGACGAAGGTCCAGACGATGTTGTAGCCCAGCTCGCTGAGGGTCTTGTACGTGCCCAGCAGCTCGGTGACGCTGAAGGCGCCGGCGATCGCCGAGTTCTTGGCGAGGGCGATCAGCGTGGAGCCGATGGGCGGGATGACGCTGCGGAAGGCCTGCGGCAGCACCACCGAGCCCAGGCTCTGGGTGAAGCTCATGCCGAGGCTCCGGGAGGCCTCGCCCTGGCCCTTGGGCACGGTGTTGATGCCCGAGCGCAGTACCTCGCAGATGAAGGCCGAGGTGTAGCAGCCCAGCGCGAGGACCGCGAACACCTGGAAGGGCAGGACCAGCCCGAACCGTGGCAGGCCCAGCAGCACGGCGAAGAAGAGCAGGGTGAGCGGGGTGTTGCGGAGCACGGTGACCCAGACCGTGCCGAAGACCCGGAAGGAGCCGACGGGCGCCACGCGGAAGGAGGCCATGACGAAGCCGAGGGCCAGGGCGAGGATCGAGGCGTAGACCGTGAGTTCGACGGTCCCGAGGAAACCCTTCCAGTAGAGCGAGAAGTTCTGCGTGAGTACGTCCATGGTGGTGGGCTCTCCCCTCAGCTCGCCGGGTAGCGGTCGATGGCGGGCGGCTTCGGGGCGGGTACGCCGGACAGGCCGAGCGTGGCCTCGTACGCCTTCTTCCAGTTCCCGTTCTTCTCCTGCTCCTGAAGGACGTCGTCGAGGGCGAAGCGCAGGGCGTCGTCGCTGCGCGGTACGCCGATGCCGTAGGGCTCCTTGGAGAAGGGCGTGCCGACGACCTTGAGCTCTTCGGGGACCTTGGCCGCGTAGCCGAGGAGGATGGAGTCGTCGGTGGAGACGGCGTCGACCTGGTAGGTCAGGAGGTTGTCCACGCAGACCGAGTAGGTGTCGTACGCGACCAGGACCGCCTGCGGGTAGTCCCGCTGGAGCCGCTGGTAGGGGGTGGATCCGGCGGCGGAGCAGACCTTCTTGCCGGCGAGGTCGCCGGGCCCCTTGATCTCCTTCTCGTTCTTGCGCACGAGCAGGGACTGGCCCGCCATGAAGTACGGGCCGGCGAACCCGACCTGCTTCTTGCGGTTGTCGTTGATCGTGTAGGTGCCGACGTAGTAGTCGATCTGGCCGTTCTGGAGGGCCGTCTCGCGGTTGGCGGAGGCGATCGTCTTGAACTCGGTCGTCTTGGGGTCGAAGCCGAGCGAGGCCGCCATCATCTTGGCGATCTCGACGTCGAAACCGGAGTAGCGGCCGCTCGCGGGGTCCTTCTCGCCCAGGTACGGCTGGTCCTCCTTGACGCCGACCACGAGGTGGCCGCGCCGCTTGGCGCGCTCCCAGGTACGGGACTGCGGCAGTTCGAAGCCGGTCGCGACCTTGTACACCGGCAGGTCCTCGGGCTGCGGGCCCTTGACCGGAGGGCTGCCCTCCTTGCCGCAGCCGGCGAGCAGGGCCAGCAGGGCGGCGGCGAGCAGGAGCGGCAGGAGAAGGAGGCGGGCGCGCGGGCGCGCGCCGTGGGTGCGTTTCATCGGCCCGCCCCTCAGTGCTTGAGGATCTTGGAGAGGAAGTCCCTGGCCCGCTCGCTCTCCGGGGCGGTGAAGAACTCCTCCGGTGTGCGGTCCTCGACGATCCTGCCGTCGGCCATGAACACGACGCGGTTGGCGGCGGACCGGGCGAAGCCCATCTCGTGCGTGACCACGACCATGGTCATGCCGTCGGCGGCGAGCTGGCGCATGACCTCCAGCACCTCGTTGATCATCTCCGGGTCGAGGGCCGAGGTGGGCTCGTCGAAGAGGAGGGCCTTTGGGTTCATGGCGAGGGCCCGGGCGATCGCGACGCGCTGCTGCTGGCCGCCGGAGAGCTGCGCCGGGTACTTCGGGGCCTGGTCGGCGAGGCCCACGCGGCCGAGCAGCTCGCGGGAGCGCTTGTCGGCCTCGTCCCTCTTTCGCTTCCTGACCTTGACCTGCGCGAGCGAGACGTTGGCGAGGACGGTCTTGTGCGCGAAGAGGTTGAAGGACTGGAAGACCATGCCCACGTCGGCACGGAGGGCGGCCAGCTCCTTTCCCTCGTCGGGCAGCGGCTTGCCGTCGAGCAGGATCGTGCCCGACTCGATGGTCTCCAGGCGGTTGATGGTCCGGCACAGGGTCGACTTCCCGGAACCGGACGGGCCGATGACCACCACCACCTCCCCGCGGCCGACGGTGAGGTTGATGTCCTGGAGGACGTGCAACGCCCCGTAGTGCTTGTTGACGTCCCGCAGCTCGATCAACGGATCGACGGCCATGCGCTGCCCTGCCCACCTGTCGGAGTGTCGAGGTCAGCGCAAACTATCCAGCGGCGGAAGGGCACTTCCGCTCGACACGCCTAAAGGCGACATAAAGCTCAATCGGGTCAGCCTTCGGAGGCTTCGGCGTACGCCTGGGAGAGTTCCGGTGAGCCGGTCATCGCCCAGGACACCCCCGACTCCACCACGTTCAGCTCGCGGCCCGAGGCCAGGCGGATCACCGGCTGGCCGTTGGGCCAGACCTGCCAGGCGGCGCCCAGCTTGGTCCGGATGATCACCGTGCCGAGGTAGAAGCCCGCGTCGTTGCCGAGCCAGGGCACGACCTCGGGGTCCCGGCGCCAGCGGGGCATCAGCTGGTCGAGCGCCTCCAACGAGGCCGGGCTCTCGTCGAGTTCCAGCCCGGCCGCGCGCGCCTGGACGCGCAGCATCTCGCATTCCGAGAACAACTCGTTGACGCCCTCGGGGTCGTCCGCGAGGGCGGCGGCGAGCCCCGCACCCCGTTCCGTTTCGTGCCGGTTCAGCCAGTTGTCCAGGAAGGGGATGTTCATACCGCCCAGCCTGGCACCAGGATCCCGCGCTGGCCACAGGGCGCGCGGGATCCGCCGGACGCCCCCTACGCGTCCGGCGTCAGGTCCACGACCACCGGCGCGTGGTCCGACGCGCCCTTGCCCTTGCGCTCCTCGCGGTCGACGTAGGCGTCGGTCACGGCCTTGGTGAAGGGCTCGTTCCCGTAGACCAGGTCGATGCGCATGCCCCGGTTCTTGGGGAAGGCGAGCTGGCGGTAGTCCCAGTACGTGTACGGCCGGTCGTACTTGAGCGGGCGCGGCAGCACATCGGAGAGCCCCGCGGCACGCAGTGCCTCCAGGGCGGCGCGCTCGGCGGGGGTCACGTGGGTCAGGCCCGCGAAGACCGCCGGGTCGTACACGTCCTCGTCGGTCGGGGCCACGTTGTAGTCACCGAGCACCGCGAACGGACGCGGGCCGGCCGCGTCTTCGGCGACGGCGGTGGTCAGCGCGCGGAACCAGTCCAGCTTGTACCCGTAGTGGTCGTGCTCGACCTCGCGCCCGTTCGGCACGTACACCGACCACAGGCGCACCCCGCCGCAGGTGGCGGAGATCGCCCGGGGCTCCTCGACACCCTCGTAGCCGGGCCCGCCGGGCAGGCCCTTGACCACGTCCTCCAGGCCGACCTTGGAGATCAGGGCCACCCCGTTCCACCTGCCGGTGGCGTTGACGGCCGACTCGTAGCCCAGCTCGCGCAGCTGCTCGCGCGGGAACTGCTCCTCGGAGCACTTGGTCTCCTGGATGCACACCACATCGGCGGCGGAGCTCTCCAGCCAGGCCAGCAGACGGGGCAGCCGGGCGGTGATCGAGTTGACGTTGAACGTGGCGATACGCATGCCGTCCAACCTACCGCCCGGCACCGACAGTCACAGTTGCGCGGCGTCCCCGGCGGCGAGCCGCCCGTGGTCGGTGCCGCCCAGGGCCGCGAGGACGTTGTCGTAGATCGGCCGGGCGATGTCCGAGAGGTACGCGTCGTGGATGTCGATGGCCCGGCGCGGCTTGACCTCGCGCAGGTAGTCGATCACCTCGGCGATCTTGTTCCAGGGTGCGTGCACCGGGAGCATCAGGGTGTCCACGGGCACCTCGGGGACGGTCAGCGCGTCACCGGGGTGGAAGAGCGAACCCTCCACGAGGTAGCCGACATTGGTGACCCGCGGGATGTCCGGGTGGATCACGGCGTGCAGCTCGCCGTGGACCTGGACCTCGAAGCCGGCGGCGCTGAAGGCGTCCCCGTGGCCGACCGTGTGCACCCGGCCCGGATAGGCGGGGGCCAGTCGCTCCGCGACGCTGCGCAGCGTCCAGAGCGCGGCCGCCGGGTTGGCGTCGAGGGCGGCGCGCAGCCGGCCCTCGTCGAAGTGGTCGGGGTGCTCGTGGGTGACGAGCAGGGCATCCGCCCCGAGCCCCGCGTCGGGCTCGCTGAAGACGCCCGGGTCGATGACGAGCACGCGCCCGTCCTTCTCCAGTTGGACACAGGAGTGCAGCCGCTTGGTGAGCTTCATGATCCCAGGCTAGCGACGCTACGGGGTCGCAGTGGAGACCACGTAGACCCTCGGCTTGGCCGGGTCCGTGAGGTCGACCGTGACGTCCCGGGTGGGGCGCGGGTTCGGCAGCTCCAGGGTGGTGCCGTACCAGGCGTTGTTCGGGCCCCAGCTCCAGCCCGCGATCGCGGCGTCATGCGCCCCGACGGAGACCTCGCGGGTCAGCTCGGAGCGGCTGGTGCCGACGTCGGCCAGGAAGGCGTCCAGGTCGGCGGGGGTGACGGCGAACTGCACGTACAGGCGGCTGGTGCGCCAGTTGTTGGTCTCCAGGAACCCGACCCGCCAGGCCTTCGGAGGGATCGGCACCTCGTAGATGCTGCGCTGCACCTTGGAGGGCCAGCCGGGGCGCACCTTGGTCGCACCGACCTTGGCGGCCTTGTCGCGGCCACTCTCGCGGCTCTGCTGGGCGGATACGGCGAGGTAGCCCGCGGGCACGCCGACCAGCAGCAGGATGGTGATCGCGGTGATCCAGCGGCGCCGGACGACGTGCTTGCGGTCCTCCGCCGGGTGCGGCGTGCCGCCCTCGTCGGGGGCGGGCGCCTGGCGGGGCACGGAAGGCGGTGTCACTGCGTGTCCCCGTCCCCCAGGTCCGCGGGCTTCGTGTCCGCGGCCTCGGCCTCGGCGGCCTTGAGCCCGGCTGCCTTGAGCTCCGCTGTCTTGAGGTCCGCGGCCTTGCGCTCCGCGGTGGCCGGGGAGTCGAACAGGCCCCACTGCGCGTAGCGCTCGTACCGCTCGACGCGCCGGCGCGTGGCGCGGCGGAAGCGGCGGGCGACGAGCCGGGCCAGGTCGGCGGCCCCGACCATGCCGGCCTCGGGGCCGAGCTCGGCCTTGGCGATACGGGCCTCGGGACGGTAGCCGCGGCCGGTGAGGTGGCGCCGGAAGGCGTCCCGGGCCGGGCCGATCAGCAGGTCGTCGGCGGCGCTGACGCCGCCGCCGATGACGAAGCAGGAGGGGTCGAGGGCGGCGGCGAGGTTGGCGATGCCGACGCCGAGCCACTGGCCGATGTCCTCCAGGAGCTCGATGCACATGGCGTCGCCCTCGCGGGCCAGCTCGGTGATGAGCGGCCCGGTGATCTCCGAGACGTTGCCGCCGACCCGGGCGATGATGTCGTGCGCGACCGGGGAGTCGGCTGCCGCCAGCTCGCGGGCCTCGCGGACCAGGGCGTTGCCGGAGCTGTACTGCTCCCAGCAGCCGCGGTTGCCGCACGGGCAGCGGTGGCCGCCGGGGACGACCTGCATGTGGCCGAACTCGCCGGCGACCCCGAAGCGGCCGCGCTTGACCTGGCCGCCTTCGAGGATCGCGCCGCCGATGCCGGTGCCGAGCGTGATCATGACGAGGTGGTCCTCGCCGCGCCCGGCGCCGAAGCGCCATTCCGCCCAGGCGGCGGTGTTGGCGTCGTTGTCCACCATGACCGGGACCGCGAGGCGGGACTGGAGCGCGTCGCGCAGGGGCTCGTCGCGCCAGGCCAGGTGGGGTGCGAAGAGCACCCTGGAGCGGTCGGCGTCGACCCAGCCGGCCGCGCCGATGCCCACGGCGTGGACGTCGTGCCGGTCGGACAGGTCCAGCACCAGCTCGACGATGGTGTCCTCGACGACCTTGGGGCTCTTGGACTTGTCGGGGGTCTCGGTGCGGATCTTCTCCAGGATGACCCCGTCGGCGTCGACGACGCCGGCCATCACCTTGGTGCCGCCGATGTCGATGCCGACGGTCGGGACGCGCGGGGCGGTCAGGTGCGACCGGCGCTCACGGGTCCCGATGGTCCGCAGGACGGTGCCTCGCGCCGACCCCCGGTGGGTGAGCGTGAAGTCCCGGTACGTGCTCATCGAGTCGTGTCGTCCTCAGGGTGCGGTGGTGCCGGACGCCGGATCGGCTGCTCCGGACGGGTGGTCCGGTCCTGATTCTGCCACCCGCTCCAGTTCGTGGCTCAGCTCGTCCAGCTCGGAGCCGCCCGCCATCTGCCGGGTGAGCTCGTCCAGGGTGATCGAGTCACGGGTGTGGCTGCCGGCCATCGTGCCGCGCTTGAGCAGCACGAACCGGTCGCCGACCAGGTAGGCGTGGTGCGGGTTGTGCGTGATCAGGACCACACCGAGGCCCGCGTCGCGGGCCGCGGCGACGTACTTGAGGACCACGCCGGACTGCTTGACGCCCAGGGCGGCGGTCGGTTCGTCGAGGACGAGGACCTTCGCCCCGAAGTAGACGGCGCGGGCGATGGCCACGCACTGCCGCTCGCCGCCGGACAGGGTGCCGATCGGCTGGTCCACGTCGCGCAGGTCGATGCCCATGCGCAGCAGCTCGGCGCGGGTGGTCTCGCGCATGAACTCCACGTCGAGGCGGCGGAAGGGGCCGCGGCCCTTCGTGGGCTCGGAGCCGAGGAAGAAGTTCCGCCAGACGGGCATGAGCGGGACGACGGCCAGGTCCTGGTAGACGGTGGCGATGCCGTGGTCGAGGGCGGCGCGCGGGTTGGCGAGGGCGGTCTCCTCGCCCTCGATCTCGAAGCGGCCGGCGTCGTGCCGGTGCAACCCCGCGATGATCTTGATGAGGGTGGACTTGCCGGCGCCGTTGTCACCGAGGACGCAGGTGATCTCGCCGGCGTGCACCTCCAGGGAGACCCCCTGGAGGGCCCGGATGTTGCCGTAGAACTTGCTGACGTCGGTCATCTTCACGAGCGCCGGCGCGGAGGACTTCTCGTACGCGGTCGCGGACACGGTCTCGGTCATCACTTCGCCTCCGCCCGCTTGCGGACCCATGCGTTGAGCAGCGTCGCCAGCAGCAGCATCGCGCCGAGGAAGAACTTGAACCAGTCCGGGTTCCACTGGGCGTACACGATGCCGTTGCTGGTCATGCCGAAGATGAAGGCGCCGACGGCCGAGCCGATGGCGGAGCCGTAGCCGCCGGTCATCAGGCAGCCGCCGATGACGGCCGCGATGATGTACAGGAACTCGTTGCCGACGCCCTCGCCCGACTGGACCACGTCGAACGAGAAGAGGATGTGCTGCCCGGAGATCCAGGCGCACAGGGCGACGCCCATGTAGAGGCCGATCCGGGTCTTGACGACGGGGACGCCGGTCGCGCGGGCCGCGTCCGCCCCGCCGCCGACCGCGAAGATCCAGTTGCCGGCGCGGGTGCGCAGCAGGATCCAGGTGGCGACGGCGACCAGGGCCAGCCACCACAGGATGGTGACCTTGAGCGTGACCGAGCCGACGTTCCACTGCGAGGCGAAGAGCGCGCGGGCGGAGTCGAAGCCCTCCATGTCGGCGATGGTCTTCGTCGAGACGGAGCCGCTGATCAGCTTGGTGAAGCCCAGGTTCAGGCCGGTCAGCATCAGGAAGGTGCCGAGCGTGATGATGAAGCTCGGCAGCTTGGTACGGGTCAGCATGAACCCGTTGAAGAAGCCGATGGCCAGGGTGACCAGCAGGGACACCCCGACGCCCACCCACACGTTTGCGGTCATCTGGTAGCTGAACATCGAGCTGACCAGCGCCGAGGTGGTGACCATGACGCCGGCGGAGAGGTCGAACTCGCCGCCGATCATCAGCAGGGCCACCGGGCAGGCCATGATCCCGATGGTGGAGGCCGAGTACAGGATCGTGCTCAGGCTGGAGGCCTGCAGGAAGCTGGGCGCGGCGATGGAGAAGAAGACGAAGACGGCGGCCGCGCCGACGACCGCGCCGAGCTCGGGGCGGCCGAGCAGCTTGCGGACCAGCGAGGTGGGTGCGAGCCGCTCGTCGACGGCCGTTGCCGTGCTCATCGGCTGCCCCGCTTGATGAACTCCTCCAGCTTGCCCGCCTCGTCGGCGGTCACGATCTGCGGGCCGGTCAGCACCGGGCCGCCGCCGCCGAGCACGTTCGCGTTGTAGCGGTACAGCCAGAGCAGGTCGATGGCCTCGTAGCCCTGGAGGTAGGGCTGCTGGTCGACGGCGAAGCCGAGGGCGCCGGACTTGAGGTCACGGGCCACGGACGCGTTGAGGTCGAAGGTGTCGACCTCGGCCTTGCTGCCCGCCGCGTCCTTCGCCTTGACCGCCGTCGGGGCGAAGGGGGCGCCGAGGGTGACGATCGCGTCGACCGACGGGTCGGCCTGGAGCTTCGCCTGAATGGCCGCCTGGACGGAGGGCATGTTGGTGCCCTCGACGTACAGGTTCTCCATCGTTCCGCCGAACGTCTTCTTCGCCCCGGCGCAGCGCTGCTCGTGGCCGACGTTGCCCTGCTCGTGCAGGACGCAGACGGCCTTCTTCTTGCCGCGCTTGGTCAGCTCGGTGCCGACCGCCTCACCGGCGATCTGCTCGTCCTGGCCGATGTGGGTGAGGGCGCCGTACTCGGCGGACTGCGCGGATCCGGAGTTGACCGTGATCACCGGGATTCCGGCCTTGACCGCCTTGCCGATGACGTCCTTGAGCGCCTCGGGCTTGGCCAGGCTCACCACGATCCCGTCGACCTTCTGGTCGATGGCGTTCTGCACGAACTGGGCCTGCTGCTGAGCCTGGTCGTCGTGGGCGTAGACGAAGTTGATGTTGTCCTTCGCCGCGGCCTCCTTGGCGCCCTTCTGGACGATGTCCCAGAAGGTGTCGCCGTCTCCCGCGTGCGTGACCATCGCGAAGGTCCAGCGCGGGGTGGACACGGCGGGCCGGCCCGCCTGGGCGGCCTTCGCCCGGTCCTCGGCGCGCTTGCCGCCCGTGCTGCTGCAGCCCACGAGGGAGGCTCCCAGTACCGCCGCGAGCACAGCGCCCACGACGCGTACCCCTGTCCGAACCCTAGCCACGTCTGCGTGCCCTTCCCTCGTCCTGTGTCTTGTGCGGTCCGCTGCTGCCAAAGCGGTCATTACGGTTCCAGCCGCTCAGTATCCGCCACAGTGGACCATGTGCGTTCATCGGGTCCTTCGAGCCCATCTGGGCCATACGGGTACTGTCGGGCGGATTGACAGCCCCCGGTGAGGGGGTCAGGTTGATTGCATGCGCATCGGGGTGATCGGAACGGGCCGGATCGGCTCCTTCCATGCGGCGGCACTGGCCCGCCACCCGGACGCCGGCTCGCTGCTGCTCGCCGACGCCGATCCCGCGCGGGCGGCGCGCCTCGCCGACCGGCTGGGGGCGACCGCCGCCCCGTCCGTGGAGCAGGTCTTCACCTGGGGCGTGGACGCCGTGGTCGTGGCCTGCTCCACCGACGGGCACGCCGAGCTGGTCCTGCGGGCGGTCCGCGGCGGGCTCCCGGTGTTCTGCGAGAAGCCCCTGGCCACCGATCTCGCCCGGACGCTGGCCGTGCTGCGCGAGGTGGGCGCCGCGGACGGGGTGCTCCAGCTGGGCTTCATGCGCCGCTTCGACGCGGGTTGCCGCACGGCACGGGAGCTGGTGCGCTCCGGAGCCCTGGGCCGGCTGCACACCGTACGGACGATGACCGCCGATCCGGCGCCGCCGCCCGCCGCGTACCTGGCGACGTCGGGGGGTCTGTACCGGGACTGCCTGGTGCACGACTTCGACATGGTCCGCTGGGTGACCGGGCACGAGGTGACCGAGGTGTACGCGACCGGCTCCGACGCGGGTCCGGCGGTCTTCCGCGAGCTCGGCGACGTGGACACCGCCGTGGCCGTCCTCACCCTGGACGACGGGACGCTGGCCACCTGTACGGGCACCCGCTGCAACGGCGCCGGGTACGACGTGCGGATGGAGCTGGCCGGGGATCTCGACCAGGTCTCCTCGGGGCTGGACGACCGTACGCCGATCGCCTCGACCGAACCGCACGGCCCGCCCCCGGCGAGCAAGCCCTGGACGGGCTTCCTGGAGCGGTTCGCCCCCGCGTACGAGGCGGAGCTGGCGGCCTTCGTCCGCCTGGTGCGCGGCGAGGGCCCCAACCCGTGCGACGGCCGGGAGGCGCTGGCCGCGCTGCGGATCGCGGAGGCGTGCGAGCTGTCGCGGCGGGAGCGGCGCCAGGTCCGCATGGCGGAGCTCCCGGACCTGTAGGGGCGCCGGGGACGCGGGCGGGGGCGGTACGGAATCGGCCACGGGCGCGGCTACCAGCGCACCGGGAGCCGGGTCACGCCGCGGATCAGGCTGCCCCCTATGTACGTCGGCGCCTCCTCGGCCGGGTCCTCGGCCAGGTCCGGGAAGCGCTCCAGCAGGCCGCGGAGCGCGATGCGGCCCTCCATGCGGGCGAGCGGGGCGCCGATGCAGAAGTGCAGCCCGTGCCCGAAGGCGAGGTGGCCCTGCGGGGCGCGCCGGATGTCGAACGCGTCGGGGGCCTCGTACCGCCCGGGGTCGCGGTCCGCTCCGGCCAGCGAGACGAGGACGGTGGCCCCGGCCGGGATGGCGGTGCCGCCGAGCTCCATGTCCTCGCGGGCGTAGCGGTAGGTGGTGTTCTGCACCGGGCCGTCGTAGCGGAGCATCTCCTCGATGGCGCCGTCGAGCAGGCCGTCGTAGTCGGAGCGCAGGGCGGCGAGTTGGTCCGGGTGGGCCAGCAGGGCACGCGTGCCGTTGGATATGAGGTTGACGGTGGTCTCGTGGCCGGCGATCAGCAGCAGGAAGGCCATGCCGATCAGCTCGTCGGGCGACAGCGCGTCGCCGTCCTCGTCGCGGGTCCGGATGAGGGCGCTGAGCAGGTCCTCGCCGGGGTCCTCGGCCTTGGCCTCGACGAGCTCCGCGAGGTAGTCGCCGAGCTTCTGGTGCGCGGTGGTGCTCGGCGTCAGGGAGGTGGGCGCGAGGACCTCCTTGGACCAGTAGCTGAAGCGCTCGCGGTCCAGGTCGGGGACGCCGAGGAGTTCGCCGATGACCGTCATGGGCAGCGGGAAGGCGAGGGCCTTGATCAGGTCGGCCGTGCGCTGCGGGCGGGCGGCCATGGCGTCGAGCAGTTCGTCGGTGATCCGCTGGACGCGGGGGCGCATGGCCTGCACGCGGCGCAGGGTGAACTCGCGGGCGACCAGGCGGCGCAGCCGGGTGTGGTGCGGCGGGTCGGCCTCCAGCATGTTGCTGTTGGCGGCGGTGGTCGCGATGCCCGGCAGGACCTCGTTGCCGGTCCAGTTCTTCAGCAGACCCGGGTGGTTCAGGGCCTGGCGGGACTCTTCGTACCCGACGACCAGGAACGTGGGCGCGTACTCGGCGGCGGTGACCTCGACCTGGTGCACCGGGCCCGCGGCGCGCAGCCGGGCGTAGAAGGGGTAGGGGTCCGCGTGGAAGTCGGCGTCGTTCACGCTGATGTCCGGTTGTGGCATGCGGTCAGATTAATGTGACCGCTCGGTGCTGGGACCATCGATTTCCGGTCACGCGTCCGACATTGGACGACTGCCGAGGTCATACGAGGTCATACGAGGCCACACGGCCCTCTACGAAATCCTGCGAAATCATCCGGCCATGGCACGGCGGCCCCAGGCGGTGCCGCCGAGGACGAGCGCGGCGCCCGCGAACCCGGCCGGGCCGAGGTGTTCGCCGCCGACGGCGATGCCCGCGGCGGCCGCCCACAGGGGTTCGGTGCCGAGCAGCAGGCTGACGCGGGAGGGCGAGGAGCGGCGTACGGCCCACATCTGCACGTAGAAGGCGAAGAGCGTGCAGAGGACGGAGAGGAAGGCGAGCCCCGCCCATTCGGCGGGCCCGAAGGCGGCGGCCGTCGCCCAGGGGCTGTCGCCGGTGCCGGGTACGGCGGCCAGTACGGCGAAGACGAGGACGGCGCCGCCGAGTTGCACGGTGGTCAGCGACAGCGAGTCGGCGTCCTGCACGGCCTTGATCCGCGCCATCAGCAGGACGTGCAGGGTACGGGCGAGGGCCGCGCCGAGGATGAGCAGGTCGCCGGCGCCGGGGACGGAGAACCCGGCGCCCTGGGTGAGCAGGACGACGCCGGCGACGGAGGCCGCGGCGCCCGCGAGGAAGGCGCCCGAGGGGGCCTCGCGGCGTACGGCGGCCTCGGCGAGCGGGGTGAAGATCATGGTCAGGCTGATGATCAGCCCGGCGTTGGTGGCGGAGGTGTGGACGACCCCGTACGTCTCCAGCAGGAAGATCCCGCCGAGTACGAGGCCCAGCAGGCCCGCACCGGACAGTTGCCGGGCGGTGAGCGCCCGCAGCCGCTGCCACCCTGCGACGGCCAGTACGGGCAGTACGAGCGCGAAGCGCAGGACGAGGACGGCGATCACGGTGTGGGCCGTGGTGATGCCCTTGGCCGCGAGGTAGCTGCCGCCCCAGACGACGGCGACGGCCAGGACGGGCAGGTCGGCGAGCCAGGCGCGGCGGGGGGCGGCGGTGCGTGCGAGCAGGGCGGGCGAGCTCACCAGGGACTCTCCATCGGCGTGAAGCGGGTGGAGACTTCGGCGGCTCCCTCGGGCGCGGCTCACCGTACCGGAGCCGATCATGGCGGTCGAGCGGTTTCACCGGGGCCCGCCCGGGCCCCGGCCGGCGTCCGGCGTCCCGCGTCCCGCGGATCAGTCGAAGGTGGCGAAGGTGGCGCGGCCCGTCGGGCGGTACGTGAGGATGGCGGTGCCGTTCGGCGTCGTGCGCGAGGCGGCCAGCTCGTAGGCCGTCGGCAGCCCGCCCGTCGGGAACAGCCGCCGTCCGGTGCCCAGGGAGACGGGGAACACCTCCAGGTTCAGCTCGTCCACGAGGTCCCGTGCCAGCAGCCACTGGGCCAACTGCCCGCTGCCGTGCACCTGGAGCTCCCGGCTCCCCTCCAGCGCGTCCTTGATCCGCATGATCTCGCTCTGGAGCTGCTCCCCGTCGATGACGGTGGTCCCCGCCCAGGCCGGTTCCTTGAGCGTGGTCGAGGCCACGTACTTCGGCAGGCCGTTCAGCCGGCTCGCGATCGGGTCGGTGGGGTCGGTCTTCTTCGGCCAGTAGCCGGCGAAGATCTCGTACGTCCGGCGCCCGAGCAGGAAGGCCCCGGCCCGGTCGAACAGCTCGGTGGTGAACGCACCCACGCCCTCGTCGTCGAGCGGCGCCAGCCAGCCGCCGTACTCGAATCCGCCGCTGGCGTCCTCCTCCGGCCCGCCGGGGGCCTGCATCACGCCGTCGAGGGTCAGGAAGGTGGTGAGGGTCAGCTTGCCCATGTCTCTGCGCTCCTGGCGTCCGGTGTCTCCTGCACGGGTTTCTCCTGCACGGGTTCAGACTCCCGGCCGCCCCGGAACTCATCGGCGCGGCGCGCACGAACGCGAGGTCCGATTCCCGCCAGCGCACGCTCCCCTCCCCCTATTTCATTGAACCCGCAACGACTTATCGGGCAGTGAAACGAGGGAGAAGGACCATGAGCACCAACGAAGCAGTGGTGGCACTGGTGACCGGCGGCAGCCGCGGTATCGGGGCGGCCACCGCCCTGCGGCTGGCGCAGGACGGGGCCGACGTCGCCCTCACGTACGTCCACGGCGCGCAGGCCGCGGCCGAGGTCGTGGGCAGGATCGAGGCGCTCGGCCGGCGCGCCCTGGCGGTCCGGGCCGACGCGGGCGACCCGGCGCAGGCGGTCGCCGCGGTGGCGGAGACCGTACGGGGCCTGGGGCGGATCGACACCCTGGTCAACAACGCCGGCATCGGCGTACTGGGACCCCTGGACACCCTGACCCCGGCCGATGTGGACCGGGTACTGGCGGTCAACGTGCGCGGGGTGTTCCTGACCACCCGGGCCGCGGCCGCGCAGATGGGCACCGGCGGTCGGATCATCACCATCGGCAGCTGCATGGCCGCACGGGTCCCCGGCCCGGGCGGCACCCTGTACGCGATGAGCAAGGCCGCGCTGACCGGCCTGAACAAGGCGCTGGCGCGGGAGCTCGGCGGGCGCGGCATCACCGCGAACCTCGTGCACCCGGGCCCGGTGGACACCGACATGAACCCGGCGGACGGCCCCCACGCCGCCGCGCAGAGCGCGCTGACGGCCCTCGGGCGCTTCGGCACCGCACAGGAGGTGGCGGGACTGGTGTCCTTCCTCGCGGGCCCGGACGCCGCCTATGTGACGGGCGCCGAGTTCGCGGTGGACGGCGGCCACGCGGCGTAGCCCCGGGGGTGTCGGCCCCCGGGGCGGTCACGGGGCGTCGTCAGCCGCCCAGCTCCTGGTGGCGGGCGGTCAGCGCGGCCGCGCCGGCCTCCGTCAGCGAGCCGTACAGGCGCAGGCGGGAGAAGCCGCCGTCCGGGAAGATGTCGATGCGGACGTGGGTGCCGACCGCCGGGGTGTCCAGTACGAAGCGGTGGTTGGTGTCGGGCTGCAGGCGGGTGCGCGGCAGGAACTCCGTCCACTCACCCTCCTCGCCGGACTTGACGGACAGCGAGGCCCAGCCGGCCGAGTTGCCCTTGAGGTAGGCGGTGTCGATCTCGACGGCACGGATCTCGGAGTCGGCCACCAGCTGGTAGCGGATCCAGTCGTTGCCGTTGTCGCGGCGGCGGGCGGTCTCCCAGCCGTCGTCCATCTTGCGGGAGCGGCCCGGGTTGATGGTGTTGGTCGGCGGGGAGTAGAAGCGGTTGGAGGCGTCCTGGACGGAGCCGCCGTTCTCCAGGGCGACCACGTCGAAGGTGCCGAGCGCGGCGAGCCACTTCGGGTCGGGGCGGACCTCGCCGTAGACGCGCAGGCGGGCGATGCCGCCGTCCGGGTGCTGGTTCAGGCGCAGGTGCGTGAAGCGCTGCTCCACGTCGACCTCGAAGCCGTTGGCCGCGTGGCCGCCGACGGGGGTGCGCGGTACGAGGGTCGTCCACTTCACGTCGTCGGAGAGGAGCTCCTCCGCGGTCGGGGAGCCCTCGACGGAGGCGGCCTCCACCGAGACGGCCTGCGGCATGTTGCCGCGGAAGTGGGCGGTGTCGACGACGATGCCCCGGATGACGCCGGGGGCGCCGAGGCGGATCAGCGCCCAGTCGTGGTCCTCGGCGGTCGGCCAGGGCTGCCCGGCCGAGACGCCGCGCCGGCGGCGGGTCTCCCAGCCGTCCATGACCTTGCCCTTGTGGCCGAAGTGCTCGGGGTCGAAGTGCGCGGCCTCCTCGACGAGCAGGTTCTCGCGCTGGGCGAAGAACTCGTCGTTGGCGGCGAGGACGCCCGCGCCGAGCTGACGCGCGGCGAGGTTCGCGTGCTGGGTGAACGGGAAGTCCGCGGTGCGGTAGTCGGCGTACGGGTCGCCGCCTCCGTACGGGTTCGCGTTACCGGTGAAGGATTCAATCGCCACTGGTCAGTTCTGCCTTTCGAGGAGTCGGCCCGTGGGCTCGGTCGGGGTGCCGTGGTCGGCGATCTGCGTACCGCGCAGCCAGGTGGACTTCACGACGCCGTGCAGGGTCTTGCCCGCGTACGCCGTGACCCGGTTGCGGTGGTGCAGTTCCGCGGGATCCACGGTGAAGGTCTCTTCGGGGGCCAGCACGGCGAAGTCGGCGTCGCGGCCGGCCTCGATCGCGCCCTTGCCGGCGAGGCCCGCGAGCGCGGCCGGGGCGGCCGACATCCAGCGCACGACGTCCTCCAGGGTGCGTCCGCGGCGGCGGGCCTCGGTCCAGATGGCCGGCAGCCCGAGCTGGAGGGAGGAGATGCCGCCCCACGCGGTGGCGAAGTCGTTCGTCTTCAGGTCCGCCGTGGAGGGCGAGTGGTCGGAGACGATGCAGTCGATGGTGCCGTCGGCGAGCGCGTCCCACAGCAGGTCCTGGTTGGCGGCCTCGCGGATGGGCGGGCAGCACTTGAACTCGCTCGCGCCGTCCGGCACTTCCTCGGCGGTGAGGGTGAGGTAGTGCGGGCAGGACTCGACGGTGATCCGGACGCCCTCGGCCTTGGCGGCGGCGATCAGCGGCAGCGCGTCGGAGGAGGACAGGTGCAGTACGTGGACGCGCGCGTTCAGCCGCTTCGCCTGGGCGATCAGGTTGCCGATCGCGGTGTTCTCGGCGTCGCGCGGGCGGGAGGCCAGGAAGTCGGCGTACTTGGGTCCGGGGACGACCGGAGCGGAATCCAGGTGATGCGGGTCCTCGGCGTGCACGATCATCAGGCCGCCGAAGCCGGTGATCTCGGCGAGGGAGGTGGCCAGCCGCTCCTGGTCGAGCTCGGGGAACTCGTCGACGCCGGAGGGCGACAGGAAGCACTTGAAGCCGTAGACGCCGGCGTCGTGCAGCGGGCGCAGGTCCTTGACGTTGTCCGGCAGGGCGCCGCCCCAGAAGCCGACGTCCACGTGCGCCTTGGTCCGGGCGACCTCCTGCTTGACGCGGAGGTTGTCGACCGTGGTGGTCGGCGGCAGGGAGTTGAGGGGCATGTCGAGGATCGTGGTGATGCCCCCGGCCGCGGCAGCGCGGGTGGCGGTCCAGAAGCCCTCCCACTCGGTGCGGCCCGGGTCGTTCACGTGCACGTGGGTGTCGACCAGGCCGGGGAGCAGGACGTCGTCGCCGAAGTCCTCGAACCGGGCGCCGGCCGGTACCTCGGCGTCGTGCGGCAGTACGGCGACGATCTTCCCGGCGGCGACGGCGACCGAAGCGGCGCGCGTCCCCTCGGGGGTGATGACGCGAGTCGAGCGCAGTACCAGTTCCACGTCGTCGGACACGCCGGAACCTCCCCATCTACTTCCACAGAGCGAAATTCAACGTTCTGTTGACGGAGTCTCGCCGCCGATCCGGGGCCCGTCAAGAGCGGCCGGACAGAGCACCGACACACCGCTGCCGCAATTGGATGTTTCCACAGGATGGAATTAAGATTTCACTATCCAGAATGTAGCTACCACCACCGGGGGCGGACGGGTAACTTTCCGAGGAGGTCCGCGACCCGGACAAACCCCCTCTGACCGGCGGGGACGGCTTCGACCCGGCTCTAGGGCCGACGCCGACCGACCGGTAGGCTGCTTCCTTGCCTGCCAGCACCGAAAGGACCGCGCCGTGCCGACGTCCAGCGCCAGCACCACCGACGCTTCCGCAAAGCCCACCGCCGCCAGCGGTGGCGTTCAGTCCCTTGAGCGCGCCTTCGATCTGCTTGAACGCATGGCCGATGCCGGGGGCGAGGTCGGCCTCAGCGAGCTCTCCACCGCCAGCGGTCTGCCGCTGCCCACCATCCACCGCCTCATGCGCACCCTGGTGGCGTGCGGCTACGTCCGGCAGCAGCCCAATCGACGGTACTCCCTCGGCCCCCGGCTGATCCGCCTCGGCGAGTCCGCGTCGCGCCTGCTGGGAACCTGGGCGCGGCCGTACCTCGCCCGCCTGGTCGAGGAGACCGGCGAGACGGCCAACATGGCCCTGCTCGACGGGGACGAGATCGTCTACGTCGCCCAGGTGCCGTCCAAGCACTCCATGCGCATGTTCACCGAGGTCGGCCGCCGGGTGCTGCCGCACTCCACCGGCGTGGGCAAGGCGCTGCTCGCGTACACGCCCGCCGACGAGGTACGGGCGCTGCTGGCGCGCACCGGGATGCCGGCCGCGACCGAGAAGACCATCACCACGCCCGAGGGCTTCCTGGAGGCCCTGGAGCAGGTCCGCAAGGCGGGCTACGCGGTCGACGACAACGAGCAGGAGATAGGAGTCCGCTGCCTGGCCGTGTCGGTGCCGAACTCGCCGACCGCCGCCGCGATCTCCATCTCGGGTCCGGCGGGCCGGGTGACCGAGGCCGTGGCCGAGTCCTTCGTGCCGATCCTGCAGAACGTCGCGGCCGAGCTGTCGGTGGCACTGCAGAGCCAGAGCCCCGCGTAGGTCCCGTACGTACGTGAAGGCCCCGGCCCCCTCTGCTGCGAGGGGGCCGGGGCCTTGGCGCAGGTACGGGCGCTCAGGCTGCCGGGACCGTCTCGGACTCGGAGTCCGTCAGACGGCCGTCCGCCATCGTCGCCGTCCGGTCCATCCGCTCCAGGTGGGCGTGGTCGTGGGTGACCAGCACGGTCGCGGTGGAGCGCTCGCGGGTCAGGGTGACCAGCAGGTCGAGGACGGCGGCCCCGCGCTCGTGGTCCAGGGCGCTCGTCGGCTCGTCGACCAGGAGCACGGCCGGCTCGTTCATCAGGGCGCGGGCGATGTTGACCCGCTGGCGCTGGCCGCCGGAGAGCTGGTGGGGCCGCTTGTCGGCCTTGTCGGCCAGCCCCACCGCGTCCAGCAGTTCCAGCGCCCGGCGGCGCAGCGCCCGCGAGGGGCGGCCCGAGAGGTGGGTCATCACCTGGAGCTGCTCGGCGGCGGTGAGCGAGGCCAGCAGGTTCGGCTGCTGGAAGACGATGCCGATCTTCTCTCGGCGCAGGGCCGACTTCTCGGCCGCGCTCAGCCGGGCGGTGTCCTGGCCGGCCACCACCACCTGCCCGGAGTCCGGGGTGACCAGGGTGGCGGCGACGGCCAGCAGGCTGGACTTGCCCGAGCCGGAGGGCCCGATCACCGCGGTCAGGGTGCCCGGGGGCACCTCCAGGCGGACCCGGTCGAGGGCGGTGAGCCGGCTCTCGCCGTCCGGGTAGGTGAGCGTGACGTCGTGCACGAGCAGGGTCATCGGGCGCTCCCGAGGGCGGTCAGGGGGTCGACGGCGGTGATCCGCCGGATGGACAGGGCCGCGCCCAGCGCGCCGAGCGCGATCATGATCGCGGCGGGCGCCAGCACGGTCGCCGTGTCGAGGACGAAGGGGACGTTGCCGCCGCTGATCAGCGCGCCGAACCCGGCGGCGAGCGCCGTACCGAGCCCGGTGCCGATCGCGAGCATGACGACGGCCTGGCCGAGGGCGTCCTTCAGCAGGTACGGGGTGGAGGCGCCCAGTGCCTTCAGCACGGCGATGTCACCGCTGCGCTGGATCGTCCACACGGTGAAGAAGGCCCCTATGACCAGGGCCGAGATGGCGAAGAGGAAGCCGCGCATGAGCTGGAGCGAGCCGTTCTCGGCCTGGTAGGACCCTATGGCGCCGAGTGCCTCGTCGATGGTCTGAGCCTTCGTGCCGGCCGCCTTGTCGCCGGCGGCGAGGTCCGCCGACCCGGCGGTGTCGAGCGCGATCACGGTGGCGAGGGTGTCGATGGAGGTGCCCGGGTTGCCGATGCGCTGCCAGTCGTTCAGGTCCATCCAGACGACCGGGGTGTGGCTGTAGGCGGCGGTGCCGGAGACGGCGGCCACGGCAAGTTCCAGCGGGCCGATCTTCAGCTTGCCGCCCGCGCTCAGGCCGCCGAGCTCCTTGGCGGCCTTCTCGGTGAGGACCACCTGCCCCTGGGCGAGGCCGCTGCCGCGCGGCGGGAGGGGGCCGGCCGGGTCGACGCCGAAGACGGAGACCGCGGCGGTGCGGGCGCCCGCCGACGCGTTGGTGGTGCGGATGCCGAGCGGCTCGGCCGACTTCACCTCGGGCTGGGCCCGCCAGGCCTGCCAGGCCTTCTCGGACACCTGGGAGTTGGTGAAGGACACCTTCTGGTCCCCGGTGGGCGCGGCGAAGGCCAGGTGGCCGGCGGGCAGCCCGGTGACGGCCGAGACGTTCTCCCGGGCCAGGCCGGCGGTGAGCCCGGACAGCAGGCCGACCAGCAGCGTGATCAGCAGTACGACCGAGCCCATGAGGGCGAAGCGGCCCTTCGCGAACCGTAGATCTCTCCATGCGACGAACATGATCCCCACCCTGGTCTTCCGCGTGGACACAAGGCATCGCGCCACGGTAGCGATCCTGGTATCGAACGACGCATCCGGACATCAAACTTTCGATTGACCGGGCCCCGCCGACCCGCGCTTACGCTGGTCGGGCCATGGCCACTGCTCCTGAATCCCCCGCTCCGCGCCCCCTCACCCCCGTCTCGCGCGTGCTGCGCCTGTGCCTGCACGCGCTGCTGTTCGGGCTGCTCGCGCTGGCCGCCGGGCGGGCCGTCACCGACTCCGCGCCGGAGGCCGGCTGGGTGGTGGCCGCCTGTGCGGTGCTGGCCGCGGTGTACGCGGGGGGCGTACTGGCGCCCTCGGTGCACCGCTCGCCGCGCGCCGGGGCGGTGTGGCTGGCCGGGCTGGGCGCGGCCTGGGCGGGGCTGCTGGTCCTCTCCCCCGACGGGCTGTGGATCGCGTTCCCGCTGTACTTCCTGGAGCTGCACCTGCTGCGGCTGCGCTGGGGCATCGCGGCCGTCGCGGTGACGGCGTGCGCGGCGATCGGCGGCTTCCTGGCGCACGCGCAGAGCGGTGCGGTCTCGCCGGGGGCCTTCCTCGGACCGCTGCTCGGCGGGGCCGTGGCGGTGGCGACCGTACTGGGCTACCAGGCGCTGTACCGCGAGAGCGAGCGCCGCCGCGAGCTGATCGAGGAGCTCATCGCCACCCGGGCCGAACTGGCCGCGGCCGAACGGAACGCCGGGATCCTGGCGGAGCGGGAACGCCTGGCCCGCGAGATCCACGACACCCTGGCCCAGGGCCTGTCCTCGATCCAGCTCCTGCTCCGCGCGGCGGAACGTTCCCTCGCCGAGGTCGGCCCCGCCGACCCCCGGGCGGCAGCCCTCGCGCACATCGCGCAGGCCCGGGAGGCCGCCCAGGAGAACCTCGCCGAGGCACGGCGGTTCGTACGGGCGCTCACCCCGCCCGACCTGGAGCACGGGTCCCTCGCCGCCGCGCTGGAGCGGCTGTGCACGGCCGCGCCGGGGCCGCGCGTCCGGTTCTGCCTGAGCGGCCCGCCCCGGGTCCTGCCCACCCCGTACGAGGTCGCCCTGCTCCGCATCGCCCAGTCGGCGCTGGCCAACGTCGTCCGGCACGCCCGCGCGGACCGCGCCGAGATCACGCTGACCTTCATGGACGCCTCGGTGACGCTGGACATCGTCGACGACGGCACCGGCTTCGACCCCTCCTCGGCCCCCTCCGGCGAGGGCGGGTTCGGGCTGCCCGCGATGCGCTCGCGGGCCGAGACGCTGGGCGGGCTGTTCACCGTGGAGTCCGCGCCGGGCCAGGGCACCGCCGTGGCCGTCACCCTGCCGCTGCCCCTGGAGGCATCCTGATGACGATCCGCCTGCTGCTGGCCGACGACCACCCGGTGGTCCGGGCCGGGCTGCGCGCGGTGCTGGACACCGAACCGGACTTCGCGGTGGTCGCGGAGGCCGCCACCGCCGAGCGGGCGGTGGAACTGGCCGCCTCCGAGCCGGTGGACGTGGTCCTGATGGACCTCCAGTTCGGTACGGGCATGCACGGCTCGGCGGCGACGGCGGCGATCACGGCCCGGCCCGGGGCGCCCCGGGTCCTGGTGCTGACCACGTACGACACGGACGCCGACATCCTGGCGGCGGTGGAGGCGGGCGCCTCTGGCTACCTGCTGAAGGACGCCCCGCCGGAGGAGCTGGCGGCGGCGGTGCGCACGGCGGCGGCGGGCCAGTCGGCGCTGGCCCCGGCGGTGGCCCTGCGCCTGATGGACCGCATGCGGCTGCCGGCGCAGGCACTGACGAAGCGGGAGCTGGAGGTGCTCCAGCTGGTCGCGGACGGCCTGTCGAACCAGCAGATCTCCAAAAAGCTCTTCCTGAGCCAGGCCACGGTCAAATCCCACCTGGTCCACATCTACGCCAAGCTCGGCGTCGACTCCCGCACCTCGGCGGTGGCCACGGCCGCCACCCGCCGCCTGATCCGCACCCCGTAACCGATCCGGCACATCCGGCCTCGCCGGGCCGGCCTCCCACGCCCGCCGACCGGGCTCACGCCACCCAGTGCGGCCGCTCCACGGCGGGGGTCAGGGGGACGCCGTCGTGGAGGGCGGCCGCCAGCCGGCGAACGGCCTCGTCCAGGCGATCGGCGGCCAGCGTGTACGGAATCCGCAGCCGGTGCTCGAACGTCCCCGGATCCACCCCGAACCGCGCCCCCCGCCCGATGTGCACGCCGCAGGCGCCGGCCCGCTCCGCCAGCGCCGAGCTCACCGGCTCCCCCAGATCCACCCACAGCGACAGCCCGCCCGGCCCCCGCTCCCACGACCACTCCGGAGTGTGCCGCTCCAGCGCCCGCTCCAACGCCTCCCGCTGCCCCCGCAACTGTGCGAGCCGCGCCGGCAGCGTCCGCTCCAGCCCCTCCAGCAGCGGCAGCGCCACCAGCTGGTCCAGTACCGACCCCGTCATGTCCGCGGCCACCTTCACCGCCGTCAGCTCCGTGATCATCTTGGCGGTGGCGCGGACCCACCCCACCCGCAGCCCGCCCCAGTGCGTCTTGCTGAGCGAGCCGATCGTCACCACGTGCTCCGCCCCGCCCCTCGGCGCCAGCGAGGCCAGCGGCGCCGGCGCCGGTACGTCCAGGGCGATGTCGGCGATGGTCTCGTCGACCACCAGCCACGTCCCGGTCCGCCGCGTCGCGGCCAGCAGCCGCAGCCGCTGCTCCTGCGGCATCAGCAGGCCCGTCGGATTGTGGAAGTCCGGGATCACGTACGCCACCCTCGGCACGGTCTGCCGCAGCGTGGACTCGGCGATCTCCATGTCCCAGCCCGCGTCGGAGACGGCGATCGACCCGGTGCGCAGCCGCGCCTGCCGCAGCGCGTCGAGGGCGTTCGCGTACGTGGGGTTCTCGGTCACCACCCGGTCCCCGGGCCCGCACAGCAGGCTCACGACCAGCGAGAACGCCTGCTGGGCGCCGGCCGTGACCAGGATCTGCCCGGGGCGGGTCGCAAGCCCGCGCCGGGTGAACCGCTCGGCGATGGCACCGCGCAGGTCCGGCAGGCCGAAGGGGTGGTAGCCGGGGGTCCGGGCGAGCGCGGGCAGCCGGGGCGCGGCCCAGGCGAGGGCCTCGGTGAGGCTGCCTTCCGGGGCGCCGAGGGCGGCGATGGCCAGGTCGATCCCGGGTTCCCCGTCGGACAGGTACCCGCCGGAGCCGGCCAGCAGGTGCGCGCCGACCGGGCCGTGGCCCTCGGGGAGCTCGGTCCAGGTGCCGGAGCCGCGCCGGCTGCGGACGTAGCCGCTCTCGCGCAGCAGGTCGTAGGCCCCGGTGACGGTGGCCCGGCTGGCGCCGAGCGCCTCGGCGAGCTCGCGCTCGGCGGGCAGCCGTACGTGCAGGGCGATCCGGCCGTCGAGGATCAGCGTCCGCACGGAGTCGGCGAGGGACCGGTAGCCGGGGCGGGCCAGCACCTCCGAGGGCAGCAGCGCCGCGAGCTGGCGACTGCCGAGGGTTCTGTCCGCCGTCTGGACGACTCGCCCGTTTGCCATGCCAACCTCCCCTGATTGGCTCTGCCGACCAGACCAATCGAGGTCCAGACTCGCGGTATTGGCCCCCGATTGGCAAGGAGACCGCCATGGCGACCCCGCGGATCCCGCTGACCCCGCTCACCGCGTCGACCGCGACGACCGCGCCGACCCCGCCCTCCCGCCTGACCGACCGCGACGAACGCGCCCTGGTGGCCGCCGCCGAGAACCGGATCTCCGAGCCGCTGCGGCTCGGGCCCGCGCTGGCCCGCGTACGACGCCTCCTGACGCGGCGGCCACGCACCGGCCCGCAGGGGCGAGAATCGCTGACATGCCAGCCAACGACGCGCACACACCCTCGAGCCCGGTGATCGCCGGCTTGCTCCTCGCCGCGGGCGGCGGCCGTCGCCTGGGCGGCCGCCCCAAGGCCCTGCTCCCGTACCGCGGCCGCCCGCTGGTCGAGAACGCGGTACGGGTGCTGCGCGAGGCGGGTTGCGGTCCGCTCCACGTGGTGCTCGGCGCCTCCGCGGCCGAGGTCCGCGAGCGGGCGGACCTGACCGGCTGCGTGGTCGTGGACAACCCCGACTGGGCGGAGGGGATGGGCTCGTCCCTGCGCGTCGGCCTCGCCTCGCTCGCCGGTACGGGCGCCCGCGCGGCCCTCGTCTCACTGGTGGACCAGCCGGGGATCGGGCCGGCGGCCGTGGCCCGGGTCCGGGAGGCGTACCGCTCCCCCGCGAGCCTGGTGGCGGCGGCGTACGGCGGGGAGCGCGGGCATCCGGTGCTCTTCGGCGCGGACCGCTGGGCCGACATCGCGGCGACGGCGACGGGGGACAAGGGCGCGCGGGTGCACCTGACAGATCACGCGGACGAGCTCACGCTGGTGGAGTGCGGGGACATCGCCGAGGCCTTCGACATCGACACCCCGCCCGACCTGGCACGACTCGCTTGAGCGGCGACCCAGGGGCAGTTGAGCGGGCAGTGACGAAGGTGGCACTGAGGGCCACCGGGCGCAGGACTCTGTCGACTCAGAGAATCTCGACATCAACAAACCATTGAACTTCCACCATAAGGAAATTACTATCCACTGGTCAGAAGCGCCCTGAACCCCCAGACGGCGCCCGCGACCGTATCCCGGAACTCTCCACACCCGACGGCACTGCGTGCCGTCCTGCGCGAGCATTCCCCGCGGCCGCCAGGCACCGCCGCTGAAGGAGTGACAGATATGTCCGCACCAGCGCCGTCATCGCTGGCCATCGTCGACGCCGAGCCCCTGCCCCGGCAGGACGAAGTCCTGACCGAGGCGGCCCTCGCGTTCGTGGCCGAGCTCCACCGGCGGTTCACGCCCCGCCGTGACGAGCTCCTCGCCCGCCGCGGTGAGCGCCGCGCCGAAATCGCCCGCACCTCCCACCTCGACTTCCTCCCGGACACCGCACAGGTCCGCGAGGGCGAGTGGAAGGTCGCGCCGGCGCCGGCCGCGCTGAACGACCGCCGTGTGGAGATCACCGGTCCGACCGACCGCAAGATGACCGTCAACGCCCTGAACTCGGGCGCCAAGGTCTGGCTCGCCGACTTCGAGGACGCCTCCGCCCCCACCTGGGAGAACGTCGTCACCGGCCAGCTCAACCTCATCGACGCCTACGAGCGCCGCATCGACTTCACGGACCCGCGCACGGGCAAGTCGTACGCCCTCAAGCCGACCGAGCAGCTGGCGACCGTGGTGATGCGCCCGCGCGGCTGGCACCTGGAGGAGCGCCACCTCCAGGTCGAGGGCCGCCCGGTCCCCGGTGCGCTGGTCGACTTCGGCCTGTACTTCTTCCACAACGCCAAGCGCCTCATCGAGCTCGGCAAGGGCCCGTACTTCTACCTGCCGAAGACGGAGTCGCACCTGGAGGCGCGCCTCTGGAACGAGATCTTCGTCTTCTCCCAGGACTACGTCGGCATCCCGCAGGGCACGGTCCGCGCGACCGTCCTGATCGAGACCATCACGGCCGCGTACGAGATGGAGGAGATCCTCTACGAGCTGCGCGACCACGCGGCGGGCCTGAACGCGGGCCGCTGGGACTACCTGTTCTCGATCGTGAAGAACTTCCGCGACGGCGGCGAGAAGTTCGTCCTCCCGGACCGCAACGCGGTGACGATGACCGCCCCGTTCATGCGGGCGTACACCGAACTCCTGGTCCGCACCTGCCACAAGCGCGGCGCGCACGCCATCGGCGGCATGGCGGCCTTCATCCCGTCCCGCAAGGACGCCGAGGTCAACCGGATCGCGTTCGAGAAGGTCAAGGCCGACAAGGACCGTGAGGCGGGCGACGGCTTCGACGGCTCGTGGGTCGCCCACCCCGACCTGGTGCCGATCGCGATGGCCTCCTTCGACGCGGTCCTCGGCGAGAAGCCGAACCAGAAGGACCGGCTGCGCGAGGACGTCTCGGTGGCCCCGGGCGAGCTCATCGCGATCGACTCGCTGGACGCGAGGCCGACGTACGAGGGCCTGCGCAACGCCGTCCAGGTCGGCATCCGCTACATCGAGGCCTGGCTGCGCGGCCTGGGCGCGGTCGGCATCTTCGGCCTGATGGAGGACGCGGCCACCGCCGAGATCTCCCGCTCGCAGATCTGGCAGTGGATCAACGCGGGTGTCGTCTTCGAGCACGACGGCGAACCCGTGACGGCCACCGCCGACCTCACCCGCGAGATCGCCGCCGGGGAACTGACCGCGATCCGCGCCGAGATCGGCGAGGAGGCCTTCGCGGCCGGAAAGTGGCAGCAGGCCCACGACCTCCTCCTCCAGGTCTCCCTGGACGCGGACTACGCGGACTTCCTCACCCTCCCGGCCTACGACCAACTGGTCGGCTGACCCCCGGTCTCCCCACCGCCCGCACAGCGGCCGACCCCACCTCCGCCCCCAAGGCCCCAGGCCTCGGGGGCGGAGGCGTTTCCACGCGCGGGTGCGGGACTTCGAGCGGCGCACCTCGGCGCGCCGCGGCGCGATCGGTGGAACTCGGCCGCGGAAGCGGAATGTTGAGGGCCCGAACGACCGGTCGGTCGTTACGTCATCGTAATCTGCGGCTACCTAGCGGTAACAACACGCTGCATGTCACCTTTCCGATGCCACCGGCCGGCGGTACCCCCACTTTCCCAGCCATGCACCGGAGTTCTCTTCGGCTTGGGCATGGCCGACCGCAGGAGTTCCGCCGTGATCGGATTCCGCAACGCCAGCAAGGACCCGGCCCGTAGACGAGTGCGACGGCTCGCCGGGGTCGGGATGGTTCTGCCGCTCGCCGTCAGCGCTCTGGTCGCCGGCTCCGCCGGGACCTCCGTGGCCAGCCCCGGGACCGGGCCCACCGCCGTGGTGTCCATGGGCGACAGCTACATCTCCGGCGAGGCCGGCCGCTGGAAGGGCAACAGCCTGACCAACAGCGGGGATCGCACCGGGACCGACCGCGCCTGGGTCTCCGGGAACACCTACGACCCCGCCAAGGTGTACGGGAGCACCGCCGGGGGGTGCCACCGCTCCGACTCCGCCGAGGTCACGAGCGCCGGGGCGATCGCCGACGTGGCCGTGAACCTGGCCTGCTCCGGGGCCACTTCCGAGAACGTCTTCCGCGCCTCCAACGGCGGCGTGGTCTTCAAGGGCGAGGCCCCCCAGGCCGATCAGCTCGCCACCGTGGCCGCGGCCGACAACGTCAAGGTCATCGCCCTGTCCATCGGCGGAAACGACCTCGGCTTCGCCGACATCATCAAGGAGTGCGCCCTCGACTTCGTCCTGTGGGGCTCGTACTGCTACGACGACCAGCAGTACGGGGTCGACCAGAAGATGGACGCGGTCATGGCGAACGTCGGCAAGTCGGTGGACGAGATCCGCGCCGTGATGCGGGCCGCCGGGTACACCGACTCCTCGTACCGGATCGTGCTCCAGTCCTACCCGTCGCCGATCCCGCGCGGCGCCGAGAACCGGTACACGCAGAGCGACTGGAGCCGCCTCAACTCCGGCGGCTGCCCGTTCTGGAACCGGGACTCGGACTGGGCGCGCGACTCGCTCGTGCCGCAGATCGCGGGCCGCCTCAAGGGAGTTGCCGCCGCCAAGGGCGTGCAGTTCCTGGACCTGCGGGACATGATGCAGGGCCGTGAGGTGTGCGCGAAGGCCAGCAAGCTGGTGAGCAGCTCGGCGCCCGCGTCGGCGAAAACGAGCGAGTGGGCACGCTGGATCGACAGCAGCGAGACGCAGGGGCCGGTCCAGGAGTCCATGCACCCGAACTACTTCGGCCAGCTGGCGGTCGGGCGCTGCCTGAACCTCGCCGTCGCCCAGCCCGCGAACTCCGCGTCCAGCTGCAAGAACACCGCCGGAGCCGACCACACGGGCATGTTCCTGACGTCCGCCGCCCCCTGATTCGTACGTTCCGGGTTCCGGGCGCCTGCGGAGTCTTCCGCGGGCGCCCTTTTCCGGATCAGCCGCGGACGGCGGCCAGTGCCTCGTCGTAGAGGGCCGCCAGGTCGGCGCTGCCGCCGCCGCGGACCCAGGCCTCGGTCGCGGCGTCCACGCAGGCGAAGACGGTGGCGGTGACCGCCGCGGCGCGCAGCTCGGAGACCGGGCTCGGGCCCGGGCCCGAGCCCTTCCCGGCGGCCATACGGGCCGTGACGGCGGGCAGGACCATCTCCTGCCAGCGCAGCCGCTTCTGCGTGTAGCGGGCGCGCAGCGGCGGGGTGTCGAATATCAGCGCCGTGATCTCCAGCAGCTGCCCGGGGTCGCCGTGCGCCTCCATGAGCACCTCGAAACCGGCGCGCAGGGCCTCCCACGGAGTGGCGGCGGCGGGCTGGGCCTCCACCGTCGCGCGCAGCAGTTCGCCGAGCTCCTCCTGCTCACCGCAGACGATGTCCTCCTTGGTACCGAAGTACCGGAACAGCGACCGCTGGGAGATGCCCGCCTCCTTGGCGATCTGCGCGATGGTCGTGGCCTCGTACCCCTGCTCGGCGAAGAGCCGCATGGCCGTGTCGAAGATGCTCGCGACCACGGCCTGCCGGGAGCGGTCCCACAGGCTCGGCTGCGTTGCGGTTATCCCCATCCGGCCAGCATATAGGCGGGCCGCCATCCTTGCCCCAACTGCCCGCTTGGCAGTCACTGCCAAGTGGGCATACAGTGTTACCAACGATGTCATCCACGGGCAGGAGAGCCACTGTGAACGCGGTCGACTACCGGGGCCGGACCACCCTGATCACCGGCGCGAGCTCCGGCCTGGGCGCCGAGTTCGCCCGCCAGCTCGCCGCGCGAGGATCCGACCTCGTGCTCGTCGCGCGCCGGGAGGACCGCCTGAAGGAGCTCGCCGGGCAGCTGTCGGCGGCGCACGGCGTCAGGGTCGAGCCGGTCGCCATGGACCTGTCCGTCGAGGGGTGCGGTGAACTGCTGGCCGCCGAGGTCGAGCGGCGCGGGATCACGGTGTCCAGCGTCATCAACAACGCCGGCTTCGGCACGTACGGGCGCTTCCACGACGAGGATCCGAAGCGGCTCCGCCAGGAAGTGGGCCTCGACGTGATGGCCGTCGTCGACATCAGCCGCACCTTCATCGGCCCGCTGCGCAGCCGCGGCGACGGCGTCCTGGTCAACGTCGCCAGCATGGCCGGCTACCAGCCCGTGCCGAACATGGCCGTCTACGGCGCCAGCAAGGCCTTCGTCCTCAGTTTCACCGAGGCACTCTGGCAGGAGTCCCAGGGCACCGGGCTGCGCGTCCTGGCGCTGTCGCCCGGCGCGACGAAGACGGAGTTCTTCGATGTGGTCGGCACGGAGGACGCCGCCAGCGGCACCAGGATGCAGAGCTCCGCGGAGGTGGTGCGCACCGCGCTGAAGGCGCTGGACCGCAGGAATCCGCCGCCGAGCGTGATCTCCGGATCCATGAACCGCATCATGGCCTTCAGCGGACGGCTCGCGAGCCGCCGGACGGTCGTACGGATGGTGGACCGGATGTCCTCGCCCCGGAATCCCGCGTAGCGGGTGTCCCACCCTCCCGGCACCGGGAATCGGGGTGATCGGAGCGGCGCGAGCTGGCATGATCCCGCTCATGCCGGCCCGCAGCGCACGCCCCAGCCTCTACATCTCCGTCGACATCGAGGCCGACGGCCCGATCCCCGGTCCGTACTCGATGATCAGCTTCGGGGCCGCCGTCGCGGGGCGGCAGGACGGCGCTTCGTATACGGCCGCGGACCCCGAACGGCAGACCTTCTACCGCGAACTCCGCCCGATCAGCGACCAGTACGTACCCGAGGCGCTCGCTGTCAGCGGTCTCGACCGGGACCGGCTGCTCCGGGAGGGCGCCGAACCGGCGGCGGCCATGGCGGAGTTCCGCGCGTGGGTACGGGAGGTCTCCGCCGACGCCGGGGCACAGCCCGTGATGTGCGGGTACCCAGCCTCCTTCGACTGGACCTTCCTTTACTGGTACTTGATGAGCTTCGGCGGCGAGAGCCCGTTCGGGCACTCCGGCTGCCTCGACATGAAGACCCTGTACGCGACGAAGGCGCGGGTCCCGCTGCGCGCGGCGGTCAAGGGCCGGATGCCGCGCGAACTGCTCTCCACCCGCCCGCACACCCACCACGCCCTGGACGACGCCATCGAGCAGGCGGAGCTGATGAGCAACCTCATGCTCTGGACGCCCCCGTCCGCCGATACCGCCGGCTGACTCCCCCGCCCGGGCGGGAACGGCACGGCGGTGGGGGGGGCCCCCCCCCCCGGGGGGGGGGTGGGGGGCGGGGGGGGGGCCCGCCCGGGGCCGGGGGGGGGGCCCCGGCCCGGGGGGGGGCGCCCCCCCCCGCCCGCCCCGCGCCG